>MSHD01000001.1:0-124 GCA_001941045.1 Lachnospiraceae bacterium Zagget2
TTTATATTATCTAACTTTGTTTTATTCTCGTGACATTTTATGCAAAGCACCTGTAGATTTGACTCTTGATCCTCTCCACCGTTCTCCAACGCCTCAATATGATCGAGGTGAAATCCGTATGGGT
>MSHD01000001.1:175-2802 GCA_001941045.1 Lachnospiraceae bacterium Zagget2
GCTTTCCACCGTCTTTCTTGAAGTCTTCTTCCTGTAATGCGCTTTATGTTGCTGAGTTCTTTCTTATGCAGAGGTACTTCTGTTAAGCGTGGCTTCAGAGTTTTAAGTCTAGGCATGGTTCATTGCCTCATCGTTATCTAAACTTTGATACACGCCATGCTTCATCTCTGATCCACAATAAAAACAAATCAACCACAGGGGATCACCATGAAAAAGCTACTTCTCGCGCTGTCTTTAGCTTTTGTTATAACCGCACCTGCCCACGCTCAAATTAAAGGAGGGAGATGCTCGCCATCAGGTTTCTATTGGGACTGCAACGGGATTCCTGGGGAAGTTTCAATTACCGGGATCTATAATTACGGGTACAGAGTAGTTGCTGTCATGTACTACCCGGGGACCGAGGGACCCTGGCTCATTATCGAGCAGCAAAAATAAACTCTGTAAACGACAAAACCCGCATCTCTGCGGGTTTCCTGCTCCCCCCAGGCTTAACGAAATACGTGACAATATTCAAGATAAAAATTTGCTTCTTTCCCAAATTGGATTATTTTTCATGTACTGGTGGATGTTTCTTAATAGCGAGACTTCCAAGCCGAACATAAATTCTAATTCTTCTCTTCTCCCAAGTGTAAAAGGTTGGTCATCTTCACATGTAGCGTAAAGAGTATGGCCGCTGGTGAGATCAATCAGGACAAATAGTTTCCAAGGTTCATCATCATGAAGACTGATTGAACACGATTGTAGTTCCCAATCATCAGAACAGACACAGATCGTCATGACCTGTTGCGCTATGCTTTCTAATGCCTTATCAATCATTTTCTTTCCTCATTTTATGCTTCAAGACAGCACACCTAGGAGCTGCCGGATAGTATCTTCGTTTCGTTGAATCACATTGAGAATGACTCTTTCACCCGCTGAAGAGTTCATGGCTTCAGGTATTAGCATTGGGTCCAATACTGCTACACTCTTGACGTTGACCTGTGGGGGCTGTTGATGTCCGCCCTGAAGAAAGTCGTTAGGTAAAACTACGCCGGAAGTCGCGGGGACAATCACTTCCGGTCCGTGCTCTCCAACCATATAAGCATGGCGGGAATCGACAGGCCCTCCGTCAGCACGGCCCCCTCCATAAGAAATTCCGCTAATGGTGGAAACGACACCACCAAGTGCCGATGCGACAGATGCCATAGCAGCTAAATTTGCCGGGTAAGGCAGAGAACTTCCGGCCTTAGTGATGGCAACCTGTAGGTTAAGCATTGCTTCAGCTAAAGCGAACCCCTTTGAAATACCAAACATTACCCGGTATAAGGTGGATGATTCACCTTTCCAGGCTTCAGCCAAACCAGCTAAACCGTCGAAAAATGATGAATAAGCACTGAACTGGTTTTTGAGCGAATTAGCCTGGGAAGCTTCAATATCTTCATCGAATTTCTGACGAAGCTTTGCTAATAGTTCTTGACGTTCTGTCTCGGTAATTTCTGTTGCTTCGAGGATGGCCTCCTTGCGCTTCTCGTAGGAAAGGATGATTTCTTCTTCTTCAGAACGAAGCCTGGAATAAAGAGCCTCCCTTGCTTGTTCAAGGGCACTTTTTTGAGAATCAACCGTTTGCTGAAAAGCATTTTGAGCGGCAATGACTGCGCGTTCGTATGTCTCCGGGTTGATCGCTCCCACTTCTCGAAGTTGATTGAGCTTTTGATATTCGTCAGTAAGGACTTCAAAAGGAGTACGCATCGCTGCCGCGATTCGTTCTCCCTCTCGCACCATTGCTTCCTGGGCTTTAATCGCATCCTTTGCCGCTTTCGAGATCCTAGCGACTGATTTTTCTGCCTTTTCCGCCCCACTAACTAGTGGGGCTGTGATTCCGCCTTCAGGATCATTCGCTATTTTCTTCGCCCGCTCAGCACTGTCTTCCCAAACATCATCAAGCAATTTTGCGGTGCCGGCGATGTTGTCGCGTACGTCACTGACGCCCAATTTGATCGTGGCCCAGGCTTCAGAAAACTCCCCTTTTGATGCCTGCACAACGGCTGCGGCGACCGCCCCTACTGCTTCTCCTACTGTTTTGAATACCGCCCCGACCAAGATCCCGGCGGATATCAACGTTTTCAAAGCAACAGCTGCACCTCGGGTCACTTTGTCCATGATCTGGGTGTTTTTCGCTGCATCGACCAGCCTATCCGTCAAGCTTTCGAACATGGGCAACATGTCTCTGGCTATCTGCGTGGTTATGCCGGTCTGAATCGCCTTGAGGCGGGTTAGGTTGTCGTTAAAACCTTCAACTGCAGTCCGAGCATCATCCCCTAGAACGAGGCCGAATTTCTCAGCCTCTTCCTGCATTTCGGCGATACCATCTGCTCCTGCATTCAGTAAAGGAATAAGGTCGGCACCGGTGCGACCGAATATTTCTTGAGCTAGTGCGGATTTCTCTACACCATCTTTATACGTTGCGAATTTTCCAGCAACATCCTTGAGTAGTTGGTCTGAGCTTTTGAGAGAGCCATCAGCGTTGCGGACACTGACGCCCATCGCATCAAATGCTTTATTTCCATCCGCTGCCGCCTTGTTCATCCGCTGAATGCTTGATGAAAGCTTTTCGTTCGAAACCCCTGAAAGTTCCGCCGCATGGCGCA
>MSHD01000002.1:0-23532 GCA_001941045.1 Lachnospiraceae bacterium Zagget2
GTCACTAATAGGTCGAGGGCTTAACCAGGAAGGTTGAGGTTAAAGAGGTTAAATCGGAGAGAGAGAAGTAGACTGTATGCAGTTTTGAAGGCACAGAGATACAGCGGTTCAGGGATGGACGGCTGTATGCCTTTATATATAATCCTCGATAGCTCAATGGTAGAGCACTCGGCTGTTAACCGAGTTGTTGCAGGTTCGAGCCCTGCTCGGGGAGTTAAGCACTTAATGAGCTCAAGCCGCAGGCGCAGAGCGAATTTAGTGCGAAACTTTGCGCGAAGCGCAGAGCTGACAAGCGAAGCGCAGAGCTGGCAAGTGAAGCGCAGAGCTGATACGCGAAGCGCAGAGATTAAGGCGACATAGCCAAGCGGTAAGGCAAAGGTCTGCAACACCTCTATCACCGGTTCGATTCCGGTTGTCGCCTCTGAAAGGAATCACAGAAATGTGGTTCCTTTTTCTTTTTGTCAGTCGAATTGTGCTTCCGGCACTTGACAAAAACAGAGTTATTTCATATCCTATAAAAGATTGAGAATGAAAGAGAGAGCGCTACCTTCGTCTCTGTACGGAGACGAAGGTTTCCTCTTTCTTATAAGGAAAGGACACTTATGAGACTGGTCAGTTTTGTAAGGGAAGAGATCGCGGTGATTCGTGAGCGCGATCCTGCCATCAAATCAAATCTGGAGGTATTTCTCTATCCGAGTTTCAAGGCGATCTTGCGATACCGGGTAGCGCATAAGCTGTACTGCAAAGGTCACTATTTTCTTGCCCGCTGGATTTCGCAGCGGACGGTCAGAAAGACCGGCATCGAAATCCATCCGGGTGCGACGATCGGAAAGGGGCTGTTTATCGATCATGGATCCGGCGTGGTCATCGGTGAGACGGCGATCCTGGGCGAGAATGTAACGCTCTATCAGGGTGTGACCCTGGGCGGTACCGGCAAGGAGCATGGCAAACGTCATCCGACGCTGGAGGACAATGTGATGGTTGGCTCGGGGGCGAAGGTGCTCGGCTCCTGTACGATTGGGGAGAATACCAAGATCGGAGCGGGGAGCGTTGTACTGGGACCGGTGCCCGCCAATTGTACGGTTGTGGGCGTGCCGGGACGCATTGTGAAGAGGGAAAATACCCGGATACCGAGAGATTTCCTGGATCACACCAATCTGCCGGATCCGGTCATGGACGCGATCAACGAGCTGCGTGAGGAGAACCGGAAACTGCGTGAGGAAATTGATGAGATGAAGAAAGAGGTTATGAGATGATTCGTATTTATAACACCCTGTCAAAGAGAAAAGAGGAATTTATCCCACTGGAGGAAGGAAAGGTACGCATGTATGTGTGCGGCCCGACCGTGTACAATCTGATTCATATCGGGAACGCGAGGCCGATGATTTTCTTCGACACGGTGCGGCGCTATTTTGAGTACCGCGGCTACGAGGTGAACTTCGTGTCCAATTTCACCGATGTGGATGATAAGATTATCAAAAAGGCGATTGAGGAGGGTGTTCCCGCGGAGGAGATTTCGCAGCGTTACATCGCGGAATGCAAAAAGGATATGGAGGGCATGAATATTCGCCCTGCTACGACGCATCCGCTTGCGACACAGGAGATCGACGGCATGCTTGACATGATCTCCACACTGGTGGAGAAGGGCTACGCCTACGAGGTGAACGGGACGGTTTACTACCGCACACGCCGTTTCGCTGACTATGGAAAGCTGTCTCATAAAAATCTGGACGAGCTGCAGGGCGGCAACCGCGCGCTTCTCGTCTCGGGAGAGGATGAGAAGGAAGATCCGCTGGATTTTGTGCTCTGGAAGCCGAAGAAGGAGGGCGAGCCATACTGGACATCTCCCTGGAGTGATGGGCGTCCGGGCTGGCATATCGAGTGCTCGGTCATGTCGAAGAAATACCTGGGCGAACAGATCGATATTCATGGCGGCGGCGAGGATCTGATCTTCCCGCATCATGAGAACGAGATTGCGCAGAGCGAAGCCTGCAGCGGGAAGGAGTTTGCGCGCTACTGGATGCACAATGCTTTCCTGAATATTGATAACCACAAGATGTCAAAATCGCTCGGGAATTTCTTTACGGTGCGTGAGATTTCAGAAAAATATGATCTTCAGGTGCTTCGTTTCTTCATGCTGAGCGCACACTACCGCAGCCCGCTGAATTTCAGCGCGGAGCTGATGGAATCCTCGAAAAACGCGCTCGAACGGATTCTGACGGCTGCGGATAAACTTCGTTTCAGCGCGGAGCACGCCGTGCGCGGGACCCTGAATGAAGAGGAGAGCGGGAAGCTTGTAGAAGCCGGAAAATTCGTCGCGCAGTTCGAGACCGCGATGGATGACGATTTCAATACCGCGGACGCGATCGCGGCGGTTTTTGATCTCGTAAAATATGCGAATACAAATGTATCGGAAGACTCCGGCAGCCTGTTCGCGAGCTCGCTGCTTGCAGAGCTTCAGAAGCTCTGTGATATTCTTGGTATTATCACGGAGAGGAAAGAGGAACTGCTCGATGAGGATGTTGAAAACCTGATTGCGGAGCGCACGGCTGCCAGAAAAGCAAAGAATTTTGCGCGTGCGGATGAGATCCGCGCGGAGCTTCTTGAGAAAGGCATTGTTCTGGAGGATACCCGAGAGGGCGTGAAATGGAAGAGAGCATAAGATATCTGCGGGAGAGCTTTGGGTTGCCGGAGGTTGATCTTCGCACCTACTCACCGGCTACGCTGGCCTATATCGGGGATGCGATCTACGATCTGATTATCCGGACGATCCTGGTGGAGCGGGGTAACCGCAGTGCGAATTCGCTTCATAAGGAGGCAAGCGCTTATGTGAAGGCTTCCGCGCAGTCAGCGCTGGCGGACGCGCTGATGGATGAGCTGTCCGAGGAGGAACTGCAGTATTTCCGGAGAGGACGCAACGCGCATCCGGCGTCAATGGCGAAGAACGCAAGCATGCATGACTACCGGCGCGCGACGGGTTTCGAGGCGTTGATGGGCTATCTCTATCTGACGAATCAGATGACCCGGATGATCGATCTCATAAAGCTTGGCATGGAACGGACGGGAGGAACGCCGTGAGATATGAAGAGATGACCATAGAGGGGCGCAATGCGGTTCTGGAGGCTTTTCGCAGCGGAAAGACCATCGATAAGCTGTATGTGCTGAAGGGCTGTCAGGACGGCCCGGTGAATACGATCCTGCGGGAGGCGCGGAAGCAGGATACAATTGTCAGTTTTGTCGCGAAGGAACGACTTGACCAGATGTCTGAGACGGGGAAGCATCAGGGTGTGATCGCGTCCGCAGCAGCCTACGCGTACGCAGAGGTAGAGGATATTCTGAAAGCTGCGGAGGAAAAAGGAGAAGCGCCTTTCCTCATTTTGCTTGATAATATTGAGGATCCGCACAACCTCGGCGCGATCATCCGTACAGCGAATCTGGCCGGGGCGCACGGAGTTATCATCCCGAAGCGACGTGCGGTCGGTCTGACCGCGACGGTGGCGAGAGCATCTGCGGGAGCTCTTAACTACACACCGGTTGCGAAGGTGACGAACCTGGGGGCGACGATCGATGAACTGAAAAAGAGAGGGCTCTGGTTTGTCTGTGCGGATATGGATGGGACGACCATGTATGATCTCGATCTGAAGGGACCGATCGGGCTTGTGATCGGAAGCGAGGGCGAGGGCGTCAGCCGCCTGGTGCGGGAAAAATGCGATTTGGTCGCCTCTGTTCCGATGAAGGGCGACATTGATTCGCTTAACGCCTCGGTCGCAGCCGGCGTGCTGGCTTACGAGATTGTACGGCAAAGATACAGGTGATTTTTTCCGGCAGGTTGCAGATGCAGCCTGCCGTGTGCTATACTGAAGCTGTGCGAAAGATGAGGCTCATGCAGGAGGGTTTTCATGATGAGAGAAGATCAGAGGGAGAAGAGAAGGTCGGGAAAACGGCGGCCCCGCAAGAGACGGAGGAGACTGAATCCGAAAGTGATACCGGTACTCATTGCTCTGTTTTTGATCGTGCTGATCGCAGGCATTCTTGCCGGAAGGATGTTGTATGAAAAGTATTCTCCGTCGAAGGAGCAGGCCGACCTGAATGCTTATTTTGATCTGAGCGATACGGACGATATGGCTATTATTCTGAATAATGAGATTCTGGAGGAAAAAGCCCGCTATATCGACGGTACGGTGTACCTTGACGTGGAGACGGTGTACGATTATCTGAATACCCGTTTTTACTGGGATTCCACGGAAAACCTGTATTTGTATGCGCTGCCGACGGAACTGGTCAGCGTGGATGCGGGCGAGTCCAGCTATACAGTCGCGAAGGCGAGTGAGAGTGAGGATTATGTGATCCTGCGCGTGGACGGGAGTAACGCTTATGTGGCGATCGACTTTGTTCAGAAATATACAAACTTCACTTATGAATACTGGGAAGAGCCGAACCGCGTGCATATTATCACGGAATTTGGAAGCCGCGATGTCGTAACGGCGCAGAAGAATGCCGTGGTGCGTTATCAGGCAGGCATTAAGAGCCCGATATTGACGACGGTGGAGAAAGCGACGATGGTGTATGTCCTCGAGGAAGCGGAGGAGATCGAAGAGTGGACCCGCGTGTTGACGAAGGATGGCTACATCGGCTATATCCGCGACAAGAATATTTCCACTACGACGCAGGAGACGATCGAGGAGCCGGAGTTTGAGGAGCCGGAGTATACGAGCATTTCCAAAGATTATACGATCAATCTGGCCTGGCATCAGGTGACCAATACGGACGCCAACGACCAGATTCTGACCCGTATTGCGGATGCGAAGGGCCTGACGACCGTCTCGCCGACCTGGTTCTCGATTGCCGATACCGACGGCAACATTTCCTCGCTGGCGAGCCAGAGCTACGTGACCTATGCGCATCAGCAGGGTCTCGAGGTCTGGGCGCTGGTGGACAATTTTACTGAAGGCGTCAGTACTTATGAGACATTATCGAAGACATCGAGCCGCCAGCGTCTGGTCAATCAACTGATCGCAGCGGCGATCCAGTATGGCCTGGATGGCATTAACGTAGATTTTGAGAGCATTACGGATGAGTGTGGCAGAGCTTACATCCAGTTTATCCGGGAGCTGTCGATCATGTGTCGGATCAACGGTATTGTTCTCTCCGTGGACAACTATGTGCCGACGGAGTACACCGATCACTATGACCGTGCGGAGCAGGGCGTGTTTGCGGATTATGTGATCATTATGGGATATGACGAGCATTATTCCGGTTCGGAAGAGGCAGGTTCGGTCGCGTCTTATGACTTTGTGGAGCAGGGCATTCAGGATACGCTGGAGGAGGTTCCGGCCGAAAAAGTGATCAACGCGATCCCGTTCTACACACGCTTCTGGAAGACCGACGAGGACGGAAATGTGACGAGCGAGGCGCTCGGCATGGATGCCGCTGACCAGAAGCTCATAAATAACGAAGTCACGGCGATCTGGGATGAGGTCACGCACCAGTACTATGTGGAATTCGAGTATGAGAATGCTATTTACCAGATGTGGATGGAGGAGGAAGAATCCATCGAGGAGAAGATGAAACTCATCAAAGAGTATGAGCTGGCCGGTGTCGCTGAGTGGCGGCTCGGGCTCGAGCGCTCGACGATCTGGGATGTGATACTGAAGTATCTGAACTGACATTGTGAAAGATGATTATCAGAGCCTGTCGCATATGCGACAGGTTTTTCTGAATTTTCCTGTAAAACAGAAAACATATTTTGTGAAATACAGACGAAGATTGTCTGTTTCTATACCACAATTTATATAAAAACATCTTGAACATTCGGAGGAAAGCGAGTATAATTGTGAAATAAGTATCAATAAGGGCTGAAAATGTTAATTATGACGTGAGTCAGATCATCGTCTTAAATTATACAGCAAAAAGATAGGAGAAAGGTTGTATGGAAATTGCATTACAGGAATTGATCGACAAGATCAAGAGCGACGGAGTTGGCGCCGGCGAGGAGGAAGCCGCAGCCATCATCGCAGATGCCAATGCTTCGGCTGAGAAGATCATTGCAGATGCAAAAGCGGAGGAAACCAGGCTTCTGGCTGAGGCCCGCGATGAGAATGATCGTCTGGTCAGGGCGAGCGAAGATGCGATCCGTCAGGCAGGGCGCAACCAGCTGATCTCTTTCCGCGACAGTGTGACGAAGGAGCTGGACGCGGTAATCGGAGAGGCGGTTGCAGAAAGTTACTCGAAGGAAACACTCCTGACCCTGATTCCCAAGGTGGTCGAAGAGTGGGCCAAGAATCCCGATACCGACGCCATTGAGGTATTGCTGAGCAGCGAGGACCTCTCCGCGATCGAAGGGAATCTCAAGGCAGCGCTGAAGGAGCGTCTGAGCGCAGGCGTTACCCTTAAGGCAGACGACAGTATCGACAGCGGATTCCGCATCGCCGCAAAAGGCGGTTCCGCATACTATGATTACTCTGCGGAGGCGGTAGCAGATCTGCTTTCCAAGTATCTGAATCCGCGGGTCGCAGCGCTTATGAAAGAGGCCTCGAAGGCATGAGCCAGTACTATCTGATTGCTCAGCTGCCGGGGCTGGAGCCGTATGAAGACGGAAAAAGCCCGCTTCCCATCACGGAGAAGGAATTTCGCGACGCCTGTTCCAGTTTCCTGAGTGAAAAAGAGCTGGAAATATTGGATGGAATTTCCCTGATTCCGCCGCGGGAGGCCCGGCCGACAGGCTCGGAGCTTGTGGATGCGTGGAATCGCGAGGAGAGAGAGCTTCGGCTGGCGCTCGCGGCTACCCGCGCTTCCCATAAGGGAAAGTCTTTTTCCGTGGACGGCGAGGTCATTTCAGCACCGGCGCTTCAGGCAGCCAATACGGCAGTAGATTTAGGAGATCCGCTTGCGGCTGAGGAGTATCTCCAGAGCTGCCGAATGGAGACGTTGGACAGACTTCGTCCGATGGACATGTTCTGTGAGGATGCGGTATATTGCTACGCCATACGATTAAAGCTCCTCACAAGGATGCGGCTGTTTGACGAGGAACGAGGACACCAATCATATCAAAATATTTATCATTCCATTCTGAATGGAAACAGTCAGGAGAATTAAGATGACGGAAACAAGAGGAAAAGTTGTAGGCATCAATGGAAATATGGTGTCGGTTGAATTCGACGGCGCCGTTTCCATGAATGAGGTCTGCTATGTAGAGGTCGAAGGCTCTCGCCTGAAAAGCGAGGTCATTCGTATTCGCGGCAATGTCGCCCAGGTACAGGTTTATGAGATGACCAAGGGCATTGCCTGCGGTGACAAGGTAGAATTTACGGGAGATCTGCTCTCCGCTGAACTGGGACCGGGACTTCTCGGACAGGTGTATGACGGATTGCAGAACCCGCTGCCGCTCCTTGCTGAGCAGGCAGGATGGTTCCTGGAGAGGGGCATTTATGTTGACTCGCTGAACGGCGAAAAGAAATGGGATTTCACCCCGACCGCAAAGCCGGGCGACCGCGTGAAGGCGGGCGAGTACGTAGGAACTGTGCCGGAAGGACCGTTCACGCATAAGATTTTCGTCCCGTTTTATCTGCTGGGCAGTTACACTGTGAAGTCGGTAGCGGCAGCGGGCGCGTACACCATTCATGAGACGATCGCAGTGATCACGGACGACAAGGGCAAGGATATCAATCTGACGATGTCTTTCCGCTGGCCGGTGAAGCGTGCGGTCAACTGCTACGCAGAGCGTCTGGCGCCGACGGAGACGATGGAGACAAAGGTACGTCTGATCGACTCCTTCTTCCCGGTTGCCAAGGGCGGTACCTACTGTATCCCCGGACCTTTCGGAGCGGGCAAGACCGTGCTTCAGCACACGACGTCCAAGTATGCGGATGTCGATATCGTGATTATCGCAGCCTGCGGTGAGCGTGCCGGTGAAGTTGTGGAAACGCTGACGGAGTTCCCGGAGCTGACAGACCCGAGAACCGGACGTTCCCTGATGGAGCGTACCATTATTATCTGTAATACTTCTTCCATGCCGGTTGCCAGCCGTGAAGCATCTGTTTATACGTCGGTGACGCTGGCGGAATATTATCGTCAGATGGGACTTGACGTTCTGCTTCTGGCGGACTCCACTTCCCGTTGGGCACAGGCTCTTCGTGAGATGTCCGGAAGACTGGAAGAAATCCCCGGAGAGGAAGCCTTCCCGGCTTATCTGGAGTCCTATATCGCAGCGTTCTATGAGCGCGCCGGATATGTGCGTCTGCCGGACGGCAGTCATGGTTCTGTCACCATCGGCGGCACCGTCTCTCCTGCCGGCGGTAACTTTGAAGAGCCGGTGACGCAGGCGACCCTGAAGGTTGTCGGCGCTTTCCACGGTCTTTCCAGAGAGCGTTCCGATGCGCGTAAATATCCGGCTATCGACCCGCTGATTTCCTGGTCGAAATATAGCAGCGTTGTCGCGCCGGAGCAGATCGAGTACTGCCGTAACGTGATGAGCCGTGGTGTCGAGATCAACTCCATGATGAAGGTTGTCGGTGAGGAAGGCACGAGTCTTACGGACTTTGTCACCTATCTGAAATCCGAGCTGCTCGATTCGGTTTATTTCCAGCAGAACTCCTTCGATGATGTCGACGCCAACTGTGTGGTAGAGAGGCAGCGCTATGTGATCGCCAAGCTTGTCCGCATTCTCGGGTCTGACTACGATCTGAAAGAGAAGGACGAGGCGCGTGCCTACTTTAACTCGCTGCGCCAGAAGTTCATCGACTGGAACTATACGGAGTTTAAGAGTGAAGCCTTTGCCACGGCTGAGGCGGAGATCGACGCACAGTATACATCCGGCGGCGGAGTCTTGAGCAGTGAAGCAGAAAAGCTGTTGTAAGGGTGGTGAAGGACTATGAATAAAGTATATAACCGAATCGAATCTATCACCGGCAGCGTGATTACCGTGCGCGCCGATGGTGTCAAGTACAATGAGCTGGCTGAGATTACCACCCGTTTTGGTAAATCGCTTGCCGAGGTCAATAAGATCGACGGAGACGTTGTGTCCCTTCAGGTATTTGCCGGCGGGCGTGGCGTTTCCACAGGCGATGAGGTGCGTTTCCTCGGTCATGAGATGCAGGTATCCTTTACGGATGATCTGCTCGGACGTATTTTCAACGGATCCGGCGAGCCGAGGGACAACGGCCCGTCCCTGGCGGAGAATTTAAAGCCCATCGGCGGCCCGTCCGTCAACCCGTCCAAGAGAATTCTTGCGAACCGTATGATGCGTACCAACATCCCGATGATTGACCTGTTCAATACGCTGGTCGTATCGCAGAAGCTCCCGATCTTCTCGATTTCCGGTGAGCCGTACAACCAGTTGCTCGCGCGGATTGCCATGCAGGCGGACGCGGACGTGATCGTCCTCGGCGGCATGGGTATCAAGTATGATGATTTCCTGTATTTCAAGGAGAGCCTTGGAAATGGAAGCGCGCTGAGCAAGACCGTCATGTTTATCCATACGGCGGCGGACCCGACCGTTGAGTGTATTAAGATTCCGGATATGGCTCTTGCGGTGGCCGAGCAGTTTGCCCTGCAGGACAAGGACGTGCTGGTGCTGCTGACCGATATGACGAACTACGCGGACTCCATGAAGGAAATCGCGATTACGCAGGAACAGGTGCCTTCGAACCGTGGTTATCCGGGCGATCTCTACTCCCAGCTTGCCGCACGTTATGAGAAGGCGGTTGACTTCGCCGGATCCGGTTCCGTTACCATCCTGGCGGTGACGACCATGCCTGGCGACGACGTCACCCATCCCGTACCGGATAATACAGGCTACATCACGGAGGGCCAGTATTACCTGAAGGGCGGAAGAATCGAGCCCTTTGGCTCCCTGTCCCGCCTGAAGCAGAACGTAAACAACAAGACCCGTAAGGATCACCGGGCGCTGATGGATGGTATGATTCGTCTGTATTCGGAGTATAAGAATACACTCGAGAAGAAGAGCATGGGCTTCCTGATGACCAAATGGGATGAGAAGCTCCTGAAATACGGGGAGATGTTCGAGGCGAAGATGATGGATCTGTCCATCAATATTACGCTGGAACAGGCGCTTGACCTTGGTTGGGAGATTCTTGCCGCCTGCTTTGAGAAGGATGAAACCGGTATTAAATCAGAGCTCATTGAAGAATTCTGGCCAGCAAAATAAAGGAAGGCAAGTGAGATGGCAAAGATTAAGCTGACAAAAAATGAGCAGAAGGCCCAAAAAGATGCGCTCAAGATGTACGAGCGTTATCTGCCGACTCTGACGCTCAAAAAACAGCAGCTGCAAGCCGAAATCCGCACGATTCAGGCGGAGGCCATAGCCGTCCGGAAGCAGAGAGAAGCCCTGGAACAGGAGTTTAAGAAGTGGATAGCCGTGTTCGGCGAGGAGGAAGCCTTCACGCCGGATCTGGTCACGGTTTCCAATATCCGGAAGGGAACCGGCAATATCGCCGGTGTGACGATACCCGTCTATGAGGGCGCCGATTTTTCCCGCAGTGACTATGATTTTTATGAGACGCCACTGTGGGTCGATCTGGCGGCGGACAAGATGGAGGAGTCCCTTTCCCTGGATTTGCGGGCTTCGGTGCTGGACGAACAGGTTCGGCTGCTTCAGAAAGAGCTGCTGACAACTTCACAGCGCGTGAATCTTTTTGAAAAGGTTAAAATCCCGGAGACGAAGGAGAATATCCGGAAGATTTCGGTGTATCTCGGAGACCAGCAGGTCAACGCGGTCGTGCGCTCGAAGATTTCCAAGAAGAAGATCGACCAGCGTAATGCGGCTGCGGCGATTGCTGCCGGAGGGGAGGTGGCTGCAGGATGATCCTCCCAATGAAAAAAGTATCCATTCTCGTTCTCGACAGCGAACGGGAAGAAGCCATGCGTAAGATCCGGAAGCTCGGCCTGGTACATATCGACGCGCAGAGCTTTACAGGCGAGAAGATGACGCGCCTGAAGGATGAGACATCTGCCCTGGAGCAGGCCATGCAGGCGATCAGCGACGTGGCGGATAAGAAAGCCCTGAAGAAGCTGGAAAAGACGGAGGCGGATGAGCGGGAGACGCTTTCCGCTGCCCGGAAGGTCGTGGCGCTGAATGCGGAGAAAAAGGACTGCCAGAGCGCGTGCATTTCCGCGCGGGCGGAGCTGGAGCAGTATGAGGGCTGGGGCGACGTGACGCCGTCCGACTTTGAGTATCTTGCGCAGAAGGGTATTGTTCTTTCGATGTATGAAATCGCATCGGCGGACTATGCTTCCGTAGACGCGGAGATTAAGACGCTGAGCGTGAGCCATGATAAGAAAAAGACTTATATGGTGGTTGTCGAGGATGAAAGCGCGGAAGAGAAGCCGGCGCTTCCCGAGAGCGCGCGCAGAATTCAGCTTCCGTCAGCGTCTACGCAGGAACTGAAGCAGCGGATCGAGAACGGCCAGAAACGCATGGCGGAGCTGGACGATGAGATGCGCGGCTATATGAACTACATGCCGATGATGAAGGAAGCGCTCGCCGCAGGCAACAAGGAAATCGAGTTCGACGCTTATCTCCATGGAATGGAGGAGGCGGAGCTGTCCGATGCTTCCGGAAATACGCCTGCCGTTGCGATCTTAAGCGGCTATGTACCTGAGGAGGATATGGATCAGCTGAAGGCCGCCGCGAAGGAGAACGCGTGGGGCATCGTCTCCGACGATCCGACGATGGAGGACAATGTTCCGACCAAGCTGCACAACAACAAGTTCGTCAGCCTGATTTATCCGCTGACCGACTTCCTCGGCACGGTTCCGGGGTATTTCGAACAGGATATCTCCGGATATTTCCTCGCGTTCATGCTCATCTTCTTCGGAATTATTTTCGGAGACGGCGGATATGGGCTGCTCATTACGATCGTCGGCATTCTGATGCTGGTGAAGACGCGCGAGCCCGGCAAGGCTCCTTCCAGCATGTCCCTGCTGATTATACTCTTTGGCGTGGCGACATTGATATGGGGAACATTGACCTGTACCTGGTTTGGCATGGGGGTGGAGCAGATCCCGCAGTGGCTGCAAAATCTGTCCCTGCCGATGATTTCCAATGTATATGAGGAGAATACCTGGTACCCGTTCTGGACAAACGGGGAGGCCGGTCTCACGACCGCGCAGAATCTGCAGATATTCTGCTTCCTGCTGGCTCTGATCCAGCTGTCCATCGCCCATATCCTCGGCATCATCCGCAACCGTCGTTCGCTGCTGGTGCTCAGTGACATTGGTTCGCTGATGCAGCTCTGGGGTATGTTCTACGTGGTGCTGACCCTTGTCGTGAATGGTGAGGTATTCGGACTTGGCAGAGTGATTAACGGCATACCGATCGGAACCATTTCCATCGTACTGGTGGCAGTCGGATTTGTGATCTACTTCATCTTCGCCAATTATGACGGCAGCATCGGCGCTTCCGTACTGGAAAGTGTGAAGAATATCATTTCCATGCTGCTGGGCGTTGTGAATGTCTTTTCCGATATTGTATCCTACATCCGTCTCTGGGCGGTGGGACTTGCGGGCGCCGCGATTGCCGAGACCTTCAACCAGATGGCCGGAGGCTTCCTGGGGAACCTCGTATTCATCGTGTTTGCCATATTTATTCTGGTATTCGGACATGGACTGAATATGATTCTGAATGTCCTGTCGGTCATTGTACATGGCGTTCGTCTGAATACGCTGGAATTCTCGTCACACGTTGGTATCAACTGGAGCGGTCACAAGTATGAACCGTTTAAAGAATAAACCAAATTAAAAAAGTAAAGGAGAAATATTATGGATTTCGGAAGTTTAGGAACAGCTCTGGTAATGGGTATTGCTGCTATCGGTTCGGCTATTGGTATTGGTACGGCAGGTCAGGCTGCGATCGGTGCATGGAAACGCTGCTACATGAGCAATAAGGCGGCGCCCTTCATTCTGACAGTTTTCGCCGGTGCTCCGCTGACGCAGACCATCTATGGTTTCCTGCTGATGCAGACGATGAAGTCGTCCAGCGCAGATCCGGGATTCCTTCTGGGTCTCGGCGTTGCCTCCGGTCTGGCGATGTGCTTCTCGGCGATTGCACAGGGCAAAGCCGGCGCGGCCGGTTCGGACGCTCTGGGTGAGACCGGTAAGGGCTTCTCGCAGTACATCATGGTCGTCGGTCTCTGCGAGTCCGTCGCTCTGTTCGCGCTGGTGTTCAGTATGGTGGCGCTTGGGTAAGCATTGAAAATGTAAGACATCGGCCTGCCGCATATACTCGGGTAAGAGTATGTGCGGCAGGTTTTTTAGTTGGAGAGGGAGTCGGCAGCGGAAAGATTAAGGGAATTGCAGCCGAAAAATTGGACAATGATTGTTGATCGCTTCCTGAATTTAGGATAAAACAGAACTCAATCACCGATTTTCATAAATTTAGGGGCGGTATGCGACAGATTCGAGTTGTGGATTTGCCGATGCAGTTTTCGTCTAAGGATTTTTGTAGTTTACAATGGTTTCCAACGGAAACAGAAGCAGGTCGTTTTCCTTAGCCTCCGCAGTTAGTTTCTCATCAAATCCGCTTTCAGAAAACAAGGCGTAGGTAAAACTGGCGCTTTCCTTCAGCGGCGCGAGCTTGGCGGCGGTATCAAGATACTCTGAAAAGGCAAAGGGGTGGTTCTTGAATTTGCACTCGCCAACCAGATATTCTTTTGTGTCCCGACTGACGGCCAGAATATCAATTTCGGTTTCAGAGATAGAAATGCCATTGGGTGCGGAGGAGTTTCGCACCGTTGTTTTGCCCATCCACCGCCCCATCCTGGAGTAGCGGAACGGCAGCGCCTGATCCCGTTGCAGTTCCCTGACAAAAGCCCGGCACACATCCTCAAAGGCCAGGGAGGCAAATTCGTGAAGCATCGGCTTCACGGCATATTCATAGACGCCGTCCACATCTCCATCCTCAAGTTCAGAGAGATTGGCAAATCCGAAGGTATACCAGAAGCGGAAGAAATTATCGGTCAGCCGGTAAAAGCCTCTGCTGGAGTTCGCTTTTTCCTTTAGTCTGGCGTCCACCGAGAACTCCTTTTCCACGATACCGAGTTCGATGAGGTTCTTCAGATATACGCTTGTCTTGGAGCTGTTCTCGATCAGGGATTTCTGGCTGATCTCATTCAAACGCGTGCTGCCGAGCGCAACCGCCTCAATCACAGAATTGTAAATCGGCGTTTCCCGAAGCTCCTGATGGAGCAGAAATTCCACCTCGCTGTACAGGGCACAGCCCCTGGTCAGAATATTTTTTCTGATATTTTCATCGACGGAGAGCTCCGGGTTCCACTGGTCAAGATAATGTGGAATACCCCCAAGAACGGCATAGGTGATCACCTTGTCCTTTGCAGAATAGTTCGGGAAAAAGCGCATCGCATCGTAAAAGTCCATTTCTTTCATCTTATAAATACCGGTGGCTCTGCCATATAACGGATTTTTCTCTGCAAGCAGCTCGTGTTCGATAAAGCTCATAGCGCTGCCGCACAGGATAATCATCACATTGCTGCTTTTGAACTCTGCATCCCAGAGGTTTTGAAGGATCGACGGAATACTGGAATTTCCCCTGCACATATAGGGAAATTCGTCGATTACGATCAGCTTCTTTTTGTCGCCATATGGAAGGTCGAGAAAAGAGTGGAAGGCGGTCTCCCAGTCCTCAAAGCCGGAGATATACTGCCGGGCCGGAATATTTTCCTTTAAAAGTTGCTTTGAAAATCTGTTCAGCTGAACTTTGTCTGTGCTCTGCGTGCAGGAATAGAAGATGTGAGGTTTTCCCTTGCAGAATTCTTTTAATGTTTCCGTTTTCCCCACGCGCCGTCTGCCGTAGAGGACGATAAGCTGCCCTTTCGGCTCGGTATATTTTGTCTCCAAAAAAGTGAGTTCTGCTTCTCTGCCAATGAACATGGGCTCGCCTCCGGTTATCAAATTTAAATTTGCCAAATCGTGATTTGATAATATTATAACCGATTGCTGCAAAAAATCAAGGGTCAGGTCTTTAATTTGGACAGGTATCTGATAAAATGGATTGAAGAATAAGAAAATATGGCATTTCTCGCTTTGTGTCGTGTTGCACTGCCAGCGTTTATGGTAGTGTGTGAGCGAGGAGGTGAACGGAATGAATATGAAAAAGACAGGCGAATTTCTGAAGATGCTTCGTAAAGAAAAGGGACTGACACAGGAACAGCTTGCAGAAATTCTGCTCGTGTCGGGAAGAACGGTCTCACGATGGGAAACAGGAACGAATATGCCGGATTTGGCTGTTCTCATCCAGATAGCAGAGTTCTATGAGGTAGAAGTAAAAGAAATTTTAGATGGAGAGAGGAAAGGCGGGACTATGGATAAGGAATGGAAAGAAACATTGGCTAAGGTAGCCGATTACAACAAGCTTGAGAAAGAAAAGTCAGCAAGGGCCGACAATCTTGCATTTGGTTTCACGTTTATAATCTGTGCAGCACTGATTGTGATTCAGTTGATGGCTACGGGAGAGCTGATGCTTGTCTTGGGAGAAACTGTGGTTTTGCTTGTCGGCGGTGTGGCTTACATTGCTGTGCTGACTTATAATGGCGTTTGGGAGACAAGCTCAAAATTCAAAAATACTCCGATTAGCGATGCGCTGGTTAGTATTGTTTGTGCAGCTGTATTTACCATAATTCTGGCAGCTTCTTATGTTAAATCAGGAGCAACAGCTTCTCAGGCTGTTCGTATTGCGACCCTGTTTTTTTCGGGAATTGCTGCAGTCGGCTTTGCGCTGCTCAGGGCACTGGTACATTTCAGTCGCAGAAGAAGAGAAAAAATACAGTAAAATATCAAACCGCAAAAGTGTCCGGCAAAAAACCACAAATGTATCCGCCGACCTTAATAAGCACCGTTGGATATAGTCACAAAAAACAATTACCTCACCGAATAAAGTATCAACAATCGATTTTCCCTTCAGCGCGCCTTTGCTTCCTACATTCATCGGCTTGGCCAGATAAATGAGGTTGGACATTTCCAGTGCCCTGATGTAGCTGTCGATTGTCGTGACAGAAGTATTCTCCAGTTCCTTCGCCGCAGTAGTCGCGTTAAAAATTTCTGTGGAGTTCATGCAAAGGTAGAGAAACAACTTTTCCATCAGCAAGGGGCTTCGGATATTAAAAAGCGTCAGCACATCCCGCTTGATGACCTTGTCAACCACATCTTCCCGCAACATCCTTTGCGCATAGGCATCGTCATCCGATAACACCAGCTCTGGAAAACCACCGATCATAAGATAGCGGTTGAAATGGTTTTGCAGTGGAGTAAATTGATTCATCAAGTCGCCAAGCTGCGCCGGACTCATGAGGTTAAGCTCTGACAGACGAAGATTTTCTGGCAGAATGGGCAAATCGAGGCCAAGTAGCCTACAATACTCATAAAAGGACATCGTAGGTATTTTGAGGACGCTCCATCGGCCGGTGCCGCTGTCTGCAGAGCCCTTTTCCAGAATCCGCTATTGGGACTTCGGTTCCGGCAGATGGGTTGTCGCTCTATTTTGGTTTCCGGCAATGGTAACAAAAGCCCCAGGCATATCTAAAAAATCTCGGAAAGCCATCTATCCAGCGAAGGCCAGATGATGTATAATGGCTATGTCAAAAAACAGGTTTTGCCGGAAACACAATTTTGTTTGGTGTCAATATATTTGACTATCAATGGAATAGAACGGGGCAGAAAGTAGAAGTATGTGATCCTCGCTACAATCAAGAAGTACGGTTTCCCGGTTTATACTGTTGATATCAAAGGGGAAGAGCATGAGTTTGCAGCGGGCGAATTCAGTAATGATGTTTGGGGATTTTTTCTTTTGAAGGAATAGGTGCTGAGATCGGAATTGACCGAGTGGAGCGAGGGATACGAGCAAAAAGCGAAGCGTTTGCGAGTTTGGATGTCGAAAAAACAGAGCGAATGGGGGCTGACATGAAGAAAGAATACAAGCCGAATGTTATAAAAGCAATTCATGCACGTGTTGTCAGTGTGTTTTTGATTCTGCTGATACCGCTTGTTTTTACTGGCTGTGATACAAAAAGCACACAGGATACGGTTTCGGAAGCGCTTGATCTTGATGTCTCCAGTGGCAGAGAAACGTCCAATTACGATACACACAGCGGAAATGGAGACGGTGCTTCCTGCATAGTACTCAATTTCGATGATGATACTGTTTTAGAAGAAATACAAAGCAAGGCAGAATGGAAAGTCTTTCCTCTTGATGAGACCGTGCAGATTCTGGTGTATGGTATAGGGGATGAAACGAGCAAAATGGGCCCTTATTTGACGGATGAAGATGGGAATCCGTTAGTACCGGAAATTCAGAACGGCTATTATCTGCTGATCGATCGACAAGCCGAAGAAGGAAAGGCAACAGGAGCGGATATTTTGCATAGAAATTCATTTAATTTCACATTAGGATTATATGATACGGATACCAACACCTTATATTTCTGTCAGTTGGATACGTAAGTGGTAACTTCCGGTTTATCGGGACACTGTTTCATAATGTGGAGGAGGATTATGACGATGGAAATACAGAATTTGTTGCCAATCGGCTCTGTGGTTCTTCTGAAAAATGGTGAGAAGAAATTGATGATTATAGGTATCATGCAAAGCGATGGCAAGGGGCGCAAGAAAAAGAACTACGATTATTTAGGTGAGCTTTACCCGGAGGGACATCTTGGGGAGGGTGTTCATCAATACCTGTTCAATCACAAGGATATAGATGAAATCATTTTCCGCGGTTATGAGGATGCCGAGAGAACAGCGTTCTTAAAAAATCTCTCAGACACATATGAGAAGTAAATCTTCTTGCAAAAAATAGAATATCGTAATGAATATAGAGCGGCAATCCGCTGTTGGGACTTCGGTTCCGGCAGATGGGTTGCCGCTCTATTTTTGTTTCTGGCAGCGGAAGCAAAAGTTCCAATCATATCGGAAGTGATGATGTGCCGTCACCGAAAGGAGGTCAAAGATGGCATTACAGTGTTGCCGGGTTGGTGGCAATCAACAAGGACGGAACAGGAGCGTCGGGAACAACAGGCGCATTATATTCAATCGCCCATTGTTCAAGAGCCTCTAAAACAGGAATGAACTTTATTCCGATCGGAGTCAGCGAATACTCCACTCGTGGAGGGACTTCCCTATAGACTTCTCTGTGAACAAGGCCATATTCCTCAAGCGCTCTCAGCTCTTTTGTCAGGTTTGCCTCCGTAACATTGGGGAGCTTACGTTTTAATTCGCTGAAACGCAATGTTCCCTGACTTAAAAAATAGATGATGACCATTGTCCATTTGCCATGAACAATTTTTTGAACACTGGCAAGCGGGCAATTTTCTATTTCTTCACTGTAGTCTTTCATGATGAACCTCTTTACTATCAAAAAATGATAGTACCTATCAAATAATAATGTACTTGTGCATTAGCATTGTACCATGTATAATTTGAAATGTAAAGCGAAACCGACATATAACTGTGTAACACGCGAGCGGAACACAAGGAATTGTGAGAAATCACTTTATTATAGAAAGGCGAGATTGAATCATGATATTGTACTTTTCAGGAACAGGTAACAGCAAATACTGTGCGGAAAAAATCGCTTCTAAAACGAACAGCGAATTATGCTCCATCAACGATATGATGAAAAAGCAGATTGCAGAGGTGGATGTGAAAGAAAGTCCGTTGCTTGGCTTTGTATGCCCCACCTATAATTTTAATATGGCATACGCAGTCGCGGAATTTCTGGAAACTCTCGTTATAAGGAATGTACCGGATGGCTGCTATATATTTGCGGTTTTCACCTGCGGCAGAAGTTCTGGAAGCGCGGAAGAAACCATTAGAAACATACTGAGCAAAAAGGGAATGGAACTGAGCGCTGCATTTAAGGTCGAGATGCCGGATAATTATATCCCCATGTTCCCGGTGGCGGAAAAAAACGAGCAAATGCGGATGCTGGAAAAGGCTGAAGAATGTTTAAATGCCGTAATTGAGGACATCGAATCCCGTAAGCATACGACTATCACAACGCAGCAGATGCCTGCCCCAATGAGATTCCTGATTAAGAAAACTGCTATTCCGGGTCAGCGCAAAGCTACGAAAAATTTCTGGGTGAATGACAACTGCATTGGCTGCGGACTGTGTGAGACGGTCTGTCCTAAAAATTTGATCCGTTTACAGGACGGAAAACCCGTCTGGGTGAAAGACGATTGTGCCTGTTGTTTAGGGTGCATTCATCGTTGTCCAAAGCAGGCAATCCAATATGGTAAGAAAACAGAAAAAACAGGCAGATACACAAACCCGAATGTAACGCTATAGATTCCGTCAGGAACTAAAATAAATTATGAGGTGATCAAAATGAAAAAGATAATGCTGCCCTTGATAACAGCTACCAGGTTGTGAAAAGAGGCGGAATGGTAACATCCGTAAATGGGCTTCCCAACCCGACCTTAGCAGCAGAGCGTGACATTGGAATTAAGTATTCACAGGGCTTTATGACGATCGAAGAATTGGCAAATGCAGTTAAGCTCTACGCTGAGGGAAAACTGAGCCTGACAATCGACAAAAAGTATTCGTTCGATCTGGAAGGGATAAAGCAGGCTCATCATGATTTTGAATACGGGCATAATAAAGGCAAGAAGATTATTGTGTTCGAATAATAGTAGAGTATATCTCGACTTTCGTTATGTTGAATTTCTATAGCTCGCACTGTATAATAAGGTTTGTAACGGAGGCGCAGACTATGGAATTACGGGTATTAAAATATTTTTTGATGGTGGCGCGGGAAGAAAATATCACAAAAGCCGCCAGTCTTCTCCACATTACGCAGCCGACACTATCCCGCCAGCTGATACAGTTGGAAGAAGAACTGGGCGTTAAGCTGTTTCATCGCGGGAAATACAATGTCACACTCACTGAGGACGGTATGCTCCTGAAACGCCGCGCGCAGGAGCTTGTAGATCTGTCGGATAAAACGATTCAGGAGCTTTCTCATAAAGATGATACGCTTACCGGGGAGATTGCGATTGGCTGCGGAGAAACCAGAAATATATCAGCCCTTGCGAATCAGATCGCCATTTTTCAAACAGAGTACCCTCTGGTACGTTTTCATATCCACAGTTCAACAGCAGATGACATCAAGGAGCGGATTGAACAGGGCCTGCTGGATATCGGGCTTTTAATGGAGCCTGTGGATGTAGGCTGGTATGAATTCCTTCGTATGCCATACAGAGAAAAATGGGGAATTCTCGCCCGCAAGGATTCGACATTGGCCCCAAAACAGGTAGTTACGCCAGAAGATTTGACAGAAAGCCCTTTGCTGCTTCCGCAACGTGACCAGGTCAAAAATGAGATCGGCAGCTGGTTCGGAGAGATTTATGAACATCTGAATATTACCGCCACCTATAACCTGATCATCAACGCTACAGCTATGGTTCGCAGCAAGGTAGGCATTGCACTTTGTTTTGACCTGGGAGCGATATATGAAGACCTCTGTTTCATTCCATTGTCTCCCGAATTGGAAACAGGTGCTGTTCTTGTGTGGAAGAAAAGCCAGATGCTGGCTGCCGCAACGTCTCAGTTTATCCAGCAAGTAAAAATACAATTTGAGCATTCCTGACCATGTAATATAGGCATTAGACATTAAGCCTGGCTCCGAGTAAAATGTAGGTATCCCAAAAGGATGCCTGCATTTTTTTTGTGGGAGTGATGGAAAGGAGGGAGCAGCCAAATGACGATTGATGAAGCAAGTGAACGCTACGGCATTCCGCTTGAAATTCTCCATGAATATGAAAGCTGGGGACTTTGCGGTACCGTGAAGAAGGTCATGGGTGCGTGGCAGTATGATGATGAAGATATTGAGCGTCTGAGCATGATCATGACGCTGCACGATGTCGGCTTTGAGAACCATGAGGTGGAAAATTATATGCAACTGCTCTTAGAAGGAGAAACCACGAAGGAGCAGCGGATGGCCATGCTGAATCGGCGGCGCAAAAGCGCACTGGATGAAATCCACTTCCGGGAAGCACAGCTGGATCGTCTGGATTATCTGCGCCACAGCATCCGTTCCGCAAATAAAAAGCAACGTGAATCATAAAAATGGAAGGAGTTTGCAATATTATGAACGTAGTTATGATAAACGGAAGCCCGCGGGCGAAGGGAAATTTAGATCTGCTCTGTGATGAATTTGCCCGCGGCGCAAGGGAGTCCGGCCATACGGTGGAAAAGATTTCTTTGCGGGAACACACGGTAAATACCTGCAAGGCGTGCTATGCGTGCTTCCAGACCGGCAGATGTGTTCAGAAGGATGACATGGCGTCCATCCTTGATAAGGTGAAACAGGCCGAGGTGCTGGTTCTGGCCTCCCCCACTTATTTCATGACTATGAGCGGACAGATGAAGATTTTCATCGACCGTCTGCTCCCGGAGTGGCAGGGACTCGGCGGCAAGGAGGTCTATGTGATCGTCACCGGGCATGATGGAAAGGCGGGACTGAAACGCACAGCCACAGACCTGGTGGACATTTTTGACTATCTTGGGAACCACGTCAATCCTGTGATCTGGGGCGAAGGGGTCTGGAAAAAAGGCGAGGTGCTTGGAACAAAGGCAATGGACGAGGCTTACCAGGTGGGAAAGAAACTTGGCGATAGTAGAAGAACGGGAATTCGATAAGAACAGGAGGACGAAATGCAGTATGTTCAGTTAGGAAATTCGGATTTACGGGTGTCCCGCATCTGCATGGGATGCATGGGATTTGGGGATGCGTCGAATGGTCAGCACAGCTGGACGATTGACGAGGAACGTTCCCGTGAGATTATCAAAAGAGGGCTGGAGCTTGGCGTCAACTTCTTTGATACGGCCATCGCCTACCAGAGCGGCACCAGCGAGCAGTATGTGGGCCGTGCGCTGCGGGATTTCGCAAAGCGGGATGATGTGGTTGTCGCAACAAAATTTCTGCCTCGCACGCAGGACGAAATCAAGGCGGGGATCACCGGCCAGCAACACATCCGGCGGATGATCGACAAGAGCCTGGAAAATCTTGACATGGATCATGTGGATTTGTATATTTATCATATGTGGGACTACGAAACACCACTGTATGACATCATGGATGGCCTGAACCAGGCGGTTAAGGCTGGGAAAACCCGGTATATCGGCATCTCCAACTGCTTTGCCTGGCAGCTGGCGAAGGCAAATGCGCTGGCGGAAGCAAACGGATTTGCAAAATTTGTCTCCGTCCAGGGGCACTATAACCTGATCTTCCGCGAAGAGGAACGGGAAATGGCGGGGCTTTGCCAGGCAGATAATATCGCAATGACACCATACAGTGCATTAGCCAGCGGACGTTTATCCAGACATCCGGGAGAAACTTCCAAACGCCTTCAGGAGGACAGCTACGCAAAGTTCAAATATGACGCTACCGAAGCGCAGGATGCCGTAATCATCGAACGTGTGGCAGAACTGGCAGAGCGCCACGGGGTATCCATGACAGAGGTTTCCCTCGCGTGGCTGCTGACGAAAGTGACATCTCCCGTGGTGGGCGCTACCAAACTGCACCATATCGAAGGGGCAGCAAAGGCAGTCGATTTACAGCTTTCTGACGAAGAACTTGCCTGGCTGGAGGAGCCGTATGTTCCCCATGCATTGGTCGGCGTGATGGCGCAGAACACTGCCGCCGCTGCGAAAAAAAGCCACGTATGGTCAACCGGAAATCAGAAAATCTGAAGATTGGAGGAAATTGATGATGGAAAAAATTGTACAGACAGCAGGACGTGATTCTCTTGGCGAGTTCGCGCCGGATTTCGCTCACTTTAATGATGACATTCTTTTCGGCGAGGACTGGAATAATCAGGACATCGACCACAAGACACGCTGTATCATTACCGTGGTAGCACTGATGTCCTCCGGCATTACGGATTCTTCTCTGAAGTATCATCTGGAGAACGCGAAGAAAGCCGGTGTGACAAGAAAAGAAATCGCGGCAATTATCACCCACGCTGCATTTTACGTTGGCTGGCCAAAGGGCTGGGCTGTGTTCAACATGGCAAAGGAGATCTGGACAGATGGCGCAGCAGCTCCCATTGATGCAAAGGCGGCTCATGCTGCTGAAATGATATTCCCAATAGGCGAGCCGAATGATGCCTATGCACAGTATTTTGTTGGACAGAGTTACCTTGCACCCGTGTCCTCCAGTCAGGTCGGCATTTTCAATGTGACCTTCGAGCCGGGCTGCCGCAACAACTGGCACATTCACCACGCAGACAAAGGCGGCGGCCAGATTCTGATCTGTGTGGCCGGACGCGGCTATTATCAGGAGTGGGGTAAGGACGCGGTGGAGATGAAGCCTGGAGACTGCATCAACATCCCGGTCGGTGTGAAGCATTGGCACGGTGCCGCACCTGACAGCTGGTTCTCTCACCTGGCGGTAGAAGTACCGGGAGAAAACGGGTCGAACGAGTGGCTTGAGGCTGTCACGGATGAACAGTATGGTATGTTGAGGTAATGGAGGAAAAAGCTGTTCCTGACAGGGCACAGAAA
>MSHD01000002.1:23714-31331 GCA_001941045.1 Lachnospiraceae bacterium Zagget2
GGTATGAATTATATCGGAATGTGAGGCTCTACTTTTCGCTTTTTCGGTTTTCATTTCCCCAATCGCACAATTTATCCAATACGCTGACCAGGGAATGCCCTCTTTCCGTGAGGGAATACTCTACCTTTGGAGGAATTTGCGGGTATTCGTGGCGAACGATTAAATCATCGGCCTCCAATTCCCTGAGATTTTGGCTCAGTGTCTTATCGGCCACGTTTTTCAGATACCGCCGCATCTGGTTAAAGCGTACAGGCTCGTATTCCATCAGACAATAAAGGATAACCGGTTTGTATTTTCCGGAAATAAGGGACAAAGTATAGCTATATCCAGTGTCATCAAAATTCGCAGTTTCTATATTCTTCATTACACTTGCCTCCAGGTAAGTACCTTACAAATATGTTGGTACTTGTTTTTGGACAGATGCTATGATAGCATATGTACAGCCGAAAGGCAATAAAAACAGGAGGTCTGTCGCAATGAGAAAAGATATAAAGACTACGGAAGCTATTTTCCCGATGCCGGTGCTGATGATCGCAACCTACAACGAAGATGGAAGCGTCAATGTAATGAACGCTGCATGGGGAACTATGCTATCCAGGGATCAGGTGATTCTAAACCTGACAGAGACACACAAGACAGTAAAAAATATCAAGTCCAGGAAAGCCTTCACCGTCAGCATTGCGGATGCCGCGCATATGGTGGAAGCAGATTATTTCGGTGTTGTGTCCGGCAATCATACGTCGGACAAATTTGCGAAAAGCGGGCTGACTGCAAAAAAGTCGGCCCATGTGGATGCCCCGATCATCAATGAATTTCCCCTGTGTATGGAGTGCGAGTTTATCGAATACCAGGATGGGGAATATGGATGCGGAGTTATAGGCAAGGTCGTCAACACGACAGCGGATGAATCCGTTATGGATGGTGATACGGTGAATATTTCAAAGGTTTCCGCAATCGCCTTTGACCCGTACACGCATGGATATTACAAGGTCACGGAGCGAGTTGGCGAGGCATTCAGAGATGGGCTGAAACTGAAATAACCGCGGAGTTTCATAGACCAATAATTTGTTCGCCTGCCGCATATATTCAGGGTAAGAGTATATGCGGCAGGTTTTTATTTGGATAAGAAGAAGCTGGAACTTTTGATGTCTGTCGTGCTGATTCTCTGCGCCTGCGCGCTGGCGGGGCAGGGATGGCAGCGCGTATCGCAGTCACAGGTGGAGGTGCGCGCGGAGAATCCGGTCGTGGTGGTGGACGCAGGGCACGGCGGAAGTCAGTTGCGGGAATAAGAAGAAAGGCAACCGCTGTCCCTGAAAAACTGCTGAATTAAAAGCGTATTTGAAGTGCGCTTTTATTTTTTTTTCGAAACTATTGCAAGTCAGAGACATTTTTGCTATATTGTATAGGAAGAATGAGAATACATTCCAAATAAATCATGAAAGATGCATTTAGCCATGTTTAAGTGCGCTGGAAGAGGGGAGGAGAATGGCAAAGGTTACACGGGAGCTAAGAGAGCTGCATAAACAGATTATCATCAATGCAGCGGCGGAAAGCTTTCTGGAGAAAGGCTTCACAAACACCACGGTCAATCATATCATCACGAAGCTCGGTATCAGTGCAGGAGCGTTTACCGGACAGTTCAGAACCAAGGAGGATGTGCTGTATGAGCTGGTCGGCATTGTTCTGGATCAGCAGTTTTCCGTTTCGGAAAAGCTGGTTGCGGGCAGGACAGACGATAAAATTCTCTTGTATGCTGCGGAAACGGTATTGCAGCTTTATATCGTGGAGCTGAATGATAACCTCAAAGATGTGTATTACAACGCATACTCCCTTCCGAAGACATCTGCTTTGATACAGGAGAAGGTCACGGGAAAGGTGGCAGCTATTTTCAAAGAACAACTACCGCAGCTGGAATCGAGAGACTTTTATCTGCTGGAGATCGCTACGGGCGGGATCATGCGGGGGTTTATGATTACCCCGTGCAGTATCTGGGTTTCCATGGACATGAAAGTAGAGGCTTTTCTTAAGAATACGCTTCGTCTTTACTATGTGCCGGATGAAAAGATCGAGGAAGCGATCGCCTTTGTGAAAACCATAGACTTTAAGCAGGTGGCGAAAGAAACCGTTGACGGTATCTTCCGCTATCTGGAAAAACAAAGGGAAAGTTTACAGAAAAGTTGAAGAAATGGGGTTGACGTAAAGTGTACCCTTTGTCAAGGACATTTTTGAAACAGTAAAACAGTTCGCAATGTCCCTGACAGTAAAAATAGTTAGTCCCTATCAGGGTATGTTTCATGGAAGGTTTGTACAATGGACAGTCCTTCCATGATAGCAAAAATTTCTTCATAGAGGGAATTGGCTGATTGCAGTAATTCATCCAGTTGTTCAATCTTATTTCTGTGGGAAAATCTGTGAAGGAAATATATCAAGTCTGTTCATGCAGATGGGAGTGGAGAAAGTAATATGAAGAAACGAATTTTATCAGTGGTATTAACAATGTCCCTTGCCTTTTCTATGATCGCTACATCAGCTTTAGCGGCAGACGGACATGTGCATGATGAAACCTGTGGATACAGTGATGGGCAGTGCGTTTATGGGTTGTGCGAGACAGGGGAAGATGAGAATTTGATTGGAGCCGGGACAGAGGGCGAGACGGAAAGCATCTGCACCGTGACAGAAAACTGCACATTGGATGCCGGACATGAGGGGGAATGTGTGGTCAATGTGATGAAAGACAACGAAGATGAGAATGATCCCGCGTCTGAAACAGAAATGGAAGCGGTGGAAAATGTCGAAAACAGTTGTACCGTGACGGAGGGCTGCACGTTGGAGGCCGGACATGAGGACAACTGTGTGGTCAGTGAGTCGACGGGAAACGAGGAAGAAAAGAACGACAATGGGGAAGAAGTTACCTTCGTTTTGGTTCAGACGATGATTGATGCACTGCCTGACGTGGAGGATATTTCAGAAGAAAACATGTCTGATGTGGAAGCTCAGCTTGATGCTATTGATGAGGCGAAAAAAGCATTATATCAGGCTGGCGGAGATGTGGACAGTCTGGATATGGCCAGATACGATGCAGCCTGTGAGGCATTGGCAACACTCAGTGAATCGGAGGAAACGGGCACATCCCTGCAAGGCTCTACGCCTTCTCTCACAGCTATGGGAACGCAGCTGACCAGTCAAGGTGGGAGACTCAATGCAGGGGAATATTATCTGGATGACGATATCACACTGTCGACAAACATTACCATATCAGCAAATACAACCGTCACCATCGATCTGAACGGCAAAACACTGACTGGGAACGGCAGTGGCTCCGTGATAACGGTGTATGGCACTTTGAATCTTATTGATAGCAGCACAAATGGAAACGGAAGGGTTACGGGGGGGAATGCTGATTATGGCGGCGGCGTGTTTGCAAGCGGCACCTTCACCATGGAAGGCGGCACGATTTCGGGCAATACGGCCACTAACGGCGGCAGTGGCGTGTATGTCAACAGCGGTACATTTACCATGAGCGGCGGTGAGATTTCGTACAACACGACAACCTCTAATGGCGGCGGCGTGTATGCAAACAACAGCGGTACATTTCTCATGAGCGGTGGTGAGATTTCGTACAACACGGCGACCTCTGATGGCGGCGGCGTGTATGCAAGCGGCATCTTCACCATGAGCGGCGGTGAGATTTCGCATAACACGGCGTCCTCTAACAGTGGCGGCGTGTATGCAAGCGGCACTTTCACCATGGAGGGCGGTACGATTTCGTACAATACGGCCAGCCGCTACGGCGGCGGCGTGTATGTCGGTTCAAACGGTACCTTTATCATGGAAGACGGCACGATTTCAAGTAACACGGCTACTACCGAATACGGCGGAGGCGTATATGTAAATACCGGTACATTCACCATGGAGGGCGGCACGATTTCGGGCAACACGGTATCCTCTAACGGCGGCGGCGTGTATGTCTGCACCACTTTCGCTATGAGCGGCGGCGCGATTTCGGGCAACACGGCGACCTCTAACGGCGGCGGTGTGTATGTCTCCGGCACTTTCACTATGAGCGGCGGCACGATTTCGGACAATATAGTCAGCGGCAACGGCGGCGGCGTGTATGTCGGAGGCTCAATGAATGTGTCCGGTTTGCCTGTCGTTTCCGGGAACACCACAGACAACGTCTATCTGCCCTCCGGGACGTATATCACCCTTGCCGATATACTGACAATCGGAGCATCAATCGGTGTGACAACCGCTACGACGCCGACTTCAAGTTCGGCGGTTCAGATTACCACTACTGAGTCAATCACGAATTATTACAGCAGTGCTGTTAATGACATCTTCTCTGACAATTCGAACTACATAGTCAGGGTAAATAGTGCCGGATATCTGGAATTAGCACTACCAACTTACACCGTAACATGGATCAATGAGGGTGGAACGGTTCTGGAGACGGATACGGATGTAGCATACGGAACCACGCCGAGCTACGACGGAGAGACGCCGACAAAGGCAGCGGATGCGCAGTACACGTACACGTTCACAGGCTGGACGCCGGCTATATCTGATGTAACCGCGGATGTGACGTATACGGCGACCTATTCCAAAACAGGAATTGTGGATTCCAGGAAATCAGATGATACAGAAAGCACAAACACCGAATCGTCTACGGATAGTGAAACGACAAGCACGGAAAATAATTCCACTGCAATAACGTCAGCTGAGACTGGAGACAACAGCCAGATGGTATTGTGGCTTGTACTCTTACTTGTATCCAGTATCGGCTTGTTTGGCACAGCCGCCTATAACACGAAACGGAGACGCAGCAGATAATCACAGTTTCATAAAAATGGAATCTCTCCCCACAGCGAGCCGCAGTGATTTAAAAAGTCCTGCGGTTTTTTGCGCCCATTTTTAAAAGTCGCCTTCCACCGGATAGCAAAGGCCGCAAAAAATATCAGCCCTAAAAACGCGAATTACGGCGACGCAGAATAATACCTGACGTACCAGCACGATGAATTTACCATGAAGCTTTTACCGCCCTCAAAGGAAAGACGGTAGAAATATCCTTTTCGGGGATGCGGATTTCGGAAACCGTATTGACTGGGAATGAGAATAAATAAGAACGTATATGGGATAAGCCCTGTCTCATATGTTTTACAGATGGTGAAACAGGAGATACAGGGTGAGAGAAAAGAAATCTGAAAAAATTTCATATGTGATCGAAAGGGAATTTCTCTCCCGCTGCACGTCGGAGGAAATGCTCCGCCGTCTGATCCGGACGCATCTGCAAAAACCGGATGAAATCTGTAAAAATGAATTGGAAAATGTCGCTTCCTGCGGTACAATAGCCACAGGGACAGCGGTCGGCAGGTGAGTAGCATGAAGAAGCAAGCCCTTTTCAACGTGGCCGAATATATTCGCCTGTCCAGAGAGGATGGTGATAAGGCAGAAAGTGACAGCATCGGAAACCAGAGGAAGCTGATCGCGGATTTTCTGAAAGGCAAGGACGAATTTGTCGTCTATGATACCTATGTGGACGACGGCTTTACGGGTCTTAGCTTTCAAAGACCTTCTTTTCTGCGAATGATGGATGACATCGAGGATGGAAAAGTAAACTGTGTCATTGTCAAGGATTTATCCCGCTTCGGGAGGGATTATATTGAGACAGGCAGGTATCTGGAGCGCTATTTTCCGGATAACGATGTGCGGTTTATCGCGATCACGGACAATATTGACAGCATGAAGCAGGCTTATGATATCCTGCTGCCGATCAAAAATATTTTCAATGAGCAGTACGCAAGGGACGTCTCGAAAAAGGTCCTTGCGTCTATGCACACAAAACAAAAGGCCGGAGAATTTATCGGAGCGTTCGCCTCCTACGGCTATCGGAAATCTCCCACTGACAAAAACAGGCTGATCATCGACGAGTACGCCGCGTATGTGGTGCGCCGTATCTTTGAGATGTATATCGGTGGATATGGAAAGAACAGCATTGCCAGAATCCTGAATGAAGACGGGATTGTGTGTCCGTCCGAGTACAAGCGGATGAATGGCGAAAATTATCGGAACAGCCAGAAGCTGGAAAGCACTTCTTACTGGACGTATTCCACGGTGAACCGCATCCTGAAAAATGAGATGTATGCCGGAAATATGGTGCAGGGCAGGAAACGTCAGCGGATGAAAGGCAGGCAGAAGAGTGTGGTCAAAGAGGACTGGATTATTGTGGAGCATACACATGAGGCCATCATTGACTTGGACACCTGGCAGAAGACACAGGAATTATTGGGACGCCGGACGCGCGAGCTTGACCTGAACTCTAATATGTCTGTGTTTGCCGGATTCCTGAAATGCGGGGACTGCGGCAGGGCGCTGGTGAAGAAAAGCAGATCGTCTGGGGCTGGCGCCGGGAACATCAACTACTACTGCGGAACTTATGTCCGTTCCGGCAGACAGTATTGCAGCGCACATGCAATTCCGTATTCGGTTCTTGAGGATGTGATACGAAACGACCTGAACGCAATCCTGGAGAGTGTGGAGAATCTACAGGAACTGCTTGAGCAGAATCAGGCGCAGGAGGCTTTCGCAAAACGTCAAACCGGAAGTGAACGGAATCGTTTGTCCGCAGAGCTGGAAAAGCTGAGAAACCTCAAAAAAGCGGTTTATGAGGATTACCGGGAGGGGCTGATTTCCAAAGACGAGTTTGTCACTTACAGACAGGATTATGTAAAAAAAGAAGAAATGCTTACAAAGCAGATGGAAGATCTGGAACGCCGGTCAGAAAAGAGGGCTGCCGGAGATGTACTGGGAAGCCCGTGGGTGAGGCGGCTGCTCACATTCCGGAATGTGGAAAAGCTGGATCGGGATATGGTAGTGGAGATGATCCATGAGATTCGGGTTTACGAGGATCACAGAATCAAAATCACTTACAACTTTTCAGACGAGCTGGCACATTTATTTCCGGATACCTATGAAAATTAAAGTCATGGACAGAAAGAAGGTGAATAAAAGAATATGAAGATTGTATTGGATGAAAATGGTCATAAGATCGTAGTAATACCGGATATTATTTTTAAGAACAGACAAAATATTGACTGGTCTGAAGTGGAAGACTATCTGAAGAGATATTTGGGTGAAATCATCACGATTGCCGAGACGCAGGATGTCGTATACATTGGAAATAAATTTCCGGATGAGTATAAAGGATCACAGTACACAAAACGCCTGAAGGGATCAAGCGCCAAGGCAAAAGCAAATGCAGCACAGGTGATTCCGGAGATGATTGAAATAGCCACGGATAAAACTTTTCATGATAATCGAAAGGACAAGCATTCTTCTGATGCCGGACAAGGATGGTATTATTACAGAACCCGTTTTGCGATGCCGATTTATGAGGGAGAAAGAAAAACAGATACTTATAATATATATTCCGCGTGTCTGCTGGTAAATTGTGCATTGAATGGGAATTTATATTTGTATGACCTTGTAGACATCAAAAAGGAAGCAAGTACCCCACTCAAGAACTATGAAATAGCCAAGTGGTAAAAAACTGCTTCCCTTTCTAAAAACCTATCACTTTTTTTTGAATCTGTCAACAGCAGATTTCAATTTTCTACGAAG
>MSHD01000003.1 GCA_001941045.1 Lachnospiraceae bacterium Zagget2
CTCTCTTAGTAAAATACTAAAAGAACATTCTGTTTATTTTACTGTTTGAAGCGTTTACTGAACAGTTAAAATTCGATGGTCTGCCGGAAGGTCATTGTACAAAAGATAAAGGGTGAGCGTGTGTGGGTAAAGAAAGCGTGGATAGTAAATCGGGGCATATGGTTCCTGCACCCGGCATGAGATTCGGAAGCCTTACTTTGATTGAGGAGGCGCCGTCTCAAAATTATCGGCGTTACTGGCGTTGTGTCTGTGACTGCGGAAAAGAATGCGTTATACAGGAGTACCGTTTAAAAACCGGTCACACAAAGAGCTGTGGTTGTCTGAGAGTGAGCAACGGCAGAAAGCGAATCGTTGATCTTACCGGAATGCGTTTCGGAAGGCTGACCGCAGTTGAAGTGACAGAGCAGCGATATAACAACTCGGCGATATGGAGATGTCATTGTGACTGCGGAGAGGAAGTGCTGTGCTCGGCTGACGCGCTGAAAAGAGGAAGTGTCAGAAGCTGCGGCTGCCTGCAGACAGAACAGCGGAAAAAAAACATGGAGACGGCCATTCATTTTGTGGACGGCACATGCATAGAGAGGATCTCCTGTCAGCGTGAGTATGTTACGAATACATCCGGCCACAGAGGTGTATACCGCAGAAAGAACGGAAAGTGGCGCGCGTCTATTGAGTTCCGGGGAAAGCGCTATAATCTTGGCACATTTACGACTTTTGAGGAAGCGGTGGCTGCCAGAACGGAAGGGGAAAAAATGTATCAGGATTTTCTGGATGCATATTATGCGGAAAACGACAGAGAGTTCAGTAAGGCAGAAATGATAACAATATGAACATTTCGATACAGCATCATTACAAAATAACAGGAGGTAGGAAAGAATGAAACATGGAATGAAGCGCACACTGGCTGCGTTGCTGGCAGCGGTCATGGTATTCACATCTGTGGATATCACCGGTCTTGCAGCCGGGACGGAGGATAGCGCGAGCATCGAGACCGAGGCGGATGAAAACGAAGAGCTCGTGACATCTGACGGCGACGGTACTGTTGCGGAGGCGGAAGCCGGAGAAAGCGCTGACGAAACGGAGGCGGATGCAGAGGAAAGTGCAGCCGGGACGGAGATGGATGCAGAGGAAGCATCAGACACTTCGGAAGAGGAGACCAATGAGGTCTCAGAAGAGGCAGACGAGCAGGAAACCGAAGAAGAGTCTGCCGGGGTTGAGGAGGAGATCGTGACTTCAACCGTCGAGGCGAGTGCCGAGGTGGGACAGTATGCGGAGGATGCGCCTGCTGAACTGTCAAACGTTGGAACCTACGGCCAGCTCGCGCTGTTTGCTGAATATGGTGCAGGCGAGAATGGCGAGTCATTATCGGAAGGCGTGCAAGCGGTTCTGAAAAGTGAAGCGCTGGAAGGAAATGATGAGAATCATCAGGTGATCATCCAGGCCTACGACCAGGCTGCGCTTGTAAGTGCGGGTAAGGCTGAATGGAAGGATGGCATCCTGTATCTGTACAGCTATACGACGAATGACGGAACGAAGACCTGGACCTGGTCTCCTGAAAGTGCTTCGGATGGGACATTGGCCCCTGTGAATGGGACTGATAGTACCTGGACGGTGAGTGGTATCACAGAAGGAACTGCTTCACTCACAGTGACCTACTCTGCCACTTACACAGTGTCTTATCTTGCAAACAATCCGGACATCTTTTCTAATCTGCAGGAGAATGTCAAGGGTATGGCAACTATACTCGAGGGTGATGGTGCGGCGCAGTGGCTGTACGAAAACCGGACGGAAATAAACGAGCTCTTCGATGCCCTCAATGATTATGGGGATTCGCTTTTTGAGGCAGAGGATTCGAAGGAAGCAATAACTGTCATTACGAATCGCATGAACGGGAACGATTTGCGGCTGTATACCTGGCTGAGTCCAATTGCGGGAGCGAATTCGCCGGTGGCGGCATACTGCTTGTCCTCATCCCGTGACACTGTGTTGAATGAGTCAGCGGAGTTTGAGTTATACACTGAACAGGCGAAGACGCTGGCAAGTGCACTGAGAGTGCTCCAGCTGGAGAAAAGTAGCTGGAACACAATGATGTCTTACGCAAGTCAGTTCGGAGTTACGGAAGCTAACGTAGAAACGCTTATAATAAATCTGGAATCGTTGGCAGATCTTTCAGGGTATTCCATTTCGGATTATTTGAAGGATGGTGCGACATCGAGCGAAGTCGCTTCCCTTATCGCTGCGGTACAGGCTATGACGACGATAGATATCATCGATGATCCCTCTCTCTCGCTCACGCAGGAATACAAGGTGGCAGCTTCGGACAAAGCAACTGTGACGGTGAAGCTGGTAATAGAGAATGCAGATGGAAGCGTGTACGCCGTGTACGCGACAACAGCGGTAATATCCTTTGACACGGGCGTAACTTCGCAAACATTGAGTGAGGCAGATGTGGACCTGGGCGCTCTTGTGAGCGGGCTGGAAGAGAGCTTTAACGGTGTAAATACGTATCTGCAGAAAGACGGTACAATATACTATGAACTGAAGTCTGACGACCTGGATTCGGAGACATCGATTTCGCAGGGCGGTACGCTGACGTTCACAAGGACCTACACACCTCAGAGCTTTACTGTTTGGGCAGGCGATGAAAAAATTGAGTTTGCAACCGGAATAAATTTCACGGGATACTCCTTCACGCTGCCGGAAGTGAAGGACGGTAATGGCGCTGTCGTAGACGGTTACTATTATACATACGAAAGCGACGAAATATCCGCTCTTATTAATGGAAAAGAATCCGGAGACGAGGCGACCATCAGTCTCAGCGATCTGCAGGGCATTGCAGGCGACTACAGCCTGACGCTCAAGCGCAGTATTTATAAGGAAGAGACAGATATCTATGCGGACTTCGTGGCGGATGTGAATTCGTCGCTTGCGGACGTGGATGGTATCGTCCTGTTGATGCAGACCGGCAAGGACGAACAGGGTGCTGATGCGGTGGAGTCGATCGTGCTCCGTCTCTCTCCGAGCAGCAGTCTGACAGTTTCAGATCTGATGGAGGCGGCGACGGAGGCCTTTGCGGATGTTGTCAGAGATCTGAGCTATATCGAGATTGACGGAAAGACGTTCTATGAACAGAATACAGTGCTGGATCTTCAGGTTCTGGCGAATCTGTTTTTGAATGAGGAAAGCATCAACTCTGATGACATTATAGCTGCCATCAACGAGGATGGAACGATTAAGACGAATCTGTCGTTTGAGGGTAAAGGCATAGTGGTTTCTGCTGACGGTGAGAACTCCTATGATTCTGAGCTGGGCGGAACGTTTGTGGACTCCACCTTTTCGATTGAAAAAGATGACTCCGATCCAAAAAGCTTTTATGTGACGCTTGCTCCCGAAACGGAAAATCAGAAAGAATATATGAAGCAGATGCGCCGGTTGGTGAGCGCGTTAGAGAAGCGCGGCGTGACTTTTGCGACGAATCAGACGGATCCGGATAAACCCGGACTGACGGTCGACTTTGATATGACCTCCACCTCGAGCGATCGCACGCTCTATAAGCTGTATCTGGCGGTACTTGCCATGACCGATCAGATCGATCTGTCCGCGCTTGCCGAGGAAGATAACGAAATGGCTACGCTGGCTGAGCAGGCGCAGGCGCTCCTGAACGCCGATGATGGCGTTCTGAGAGAGGTCCTGACAAGTGAGGGTCTGTCAGCGGATACGCTCCAGAATACGCTGGATGCTCTGGGCGTATCAAGCACCCTGGATCTGGCACAGTATGCGAACGTAATTGATCCACTGTTGAAGCGCGTGCGCAATCTGGTGAACGGCAAAGGTAACCTGAGTATCAACGGGGTGACGTTTGATGAAGCGCTGCAGAATATGAAGAGCGATACTGAATCTCTGAGCTTTAATCTGGTTTACGATACAGAACCGCGGATCAGCAGCATGTTCAGCAACAGTGAGTATTCGGTCTATACGGATCTGCTGAATAAACTTTTGTCGGGTGAAGCCTATTTTGTCAAGGTTCCGATCACGCTTACACTGACGGCGGACAACTCGAACTATGCAGCCATCGTGATGGACATGGGCGCGAGCGGAGCGACGAACAAAGTCACGCTGGCGACGAAGACAAATCTGAGCACTGTGCTGGCAGACGCACAGGGTACGACGCTGGTATGGCTGCAGAGCGATGTAGACGATGATCTGGTGTTTAATACGCAGACGATCCTGAACCTGAACGGTTATACGATCGAGGGAGATATCGAGGCGAACGCCGCGCTGCGGATCGTGGATACGATCATGAGCGATGAAGACGTCGGCGGCGTGATAGGAACGATCAGCGGATCGAACGTCCGTATCGCGGCCGGTTACTATACGTATGATGTCAGCGACTACTGCAGCGGAGCGTATGAATGGAATGAGACGACCCATTATGTGGTAAATCAGTACTACACGCTCACCAAGGACGAGAGTGGAGACCTGACGATCGAGCTGTCCGCGGATATAGCAGATATCGCGGAAGAAAACCTGCAGATGATCGCCATGGAGATCGCGACCGACCTGATCTTCGAGTTCTACTCGAGCGCATCGCTGACGATCAGCGGCGGCGGACTGGATGAGGATGCAGACATCTACAGCGTTGCGATCACAGATCTGGTCAAAACCTACGCGGACGGCAGCACGCTGGAGGAACTGATGAAGTCCATGCTGGACTGCGTGGAGGAAGCAGGCACGAATGCGGTGATCAATGACCTGATCCAGCGGCTGAGCGATTACAGCAGTCTCGCCACGGCGGCCAAGACGGGCGGAGACATTGTCCGTTACACGCTGACGACCGAAGCATATCAGATCAGCGCCTATATCGCTGATGAAGGCACGGAGGACGCTTACATAACGGCCGATATTACGGCGAAGGAATCCGACGAGCCGAAGGTTCAGACGGTGACAGTTAAGTTCGCTAAGGCGAACAATGATCTCGGATATATGTTTGACAACCTGGCGACGGTCGTCACGCCGAATGACGTGAATGTAATCTTCTCGAGTCCGAGCTACAGCACGGAGGACGGTTTCTCACTGAACTGTGATATCTACGCGGATGTGGAGGTCGACCTCTCGAATGGCGAGAATGCGTCTCTGTATGCGGAGATCCTCGCGGTCCTTCTGGCGAACACGATGGATGCGGACTCGCCGGAGCGGGAGAATCTCATAAACTATATCAGACTTTACGCGGACGGCTATGATCAGACGCTCCTGAAAAAGGAGATCGACCAGATCACGATCGGCAAGCTAGAGGAAATGCTCACGCAGATCGGCGACAAGAGCTTTGCGGATATCGTGGAGAGTCTGGGACTTGCGGACGTACTGACGGAAGCGGTCACGCTGGAGAGCTACTACTATACGGTTCTCAAGATCGCGCGCGATCTGACCACGCGGATGGAGAATATCATGGATGACTCCGCCAGGGTGTCTGCATGGTACGACAGAACGCTGGGCAATACCGAGGAGGATGGAGATTATACCTATGATGGAGAAGATTTCAATACGACTCTGTCGGTGACGAGAACGATCCTCGGCCAGGATATGAAGATGGTCGGCACGCTGGATGTGAGCGGGGCGCTGACGATCTTCTCGAAAGAATATGTGGCGAAGTTCGAGCAGCTGATAGCCGTTCTGGACGCGCTGAAGGAAACATACTGGGACGCGGAGACCGGAGAAGTGGACTCAACGAAGGCCGCACTGCTTATCATTGACAGGCAGAAGGTCATCGGTTATCTGACCACTGCGCAGGATCTGTACAACTCCTTTGACGAGGATATTCTGGCGCTGTTTAAGCAGTATTATCCGCTTTATGCGACTGCGTACACCAATCTGCTGGCGGCGTTCACCAACACCGCAACGGAAGAAACCGGCACGAGGCTTGGCCTGTGGGTGGAGGACATTGATCCTCTGGTCTATACAGGTTCGGCGCAGAAGCCGCACGTGGTAGTACATGACGGTCTGGATACGCTGGTAGAAGGCGTGGATTACAAGATCTCCTGGTCGAACAATACGAACGCGACCAGGATGCAGGAACCGATCGACAGCATGACGCAGAGCGTCACGGGCGGCAACTATGCGAGAGTGAAGATCACTTTCACGAGTAAGAGCAACTTTAAGGGGACGATTTATCAGTACTTTATCATCAACCCGATCAATCTGGATTATGTAGGGAATAATACAACATACATTCTTGTGAGTGACGACGATCTGGACACCACCGCTGTAACGCCATATCCCGAGGTAGATGGGAACGGAGACGTCGTATACAGGGACGCGAATGGCGAAACAAATGCAGACGGCGGATATGTCAGGTATTATTTTGACTCGGACCTTAATGAGACAGGCGGCACCACCTATGAGGACTACTACGGGCTGACGGTCAGCGACGTATACCGTTCGTACACAGCCAGCTCCTACGGCAAGCCGACGATCAAGCTGAACGGAAAGACGATGAGCTCCTCGCTCTTTGACTTCAGTTACAGTGAGACCTATCCGACGAAGAAAGCAGACAGAGAGGGCTTTGTGTCTACGATCACTGTCAGCGCGAAGGCCCGCTCCGGTGTGCAGAANNTGTCAGGGAGCAGTACGACGGCAACTCATTACTCCGGTTATCTGATCTCGAAGGTAACGGTAAAAAACAAGAAAAGCAGCTATAAGTATGGCAGCATCATATTAGCGGACCTGCAGACCGGTGAGGGTACAGCTCTGAAGGTGTACTATGGTTCGAAGCTTCTGGAATATGAAAAAGATTACACCATTGAGGGCGTGGAGTATGACTCCGTCGGAACCTGGAAGATCACCATCAAGGGTGTGGAGGAAACAGTCAAAAATGCAGACGGAAGTAACCATACTCCCATATACTTCGGCACCAAGACGGTTTCCATCAAGATCACGGGGACGGCGCTGAAGTCCTCCTGGTTCACCATCCTGAACAAGACGAAGGATTACGATTTCGGAAACGCGATTGAGCTAACCTATGGCACCGACTACACGGCGTACAACGCCAGCGGCGACCCACTGACAGAGGGCACCGATTTCGTGGTCTCCTCTTACAAGAGTAATAAGAACAAGGGTACCGCGACCGTCACCATCAAGGGCGCAGGCCAGTACAGCGGCACGATCAAGAAGACCTTCAAGATCGTGGCGATCGATATGTCAAAGGTGTCTGCGGTTGTGAACGGCACGACAATCAGCTCTTTTGACGGGCTGAATGGGCTGGAAACCACCTACACAAAGGGCGGCGTGACGACAGGGCTGACCGATCAGATCAAACTGGTGTACGGAAATCAGACGCTGGTACTGGGAACGCATTACACCGTTTCCTTCAAGAGCAATACAAAGACAGGAACGGCGCAGTACCGCATCGTGGGCAAGGGCGGATTTACCGGAAATCTTGGATGGCGGACCTTTACCATAAAGGCTGCGAGTCTGGGAGATCTTGCGGAGACCGCGACCGTGTCCGACAAGCTGTACAGCAAGAGCGCGTCCAACAACTACATGCCGTCCGTGACGATAAAGGATACGAACGGCAAGACGCTGAAGTCCGGTACGGACTACTACAGCGTGACGAGCCTCAGCTACACGACCTATCAGACGACGGAGACGACGAGCGGAGTCAGCGGTATCGACTATACGGGGGACACAGGTACCATTACAGCCAAGAAGCTGAATCTGTCGAACTGGAACTGGGATGATAATGGCGGACGTTTCACCATATCGATCACTATCCTGGGCAAGGGCAACTATGCCGGCAGCACGCTGACAAAGGAATACGATCTTTATCAGTACAGCCTCAAGAATGCGACCGTGATCCTTCAGGATAATGGCGGTTGGGCCTATGGCGTCACGAAGGGTGTGCCGGGTATCAACGTCAGGTACAAGGTGAACGGCGAGTGGAAGGTTCTGACTCGTTCCGTATATGATGAAGATGAGGGAACCTGGAGCGACGGCGATTATATCATTACTTACGACACAGATGAAAGCATTCTGTATCAGCTGGCCGGGGTACACACTGCCACAATAACCGGTACCGGTCAGTATGGAGGTACCCGTAAGGTCGTATATACGGTGCAGCGCGTGACAGCCATCAAGTCTGTCCTGAACGGAAAAGAGGCTGCGTACAAGCTGCTGCTGAGCTACTATTCAGGAAACTAACTGACAGAATCCGGCGCAGTGCCGCGTGAAGCGGCACTGTGCCTTCAGAAAAGGCAAAGAGACATGGCATATAAGGCAGATGAGAGAATCAGCCGTATCCTTCTGGGAAACGGCGTACTGACAGAAGAGCAGTGTGCTCAGATCAGCGAGCGCTGTGAGGAATCGGGGAGGACGGAAAGCTCCGTCATCCTGGAGTCCGGCTACGCCACGGAGATGCAGGTGGCCGAAGCGATCTCTCAGAAGATGGATCTGCCGCTGATCAGTCTGCCGGACCGGGAGATACCGGAGGAGCTTCTGCAGATGGTGGATCCGGCCCTGCTGAAGAAATATGTCGTGCTGCCTGTAGAATTTTCGGAAAAGAAAAAACGGACGATATGCCTGGCCATGGCCGACCCGATGAATTTCCTGGTGATGGACGATATTTCCGCAATCACCGGGTATCGGGTGGAGGCCGTGGTCGCTACGCCGCAGGATATCCTGACTACGATAGACCGCTATTTCGGCGCCGAGCAGGCGCAGGATATGGCGAAGCTGTACGCGGAGGAACGCGGAGAGCTTTTTCAGGAAATACAGGAAGATCAGGAAAATGATGAAGTAAATAATTCACCGATTGTAGTACTGGTGAATACCATGATCGAACAGGCGGCGAGACAGAGGGCCTCTGATATCCACATCGAGGCTCTCTCGAACTGCGTCAGGGTGAGATTCCGCATTGACGGCGTGCTCTGCGAGCGTATGGTGTACAGCGCGGATCTTCTGCCCGCAATCGTCGCCCGCATCAAGATCATCGGCGGCATGGACATATCGGAGAAGAGAAAGCCGCAGGATGGCCGGATTACCGTGACCGTCGACCGGCGCGAGTATGATATCCGCGCTTCAGTGCTGCCGACAGTATACGGGGAGAAATGCGTGCTGCGTCTGTCCCTGAAAAAAGGAATCCTCAGGAGCCTGGAGAAGCTGGGGCTCAGCGAGGAGGAACGGCAGGAATTTGACAGGATTCTGTTCCGCCCGCATGGGATTGTGCTCGTGACCGGCCCGACCGGCAGCGGCAAGACGACGACGCTCTATGCGGCACTGACAGCGCTTAACCGCCCGGAGGTGAATGTGCTCACGATCGAAGATCCCGTGGAGGCAAATGTGGACGGGATCAATCAGCTACAGGTGAATCCGAAGGCGGGGCTGACCTTTGCCTCGGCGCTGCGCTCGATCCTGCGCCAGGATCCGGATATTATCATGGTCGGCGAGATTCGCGACGACGAGACGGCCTCGGTCGCGATCCAGGCATCGATTACGGGGCATCTGGTTCTGAGCACGCTGCATACGAACAGCACGGCGAATACGATCACCCGCCTGCTTGACATGGGCGTGGAGAGCTATCTGATCGCCGACGCGCTTACCGGCGTGGTGGCGCAGCGGCTTTTGCGACGGCTGTGCCCTTACTGCAAGGAAGAGTACGAGGCGACAGAGGAAGAAAAGCTCGGCCTGGGCGTCCCGCCGACGGAGAACCTGCGTCTGTTCCGCCCTTGCGGCTGCGGACGCTGTAATAATACCGGCTATCATGAGCGGATCGGCGTCTATGAGATCATGGAGATTTCACCGGCGATGAAACGCCTGATTACGAGGCAGGGAACGACGGACGAGATCAACGCCCTCGCGGTGAAGGAGGGCATGAGTACGCTGATGGAGAGCGCAGGCCGGCTGGTAAAAGAAGGAATCACAGCTTATTCAGAGATGATGAGACTGGCGATGGAGGAATGATCAAGATGTCTTTGAAGGAACTGTTTCAGGCAACGGAGGATCCGGGATACTCGGATTATCATATTTCTGTCGGCGCGCCTCTCGTTGTGCGTTATCACGGGGCGCTGCGGAATTTCTCCGATGAAGTTCTGACAAAAACGGATGTGGACAGTATCCTGCGCGAAGTCATGTCGGATAAGCAGATGGACACGCTCGAGATGAACGGCGAGGTCGACTTCGCCAGCACGTTGGATGATGGAAGCCGTCTGCGCTGCAATGCGTATCGGGAGAAGAACGGCTATGCGCTGGCGCTGCGTAAGCTTCCGAGCGTGATACCGAAGCTGGAGGAGCTGGGGACGCCTGTGGCTCTGGCGAGAACCGCGCAGCTGCGGCAGGGACTGGTCCTGATCACCGGACCGACCGGAAGCGGAAAAACGACGACCCAGGCTGCGCTGCTGAATGATATCAATCTGCGGGAGAGCCGTCACATCATCACGCTGGAGGCCCCGATTGAATATATTCATGAAAATCAGAAATCCCTGATCCACCAGCGCGAGGTCGGGGAGGACACGGAGAGCTTTGCGGAAGGACTGCGGGCGGCACTCCGGCAGGACCCGGATGTGATCCTGATCGGCGAGATGCGCGATCTGGAGACCATCAGTACGGCGATCACCGCAGCGGAGACCGGGCATCTGGTCTTCGGGACGCTGCATACCAAGAGCGCAGCGCAGAGCATCGACCGTATGATCGACGTCTTTCCGATCGGTCAGCAGGAGGAAATCCGCGCACAGCTCGCGAATGTACTGGAGTGCATCGCCAGCCAGGAGCTGGTGCCGTCCCTGGACGGGAAACGGGTTGCCTGCCATGAAATCCTGGTGATGACGCCCGCGGTGAGAAACCTGATTCGTGAGAAAAAGGTATTCCAGATCACCAGTACGATGCAGAGCAGCCGCAAGGCCGGTATGATCGTCCGCGACGACGCGCTATATGATCTGTACAAGGACGGCGTAATCAGTGACGGGATGGCACTTGCTTACGCAACGGACAAGGAAGCCATGCAGCGCAGACTGCTCTACGCTGTCAGAGTTGCCAGGGAGGGTATCTGATGCCTGCTTATAAATATACTTCTATAAACCGTGCGGGAAAGCAGATAAAAGGGACGGTCGAGGCGAAGACCATGGATGCGGCCATGCTGGTGCTGAAAGGCCGGGGAGAGATTCCGATCGACATGAAAGAGGAGACGGTGCTCTCGAAAGATATCGAACTGCCCTTTTTTTCAAAGATTCCCTCCCGCGCATACAGCGTGTTCTGCTGGCAGCTGAAGAGCATTCTGGCCGCGGGCGTTACAATTGTGCCTGCGCTGGAGATGATGGCGCAGCAGACGGAGAATAAGAAGCTGCGCGCTGCGGTGGCACGGGTAAAAGTGGATGTGGAAAAGGGTGAGAGCTTCTCAGACGCGCTGGCGCGGCAAAAGGATGTGTTCCCGCCTGTTTTTATCAATATGATGGCCGCCGGCGAGGCCTCCGGAAATCTCGAGACATCGCTGGAGCGCATGGCGGTGCATTTCGAGAAGGATGGGAAGCTCAAGTCGATCGTGCGAAACGCGATGATTTACCCGATCATCCTGATCATCGTGATCATCGCCGTGATGGTCGTGATCCTGACATATGTGATACCGAGCTTTACCGACACCTTCGACGAGCTGGGCATTGAGCTGCCGCTCGTCACGCGCATGGTGCTGAGCTTCAGCAACTTTTTTGTACAGAACTGGCTTATCATACTGATCACGGTCGTGTTGCTCGCGGTCGCGATTACTCTGTTCCGAAGGACGGACAGAGGCCGTCACTGCTTTGCGTGGCTGAGTATGAAGCTGCCGCTCTTCGGAGACCTGACGGTGAAATCCGCGAGCGCCATGTACGCGCGTACGCTTAGTACGCTGATGGGAGCAGGTATTCCGGTACTCGATTCGCTGGAGATCACAGCTGAGAATATGAGTAATGTCTATTTTCAGGAAGCGACCTATCAGGTGCGCGAGGATACAGCGCAGGGACGCAGGATGGGGGAGTCACTGGAACGGACGGGACTCTTCCCGCTGATGCTCTGTCATATGATGAGCATTGGCGAGGAGACCGGTGAGATCGAGGACATGCTGCAGCGCGTGGCGGACTACTACGATGAAGAGGTGGAGAATGCCACGAAGGCGCTGACCTCAGCGATGGAGCCCGCGATTATCGTCGTGATGGGCCTTGTCGTGGGAACGCTGGTGATGGCGATCTTCATGCCGATCATGTCCATCTATAACGGCATGGACCAGTACATGTGAGCAGGAGACGAGTGAATGTATATAGAGGAAATCATGCTGTATGTGATGAGCGGACTGTTTGGACTGGTCTTCGGGAGCTTCCTGAATGTCCTGATCCTGCGGATTCCGCGCGGAGAGGAGTTTGTGCTGACGCCCTCGCACTGTATGAGCTGCGGACATCCGCTGAAATGGACGGATCTGGTGCCTTTCTTCAGCTATGTCTTTCTGAGAGGGCGGTGCAGGTACTGCAAGGCGAAAATTTCGGTGCAGTATCCGGTGATCGAACTTCTGAACGCGGCTCTGTGGGTGATCAGCATGCTCGTGTGCGGCCTCACGCTGTATGGCCTGCTGGTCTGCCTTATGAGCTCCGCCCTGCTGGCGCTGGCTGTGATCGACTGGAGAACCTATGAAATACCCCTGGGCTTCAATATCTGGATTCTGCTTCTGGGAGTCGCGCGGATCGCGCTGCAGCCGGAACTGTTGCTGTCCGGCATTGCGGGATTTCTCGCGGTAAGCCTGCCGCTGGCGGCGATCTTCTACATCAGCCACGGCAAGGCGATCGGCGGCGGGGATGTGAAGCTGATGGCCGCGGCTGGCCTGTTTCTGGGATGGAAGAATATTCTGCTGGCGCTGATCCTGGGCTGTATTCTGGGTTCGGTCATCCACATCCTCAGGATGCGTCTGGCGGGCGCCGGAAGAGTCCTCGCGATGGGACCATATCTGGCCGCGGGAATTCTGGTCAGCGCATGGTTCGGGGATGCATGGATTGCATGGTATATATCGTTACTTTAAAGGAGTCGACTGGAGATGGATATTACGGTAGGTACCCCTCATGTACTGGGCGTAGAGATAAATGAATACAGAACCAGGGTTGTGGAGATGAATTATCGCTCCAAAGCGCCGAGGGTCTATCAGTTTTTTGACTTTGAGACGCCGACGGGAACCCTTGAGGAAGGTCTCATCGTGCAGGTGGAGGACTTCGCAGACAGGCTCCGTGTACAGCTTGCCGACAGGAAGATCCGGACCAGACGGATGGTGCTCTCCATTATGTCGGGCCGGATCCTGGAGAGAGAGGTACTCGTCCCGCAGGTAAAGCAGTCCCGTCTGAAGGATCTGCTGCGCCTGAACGCATCGGACTACTTCCCGGTGAACGTCTCCGAGTATGTCCTTTCTTACGATATTCTGGAACGGGTGGAGGAAGCCGGTCACCGCAAACAATACAGACTTGTGGTGCGTGCGGTTCCCCAGGACATTCTTCGTTCCTGCAATGAACTCGCGGTGGCCTGCGGGATGCAGCTTGTTCAGGTGGATTACGCAATGAACGGAATGCTACAGACCCTGCTGGCTATGGAGAAGTCAGAAGCCTCTTCCCACAGCAGGAAGAAGAAAAGAGCGGAGGAAGAGGAAGGCCCGGAGCTGAAGCTGTACCTGCAGCCGGGTGAGGAATACACCAGGCTGATCCTGATGAAGAGCACGCAGCCGGTTCTGCAGAGAGTCGTTCAGCATCCCGCGGAAGAGGAGCAGGAGATTGTCAGGAGTGTGTCGAGAATCCTGGATTTTTATCTGAACCGCTCGGCAGGGAGGGAAGAATCCTTCTCCGTTGTCCTGATGGGGATGGAAGAATATGATTATCTGCAGCTTCTTCTGCAGGAGCGGCTGGGGGCGGAGGTCACCATGCTCCAGACCGAAGACGCCAGAACATTTCCGGCCGGCGCCAGGATGACAGGCGCAGAGCTGGGAGACTATGCTGCGGTGATCGGTTCCTGTATCCATCCGCTTGGGTTGCGTGTAAAGAGCGAGGTCTCCGGCGGAAATGAATTTTCACCTCTGGAATTTCTGCTGAGCGACGCGGTGCAGACTTCTTTTGCCATGATGCTGGTCGCGGTCGGTGTGATCTGCGGCATGATGGGGGCATACTACATGGTGGCCAGTCTGCGCGATTACTCGGATTATGAGGAGGCGATCCTGGATCAGGCTTCACAGGTCGCGGAGCTGAACCGGCGGAGAACGGCGAAGGAAGAGTACGAGACGGCCTACGCGGAATATAAAAGCATGCTGGAAATCGGCGACTATATGAATACCGCAAACGACTATGTGGTGGAGTTCATCGAGGAGCTGGAGAGTATTCTCCCCTCAGACGCGGAGGTCACGTCGATCAGCTTTTCGGAGAGCGGCGCTGCCGTCGAGCTGCAGGTTACGTCATGGAGCTCACTCGCCTTTACGATCATACAGTTCCGCGATATGGAGACGGCCACACTGATGGAGGACAGCCTGCCGACTTCTTATATGGATACGGGCTCTTCGACTACTGAGACGACGGAGAGCACGGCAGAGAGCAGTGCGACCGATTACAGCAGCTGGACGGTCCAGCAGCTGCGGGAAGAGTGCATCAATCGCATGGAGACTTATCCGGAGCTGCTGGAGCTGGTGATGGCGCAGAACGGGGTGTCTATGACCACCCAGGAGCTGACGGATTATGTCAACGCGCAGGACAGATCGAATCTGATCCTGGCCCTGCAGCAGTCAGACAGCTATATTACCTCGCAGGAGACGGAGGTGGAGACGGATACGACGCCGGAGCATCTGTACACGCTCACTGCGCAGTTCAGCTACAACTTCGACGTCCTTCCCATCACGCAGTATATCGAGGGAGGCGGCCTGTCATTCGAATTGGGCGATGAAGAAGCCTCTGAGGAGACAACGGAGGAGACCGATGAGGAAGGCTCAGGCGAGGATGCCGGAGAGGAGGCTGCGGAATGAAAATCTACAAGCCGATTATCGGAGCGTTGATGCTGGTTGTCTGTATTGGTTTTCTGTTTTTTGCAAAGACAAAATACTATGATCCGGCGCTTGAAAAGGACGAGCAGCTGGAAACGCAGATCGCGGATTATAATACGCAGATTGAGGCGCTCAAAGAGTACCGCAACATTGACGCGGACGCTGCGGAGGCGGCAGTGGAGGAGATCCAGGAGAAGGAAGAGGAGTGGCTCGGCGGATTTCACGGCCTCTATCAGGATGAGGATATTCTCCTCTATGTGAGAGACATGGAGGTGGATCTGTCAGCGGATATTTCGCAGGTTACCCTGGGCACTTCGGGCAGCATCACCGGCATCGGGGATTACACGCTGTCAGGAAAGCTGCTGACCTTCGATTATTCCGCCACTTATGAAGAATTTAAGTCTTATGTGGCGTATATTACCACTAAGTTTCCGCAGACATCCATCTCCAGCCTGACGATGGCTTACGATGGGGAGGAGGAAACGGTCAGCGGAACCTTCAGCGTCATTCTCTACTATGTGGAGCAGGAAGACTATGAGGAGCCGGACGTGATCATGGATCAGGGCATCGAGAATATCTTTGAAGCGGAAGGCAGGCTTACAGAGTGATGAGGTGAGCGAGATTGGGCGATAAAAGAAAACAGGATAACAGAGGCTTTTCCCTGGTAGAGGTGGTCGTGTCTGCGGCTATTCTTGCCATCATCGGCAGTGTGATTCTCGGATCCTTCTCCATGGCCGTGCGAATGAACGCACGGGCGAAGCAGACCTATCGCGCTGCGAACTATGCGCAGAAGGCGATGGAGTACCTGATGACGGATGAGGATTTTAAGACGAATGTGGAGACTGCGGTAGAGAATGCATGCAAAACTGCAAATGTTAATGGTCTTTCCGCAGGTACATTTAGCTGGGATTATGTGAATTCTAAGGCGCGCGAGGCGGTGGAAAGCTATTGGCTGGATACTTCGAGTGAGTGGTCGACTTACTGGACAAGTCATGACCTGGGAATTGACGCAGGGAGCAGCGACAGTGTGACAGTAAACTCTGTGAGAGTAAGCGCAGATGCAACAGATAATAAAAAGATAAACGTCACATTTAAGGTGACAGCCAGCGCCGATGGCGTGGAGGTCACGCTGAGTGGGACACGGACTATTGAATTGGATCTGACGACGTAAATGCCCAGCTTTTAACAGGAGAGAGCAGAAAAAGCGAAGTTTTTGGAGAGACACAGGAGAGAGTAGAAAAAGCTGAGTTTTTTGACAGGCACAGAAGGAGGTGGCGACCGATGAAACTTGCAAAAGATCAGAGCGGCAGCGCACTGCTGACCGCGGTACTCCTGATTGCGGCGATCGCCGTCATGGGGATGGCGGCCCTGGGAATGTCGCTGAAGAATTATCAGACGGCGCAGGGCTGGGTTTCAGAACTGGACGAGGACTATTCTTCTAGCAGCAATGGTTATAGTACGAAAATAACAGTGGAAGTGCAAAATGTGCCATGAGGCAGCTAAGAGGAGGCCGGAGGATGAAGATCAAAGAAAATAACAGCGGCTTCACGCTCGTGGAGATGATGGTCTCGATAGCGGCGGGCGCGATCCTGCTGGTCGCGGCGTCGGCGATGCTCGTGACGGCGATCCGCTACACCGGGCTGGTGTATCGGCAGGCCACGTTGCAGCAGGAGACGATCGGGGTGGAGCGTGTGATGAAGATCGCGGCGCAGAATACGGATAGCGCCTCAGTCAGTGGTGATGCCACGAGCGGATTTAGTATAAAAATGTATGATACGGACAACAGCATATATTATCGCTTTTATATCGGAGGCGGTAAGGTGGGCTATGATGTAAACACCACAGATGAAGGATATGCAACTTCGATTGACGGCATGACGGTCCTTTCGGAGAATCTGTCGACTGTCGAAGCTCCGGAAGTGAGCATGAGCTCAGACAAGCTCAGCGTGAAGCTGACCCTTGCGGACAGCGTGACCTCGGCGGAACCCATGGACGCGTGCTGGATATTCTGAGCAGCCGGGTCAGTTTCGGTGTAAAAAGCGGAATTACGAAGGAGTAACAGATTATGAAAAAAAACGGAAGAAAGCTGGCGGCGCTGACCTGCATACTGGCCCTGCTCGCCTCTCCCTTCGCGGAGATTCCTGTGAGGGCGGCCTCCTCGATCACGATCAGCTATACTTCGAGTACGTCGGTGAACAGCGTGATCAGCGCTCTGAATCAGCAGTTCGGCCTGTCCAGTTCGTCGACCGACTGGACCTGGTACACCACGACGGCAGCGTCGCTGACCTGCACATCATTCCAGATGGAGTACGACGGTGAGATGAGGGAACTCGCAGGTTATCTGGGGGATAACTACAGCAGCTATCGAAATACGGACGCCTACTGGTATTACGAAAGCTATATGGATTACTATGAGCAGCAGGAGTCCATCTCCGGCTATTATCCGCTGAAGGGCGCTTCCGAGACGATCCCCTCCACGACGGTCGATCTGGGAGAGGCTTATTATTCTATGACGACGCCGGAAGTGTTTGAGGGTTACAGCCGCACGATCATTACCTATACAGGGACGCGGTCCTGGTCGGGCTTCGGCCTTTCCATGGCTGCCGGCAAGACGTACAGCATGATGTACGGGGGAAATGAGTATACGGTTTCTCTGGTTGCCGCGTCCTCCGACAGTACAGGGACGTCTTCCACGGATACATCCACCACGGGAAGCTCTTCTACGGAGACATCTTCCACGGGAACGTCTTCTACAGGAAGCTCTTCTACGGGGACATCTTCCACGGGAAGCTCTTCCACTGGAACATCTTCTACAGGAAGCTCTTCCACGGAAGCGGGAGTCTCTCTGGCGGCGGATGATTCATCGGTGATTCCAGGGCGTACAGATTTAAGTGTGGAATCGGCGCTGAGGCTGGCCGGGGTATCCGAGAGCGTTCCGACGCTGTCCGAGTCGAGCGACAGCGACGCAGTCGTCGCCGAGGAGACCGGAAAATGGAATACGTATGAGACGACAGATATGACAGGAAGCCGGACGAAACAAATGACGAAAGTTTTCACTTATGCACTGGGTGCGGTGGCTTTGGTCGGCGTCCTGCGGATTTTGCTTCTTCTTGTGAAAAGATGGAGGGGGTTCTGAAGCGGATGTTTGACAGAAGATGGAGACAGATTTTCATAACGGTCGCCGCGTTTGCACTGCTCTTTTTGTTCCCCGCAGGCTCTGCTCTGCGGGCGGAGGCAGAGAATGCATATACCGGGATGGTTTTCACAACGGATTCCGGTGTGCTTTCTTCCGGGCTGAATGTGCGCTCTGATTCCACACTGAGTGTGACAGAGATTTCACAGAGCTCTTTTTCGAGCGCGGACGCACAGACCGGGAGCTTCTATAAGGGCTACGCAATCAGCCTGAACGGTGATTTCAACGGGACGCTGAAGCTGCATTTCCCGCTCGGCCAGGCTTACAACGGGGAAAACGTGCGAATCGTACAGGAAAAGTCGGACGGAAGCTCGCAGACCTGGTCTGTGACAATCAGCGATGGCTTCGCGACGATCGAGACCTCCTCGCTGGGAAATTTTGCGTTTATGAGAGATATCGCGAGCTCTGCATCCGGGAGCGGTTCGTCCGCCGCGAAAACGGATGAAGCGGCCGGCGAGGATGAGAATACAGATACGGACGGCGAGGAGATCGAGGAGGAAGAGCATGTCGTGACCACGGATGAGGCGGCGGTTGTCGCGTCGCAGGAGATCGGCACGGTAGAGCTCACGGCAGTCAGCGGTCAGCACTATGCCGTTTACCTTGCAGCGCTCGCTCTTTTCCTGGGGGTTGCGTCCGCCCTCTACCTGTTCGTACTGAGGAGAAAAGATGAGGAAGATTGATCCATGTTTCGAATTACGATCTGTGACGACAGTAAAAAATTTTCTGAAAGGCTCGCGGAGCAGATAAACCGCGTGATGGGTGAGCTGGGCGAGGAATATGAGCTGACCTGCTGCGCTGATATTTTTGCGCTGGACACCCATCTGCGCTCCAGCGTGGATGATCTTCTGTTCCTGGATATCCGCCTGGGTACCGACAACGGGCTGAACTATGCCCGGAAGCTGCGCGCAAGGGGCAACGACATCCCGATCGTCTTTGTGACCTCGAATACGGAGTATGCGCTGGACGCCTACGATGTTTATCCCCTGACCTTTCTGGCGAAGCCGTTTCGGCGTGAAGCCGTGCAGAAGGCGATCGTGCGCTGCCTGGCACTGAAAGAGAAGGATGAGGGCGAGGTACTCACGTTGAAAGAGCGCGACAAAGGGATGGTGTCGGTGCGACTCAATGAGATCTGCTATGCGGAATCCTGCCGTCATGGCGTCCGACTTTGCTGCGGATCGAAGGGAGACTATTATTTCCGTGAAAATCTGCGGGAATTTCTTACGCTTCTGCCGCAGGACAGTTTCGTACAGTGTCAGCGGAGTTATATTGCAAATCTCAGGCGTGTCCGCAATATCAAAAACAGAACCCTGCTCTTTGATAACGGGGAAGAGGTGAGTGTCTCCCGGGCGCTGTACAGTGAGATAAAGGAACGGTTTGCACAGCTATGACTTTGAGGAAAAGATTTTTTCTGGTTCTGATTCTTGCGGTGTCGGCGATCATCCTGCTGATATTTCTGATGGGTCATGAGTGGATTCCTGCCGAAGGGGAGATTCTGAGTCTCAGCTGGGAAGAACTGCAGGTGTGGAACCGCAGCCAGTTTATCAGTGCCTTTTACTATTTCATGTATCTGCTTTCCGCGGTAATTCTGGGCGGTCATATCCTGCACGAGGAATATGAACTTCAGTGGTTTCTGCTGCTTCCGCATGCGCTCCTGGCTATGATCGGAAGCATGGGAGGCATCGGAGATATGTGGGCGGTCAATGCGGACGGCTTCTATGCGCTTTCGGTGGTTCCGCTCTTTCTGTATGTGGCGCTTATGTTTCGCAGCTGTCAGAAGCTGGCCTTGCCGCCTGTTCTGATGTACAGTATATGTTCCGCTTCATGCCTGCTGCTGGAGTCGGCGCAGGTCAGTCAGGCAGCGGAAGATGTGGCTGAAATCATGTGTACCTGGATCTTTTTTGCGGTTCTGCTGATTCTGCTGATTCTCGCACATCTGGAGTCACACCGGAAAAACAGGGATGTGCAGTATTTTCTGATGGTATTTTACCTGGTCTTCGCGTCGTTCCTTCTCTGCGCCGGGTTTTCCCTGCTGTTCGGAAAGGGACAGAACTCTGCCAATTCCTATTACAATTTCTGGAAGTATCTGCGATCCGGAGATCTGGACAGTCTGCGTATCTATTATGTACAGTGGCTGTTTACGGGCTGCATCATTTTCAGCGTGGTCCTGCAGTATGCTTTTCGGTGGCACAGGGAGTGGACGGAGCGCCAGTTATTGACGATCCGGATGGAAAGCGCCCTGGAGTATGCAGAAAACGGCAGAAAGTACGTGGATGAGGTGCGTGAGATCCGGCACGACATGAGTCGGCACCTGTCAACGCTTCATTTATATCTGCAGGAGGGACGCACGGAGGAGGCCGCGAGCTACCTGGAGGAGCTGGAGGGACAGCTGGAAGTGTCGGCGTCGACCTTGTACAGCACCAATATTCTGGTCAATTATCTGGTTGAGAAATACGCGCGGCAGGCGGCCGAGCATCAGACCCGTTTCTCCAGCGACATCCGGATACCGGAGACGATCGGCGTGGCAGATTCGGATCTGTGCAGTCTGACAGGAAATATTCTGGAAAATGCGGTGGAGGCCTGCGCCGTACAGTCGGACGGCGGGGACATCCGGCTGTCTATGCGCCTGGAAAATCACGTGCTCCGCATCAGCTGTTCGAACTCCTTTGCCGGAGAACTGGAGGAGGGCCCGGACGGTTATCGTTCCACGAAGAAAGCCCCCCTGCTTCATGGCTATGGTCTCCGTATCATCAGAAAAATATGCGATAACTACGGTGGAGCCCTGTCTGTCCGGACGGAGGGCAGGCGCTTTTATCTGAAGGCTGCGATTCCCGAAATGCAGCAGGAGAGTCAGTGATGTGTTTCGATAAGAGAATGGTTTCTTTTCTTCCCATGATTTTTATGATGTGCCTCATCTTTCTGTTTTCCAACCAGAGCAGCACCGATTCCGCCGGCCTCAGTTATCGGTTCAGCTCTATTATCGTGAGGTCAGCGGATGAGATACAGGGCGCAAACTGGGACGAAGCGCAGGTTGAAGAGGTGATAGGGAGTATCCACCAGACAGTGCGCAAGATTGCCCATGTCGTTGAATATTTCCTGCTCACGCTGACGGTTCTGTTTCCCTTCTGTGTGTGTGGACTGAAGAAATATTTTCCGATGTCCGTGGCAGTGATCTGCGTACTGTATGCGGCTCTGGACGAGTGCCATCAGATCTTCATAGCCGGGCGCGGCCCCTCTGTGCGCGACGTCGGCATCGACTGCATAGGTATCGTCATCGGTCTTGCGCTGTATTATGTAGTCCGCACGGTACGCAGGGTCCGGCGCGCGTGACAGCATAGGGGCGGCTCAGGATGCGCTGTATAGTAGAAAGTGCGTTTCGGGTAGATTCAGGTGCGTTTCGGGATAGGATTCTTGAAAAATAAAGGGATTATGGTTAAATAAGAGACATGAAGCAGCTGCGGCATTTAGGAAGCTGCGGCAGAAAAACATCATCAAAGAAAAAGGAGACTGATTAACATGAAAAAGAGTAACGGTGGTTTCTCATTGATCGAGCTGATCGTTGTGATCGCGATCATGGCAATTCTGGCGGGCGTGTCGATTCCGACCTATACGGCGTATATAGGAAGAGCGAATGACGCGGCGGCTCTTGAGGTGCTGAATGAAGTGAAGACGGCGGTTATCGCGGATGCTGCCCTGCAGGGCGAGACTGTTTACAGTATAAATGTAAGTGAAGCGGGTGAAGTTACAGCTTCAAACAGCACTACTGCGTTAACTTTCTCGGAATATTCAGATATTGTAGAGAGTGATAGTGCAGCAATATCTACCGCCTTAAGCAAATCAAAGAGTTATACTAGTGGAGCTTCGTGGACGAGTGACAATGGCTGGAACTAATCTAAAGGGATTGAAGCAAAAGAAATCGTAAAGTAAAAAATGCCTTGCCTTAGGGCAGGGCGTTTTTTTCGTAATAAATGCTGGCGGGAGCATGAGGATGAGATCTTTCATTTTCAACAAAAAAAAATGGTGCTGGTATGGCTGCGCTGTCTTTCTGTATCTGCTGGTCGTTCTGGCTGTTCTGGCGTTGATGAAAATGGCTCCTTTCGGAGCGGCCACGATTCTGGCCAGCGACCTGCGGGAACAGTATTTTGTCTTTCTGGCGGAATATCAAGAAAAGCTGCGGAGTGCGGGACTCAGCCTCTTTGACTGGAGCATGGGGAGCGGATCGGATTTTTTGTTGCAGTTTGCTTATTACCTGAGCAGTCCGTGGAATCTTTTGCTCCTGCTCTGCTCCCGCGAAGCGTTGGTATACGTGATTACCGTTCTGATATTCGGCAGGATGATGCTGGGCGGGCTGATGTTCCTGTGGTATACGGATCATGTGGGATGGCGTAGAGACTGGATGGGGCTCCTGCTGTCCTGTTGCTATGTGTTCTGCGGCTGGTGCTGCGCATACTATTTCAACATCATCTGGCTGGACGCGTTCTGGCTGCTGCCCCTGCTGGCGGCGGGTATTCAGGACATGGCGGAGAAAGGGAACTGGAAGCGCTATGTCCTGGTTCTTGCCCTTGCCATCTGGTGCAACTACTATATGGGCTACATGCTCTGTCTGTTTTCGGCTCTTTGGTTCTGTTTCTGGTGCGCGCTCAGAAAAGTGCCGCGGAAGGATGTGCTGCGGCGCACAGGGGGGATGGTCGGCGGCGGTCTGGCCGCGGTCGGCTGCGCTGCGGTTCTGCTCCTCCCGTCCCTGCTGGCGCAGAGTAATCGAATCGCCGCGGGGCTGGAGATCGACAGCGTGTTTCTGGGCAGCCTGCCCACCGTGCTGGCGCAGATGCTCTCCTTCCACACCTTCGCGGTGTTTGAATCAGACGCGCCGAATCTCGAGACGGGTCTGCTGCCGCTGCTTCTGCTGGTGTGCCTGCTTGCCTCGGGGAAGGTAAAGCTCCGCGAAAAGCTGCTGTGGGTGGGTTGCCTGTCCTTTTTTATTCTGAGTACAAATCTGACCGTTTTGAACCGGATCTGGCACGCCTTCACGGTGCCGGCCTCATTCCCGTCTCGCTTTACTTTCCTGTATTCCTTCGTCCTGCTGGCGGCGGCCGGCTGGTTCTGGCAGCGGATGGAGCGGCCGGGGGTGCGAACTTGGCTCCTATACGGCGCGGCGACGCTGTTGCTGGTGATTTGTGCCGACCTTGCCGGATATGGGGTCGTGACGCTGGCGGAGAATCTGATTTTCCCATTGCTGCTCGGAATGGCGCTGTTCGTATATTTCAGTGAGGAAACGCTACGGTTGCGCCGTCTCTCTGTTTTTATGCTCGCATTTCTGGCTCTAACAGAGGCGGGATGGAATCTCTATACGGCGATAAAAAACAGGGGGAATCTGGTGGAGTTGGATGAGATCCTGGCGATTGTGGACGAGAGAGTAGAAGTCGCTGAAAGGTTGGAGGACGGATCCTTCTACCGTCTGGAGACGGAGGATCATTTCACGATCAACGATCCGGCGTTGCTGGGTCAGTCCGGCGTCAGCGTGTTCTCTTCTGCGATGAATACAAATCTCTTCACAGCGCTCAATGCTCTCGGACTGAGCGCGGCAGGAAATAATGTCAGATACGTGGAGAGCAGTCCGGTGGCGGACATGTTCCTGTGTCTCCGCTACATTCTGGCGGTGGAGGATGAATCCCGCGCGCTGCGCAGCGTGACTGAGACGGAGGGAGGCCTTTTGCTGGCGGAGAATGAGTTGTGGCTGCCACTTGGTTTTCAGGTATCCACTGACTTCGAATCACTGGAAATTGTGACGAATCTTTTCGACATGCAAAATCGCATTGTACAGTGTGCAGCAGGGGATGAGTCTCTGGAGGCCTGGCAGATTGCTGAAGAGGGAGACTGGACTATCAATGGGCTGGATGATTATGGGTTCGATGGTAATGGAACACTGCTCTATCAGGCAGACACGGACAGTCTACCAGAGGGTGATACACTGGTCATTGAGACAGATAAGCGGATTTATGTCCAACGACCTGACGGTATGCCATATATAGAAAAAACCTTTACAACTACAGCTGCAGGAGAGCTGTATCTTTATGTCAATGAGCCTGACGATAATATGTACCATGTCTCCTGTGCGGGAGTAACGAAGCTGTTCTATTCTGAGGACTGCGCGGCGATCGTCTATGTGGGTAATTTTGATGCGGGCGAAACTGTTACGGTTACCTTTTACCTTCCTTCTGACAGTGAAGACGAGAGCCTGAGCGGCAGTATCTTCGTGAATGCAGCGACGCTGTCCGAGGACGATCTTCGTGCTGCCTACGACGTCCTCTCCCAGGGAGTCATGGAAGATATCACTGTGGACGGCTCCTATGTGAGCGGCACGGTGCAGGTGGATGAGGGCGGCAGCCTGCTCTATACCAGCATTCCCTACTCGGAGGGCTGGACCGCGTATGTGGACGGCGAGGAGCAGGAAATCACGCCGCTGCTGTTCGGCGGTTTCTGCGGGCTGGAGCTGGAAGAGGGAGAGCATACGATTGAATTTCGCTATTTCACGCCGGGGCTGAAGGTCGGTGAGGCGGTGAGCGTCATTTCTGTATTTCTGACGGGACTTTTCTGTATTTATGACCGCAGCAGGAAGGGGAAGAGAAGACTTACGCGGACAGGGGAAGAGGAGAAGCAGTGTTATGAAGACGCGGATATTGATTTTTCTGGCGATAGCCTTCGCAGCAGAGCTGGCGATCTTTAATTGCCGGACGCTGGAGTCGCTGACATTTCGGGAAGCGGACTATGCGTCCGTGGAAGTACCGGAGGGAGCAGAGTATGAGGACGGCGTCGTCACCTTTTCGGAGAGCGAGGCTTATATCGACCTGACCGGTATCAGCGGGGAGGTGGACAACCTTTATTTGTACGCGAAACCGCTGCTGTCCCTTTCGCGGGATCTGGCGGTCGATCTTTACGCGAAGGATGAAGGGAACGCAGAGTGGTATCGTTTGAATGAATCGGACGCGATCGAGATCGCCTGGGAGAAGCCCGCGCAGCGCTATATCCGTGTCCATCTGTACGGCGAGGCGGAGAGCCTGCGCATCTATTTCGAGGGCATGGAGGGACAGCAGCTTGAGATCCAGGACCTGCAGCTGAATCAGTTCCGCCCGCTGTATTTTTCTGTAGCCAGAGTGCTGGCGGTCTGGCTGATTCTGATCGCGTTGTGGGTATTTCGCTCCGGTTCCGGACTGTACAGCCTGCCCTTATTCTCACAAAGGGGAGAGAAGTGCTGCGGCGCACTGCTCATCACGCAGGTCATCCTGCTCACGCTCCTGATCTTCCATGATCCCACCTACAGCGTGTCGCCGTGGAGCTATGCGAACCAGTATCAGGAGCTGGCGGAGGCGATTGCCGAAGGGCATTTCTATGTACTCGACGAGCCGGACGAGGCTCTGCAGGAGCTGGAAAATCCCTATGATCCGTCTGCGAGAGCGCTGGCCGGTGCGGAATATGAAGGGGATCATGTCTATTATGAGGGAAGATATTATGTATACTATGGCGTAGTCCCGGCGCTGCTCTTTTATCTGCCGTATTATCTGGCGACGGGAACGCATCTGCCGAATCTGGCGGCGGTTTATGTCTGCATGCTGTGGCTTGTCTTGGGTGTTATGATGCTGCTGTACTGGACGGTGCGGCGGTATTTCAAGGAGATCTGCGCGGGGTATTTCCTGTTGTTGGAGGCGCTGCTGCTGCTCGGCTGCGGTGTCATCATCATATGTGCCTATCCGGGGATGTACCTGCTGCCGATCGCGTCGGGTCTGGCGTTCAGTGTGTGGGGAATCGCGCTCTGGCTGAGGTCTTGCATGGACGAGAATGCGTCGATCAGGATTCGTTATCTCCTGCCCGGCAGCGTCTGCCTGGCGCTGGTGGCGGGCTGCAGGCCGCAGATGCTGGTCGGGAGTTTTCTGGCGCTGTATCTTCTGTGGCCGGGAGTGCGCAGACTTTTGGACCAGAAAAGGAGCTGCGCTGTACGCACGGTCGTCGCAGCGCTGCTGCCCTATCTGCTCGTGGCAATCGGACTGATGTACTATAATTATGCGCGATTTTCTTCGCCCTTTGACTTCGGTTCGGCCTACAATCTGACGACGAATGATATGACGCATCGTGGTCTCAATATGGACAGAGCGCTGCTGGGTGTCTTTATGAGCCTTTTTCAGCCTCCGGTCATTACGGCAAAATATCCGTTTCTTCGGGCGGTTTTGTGGGAGAACAGCTATTATGGCACGACAATTCACGAGTATCTGTACGGGGGACTATTATGGTTGAATCCGCTGCTCTGTTTTCTGCCGCTGCTGAGAAAGGCTGCGGACGGACTCAAAGAGAGAAAATTGTTTGGCCCGGTTCTGTTTTCTCTGGCGATGGGCGTGACGGTACTGATTTTTGACGTGGAGATGTCGGCGATTCTGACGAGATATTTCTGTGATTTCGGATTTTATTTCGTATTTCCGGCAGTGCTGATTGCGATGAGTCTCCTGACGGATGCGAGTGCCGTAAGGAGACGGGCAGCGGATTTCGGGCTGAGAGTGACTGCGCTTGGTACAACGGTCATAACCGGATTGTTTGTGCTCCTTTGCCTGAGCCAGACAATGTATCTGTAGAAGAAGTTATGCAGAATAAAATTCAGAGTTGTGTTGCTCTGCACTTAAACAGCAGAAATGAGAGTTATACTATGGAAAATCAGAACATTCAGACAGAGGGCGAACCCCTTCATGCTCTTATGCCGCTTCTGGGCAGCGCATTTGCTCCCGGACATTGTCTGGAGACCGTGCAGGCGATGGAGGATGCCGGGCAGCGCGGCATCGCCATGGCGGAGTATTATTATTTCAGCGGGCAGCCGGAGGAAGCCGCGAAGGCTGCGGAGCCCTATTTGCTCAGTGAGGACACGTCGCTGCGCCTGTCTGCCTGCCTTGTTTACGCCTATGCAAATCTTGCCACGGATCATATCCGGCTTGCCCGCCGTGCCCTGACAGAGCTGCAGAATTTTTTTGCGGATAATAATGTGCGCGAGGACGCGTCGCCCCGGTTGAAAACCATGTCTTCTTTTGTCTCTATCACTGCTTCGGTGCTGCTCCACCTTCCGCTGCCGGATGATATGCGCTTTGAGTCTGTGAATCTGATGATGCTGGAGCCGGGTCTGCGCTTCTTCTTTTGTTACGTGCAGGCGCATTATGTGTATCTGCAGGGCGATTACGGAAAGAGTCTCGGAATTGTGGAGACGGCTCTGGCATTTCAGCCGCAGGTTTATCCGATACCGAGCATCTATCTTCGTCTGGTCGCCGTTATGGACTACATGGGGCTGAAGAATACGGAGAAGGCAAAGGAGCAGATGCTGCTGGCGTGGGAACTTGCGAGGCCGGATGGGCTGATCGAAGCCTTTGGCGAGCATCACGGTCTTCTTGGCGGTATTCTGGAGGCAACGTTGAAGAAAGACTGGTCGGAGGATTTTAAGAGGATCATCGGCATTACCTACAGCTTCTCCAGCGGATGGAGAAAGGTTCACAACCCGGACACGGGACACGATGTGGCGGACAACCTGACGACGACGGAGTTCGCCATCGCCATGCTTGCGGCGCGGAGCTGGACGAATCAGGAGATCAGCGATCACTTGGGGATCAGCGTGAATACAGTAAAATGGTATGTTTCCGTTATCCTGAGCAAACTCGGCATTACGAAGAGAAGCGATCTGAGAAAATATATGCTCCGGTAAAGATGGTTAAAACTATCTGAGAAAAATACCGACAGATTTCGGAAGAATGACCTGGTATCAATGCACGTTTTCCGTATGGAGGTTCGCCTTGATTGTACTGATTGTGCTGACCGCGATTCTGGCGATTCTGGCAGGTGCCGGGAGAGGCGAGCGGCCTTCAGCTGCCGGGAGGATTCGTCCTGCTGACCACGGACGGGGCGACGGCTTATAGTTCAGGAGCCACGGTCACAAACGCGGAGACGCCCTGCGCTTTAAGTAAAGTATCCGGTCTGGGAGCAGGTGTGAAATTCGTAAAGGGATTTGCCTCCGATTATAAATCTGTTACTGTCAGGTATTCTCTATATTCGGGATTTCTGAACGGTTCTGCGCAGGAATACTATATTCCGGAAGAAAATATGGTAAACTATTCAGAGACATACTATTGCCGAACTCACAGTCCCCTGAATAAAGGTCTGGTAAGCGCTTATTACACAACAGATGAAACACAACTCAATTCAGACGAGGGAAGTACAAAGACAACTGCTTTTACGCCCCTTGTTTTTCTGGGCGAACAGGAAATAATCCATGGCCCTGCAGACGGACATACGGTCGGCGCGAGCTTTTCTTCCGACCTGCTCACTATTCAGTCAAATGGAGTTGTCACGGATGGCGGGACATATGAAGCGATGATCGATGCCTATGGAGTCGGTTGGGCGGACGTGAAGCTGCAGTACGGCGGTTGGGCTTCCTATACGCTGCCCAGCATTCTGTCCGATGGACAGTTCTTCCTGGATGAATTGAAAGACTGGGCGGATGAGGGCCTGTGCGCCAGGGATGTGAGTGATTTTGCCGCACGGATAGCCGCGGATGGAAAGGAAACATTTCTGGCGGCCTGGGCGGAGGCGGACGGCTCAGGCGAGCGGTATACGCAGAAGCTTAACCGTGATGTCTGTCGCCTGGTGTATAATCTGTCTTTTCTCACCTATCTGAAGCAAAATTACAGTAGTGTGAATCATACCTGCACGTCTGCGTACAGCACGGCGGATGCGCTGGTGGAAGCCCTGAAAAACTGGGGCGATGGCAATGGCCTTGTCAACGATCCCAACCTGATCTGTGAAGCAGCCTGGACATCCGGCACGTCCACCATGCTGCCAGCGGTCAGAAACTGTGAGGGCTGTCACGCTCTGTACAGACAGTATGTCAGCTCGGGGGCGTCCTCGGAGAATGCGTCCGTGATGTATGATATCCTCCAGACGGTGCGGAATACTTGGGGCGCTGCCGTTACCTGTTATGGAAGCGCAGACTACACCGATTATTATCTGCCCTATCTGGAAGAGTTTGCGCAGCTGTATGGAACGATCACGAGTGCAGGGACGGAAGGAACCGTACTGATCATGATGTACAGCAATGCGGATGGCTCGATGAGGTTTACGGTGTATCCGGACGAAGCGGATTCCAGAAACGACTGACCCGTCAGGCTTGTATTTTTCACCCTTGAATTTGCGGAATTGTCGCAAAAAGCATTGACAAAACGGAAAGTATAGACTATCTTGAATTCAGGAGGTGAGGTGCGATGCTCTTACAGTTTTCGTGTGGAAATCATCGATCCATAAAGGATCCGATAACATTCTCAATGGTTGCTTCCAAGGACGAAACTGCGTCAATTCGATTAAGGCAGTACAATACAAATCAAATAGTTCGAATTGCAGCTATATACGGCCCGAATGGATCAGGAAAAAGCAATTTTGTTGGTGCCATAGAATTTGCTAAAAAGATGATTGTAAATAGTTTGAATCATGCACCCGGTGTCTTGCTCAATCAGATGCCACATAAATTATTAGGAAAAAGCATACCCAGTACGTATGATTTTCAATTTGTGGCAGATGAAATCAGATATGCATATGGGTTTTCGATAACGGAAGGATTGATTGACGAGGAATATTTATATTATTTTCCCAATAAAAGAAAAACAAAAATCTTTGAACGAAAGGGGATGAATATTACTCCGGGAAACAAATATAAAAGAGCATTTTCTTTGAGTGAAGAAGCACTTAAGGAAAATCGACTGTTTTTATCGTGCCTTGCTTACTATAGTCGATTGAAAGAGGTGGAAAAAGCATTCCTCTTTTTCAGCCAGGAAATTGTGGTTTATAGAACGAATGTTGATGAACCGAGAACTAATAACTGGTATGAATATTCTGTGGAGTTGATGGAAAAAAATCCAAATGTCAAAAAAGCTTTCGTTCTTTTCCTGAAAGCGTTAGACACGGGAATTGAAGATGTGAAGGCTAAAACCAGGGAAATTGATACAGAAGAACTCACCAAAGGAATGCCGGGTGTTCTGAAGAACCTGTTTTTATCGCCGGAAGTATCTTCGGGAACTGTTAAAAATATAGAGACGAAAGTTATATATAAAAATTTTGAAACAGACCTGATGACGGAAGAATCTACAGGTATCCGGAAACTTTTTCAGATTGTCTGCCCTGTTCTTGACATCCTGACTACTGGAAAGGTTTTGATATGTGATGAGATCGAAACAGGTTTGCATGAGGCTGTTGTGCATAAAATTATAGAGTTATTTTATGAAATGTCACCGGAAAAATTTGCACAGTTGATTTTTACGACGCATGACACGAGCCTGTTGGACGCAAAAATGTTCAGAAGAGACCAAATTTGGTTCACGCAGCTTGAACCAGAATACAGGGCTACAGATCTTTATTCTCTGGTCGAAATTAAAAATGTTCGAAATAATGAAAATCTGGCGAAAGGATATGTAAGCGGAAAGTATGGTGCGATCCCAGTTTTAAACGATTCTTTTAAAGCTTTCATAGAGAGTGTAACATCTTTGGGGGAGGAGTAGTTTATGGCAGAAAGGAATCTGGAATTATCCCCGAGAAAAGTTGCGACCCGTAATAAACTTGAAGTTGAATTATTTGGATTGGAGGATATTGAATCTCATTTCAATGAGAATATTGCGTCAATAGAACAAAAATTTGACGTAGCAAGTGGATTAAAATCTGAAGGGAAAATTAAAGATGCCGAGGACATTTGGCGCTCTCAGATAGTTTTTATTGACAGCGCCTTTGATTTTTATCTGCATGAGATAATAAAATTAGGGATATTGACTATTTATCATGGAGATTGGGCGGTAAGGACAGAAAAGTATAAAAATCTGTCCTTTTCGATAACTGATATCGAGCGTGCACTTGCAAATACTGAGGATGATACGTGGCTGAAAGATTGGGTTAATGAAAAGTATACATCAGAAACTTTCATGCGTTATGGCGCTTTTCGGGATGTCTGCAATTTGCTGGGAGTCTGTATAAAATCAGTTGCAGATAAGGCTTTTTACCAAAAAGACAGTACAGAAAAAACAATGGATAAAATGAAACGCAGAATCGGAGAACTGTTTATCAGGAGGAACAGAATTGCACATCAGATGGACAGGCTGCATGAGACTGCAGAAAGGCAGAATATAACAGAACAGGAAGTAAAAGATTTTATTACAGATATAAAAAATATAGTTTGTGCTACCAATGGCGAGATCAAAAAGAACATAAAGACGAAATAAGGGAACGGACGTATGAGGATAAATGCCCCGGAGGAGATCACGCGTTCCACTGGGGATTCTTATGCCCTTTGTCGGGGTACGTATCGCTGGAATTTTTCTTCCGGTACCTTTACCCCCTCCTCCGGTATGATTTCTTTCTCGCAGAAGGCCCGCAGCGCTTCGCCGTCATTTGCCACGTCTTCTCTGAACATTTTCATGATCTGTTCCGTGAAAATGTTCCGGATCTCCCGGTTCGGGATTGCCAGCTGATACAGTTTGCCATCCGGAAAGGGACTGTTAAATTACCGGTGCT
>MSHD01000004.1 GCA_001941045.1 Lachnospiraceae bacterium Zagget2
GGAAGTAAACTTTTCACTTCAGCGGTTTTACTTTGCTCAAAATAGTTGTTGACATTTTTGCGGCCGTCTTATATAATACATGGTGCGTCCAAAATGAGGGCGGCGAGACGGGGTGTGGCTCAGCTTGGCTAGAGCGCCTGGTTTGGGACCAGGAAGCCGCAGGTTCGAATCCTGTCACCCCGATTTGGAACATAGCCATGCGGGTGTAGTTCAATGGTAGAACACCAGCCTTCCAAGCTGGATACGTGGGTTCGATTCCCATCACCCGCTTCGGATTTGTAAAGAATCCGAGCGTGTGTCCGTAGCTCAGCTGGATAGAGCAACGGCCTTCTAAGCCGTGGGTCGGGGGTTCGAATCCCTTCGGGCACGCTGGGGCGGGCAGCCGTCCGGGATATGGTGGGTATAGCGCAGTTGGTCAGCGCGCCAGATTGTGGCTCTGGAGGCCCAGGGTTCGAGTCCCTGTACCCACCCTGAATCAAAGATAATGGGCTATCGCCAAGCGGCAAGGCACAGGACTTTGACTCCTGCATTCGCTGGTTCGAATCCAGCTAGCCCAGTTGGGGCGACATGCAGAAAAACAAATATGGGGTATTAGCTCAGGTGGTAGAGCACTTGACTTTTAATCAAGTTGTCCGGGGTTCGAGCCCCCGATGCCTCATTGTGAAAATTGGAGAAAACGCTGTTCAGGCAGCGTTTTCTCTTTTGCTTTTTGCAAAAATGAAAACTCCGGCTTCTCTTTTTTGACGCGGAAAAAGTCGAAAAACAGAAAAATTTTAGAAAAATTGCCAATGTACATTTTGAAATTCACAACGTATAATGAAGTACGAAAAAGAGAGAACGATAGCGATATCCTTTCTCTCTTGATCAGACATATTTATGGGTGGCGCTTACCCCCTAATCCCCCTTAATGAATAAACCCTCCCTTTTGATTATTCAAATAAAGGCGCCATCGATAAAAGCAAAGCAGAAAGCCCAGAGGTTTCCCGCCTCCGGGCTTTCTTTTTACATGGATTTTACATATAGAACATACGCGTTTTACAGGGTGGTATTAGGATGATGGGAGCCCGTGGGAAAATTTTGTTTGCATGGGGAAGCTTTGTGTTATAGTATGTTTACATAGAGAAGGGCGGAGATGGAAATGGCGCTGATTTATATTGTGGAAGATGATCAGAATATCAGAGAAATCGAGAGTTTTGCGCTGAAAAACAGCGGATATAATGTGAGGGATTTCGGCTGTGCGAAAGATTTTTATCACCAGCTGGCCGAAAAGGCACCGGATTGCGTGCTGCTGGATGTCATGCTGCCGGATGAGGACGGGCTGGAGGTTGTGCGAAAGCTGCGTGCGATTCCGGATACGAAGAAGACGCCGATCATCATGGTGACGGCCAAGACGACGGAGATCGATAAGGTCAAGGGTCTCGACATAGGCGCGGACGATTACATCACAAAGCCCTTTGGCGTGATGGAACTGATTTCCCGTGTGAAAGCACTGCTGCGGCGCAGTATGCGGATTGAGGAGGAAAAATTCCTGACAGCGGGAGATATCTTTATGGATGGCGAAAAACACATGGTCTATGTAAAGGATGAGCCCTGTGAGCTGACGTTTAAGGAGCATGAGCTTCTGAAACTGCTGATGCAGAACCAGGGGATTGTCATGTCAAGAGATGTGATCATGGAGCGGATCTGGGGCATTAATTTCGAGGGCGAGTCCCGGACGCTGGATGTGCACATCAAAACGCTGCGGCAGAAGCTGAAGTCAGCGGGGAGTCTTATTAAGACCGTACGGAATGTGGGGTATATGATAGAATGAAAAAGAAGATCCGGCGGGAATTCATGCTGGTGGCGCTGCTCACGATTGTGCTGACTGCGGTATCCATGACCGCGGTGTTTTATGAGCTTTTTAAAAAGGAGGTCATGAATGAGCTGGAGTCTTATACCCGCGTGCTTGGCAGTGCAACGGTATTTGATGTCGCCGCAGCGGAGTCGGCAGAAGGCCTCACGGACTGGGAAGTGCGCATCTCCCTGATCGCGGCGGACGGAACCGTGCTCTATGATAACGACGTGGATGTTGGAGGCCTGGACAATCACGGCGATCGCCCGGAGGTGTCGGAGGCGCTTGAGGAAGGCAGTGGAGAGTCGATTCGCAGGTCGGATACGTTGGACAGCAGCGCTTTCTATTACGCCGTGCGGCAGGAGGATGGGACGGTGCTGCGCGTGGCAAAAGCGAGCTCGAGCATCTGGCGCATTTTCCTGAGCGCGCTGCCGATCGTTGTGGTCACGGCGATCGTTATTTTCCTTCTGTGTATGTTGCTTGCAGCACGTGCTACGCGAACCCTGATGGCGCCGATCGACTCGCTGGCGGAGCATCTCGACGAGTGTAATGAAACGCCGGCATATGAGGAGCTGGTTCCTTTCGTGCAGACCATTCGAAGGCAGCATGAGGACATTCTGAAAAATGCAAGGATGCGGCAGGATTTCACGGCGAACGTCTCCCACGAGCTGAAGACGCCGTTGACCTCGATCTCCGGTTACGCGGAACTGATTGAGCATCAGATGGCAGCTCAGAAAGATATTCCCCGTTTCGCGGGAGAGATCCATCACAGTGCGACCCGGCTGCTGAACATGATCAATGATATCATCCGGCTTTCAGAGCTTGATGTGATGACTCCGGCGGAAGAGTCGATGGAGCGGCTGCCGCTGCATCAGCTGGCGCAGAACTGTGTCGATATGCTTCAGGTCAGCGCTGAGAAACATCAGGTGACACTGAGTTTTAAAGAAGAATCAGCTTATATCCATGGAAATAAGGAGATGGTGGAGGAACTGCTCTACAATCTCTGTGATAACGCGATCCGCTATAACAACCCGAACGGAAGTGTGACGGTTACGGTAGGAGCAAAAGGCGAAAAGATATTGCTCGAGGTGGCCGATACGGGCATTGGCATTCCGAAGAAACACCAGGAGCGGGTGTTTGAACGTTTTTACCGGGTCGACAAGAGCCGATCGAAGGCGACCGGCGGAACCGGCCTGGGACTCGCGATTGTCAAGCATATTGTGGCGCAGCACAGTGCGCAGCTTGAGCTTCAGAGTGAGCCGGGGAAGGGCACGACGATCACAATTCTCTTTGAAAACGCTGATAAATCTGTTATACTGTGATGCAAAGAAAAAAAGGAGGCGGTACTATGGCCTACGTGCATCAGGCACAGTATTACGAGACAGATCAGATGGGAATTATTCATCATTCCAATTATATCCGCTGGATGGAAGAAGCCAGGGTTGCGTACATGGACGATCTGGGCTTCCCCTATAAGAGAGTGGAAGAGGCGGGTATCATGAGTCCCGTGCTGAGCGTGAGCTGTGAGTACAAATCGATGACTTATTTTGGCGATCGCGTGTGTATTGATGTGAAGATGACCGCGTTTCATGGAGTAAAATATGAACTCTCCTATATACTGACGGATGAAAAAACCGGGGAAGTACGCGCAACAGGCACTTCCGGGCATTGTTATCTCCGGAAGGACGGGCGGCCGGCGAATATCAAAAAGGAGCTGCCGGAGCTCTATCAGACGATTAAAGCACAGATGGAGAAAGAAGGGACATGGAAGTAAAGCGGGAGCGTCTTCCCCTTCTGGATGCGCTGCGTGGTCTGACAATCATCAGCATGGTCGCCTATCACGGGATGTATGACCTCGTAGAACTCTACGGAATGCATGCGGACTGGTACTGGGAGGCACCGGGCTATATCTGGCAGCAGAGTATCTGCTGGACCTTTATCCTGTTGTCAGGCTTCTGCTGGAGTCTGGGGAGCAGACCGCTGCGGCGCGGACTGCTCGTTTCAGTCTGCAGTCTTGTGGTTACGGCTGTGACATGCGTCTTTATGCCGTCGGAGCGCATTATTTTTGGCATTCTGACCTTTACGGGAGCTGCGATGCTGGTGTTGATCCCCCTTTCAGGACTGCTGGAGAAAATTCCGGCGGGATGGGGCCTTGCAGCAAGCGCGCTGCTCTTTTTCCTGACCAGAAACGTGAATATGGGATACTGGGGCTTTGAACAGATCACGCTGGGACGCATGCCGGATGGTCTGTATCAGAATCTCGTTACGACCTTTCTGGGCTTTCAGGCCCCGGAATTTTATTCCAGTGATTACTTCTCCCTGTTCCCATGGCTTTTCCTATATCTGTGCGGCTATTTTCTGTATCGACTGCTGGGAAGCCGTCGGAGCGTGCTGCGTCTGCTGCGGCTGCGGGGTGGATTTCTGGAGACGATCGGCAGGCACAGTCTTCCGATCTATATGCTGCACCAGATCGTGCTGATGGCGGTATTTATGGTGGCGGTGTGGATCGGGCTTCTGTAATGACAGTCTCTGAAGTTTGCATCAGTATACGAAGGAAACTGCCAGTGGCAGTTTCCGAAGTTGACGTTTGGCATGTTTTATGGTATGAAAGAATACAGGCGGGCATGGCGGAATTGGCAGACGCGCAGGATTTAGGTTCCTGTGCCGCAAGGCGTATGGGTTCGAGTCCCACTGCCCGCATTGAAAAAAGGCCTCCCGAGGGAAGCCTTTTTGTGTCCTGTTTATTCAATATATCCCTTTTGCCGCAGATAGCATTTGATCAGATCAGCGGCATCCTGGATTGTCATATCTCCGGTGTTCAGGCACAGGTCGTAATTCCTGGCAGAGTCCCAGGTTCCTCCGGTGTAATAATTGTAGTATTTGTGACGTTGTTTGTCGGTCTCCCGGATACGATCGATGGCCGCATCATGCTCGAGCGAGTAGGTCTGCATCATACGATGAATCTTGCTCTCGGCGTCTCCGCAGACGAAGATACGGACGATATGCTCGTAATCGCGCAGAACATAGTCGGCGCAGCGGCCAATGATGATGCAGGATTCATTCTCTGCCAGCTCGCGGATCAGCTCGGACTGGAAACGGAACAGATTCTCCGGGGAGACGATGTCCTTACCGAGAGACGGCTTCTGATCCGCCGGTTTCATGTCCCTGACGAGCCGGTACAGCAGATTGTTGCCGGACCGCTCGTTGTGTACGCGGAAAAATTCTTCCAATACGCCGCTCTTGTCAGAAACCATGCGGAAAATATCCTTGTCGTAATAGTTGATCCCCAGATCTTTTGACAGAGTCTGCGCGATATGCGTAGCGCCTGCGCCGCATTCACGTCCCATGGTGATTGTGAAATTCTTTGACATGTCGTATCCCCTCCTTCTGTAATGGCGAGATCTTTATTTACCTGTATTATACCACAGGATTTAGTGGTACTGCAACGAATTTACACGAGCTGTTAGCACTCGATCAAAATGAGTGCTAAAAAATCCTTGACTTTTGAAAACAGCGGGATTATAGTATCTTTAAATTCAAAATTTGAAGAAAGGTGTGAGACAAACATGAACGAAAAACAGGGTTCGCTTTCCATTAACAGTGAAAATATTTTCCCGATTATCAAGAAGTGGCTCTATTCTGACCATGATATCTTTTTCCGGGAGCTGATTTCCAATGGCTGCGACGCGATTACGAAGCTGAAGAAGCTGGATATGATGGGCGAGTATTCGCTGCCGGAGGACTATAAGCCGCAGATTCAGGTGCTGGTCAATCCCGAGGAGAAGACGCTGAAATTCATCGATAATGGTCTTGGTATGACAGCCGACGAGGTCGAGGAGTACATCAACCAGATCGCCTTCTCCGGCGCGACGGATTTCCTCGCGCAGTACAAGGACAAGACGAACGAGGACCAGATCATCGGTCATTTCGGACTGGGCTTCTACTCAGCCTTCATGGTGGCTGATGAGGTGCACATCGACACGCTCTCTTACAAGGAAGGTGCGGAGGCGGTGCACTGGGAGTGCGACGGCGGCACGGAGTTCTCGATGGCGGCCGGACAGAAGAGCGGCGTTGGCACGGAGATCACCCTCTTCCTCAATGAGGACAGCGTTGAGTTCTCCAACGAGTACCGCGCGCGCGAGGTCGTCAGCAAGTATTGCTCCTTTATGCCGGTGGAGATCTTCCTCGCGAAGGAAAACGCGGAGCAGGAGTACGAGACGATCGATGAGAGTGATCTGAAGGAGGACGACGTCGTCGTGGAGCGCATCCACGAGGAGGCGAAGACCGAGGAGATCGAAAATGAGGACGGCACGAAGGAGACGAAGGAGATTTCCCCGGCGCGCGACCGCGTGAAGATCAACAAGCGCCCGGTTTCCTTGAGCGACACTTCGCCGCTCTGGACGAAGCATCCGAATGAGTGCACCGAGGAGGAATATAAGGAATTTTACCGCAAGGTTTTCCACGACTACAAGGAGCCGCTGTTCTGGATCCACCTGAATATGGATTATCCCTTCAACCTCAAGGGCATCCTCTACTTCCCGAAGATCAACCTGGAGTACGAGTCGGCCGAGGGCGTGATCAAACTCTACAATAACCAGGTGTTCATCGCGGATAATATTAAGGAAGTGATTCCGGAGTTCCTGATGCTTCTGAAGGGCGTAATTGACTGCCCGGATCTGCCGCTGAACGTTTCCAGAAGCGCGCTGCAGAACGATGGCTTTGTGAAGAAGATCTCCGATTATATCACGAAGAAGGTCGCGGATAAGCTGAGCGGCATGTGCAAGACCGACCGCGAGAACTATGAGAAATACTGGGACGATATCAGTCCCTTTATCAAATATGGCTGCATCAAGGATGAGAAGTTCTGCGAGCGTATGATGGAGTATGTGCTGTTCAAGGATCTGGACGGTAAGTACACGACGATGAGCGAGTATCTGGACGCGCTGAACGCGGCGGAGAAGACGAAAGAAGGCGAAGGCGCCGAAACTGCGGAGGACGAAGCGACGGAGACTTCTGCGGAAGGCGCGGAAGCGGAGGCCGGACAGGCCGCAGAGGAATCCGGTGAGCAGAGTGTGGAGAACGCCGACGGAAGCGCCGCGGACGACTCCGACGAGGAGGAGCAGGAGCCGCCGAAGACGACGATCTACTATGTGACCGACGAGGTACAACAGAGCCAGTATATCAACATGTTCCGCGAGCAGAGTATGAACGCGGTCGTCCTGAAGGACAACATCGACAGCCCCTTCATCAGTCATCTGGAGGCGAAGAACGAGAAGGTGAAGTTCCAGCGCATCGATGCCGATCTCACGGAATCCATGAAGGAGGAGACCTCTGAGGAGGAGCTGAAAGCTGAGGTGGACGCGCTTGGTGCGCTGTTCCGCAAGGCTCTGAACAATGAAAAGCTCGAGGTGAAGGTTGAGAAGCTCAAGAATGAGAATGTCTCCTCGATGATCACCCTCTCCGAGGAGAGCCGTCGGATGCAGGATATGATGAAGATGTACAATATGTACGGAATGGATCCGTCTATGTTCGGCAATGAGACGACGCTCGTGCTCAACGCAAATAACGCGCTCGTGAAGTATCTCTTCGAGAATCCGGAAGGCGAGCACACGAACATGATCTGCGAGCAGCTCTACGACCTCGCGATGATCAGCCATGAGCCGCTCGCGCCGGAGGCGATGACGAAGTTTGTCGCCCGCACGAATGAGATTATGCTGCTTCTGACAAAATAATCACAGGACTTCAAACGGGATTTTCTGCTGATGAAAGAACCTCTGGACCATGTCTTCCCAGGCATGGTCCAGTTTTTTGTCCAGCGTGAAGACGGTGAGGGAGGTGCCGGTCGTGCAGGTCAGGATGCGCCTTTCGTAGACCACGTTCAGAATCAGAGCGCGCACCTGTTCGGCGGGAACCTCGATGCCGGACCGCAGGAGCAGTCTTTCCACATTCGCGGGCGCAAGCTGCAGGCTGAAGCGGAAGGCAAGCGGCGTCCGCTTTCCTTTGATCAGCGAAAGACAGAAAGGGCGTACTTCCGCCCAGTAGGAGAGTGCGCGCTCACCGAGCAGCTCCTGTTCTTCGGTGTTGTAATAGTTTTTTTGCAGGAACCCGTCGATCTGAAAGGTATTGAAGGTGGTAACACTTCCCTCGAGAAGGAGGAAGTGGTCAAAGACGTCGCTCAGGAGCAGTTTTTTCATGAAATCCCCGACGTCCGCGATCTTGAGAGCGATCATATGGATACCTCCGCGGAAGATGATACTTTTATTATAAAGGAAAAAGCTGCTTTTTTCCATAGAATTGTTAAAAAAGTATTGCATATAAGCAATGACTGTGCTACTATCATGTAGTATTAAAAACTACGTTAATAAATTAAAAAATCAAAAAAGGCGGTATCGGTTATGAGCTATCGGATTGTGGTGGACAGCTGCGGAGAATTCACGGAGGAGATGAAGCATGACCCGCATTTTGTCCATACGGCGCTGCACCTGGAGATAGATGGAGAACAGTTTACGGACGACGAGTCTTTTGACCGTCAGGATTTTCTGCGAAAGATGAAGGCGAGTCCGAATTGCCCGAAGTCAAGTTGCCCATCGCCGGAGGATTACCGGAGAGCTTTTGAGGAGGGAGAGCCGGGAAATCGTTACGCCGTGACACTTTCCGCTGAACTGAGCGGTTCCTATAACAGCGCGGTGCTGGGCCAGAATCTTTATCTGGAAGAGCATCCGGATGCCCGTGTACACGTCTTCAATTCGTGTTCGGCATCGGTCGGCGAGACCCTGATCGCTCTGAAAATTCAGGAGTGTGAGGAGGCTGGCATGGAATTTCCGGAGACGGTGCAGCGGGTAGATCAGTACATTCAGGAGCAGAACACTTACTTTGTGCTGGAGACGCTGGAAAATCTGCGAAAGAGCGGCAGGCTCAGCTCCGTGAAGGCGGTCGTTGCGTCTGCATTGAATATCAAACCGGTCATGGGAGCGACTCCACAGGGAACGATCATTCAGCTTGGTCAGGCGCGGGGCATGCAGAAGGCGCTGCGCGCCATGGTGGAACGGATGGCGGCAGAGCTGAAAAATCCGGCGGAGAAGGTACTCGGCCTGGCGCACTGCAACAACCGGGAGCGGGCAGAGTTTGTGAAAGGAGAAATTCAGAAGCTGCTCAGGGTGAAGAATATTGTGATCCTGGAAACTTCCGGTGTGAGTACGCTGTATGCGGCGCAGGGCGGGATCATTATGGTTGTGTAATATGTGAATAAATTATTAACAATTATAAAATATACAAAAGGTGCGTGTCAGCGCGCCTTTTTTGTGTTATAATGTGCCGATAGGGAGAAAGGGCGGGTTGATTATGGTTTACAAAAATATGACAATGAATCAAGAGCGCGGGCTTTGCCTTCGGTCGGCAGGGGGGCTGGTCGGAGAGGCAAATAAGCATGAAAGTCATGTGATGCTGCATCGCGGCGAGCATGTGATGAACTGCAAGAGCCTGATGAGTCTGCTGGCGTTCCCGGTGTGTCCGGGAGACAGGATCCGGATTGAATGTGAAGGCCCGGACGAGGGGCAGGCGTTATCCGGCGTGGTGTTTTATCTGACAAGTCTCGGTGCAGCAGACGCGGGATAAACAGGTATGCGGTTTGCAGCACAGCGCTGAAACCGCATTTTCTGTTGAAAAAATTCTTGACAGATTTCGTGAAATTTTATATTCTGAATAAGTCTTAAAAAGCAGATCAGAGGTCGAGATTTCTGACCCAAATACCCTGGTTATTTTGTTTATATGACATGTCTGGCAGCAAAGAGGAAGTAAAAAGATGGATATGAGTGAAGATATCTGGATGCTGAGAGAGATCTTTCAGCTTTCGAATCATGCCCTTCTGGGTATGGTAAATCAGTTGTTTGGTACTGCATATAAGGCAGAGGAGCCTGTATGGCAGGAACAGGAAAGCAGGAGCGTGTGTCTGCGGATTGGCGAGGAATGCCGCTATGAGTTCCGGGGACGCAGACTGGACGGCTGTTTTCAGATCAGTGCAGAGGAACACAGATATATTTTTGACTATGAGAGCCGGATGATAAGGCCTGTAATCGAAATTCGGGAGCCGCGTGTGCTCTGCTTTGGGAAAAAGGAGGAGGAACAGCGTGCGACACTGGAGTTTCCGGGGAAGGAGCGGGTAACGCTGAAGGTCCATACCCTTGGGCTGGAGGAGTATTCGCCGGGCAAACTGGAAGAGCAGGGCCTGATCCTGTTCCTGCCCTTTTTATTTTACAGTTTTGCCGGAAAAAGAAAAAGGAAGAAAGAGGAGTGGGAACACTTTCTGATCCAGGATGTTTCCGGAGCTCTGGAGAAAGGATTTCGAAAGGGAAGTCTGACGGCATTCGACCAGCAAAGAATGAAGCAGCTTTGCCGACATATGGCCTGGAAGCTGTTGTGCCGGGAGAGCTGGATGAGTGATATCGAGAATCAGGAGATGATTCTGCACGCGCTGGAAGCGGATCTGGATTTTCTTCGCAGACTCAGTGTTTCCGGTACGCTTTAAATGTGTGGGAAAGTTCACATTTTAGACACAGACTTATCAATTTTTTCACACACTTGCCCGATACAATATATGGGAAAAAGTGAGCGGTCAGGCCGCGCGCGCTGTGGAAATAGTATGAGGAGGATCTTTCTGTGAAACTACCCAATTTATCAAAGTCTACAAAAGAAGAAAAGGCCGCCCTGAAAGCGGAAAAGAAGGCAAAAAAAACAGGAGGCGGAAGCCGAGAAGATGAAGGTGAAGAAGCCCGGGCTTGGATATAAGCTCAAAAAGCACAAAAAACTGCTCATCGTGCTCGGCGTTATTCTTGTCATCGCGGCGGTGCTGGGGATTCGTCAGTATATGCGGTACCAGGCAAGGCAGACGATGCTCACGCAGATGACGCAGGTGGAGACGGTGCAGGTGACACAGCAGAACCTGATCGAGTCCATCAGCGTGACCGGTACGATCGCGAGCGCAGACGCCCGGGACGTGTCGACGACCGCCTCGGATGTCGAGGTACTTGAGGTCAATTACGAGGTGGGCGACTATGTAAACGAGGGCGATGTCATCGTCGTGCTCGATACGACCGACCTGGAGCTCAAGCTGACAGAGGCGCAGAACAGTCAGGCGCTCAGCGAATACAATGAGAATAAGTCGATTGAGAATGCCCAGACGAATTATGATGAGGCAGTGACAGATGGAACGGACGATTACCAGAAGGCACAGGATAATCTGGAGGACGCCAGGGAAGCACTGGCGGAGGCTGACGAAGACCTGGAGAAGGCGGCCAAGACGCTGAAGAGCCGGGAAGAGAAGCTGGCGGAGGCACAGGCAGCGCAGGAGTCAGCCTATAATGCGTGGCAGGCGGCAGGCGGCACGACTGATCTGGATGAGTACGATGCCTATGAGTCGGCCTCTCTTGCAGTGAGCAATGCGCAGAGCTCTTATACAGAGGCACATCAGGAATACCTGCAGCTCAAGGAAGTCGACGATAATGCAGTGGACGCCTATGAGTCTGCGGTCGAGGCACTCGAGGATGCATCCACGCAGAATGACCGAAACATCTCCAGCGCCGCAGATTCTCTGGAACAGGCAGAAATGGAACAGAAATACTCCAATGATTCCAGCGATCAGACGATCCAGAATTATCAGGATCAGATTGCGGACTGTACGGTGACAGCGCCGATCTCCGGCGTGATCACGGCGATGAATGTCTCCGTCGGCGACACTTATACGAGCGCGGGTTCGACTCTGTTCAGCATTGCGAATAACGAGAATTTCATTGTGGAAGCCAGTGTGGATGAATATGACATCAGCAGCATCGAGGAAGGCCAGACAGCGGCGGTGATCGTGGAAGCGCTCGGTGAAGACGAGCTGCCGGCGACCGTGTCCTTTGTCTCCCCGACCGTGTCGAGCGCGAGTTATGGCAGCTCGACCTACTCGATTGAGATCGCGCTTGACGACGCCAACACCGATCTGCGCATTGGTATGACAGCCAAAGTCAGTATCATTCTGGAGGCGGCTTATGACGTGCTGACCGTGCCCTATGACTGCATTACGACAGATGAGGACGGCAACTCCTGGGTGACGATCGATCAGAATGGTGAAGAGGTCGCGGTGCAGGTAGAGACCGGTATGGAGGGTGACTACTATACCGAAATTTCCGGCGACGGCATCGATGAGACGACAATGGTTTATTACAACACGATGATGGTGAATAATGAGGCGACGGGCAGCACTTCCTCTGATGATTCCGGCTCCCTCCTGAACTTTGACATGGGTGGCGGTATGACCGGCGGAGGAATGACCGGTGGCGGAGGCGGCATGCCCAGCGGCGGCGGAGGCGGCGGCATGGGCGGCGGCTTTTAATCCGGAGGTGTCGTATGGCTGAAAATGAGAGAGAAGTAATCATAGATCTTCGCGGCATTGTGAAGCGCTTCTATATCGGCATGCCGAATGAGCTGGAGATCCTGCATGGTATCGATCTGCAGGTGCGCGACGGGGAGTTTGTATCGATCGTTGGCGAGTCCGGTTCCGGAAAATCGACGATGATGAACATCATCGGGATCCTGGACCGGCCGACGGAGGGCGAGTATACGCTCGAGGGCGTGGACGTCGCGCGGGCGAAGGATAAGGATCTTTCGCTCATCCGGAATAAGAAGATAGGTTTTGTGTTCCAGACCTACAATCTGATCAGCCGCACCAGCGCGATCAAGAATGTGGAGCTGCCGATGCTGTACGCCGGCATGGGCAGGAGGGAGCGCCATGAGCGCGCAAAGGAGCTGCTCGCCATGGTCGGCATGGCGGAACGCATGAGCCACAGCCCGGATGAGCTCTCCGGCGGACAGAAACAGCGCGTGGCCATCGCACGGGCAATGGGAAACGATCCATCCATCATTCTGGCGGATGAACCGACCGGCGCGCTGGATTCGCAGACCGGGCGCATGGTCATGGATATTTTCCATAAGCTGAATGAGGAGCAGGGAAAGACGATCGTACTGATCACGCATTCCCAGGAGCTCGCGGAGGAGACGCAGCGCATCGTGACGCTCAAAGACGGCCGGATCATCGGCGAGAGGAGGGGTTCCGGATGCTGATAGGCGAAAATATCATGCTGGCCCTGAACGGCCTGCGCGCGAATAAGATGCGTTCCATGCTGACGATGCTGGGCATCATCATCGGCATCGCAGCGGTCATCGCGATCATGACGCTGGGCGACTCGATCAGCGGCTCGGTGACGGACTCCATGTCTTCCATGGGAGCCAATAATATCACGCTTGGCGTCTCACAGAAGAGCACGACGGAGGAGACGACCGAGAGCGGTCTGACCTTCTCGATGGGGCCGCGCTTTACGACCATGCAGGACGACGATTATATTACGGATGAGATGCTTGACGACCTGACAGAGCGTTACCCGGACTACATCGATGGGTATGTACTGGAGGAGTCTGTCGGGAGCGGCACGGCGCAGGACGGAGATCTCTATGCTTATGTATCGGCGACGGGACTCAATGCAGATGGTATTGAAAATGAAGAGCTGACCATTCTGGCCGGCCGGACGCTGACGGAGCAGGATCAGACGGAGGGCAGGAAGGTCTGTCTGGTGTCGGACCTCTTCGTGGACAATATGTTTGACAGCAACAATATGTCGGCGGTCGGGCAGACAGTTGATGTGCTTTTCAGCGATCGTTATTACACCTACACGATTGTAGGCGTCTACGAGTACGAGAGCACCTTCTCCTCTTCCTCGGATGAGGACACGGAGACGACGCTCTACCTGCCGCTTCTTACAGCCCGGGATCAGAACCACACAACGACGGGCTACAGCCAGCTTACCCTGCTGATGAATACGGGCGCGGATGTCAGTACGAGCGATTTCTGCGATACGCTGGAGACCTATCTGAACAATCGATATTATGCAGAAAATGAAAGCTATGAGATCAGTGCGACGAGCCTGGAGTCTGTGGTCGAGAGTCTGACGGAAATGCTCTCGACGATTACCCTTGCGATCTCGGCGATTGCAGCGATATCACTGTTGGTGGGCGGCATCGGCGTCATGAATATCATGCTTGTGTCCATCACAGAGCGCACGCGGGAAATCGGTACCCGCAAGGCGCTGGGTGCGACGAACGGCTCGATTCGTTTCCAGTTTATCGTGGAGGCGATCGTGCTCTGCATCGTTGGAGGTATTATCGGTATTATTTTGGGAATTGTCCTTGCGACGGTGGCCATGAATTTCATGGGCTATTCGGTGAAACCGTCCGTGACGGGCATTATCATATCGGTCAGCTTCTCGATTTTCATCGGCGTGTTCTTCGGCTATTATCCGGCGAACAAGGCGGCAAAGCTGAACCCGATCGACGCGCTGCGCTACGAATAAGCGGTTGAATCAGGTCTGTTTTTGTGGTATGCTGAGGCTGGAGGTGCTTTATGAGGATAAGTCGCAGAAAACTATGCGGTATCATATTGGCAGTGGCGCTGGCAGCGGGTTTTTCTGCCTCGGCGTCCAGCATCACCAGCATCCAGAAGCAGAAGGAGCAGAACGAACAGGCGCTGTCGGAGATTCAGTCTGAGATCAGCAGCCTGGAGGATCAGAAGAGCGAGCTTAGCAGTGAGGTCAGCAGTCTGAGCGATGAGCTGACGGAGACGATCCTGAACATTTCTGTGCTGGAGAGCGACCTTGAGGATAAAGAGGTCGAGATCGAAGAGGCACAGGAGGACTACGAGGAGGCGAAAGCCACCGAGGAGAAGCACTACGAGTCCATGAAGCTCCGTATTCAGTACTTATATGAGGTGGGGCAGGAAAGTTATGTGGAGATGCTGCTGACTTCGGACAGCATCGCGGAACTGATCAATAAGGTGGATTACGCAGAGGAACTCCAGGAATATGACCGGAGGCTTCTGGAGGAATATCAGGAGGCGAAGGAGGCCGTGGTCGAGTTGCAGGAGCAGCTCGAGGAGGAAAAATCCGAGCTTCTCGAGATGGAGGAACAGCTCGAGGAGGAAAAAGCCAGTCTCGAGACGGTGATTGCCCAGAAGGAAAGCGAGATCGAGGACTTTGAAAGCCAGCTGAGCGCGGCGCAGACGAAGGCGAGCGAATACCAGAAGAAGATCAAGGAGCAGACAGCGCAGATTAAGAAACTGCAGGAAGAGGCTCAGAAAGCAGCGGCTTCGACTTCTTCCTCGAGCAGCAGTTCCTCGAGCAGCAGCTCTTCTTCCACCAGCTCGAGCAGCACTGCAACGGTGTCCGGCGGAACCGGTCTGGGCGCGTCGATCGCGTCTTTCGCTCTGAAATATGTCGGATATCCCTATGTGGCAGGCGGAAACAGCCTGACAAATGGCACGGACTGCTCCGGCTTTGTGCATCTGGTCTATGCAAATTTTGGCATCTCGGTGCCGCGGCAGTCCAGCTCCCTTGCTTCCGGAGGGACGGCGGTCAGCGATGCGGATAAGCAGCCGGGCGATGTGATCTGCTATTACGGACATGTGGGCATCTATATAGGAAATAATCAGATCGTTCATGCCAGTACGGCCAGTACGGGAATCAAGGTCAGCAATATGTATTATCGAAGTATTCGCTGTATTCGGAGATATTGGTAAAAAATTTATTTGACAAAAACGTCATGTGTGTTTATGATGGTAACCGGTATACTTTAGTATGCCGGTTATTTTTTCATAGATAGAAGGAGGAAAGCATTATGAAAAAGTTACTTTGTCTTATGCTGACGGCGGTTGTTGCATTCTCTGCTGTCGCATGCGGAAGCTCCAGCTCGAGTTCGTCCGAGGAGGCGGAGAGCACGGAGAGCACTGAGTCTGAGGAGAGCACGGCAGAGAGCGGTGAGACCTTCAAGATCGGCGTGATCGGACCGATGACCGGTGATTATGCGCAGTATGGCCTTGGCGTATACAATGCGGCGCTGATCGCGGCTGAGGAGATCAATGCTGCGGGCGGTATCAACGGCTACCAGATCGAGATCCTGGACGCCGGCGATGACCAGGGTGATCCGGAGAAGGCAGTTAACGCTTACAATGACCTGCTCGACAAGGGCATGCAGATCCTGGATGGTACCGTGACGAGCGGCGCCTGCATCGCAGTCAGCGCGGAAGCGGCGGAGAAGACCTTCCTGTTCACCCCGTCCGGCAGCGCAGTAGACTGCATTACGGCTGGTTCCAATGAGTTCCGTATGTGCTTCACGGATCCGATGCAGGGATCAAAGTCCGCACAGTATATTTCTGAGAATGGTCTTGCAACGAAGGTTGCTGTGATCTATGACTCGGCTGCGGATTACAATGTAGGTATCCATGATTCTTTCGTTGAGGCGGCTGCGGAGTACGGTCTGGAGGTCGTAGCTGACGAGGCTTATACGACGGACAGCAACACGGACTTCTCTGTACAGCTCAATAAGGTGAAGGAGAGCGGCGCGGAGCTTCTGTTCCTGCCGAACTACTACTCTGATGACGCGCTGATCCTTCAGCAGGCAAGCGATATCGGACTTGACATTCTGTTCTTCGGCGTGGACGGCATGGATGGTATCCTGGCTGTGGAGAACTTCGACACGAGCCTCGCAGAGGGCGCGATGCTGCTGACCCCGTTCTCGGCGACTGCTGAGGATGAGCTGACGCAGTCCTTTGTTGCCGCTTACGAGGAGGCTTACGGTGAGACCCCGAACCAGTTCGCGGCGGATTCCTATGATGTGATCTACGCAATCAAGCTGGCGGCTGAGGATGCGGGTATTACCCCGGATATGAGCAATGAGGATATCAGTGCTGCGCTGACGGCTTCCATGCTGAACATTACGCTGGAAGGCCTGACCGGTACCTCGACCTGGACTGAGGACGGCGAGTGCGACAAGTCCCCGAAGGCTGTCGTGATCGAGAACGGCGCTTACACGATGATGTAAGAGGCGCTTCAGCGCAGGTTTTCGAGTTTTTGGCTTAACTTTTAAGAGGGGCGGTGGTGGCGTAAGCGCCGGGTCACCGCCCTTTCCGTTTTACGAGGTGTACTATGAGTTTTCTTTCTTATCTAAAAGATGGGATCAGTCTGGGCAGCGTCTATGCGATCATCGCCCTCGGCTACACGATGGTGTACGGAATCGCGAAGATGCTGAATTTTGCGCATGGAGATGTTATCATGGTCGGCGCGTTTGTGATCCTCACGGCGATCACGAAGGCGGGCCTCTCCCCGGCGGTTTCGATTATCCTGGGCGTAGTGTTCTGCACGGTTCTGGGTATTACGATTGAGATGGTTGCGTACCGGCCGCTGCGCAAGGCGGCTTCCAAGCTGGCAGTGCTGATCACGGCGATTGGCGTCAGCTACCTTTTGCAGAATCTGGCGCTGCTGATCTTCGGGGCGGACGCGAAGAGCTTTGTGACGGTGATCGACGTTCCCTCACTTGTTCTCTTTGATGGGCAGCTCACGATCAAGGGCATCGCGCTCGTGACCATTGCGGTGTGTATCGTGATCATGATCGCGCTGACCTGGTTCGTGAAAAGGACAAAGCCGGGACATGCCATGCAGGCGGTTGCCGAGGATCAGGACGCTGCACGGCTCATGGGTATCAATGTCAATGCGACGATCTCCCTTACCTTTGCAATCGGTTCCGGGCTTGCTGCGATTGCCGGCTTGCTGCTCTGTTCCATGTATCCGTCTTTGACGCCGTACACCGGCTCTATGCCGGGTATCAAGGCGTTTGTCGCCGCGGTCTTCGGCGGGATCGGTTCGATCTCCGGCGCGATGGTAGGCGGCCTGCTGCTCGGCGTCATTGAAATCTTTGGAAAGGCCTATATTTCTTCCCAGGTGGCGGACGCGATCGTATTTGCGGTACTGATTCTTGTACTCCTGATCAAACCGACCGGGCTCTTCGGGAAAAATATTCAGGAAAAGGTGTAGGGCAGCGGATATGAAGAAGAAAATGATAAACAGTACATCGAAAAACAATCTGTTGACCTATCTGATGGTGCTCGTGATTTTCGTGATCGTACAGACCCTGTCCGCGACCGGAAATCTCTCCAACCTGCTCACCGGCCTGCTTGTCCCGCTCTGCGTCTATACGATCGCGGCAGTATCGCTGAACCTGGTGGTGGGTTTCTCCGGAGAGCTGAGCCTTGGACACGCGGGTTTCATGTGCGTGGGTGCTTTCTCGAGCGCGATCTTTTCCAACGCGATGGCTGATGTGATCCCTTCTCTTCCGAGATTGATCCTTGCGATTCTGATCGGCGCGCTGGTGGCGGCAGTGTTCGGACTGCTGATCGGTATCCCGGTGCTGCGTCTGCGCGGCGACTATCTCGCGATTGTCACGCTGGCCTTCGGCGAGATTATCAAGAATCTGATCAATGTCATGTATGTCGGCGTGGATGAGAACGGGCTTCATGTGGCTGCAGATTCGGCTGGCCTTGGTCTTTCGGAAAACGGCCAGGAGATTCTGAAAGGGGCGCTCGGTATCTCCGGTACATCGGCACTCTACAGCGATATCAAGAGCTGGTTTTTCCCGATTGGAATTGTGCTTCTTCTGATTACACTGTTCATCGTGCAGAACCTGGTGAATTCGCGGAGCGGACGTGCGATCATGGCTGCGCGTGACAACCGGATTGCGGCGGAGTCGAACGGCATCAACGTGACGAAATACAAGCTGATGGCCTTCACGATCTCGGCGGCGCTGGCCGGGGTGTCGGGTGTTCTCTACGCACATAACCTTTCCATGCTGAAGGTTTCCGTCTTCGATTATAACATGTCCATTCTCATCCTCGTGTACGTGGTGCTGGGCGGTATCGGAAACGTTCGCGGTTCCATCATTGCAACGATCATTCTGTATGCGCTGCCGGAGCTGCTGCGCGGTTTCTCGACCTACCGTATGCTGATCTACGCGGTCGTGCTGATTGCGATGATGCTCTTTAACTGGGCGCCCGCGGCGCGCGACTGGAGGAGCAGGGTGCTGGAGAGAATCAAGTCTCTCCTGCCGAAGAAGGGGGTGGAGTGACCATGGCGATGCTGGAAGTGAAAAACCTGGGAATCTCCTTCGGAGGACTGCGTGCAGTCGACGATTTCAATCTGAAGATTGAAGAGGGCCAGCTCTATGGCCTGATCGGTCCGAACGGCGCCGGCAAGACGACGGTCTTCAACATGTTAACCGGCGTTTATAAGCCCACGGACGGAAAGATCTTTCTGGACGGCGTGGACATTACAGGGAAGAATAACGTCGAGATTAATAAGGAAGGCATTGCCCGTACTTTCCAGAATATCCGTCTGTTTTCCGATATGACGGTGCTGGACAATGTAAAGGCCGGTCTTCACAATCAGAAGGAATATATTTACTCGACGATTACCGGTATCCTGCGGCTGCCGCGTTATCATAAGGCAGAACGCGCGATGGACGAAAAGGCGATGGAGCTTCTGAAGGTCTTTGATCTCGACGGAGAAGCCGATTATAAGGCGTCCAATCTGCCCTACGGAAAGCAGCGCAAGCTCGAGATTGCCAGAGCGCTGGCCACGAACCCGAAGCTGCTGCTTCTGGACGAGCCTGCGGCGGGCATGAATCCGAACGAGACACAGGAACTGATGAAGACGATCCGTTTCGTGCGGGACGAATTCCACATTACGATTCTGCTGATTGAGCACGATATGAAGCTGGTTGCAGGCATCTGTGAGGAGTTGACGGTGCTGAATTTTGGACAGATTCTGACGAGCGGAGAGACTTCTGATGTGCTGAAGGATCCGAAGGTCATCACGGCCTATCTCGGAGAGTAGGAGGGACGTAAGATGGCAATGCTGGAAATCAAAGATCTGGAAGTCTACTATGGCGTGATTCAGGCGATCAAGGGAATTTCCTTCGAGGTGAACGAGGGAGAAATCATTGCACTTATCGGCGCGAACGGCGCCGGCAAGACGACGATCCTCCATACGATCTCGGGCCTGATCGCTCCGAAGAAGGGCAGCGTGAGCTTCGAGGGAAAGGAAATCACGAAGACGCCCGCCTACAAGATCGTCGAGTCGGGGATCGCGCAGGTGCCGGAGGGGCGCCGCGTGTTCGCTTCCTTAAGCGTTCTGCAGAACCTGCGGCTCGGCGCTTACACGAGAAAGAATAAGCAGGAGATCGAGGAGACGCTGCAGATGGTTTACAGCCGTTTTCCACGTCTCGAGGAACGTAAGAATCAGCCGGCCGGCACGCTCTCCGGCGGCGAGCAGCAGATGCTCGCGATGGGCCGTGCGCTTATGTCGGAGCCGCGTATTCTGCTGATGGACGAGCCCTCGATGGGACTTTCCCCGATTTTTGTAAACGAGATCTTCGATATCATCCAGAAGGTCAGCGAGGCCGGGACAACCGTGCTGCTCGTGGAGCAGAACGCGAAGAAGGCGCTCTCGATCGCGGACAGGGGCTATGTTCTTGAGACCGGCCGCATCGTGCTGGAGGGCAAGGCTTCCGAGCTGATGAACGATGAGTCGGTGAAGAAGGCCTATCTCGGAGAATAAATATTTAGGCTGTAAAAAACCGTTGGCATGTGGTAAAATGGAGAAAATCACATGTCGGCGGTTTTTTGTATTCCGGCGGCGGAAGGGGAGGCTTATGGGAAAGCAGTCATTGAGCGAAGCGTCAGGAGGAGAGCTCTGGTGCGCAGTCACGGACATGGACCAGTACCTTTTCGGACAGGGAACGCACTATGAGATCTACAAAAAGCTCGGAGCGCATCCGGCTGAGTATGAGGGGGAGCAGGGCGTCTACTTTGCAGTATGGGCGCCGAATGCCAAAGGCGTGCGTGTGGTCGGCGACTTCAACAGCTGGGGCAGTGACGGTTACAAGATGCAGCGCCTCGAGCCGCTCGGCATTTATGAGGTCTTTATACCGGGACTGAAGCCGGGGAATCTCTATAAATATCTGATTGAGACGAAGAAGGGTGACTATCTCTATAAAGCGGATCCCTTTGCGTTCTACGCGGAAATGCGTCCGGGCACGGCCTCGCGTATCGCGGATATCGATCATTTCACCTGGAGCGACGAGCGCTGGATGGAGAAACGAAAGAGCTGGAATGCCGCCGAATCTCCGATGTCGATCTACGAGGTGCATCCCGGCTCCTGGAGGCGCCACGAGCATGACGAGGATGAGGACGGCTATTACAATTACCGTGAATTCGCGGTGGAGCTGACGAAGTATGTGAAAGAGATGGGTTATACCCACATCGAGCTGATGGGGATCGCAGAGCATCCCTTCGACGGCTCCTGGGGTTATCAGGTGACAGGCTATTTCGCACCGACCTCGCGTCACGGTTCGCCTGCAGACTTCCAGTATATGATGGATTATTTCCATAAGAATAATATCGGCGTCATCCTCGACTGGGTACCGGCGCACTTCCCGCGGGATGCGCACGGACTTGCGAATTTCGATGGAACGCCGCTCTATGAGCATCCGGATTCCAGGCGAGGTGAGCATCCGGACTGGGGCACAAAGATTTTCAACTATGAGAAGTCGGAGGTGCGGAATTTCCTGATCGCGAATGCGCTCTACTGGCTGAATCACTACCATGTGGACGGACTGAGGGTGGACGCAGTGGCCTCGATGCTCTACCTGGATTATGGCAAGCGCGACGGTCAGTGGCTGCCGAACAAATACGGCGGAAATCAGAACCTCGATGCGATCTGGTTCTTCAAGCACCTGAATTCGATCATCCGCGGCCGCAAGGACGGCTCGATGATCATTGCGGAGGAGTCGACGGCCTGGCCGGGTGTCACGAAGGATCCCGATGAAGACGGCCTCGGCTTTACCTTCAAGTGGAACATGGGCTGGATGAACGATTTCCTCGAGTATATGAAACTTGACCCTTATTTCCGCAAGGACAATCACAATAAGATGACCTTCGCGATGAGCTATGCTTACAGTGAGAATTACATCCTCGTGTTGTCTCACGATGAGGTTGTGCATCTGAAGTGTTCGATGCTGAACAAGATGCCAGGCTATCTGGTGGACAAGTTTGCGAATCTCAGAGCCGGATATACCTTTATGATCGGTCATCCGGGCAAGAAGCTGCTCTTCATGGGAAATGAATTCGCGCAGTTGCGGGAGTGGAGCGAGGACCGGGAGCTCGACTGGTACCTGCTCGACGAGGAGCGGCATCGGCAGATGCAGAACTACGTGAAGGCGCTGCTGCATTTATATCGGAAATATCGTTGCCTCTACGAGCTGGACGATCACTGGGAAGGTTTCCAGTGGATCAATGTGGATGACTGCTTCCGCAGCATCTTCAGTTTTGTGCGCTACAGCAAGTCGAAGCGAAAGAGCCTTCTGTTTGTCATGAATTTCACGCCGATGGAATACGCGGATTACCGGGTCGGCGTGCCCAAGAAGAAGAACTATCGTCTTGTGCTCGATGGCGACGCCGCGGAGTTTGGCGGAAATGGCCGTGAAAAGGCAGAATTTTTTGAGGCAAAAAAGGGCGCCTGCGACAACCAGCCGTACTATCTGGAATATCCGCTTTCGCCCTATGGAGTGGCGGTGTTTGAGTTTTAGAAATCCGCCCCGGCGATTACCTTCGGAATATGATGCATATCCGCAGCGATATCCGTGAAGGAGCTGAAATAGCTGCCGATGATTTTGCGGGTGTTTGCCAGGCAATAAAGATCAAGCAGGGCATCGTGCATGCCTTCGGCGCTGTCTCTTCGGAGGCAGCGCTTTTCATTGGAAAGAATACGGCCAGGGAAGGCGCTGCGAAGCGCGGCCTCTTCTGCGCGGTCGTCGGTCGCCAGATAAAACATGGTGTCCGGATCGCTCTCAAGTTCCTTTTTCATGGAGTGCAGGAAGGCGTCCGTCGAACTTCTGCCGATTGCAGGCTGATTGTCCGTGCGGCGAATGTGGACGCCGACGCAGGAGGTGCCGAAGCGTGCGGTCATTTCATCGATGCGTGCCTGCAGGGCTTCTGTCGGGCGGAAAAGATGATAATCCTCAGCCGGATAGAACCATTCCCAGGTGAAAATATAGGTATTTCCGCATAAGGAAGCGGCGTATGCCGGATCCAGCCCATCGGAATTGCGATGCGCTGTGATCTCTTCATTTGTCAGATGATTTCTGGCAGTTTTCTGGTAAAAAAGCTTGCGGGGGTCGGCCACGGAGCGGATGCTCGTGATCTCGAATTCTGTTACAGGCTGAAACAGTTCTTCGAAAGGACAGTTCAGTTCTGCATTGCAGAGCCAGAGCACACGGAGCTCTTCCTGCCGCTCCTTTGCCAGTCTCCACCCGGAATTTATCACGCGCATTCTATTGCATAAACCGCCTGAAGGTTGTATGATTATCATTGTATGACCTCGCTTATTTATGATGTCGGAAATAATAGACATAGTATAGCATAACGGGCGGGCAACTTGCAACGGATGGTAGAAAAATGGCGTTAAAGGTTCTGGAGATCAATACAGTCTGCCAGGGGGGCAGCGTTGGACGTATCACGGTCGATATCAGCCGTACGCTGAAGGAAAACGGCGATGAGTGTCTGATTGCCCATGGTCGGCGGGCTGCGCCGGAGGACGTTCCTGCATTCCGCTTTGGTACAAACCTCGATATGGGCATGCATGTGCTTGCTACCTTTTTGAAGGGAGAGCACGGCTTTGCCTCGCGGCGGCAGACCGAAAGGCTGATTGATAAGATAAAAGAATATGATCCGGATGTGATTCAGCTTCATAATATCCATGGCTTTGTGCTCCAGGCTGAGCTGCTGTTTGACTATCTGAAAAAGGCAGGCAAACCGGTCGTATGGACACTGCATGATTGCTGGTCTTACACGGGGCACTGTGCGTTCTACGACTACAATGGCTGCGCGGAGTGGAAGAATGGCTGCAGGACATGCCGGGAGTATCGAAAGACTTATCCCTACGCTCTCTTCCGGAATAACACGGCTCAGAATTTTGAGCGAAAGCGTGCTGCGTTTACGGGCGTGCCGAATCTGACCATCGTAACGCCGTCCGCGTGGCTGGCTGACCAGCTTTCGCTTTCTTTTCTGCGGGAGTATCCGATGAAGGTCATCCCAAACGGAATAGACCTTGAGGTGTTCAGACCGCGGGAAAGCGTGCTCAGGCAGGAGCTCGGCCTTAAGAATCAGTTTGTGGTTCTCGGCGTGGCGAACGTCTGGGAGCGCCGAAAGGGTCTTGCATATTTCCGGAAGCTGGCGGAAATGCTGCCGGATGATATCAGAATTGTGCTGATCGGGCTTGACCGGAAGCAGCGGCGCAGCCTGCCGGAGGGCGTGATTGGACTTGAAAAAACGGAGAATGCACAGCAGCTTGCCGAATACTATACGATGGCTGATGTCTTTGTGAACGCGACGCTGGAAGACAATTTCCCGACAACGAATCTGGAGGCGCTTGCCTGTGGTACGCCTGTCATCACTTTTGATACGGGCGGAAGCCCGGAGAGTCTTGATGAGACTTGCGGCCGGATTGTGCCGAAGGGCGATGTCAGGGCATTACATGAAGCCATTCTGGAGGAAAGAAGAACCCCGCATAGCAGGGAAGCCTGCCTGAAGAGAGCGGGGCGTTATGAAAAAGAGGGGCGCTTTCAGGAATATGTGGAGCTCTATCACAGGCTGGCCTCCAGTCAGGAGATAAAATGAATACCAAACCGAAAGTCTCGGTCGTTACGACCACCTATAATGATATAGAAAATCTGCGGCGGATTCTCACACAGGTGAGCGCTCAGAGTTATCCCGATATGGAACACATCGTCGTCGACGGCGGCTCCACGGACGGCACGGTGGAGCTCCTGCGTGAGGTTTCGTCAGAAAAGGGAGAGAAGCTGCGCTGGATATCGGAGCCTGATCATGGCATTTATGACGCGATCAACAAGGGAATCCGTATGGCTACCGGCGATATCATTGGTTACTGCTGCGATCGCTATGCCCATGAGCAGGTGGTGGAGCATATGGTCAGGGTCATAACGGAGGAGGGCACCGACGGCGTGCACGGTGATCTCTGCTATGTGGATGGAGAGCGTATTGTCCGCACCTGGAAACAGGGGCAGGGGTACATCCGCAGCGGCTGGATGCCCGGGCATCCGACTCTGTATCTTCGCCGGGAAGTCTACGAACGTTACGGTCTCTACAAGACGGATTACCGGATCTCCGGCGATTACGAATTCATGGTACGAATATTATACAAAAATCAGGTAAGATTATCCTATCTTCCGGAAACACTGATTTATATGAGCTACGGCGGCACGAGCAATAAGAGCCTGGCCGCTTACCTCGAATCCCTGAAGGAAGGCCACCGCGCTCTGAAGGAAAACGGCGTTCCCTTTGCCTGCGTCACGGACGCGCTGCGGACTCTCCGGGTGCTGGCGCAATTTGTAAAAGTATGATATTCTTAGATGAGTAACTACAGGAGATCTGTTTTGATATGAAGAAGCTTGTCATCATTCCCGCCTACAATGAGAGCGGCAATATTCTTCGCGCTGTCGCGGATATCCGCGAGCATGCGTCGGATTTCGATTATGTAATTGTGAACGACTGTTCCACCGATGCGACTCTGCGTCTGTGCCGCGAGCATAATCTGAATCATGTGAACCTGTCTGTGAATCTCGGAATCGGCGGGGCCGTACAGACCGGTTATCTCTATGGCATACAGAATGGTTACGATCTGGCTGTGCAGTTTGACGGAGACGGACAGCATGACGCGGCATATCTCCCGCGAATGGCGGACGAGCTTATCCGGACCGGCAGTGATATGGTCATCGGCTCCCGCTTCATCGAAAAGGAAGGCTTTCAGTCTTCCGGCCTGCGGCGGATCGGTATTCGTTATTTTTCGCGTATGATCCGGCTGCTGACCGGTGTGCGTGTGACGGATCCGACTTCGGGAATGCGCATGGTAAACCGGGATGTGATGGCTGTCTATGCGAATAATTATCCGAAGGATTACCCGGAGCCGGAGAGCGTGGTCGCGATCCTGCGTATGGGAAAAAAAGTGACGGAGATTCCGGTGGTCATGCGTGAGCGCCGGGAGGGCGATTCCTCAATCGGGGGAGTGATCTCCGTCTACTATATGATCAAGGTGACGCTTGCGATTCTGATGGAGTGCCTGCGAAAGGAGCATGTCTTATGATGACTTTCAGGCTGCAGGTTGTGATTGGCCTTGCGCTGCTCGCAGTCCTTGCGATTCTCGTCAACATGATACGGAAGAGAAGTCTGGAGCTGAAATATGCGCTGGTGTGGATGCTGATGCTGATCGCCCTGTTCATTTTTGACTGTGCGCCGACGCTGCTCGATGTGGTGTCCGGTCTGATCGGTATCTATGCGCCGGTCAACATGATATTCTTCCTGGGCTTTTGCTTCTCTCTGCTGATCATTTTTTCTCTGACGGTAGCGCTTTCACGTCTGTCAAACAGTATCCGGACGCTGGACCAGATGGTGGCGCTGAATGAGAAGCGCCTGCAGGATCTCGAAAAGCAGCTTGCGCAGACGGAAGAAAAAAAGTCCGGGGACGAGGAGTCCTGATCATATTTTACTGGAACGGAAAGGGAGATACAGGATGGAACGGGAGAAAAATCAGATTTTATACTTGGTGATACCCTGCTACAACGAGCAGGAGGTGCTGCCGGAGACTTCGAGGCGACTGAAGGAAAAGATGGAAAGTCTGATGGAGCGCGGCATGATCTCCCGCGAAAGCCGGATCATGTTTGTCAATGATGGCTCGAAGGATCGCACCTGGGAGCTGATTGAGGAACTGCATGCAGGCGATCCGCTCTTTCAGGGCGTGAAGCTTTCGCGCAACCGCGGGCATCAGAACGCGCTGCTCGGCGGGCTTATGACAGCGAAAGAGTATGCAGACATGACGATCTCTCTGGATGCCGACCTGCAGGATGATATTGATGTGATTGACCAGTTTGTGGAGAAATATTACGAGGGCTGCGAGATTGTTTACGGCGTGCGCAGCGCGCGTACGACGGATACCTTCTTTAAGCGTTTTACGGCCGAGGGTTTTTATAAGCTGATCAACTTTATGGGCGGCGAGGTTGTGTTCAACCACGCGGATTACCGTCTGATGAGCAAACGTGCGCTGGACGAACTGGAGGGCTACAAAGAGGTGAACCTGTTCCTGCGCGGCATTGTTCCGATGATCGGTTTTAAGACGGATATCGTGACTTATGAGCGCCACGAGCGTTTCGCGGGCGAGTCAAAATATCCGCTGAAGAAGATGCTGGGGCTTGCGGCGGACGGCATCACGTCTCTGTCGATCAAGCCGATTCGCTTTATCATGTTTACCGGTGCGATGATCTTCCTCTGCAGTATTGTGATGCTGATCTATTCGCTGGTGCAGCACTTCCTGGGGAATACGAGTGTCGGCTGGACCTCGCTTATTGTCTCAATCTGGGCGCTCGGCGGTCTGCAGCTTCTGGCGATCGGTGTGATCGGAGAGTATATCGGAAAGGTCTATCTGGAGACCAAGGAGCGACCGAAATACATCATTGAAAAGGTACTCAGATAATGGAGAAGAAATTATCCATCGGAAAGCATGAGATAGAAGCGTCACAGCTTTTCTTTCTGGCGGCGGTCACGCTGCTGGCGCTGGGAGTGCGCGTCTGCCTCCGCTCTTTTATCTCAGATGACTGGACGATCTACTGGAGCGACTGGCTTTCCCAGCTCACTCAGCGCGGTTTTGCCGCACTGGCGGACGACTTTTATGACTATGCGCCGCCGGTGATGTATCTTCTGTATCTGATCACATTACTGCCCCTGAATGCGATGACCGCGTTCAAGGGGATTTGCTGTCTCATGGATTTCGCGGGGGCAGTGCTTATCGGGAAGCTGGTCTTCACCTGCACCGGCAGCAGAAGGCGGAGTATGCTGGGCTACGCCTGCTTTCTGTTTCTGCCAACTGTTATACTGAATTCAGCCGCCTGGGCACAGTGTGATATTCTCTACACCGTGCTGATTCTGGCGAGCATATATTTCCTGCTCACAGACCGGAGCTGGACAGGCATGTGGTTCTACGGCGCGGCTTTTGCGGTCAAGCTGCAGACGCTGTTTATCTTTCCCTTCCTCATTATCCTGTGGGTACGGAAAAAAGTTGATCTGAAGCAGTTCCTTACCCTGCCGGTCATGTACTTTCTGGGCATTTTTCCAGCCTGGATTGCGGGCAGGCCGCTCATGGAGCTGATCGGCATCTATGCATTCCAGGGGAGTAAGGATCGCTGGTCGCTCTCCATCAAATTTCCGAATATCTATCAGATCATTGGCAATAATTTTTTCCTCGATGAGTATGCGACAGCGGGGGTATATCTGATCCTCGGGATTCTGATGATCCTGATGTTTTATCTGGCGTACCGGAGGGTACGCGTGACGAAGGAATATGTGATTCTTCTGATCGTCTTCTTCGGTATGGTGGCGACTTATTTCCTGCCGCACATGCACGAGCGCTACCTCTATGTAAGCGATGCGTTTCTGCTCGTCTATGCATTGATGCGCCTGCAGCGCTTTCCGTGGTTCATTGCATCGAGTTTTCTGGGCGTCGTCGGCTATGGGCAGTACCTGACGAAGAATGATCCGCTCGTGCCCTACTGGGCGCTGGCTTTTGTGCAGCTTGCATTGATCGTGCGGATTGGACTCGACCTGTGGAATTATGTCCATACCCCGGCAAATCTCTCCGACGAGGAGGAGAAGGAGGAGCGCTCTCTTCGCACGCTGATTTTTTATCGTTTTCATGTCGGGAGCTTTTCTTTTGATTTTCTGGAGGGGCTGCTCGCCATTTGCATCACCGCGGTCGGAGTATTGCTGCGCTCGGTTTTTTCTGTAAATGGGACGATTTTCCCGGCTTTGGTGATCGCGATTGCGACCCTGCTGGTGTGGACCCTGACGCGCAGTGGGAGGCGGACGCTGCTCGCCTACGCGGTTTTCATGATTCTGCCGACGATTGTCGCGGATACTGCGATTTTGCCGGAAAGCGCCGCAGTGGGAGCAGTATTGTTTCTGTGCGCGCTGGAGGAGCAGGGGGAGAAAAGTACCGGTTCCTGGATCTTTACGCTGCTCGCTGCCCTGACGCTGCTTGACGACGTGCGCTATGTGGGGCTCCTGTTCCTGTGCGCGCTGCTCTGGCAGCGCAGAAGGCTGCAGACGAGTCAGTTTACCGTGATCTTTGCCGCGGGGCTGGCGCGCCTTATCTACAGCTACCGTATCTGGCTGTGGGCCGGCTATACCCTGACAACCTTCCACTGGCCGAATATCTATGAGATTGTAGGGAAAGAGGCGGTTATGACGCAGCAGGTTGATCCGCTCGCGATCGTGGGACTGTTTCTCGCGGCGGGGCTTCTGCTTATGACGCTGTGGGTTTTTGCACAGGGAAACATTCCGACGGACGACGCCTCGCTGCTGCGCTTCTGTCTCTTTTTCGGGCTCGCGGCGGGCTTCTTCCTTCCCTATATGGATCAGTCCTACGGCTATGTCTACTGTGTGCTTGCAGTTATTCTGGCCATGAAAGAACCGCGCGAGTTCTGGATTCCGCTGCTTTTGCAGATCGTGACTTATGCCGGTTATCAGGATTGCGTGAACGGGGAGTCGATGACACCGATGTGGGTGTTCGCACTGCTGCAGCTTGGCATTCTGGCTTATCTGGGGACGCGTCTGCTGCGTGAAGCGAAGGTGGTGAATCTGTGCGCCGGGAAAAATTAGTCTATCTGGATGGCCTTCGGGGAATGGGCTGCACGATCGTGTTCCTGTGCCATTTTGTATATGCTTTTTATTATGGAATGTACCAGTATCAGGAGGCAGCCTGCCATCTGCCGGGCAACCTCGATATTGTGATTGGCAAATCGCCGTTGAATCTTCTTTTTAATGGGAATACGGCAGTGCGCCTGTTTTTTGTCCTGAGCGGTTATCTGCTCTGCCGGAACTTTTTCTTAAGCGGTGATACTTCGACCCTGAAAAGGAGTGCGTTGCGCCGTTATTCGCGGCTGATGCCGCCGGTGCTGGCAGTGAATCTGCTCATATTTTTTCTGATGGCGGCCGGGTTGTATCAGAACGGGGCGGCTGCTGCGCTGGCAGGCTCGGAGGAGTGGTTTGCCGGTTTCAATGCCTTTGCGCCGTCTTTTCCGGGCATGCTGTGGGAATCGCTTATCGGTTGTTTCCTGTTTGGAAGCAATGATTATCTCGGTGTACTCTGGACGATGCGCGTGCTGTTCCTGGGGGCTTTTCTCGACTATGTGCTGGCGGGACTTATCGGAAAGCAGCGCTGGCGCTGGGCAGTATATGCCATGATCGCGCTTCTCCTTCTGCGCACGGATTTCCTGTCAATCTTTCTCGGTTATGTGCTCTGTGATTTTATGCATACGGATGGAAGGCTGAAAGACGCGCTGTGCGGGAGCAGAGTACTGAATGGAATACTGTTGGCGGCAGGGCTTTATTTTATGAGCTACCCGTCGGCTGGCTTCGGTTATGAGGGAACGATCTGGGGGATCCTGCCCTTTGTCTTTGTCAACTACTATCACATTCTGGGTGTGCTTTTATTTGTGTTCGCGGTGCTGAATCTTAAGCCGGTGCAGCGTTTTTTCTCACTGGGTATCTTCCGTTTCCTGGGGAGACTCTCTTATTCGCTGTACCTTATTCACTTTCCGGTCATCGCGACGTTTGGCGCGTGGTTCCTCCTGACCTTTGAACCGCGGCTGGGCTATAATCTGACAAGCTTCGCGAATCTGGTACTGACCGGTCTCATCACAGTGGGCCTGTCTGCGCTGAGCGCGCGTTTCGTGGAACCGCTTGGAAAGAAAGGGGAGGTGCTGTTTGAACGCATTGTCCGCAAATAAAGAAAACGGCAGACTTCTCTGGATTGACTTTGGGCGCGCAGTGGGGATGCTTATCGTGCTGCTCGTGCACGCCGGGGTGGGGCCTTCGGTCGTCCGGTTCTATGGCGGTATGTTTTACATGCCGATCTTCTTTATGGCGGCAGGCTGTGTGTATCACCGCCGGGCGGAGGAGCCTCTGACGATATTTATCCGGAAAAAAGCGAGAAGACTCCTGCTGCCGTATTTTGGGGCGAGTTTCTTTTTGTGGCTGTTCTTCTGCGTGAAGGATATGGAGCTGAAGCTGTTCTCTCTCTTTGGAATTTTCTATTCGAGAAATCAGATGTACCGGGCCGGTTTCGCGGGGGAAAATCCGGTACTGCTCGATGTTCTGAACGCACCGCTCTGGTTTCTGACGGCGCTCTTTCTCGTCTATCTGTGGTATGAGATCGCGGAGCGCAGCGGGAAAAAGAAGCTGCTGCTCGCGCTGGGGCTGCTCTTCTCGCTCCTGTGGCATTATGGGACAGAACTTTTGCTGCCCTGGAGTCTGGACGCAGTTCCGTATTTTGCCTGCTTTTTCTTTGTGGGAGAGGAACTGCGGGAGGGGCGAAGCATTTTGGAGAAAAAGCGCATTCTTTTGCCCGCGCTCATTCTCTTTTTTGTCAGCGCAAGGCTGAACGGCAGTGTAAACCTGTCCTGCGGGGACTATGGAGCGAGTATGCTGCTCTACCTGCTGACGGGCAGCCAGGGTTCCTTCCTGGTATTTGTCGCCGGAGCATGGCTGGAGGTGCATTTCGCGCGCGCGGCGCGCGTCATCGCATTGGCAGGGCAGGAGACGCTGACGATTCTCTGTTTCCATATGTTTCTGTTTATGTTTATCCGGGCGGGGGCTGCAATACTGGGACTGGGTGAGATTCTGACGGATGTGCTGCTCATCGCAGGCAGCCTGATTGCTTTGACGGCTGTGGGACATGTATGGCATATCTGGAGAAAAGGGCGAGGTAAGGAAAAATGAAGTATAAGCTGATTGCGATGGATCTGGACGGAACTCTTAATAATGACGGGAAGAAGATTACTCCGCGTACCCGGCAGGCATTGATGAGAGCGCAGGAGCAGGGAATCCGGCTTGTGCTTGCCTCGGCGAGGCCGGGTCCGGGTCTGAACCGCGAGAGCCGTGTGATCGATCTGGCTGCGCACCACGGAATTCACATGGCTTACAATGGAGGACGGATCACCGATGCGGCGACGGGTGAGACGCTGTTTGAGACAAGTATGCCCTGTGAACTGGCGCGGAAAGTTCTGCGACATCTTGAGCATTTTCCGGTAACGCCGATTCTGGATGATGGGCGGCAGTTCTATGTACATGACAGGACCGCCTATAAGGTGGAGTACGAATGCCGCAATAATGAGATGGAGTGCACGGAGGTGGATAATCTGGCGGAGTTTCTCTCCTTCTCTCCAATCAAGATTCTCATGTCCGGAAAGGAGGAGGAACTTCCGTCGCTGATGGAAGAGATCGGGCGGCCGTTCCGTGACAGCCTGAGCGTTGTGATGACCGCTCCGTTCTATCTTGAGATCATTCCGAAGGAGATCAATAAAGGACAGGGACTGCTTGATGTCTGCCGTGTCTGCGGAGTGGATCCTGCGTGCGCGATTGCTTTTGGTGACGCGCAGAACGATATTCCGATGATCCGCGCGGCCGGACTTGGAGTTGCCATGGGAAATGCCTGCAGAGAGCTGAAGGAGGCTGCGGATCTGGTGACGCTCAGCAACAATGAGGACGGAATTGCGCAGGTACTGGAGGAACTGGGGATATAGGCAATCCTAAATTGCCATTTTTTTCAGCCTGTGGTATTATGAAGAAAACAGCATTGAAATTGAAAAAAGGCGGTGGAGAATATGGGAAAGAATAAAAGGGAATTTGCGCTGATCTGCAAGGATGGAGAGGAACTGAAGGTGAATCTCTATGAGGTTCCCGCGGATATGCGGGACACGGAAGTGAAGGACACCCTGTTTCAGGCGGCGCGGGATTTTCTCTCTACACGGGCAGAGCAGAGAGGCGTTGGCTTTGAGTATGACGTGTTTTGCTGGGAGAACTTAAGCACAGTTCCGGAGAGCTGCTTTGAAAAATATGGGATCCGTGTGATTCAGAATCATCTGAGCAGCGTGCAGGTTGACGCGAAGGCCAGTCTGCTGGACTGAAGAAAAGCAGGGACAGGATTCGGATAATCAGAGGGGAAACAACAGCCGGGAAGGCCGTTGTTTCCCCTCGTTGCGTTTATTGCTTCTCAGAAGCCGGGATCAGCTTTGCCAGAACGAGGCAGATCAGCACGGTGATCACCATATCCGGCAGCGTGTTGCCGACGATCAGGTCGACGTTCATCAGGAAACGGTACAGGATGAAGCCGATGACCCAGACGATCAGGTTGCGGACATTGACCGATTCAGCGCTGGCGTCTTCCTTCAGAATGAAGAAGGACGCGATCTGCACGGCGATCATCGGGGCGAAGACTGAGCCGATCAGATAGAGAAAATCGGTGATGTCGTCCATCGGGAACAGGATGGCGCCGACCGTGCCGATGACCGTTGCGGCGATCGCGATCCATTTGCCGTTCAGCTTCGCGGAGACGGATTCACTCGAAATACCGGCGGACCAGGCGTCGAGGAAGGTCGTGGTGACTGTGGAGAAGATGACAATGACAAGGCCTATGACGCCGAGGCCGGCTCTCAGCAGAATCTGTGCGATGTCGGATTCTCCGGTGCAGATAGCGGCTCCCATGCCGATGACATACATCCAGCAGCTGACGAGGCCGTAGACCAGCACGCTGGCGGCGGTGGCCTTCACAGGTTCCTTTGCCTCCCTGGTGTAGTCGCTGATCAGCGGCAACCAGGACAATGGCATGGCGACGCTCAGTTCTACGGCAGCGCCAAAGCTCATGCCTTCGCCGGAGATTTCAAAAATATTTCCGGAGCGGAAGATGACGAAGCAAAGAACGATGGTCAGGCAGAAGAGCGCGGCCATCGCGACGGTGTTGATCTTTCCGAGATTGCGGATGCCGATCAGGATCCAGAGGATGATCAGCGCGCCGATCACGAGGCACCAGAGCCAGGAGCCGGTCTTGAAGACGCCGTCGGCGGCCAGCGCGCCGTCGTAGATCATGATGGCGGTCCAGCCGACGAGCTGCAGGATATTCAGGATGGAGAAGAGCAGGCTGCCCTTCTGGCCGAAGCTCATTTTTACGGTTTCCATGGCGCTGCGGCGGGAGTAGCCGCCGATGAGTCCGGCGGCGAACATCATCGCGCAGCCGATGACATGGCCGATCAGGATTGCGGCGAGGCCGTTAAAAAAGCCCATGCCTGCGAAATAGGTGCCGGTGAGAATCTCCGCGATGGAGACGCCCGCACCGAACCAGATGAGGCCGTTCTCAAAGATCGAAGTCCCGTTGTTGTTATTCATGCTGCGCCTCCTTTGCGTACTCACCCTTCAGGTCAAAGACATGGTTCATGGGGCCGGAGCCCTTGCCGAGATCCAGCATCGCGCCGAGCGCGCCTGATATGTAGGCTTTGGAGCGGATGATGGCCTCCTTCAGGGGGAAGCCCTTCGCGAGGTTTGCCGCGATCGCGCTCGAGAGCGTGCAGCCGGTGCCGTGGGTGTTGGGATTGTCGATACGTTTTCCCTCGATCCAGCTGAGCTCACCGTCCGCACAGAGCAGATCGTTGGCATCGTTGACCGAGTGGCCGCCCTTGCAGAGGACGGCGCAGTGCCAGGAGTCGCTGATTATCCTCGCCGCGGCTTCCATGTCCGCGGCGCTGTGAATCTCCATGCCGGAGAGAACCTCCGCCTCCGGAATATTCGGCGTCAGGACGGTGGCCAGCGGGAGCAGCTCGCTTTTCAGCACCGCGATTGCGTCGTCGCTGATGAGTTTTGCGCCGCTCGTTGCGACCATCACAGGGTCGACGACAATATTTCTCGGCTCATATTTCCGGAGCTCTTCGCTGATCTCGCGGATCAGCGCTCCCGAGCTGACCATGCCGATCTTCACCGCATCGGGAAAGATGTCAGTGAATACCGCCTCCAGCTCGTCGTGTAAAAATGCAGGAGTCGCCTCCAGGATACTGATGACGCCGGTTGTGTTCTGGGCAGTTAAGGCCGTGACCGCGCTCATGGCGTAGACGCCGTTGGCAGTCATGGTCTTGATATCCGCCTGGATACCGGCGCCTCCGCTGGAATCACTTCCGGCGATTGATAATGCTGTCTTCATCGTTTTTTCTCCTTTCGTATTTCAGCACTATTTTTCTATAGCGACGGAAGGTGGTGCCCCCGGCCCGCCGCTGAAAAAGCGGTTCAAAAACCGCGTTTTTCCTGCCTTAGAGAGGCTGTCGTAAAAAGGCTTCTACAGCCCTCGTCTTATCCTCCGCAGCGAAGAGTCCGCTGATGACGGCGACGCCCGCAATGCCGGTTCCCTGAAGCGCTGCCACATTGTCAAGGGAAATGCCGCCGATCGCTACCGCGGGGATTGAGACCGCTTCGCAGATCGCGCGCAGCTCCTGCGGGGACAGGTTCGTGGCGTCCAGTTTGGTATGGCTGCCGAAAACAGCGCCGCAGCCGATGTAGTCCGCCCCGGCGCGCTGCGCCGCAAGGGCCTCTGTCACATTGTGTGCGCTGCCTCCGATGAGATACCGATCTCCGAGAATCTTCCGGGCCTCGCTGATCGCCATATCCGACTGTCCGACGTGGACGCCGTCCGCCTGAACCTTTATGGCGATGTCGGGGCGGTCGTTGATGATCAGCGGGACGTTGTACTGCGTGCAGAGATCCCGCAGAGTGGAGGCTTCGCGGAGCAGCAGCTCGTCATCCATATGTTTTTCTCTTAGCTGGACGCAGGTGACGCCCGCCTTCAGCAGCTCCTCGACCACTGAGGCGAGGGTCTCGCCGGGCCGCAGCCAGCTGCGGTCCGTCACCGCGTAAAGCCGTAAAGTATCTGAAGTAATGTTCATGATAATGTTCCTCTTTCCCGAAAAATGCGTTCCGCCGCGTCGAACAGATATTGATGGAAGGTTCCCATGCCTCCCTGTTCGCGGTCGGTGCGCCTGCCTGCCTCCGCGGCACTTTCCCGCCAGAGCCGTCCCGCCGTCAGCGCCGCGTCAAACGCGGGCAGTCCTTCAGCGCAGAGCAGAGCGCACAGAGCGGAGAGCATGCAGCCTCCGCCGGTCAGGCGGGAGATGCGGGAGTCTCCTTCCGTCAGCAGGACGACGTGCTCGCCGTCCGATACCGCATCCGTATTTCCACTCACCAGAGCCACACAGCGGTATATTTGTGCGAGCTTTCTCGCGAGGGTCTCCTGCTCGGAGACTGAAAGCGTGACGCTGCTCTCGACGCCGCCGGAGACGGTGTTTTTGAGCCCCAGCAGCGCGCGCGCCTCTTCCTGATTACAGCGGATGATCGAGACCTGAACCTGCGAGAGCAGTTTCGCGAGTCCTTCCCTGCGAAAGGCGCTTGCGCCTGCGCCCACCGGATCGAGTACGATCGGATGCCCGAGCTCCATGGCCTTTTTCCCGGCCAGGATGCAGGCCTCAAACTTTTCCCTGTCCGGTACGCCGGTATTCAGAAGCGTCGCCTGACAGATCGCGGTGATTTCCGCGGCTTCTGCGGGCTCCTGCGCCATGATCGCGCTACCGCCTGCGGCCAGCAGGATATTGGCGGTGTCCTGCATGGTCACCGGATTGGTCAGGCAGTGGACCGCCGGCCTTCTGTTCGCAGCACTCATTTCAGCGCGCTCCCTTCAGCTGCCGCAGGACGCCGCCCTTTTCCAGAACTGTGATCAGCACGAAAGCCAGGATGCTGCCCGCAACCGTGGAGATGAGGAAGGGCACGATGTAGACGAAAAGTCCCGCGGGCTCCGCGCCCATCAGAAGCTTCGCCACCGGCCAGGCCGCCAGACCGCCGAGCACTCCGGTGCCCAGCGCTTCGCTCACGCAGGTCAGGCTGAGATTCTTTGTCGCCGCGTACATGAGGCCGCAGCAGAGCGCGCCGACCATGCTGCCCGGGAAGGCCATCAGCGTGCCCAGACCCAGCAGATTTCGGAGGAGGCTCGCGCAGAAGGCGATCCCCACGCCCCACCAGGGGCCGAGGATGACTGCCGTGAGGATATTTACCATGTGCTGCACCGGCGCACACTTGCTGCCCGCCACCGGAAAGCTCAGGAGGCTTCCCACTACAGCCAGCGCCGTCAGTACGCCCGCCATCGCCAGTTTTCTTGTCGCATCGTTCTGTTTCATAACAATTTTCTCCTTCCCATAAAAACAGGAGACGCCGGGGCGTCTCCTGCAATCGTTCCTGTACATCGTCCCTACGTTGGCATTATCCAAATCAGGTATAAGGGTCGAGACTCCTTAGCCTCCTCTCAGCCCGTCGCACGAGCTCCCCTGTCTGGTTTTCTAAAAGTATACTACAATTTTCTGTGGCCTGCAATGGACATTTTCGCGGATTCACGAATTTTTGTTCAACAGAATGATTTGTCAGGCAAAATCTGATGTGATATGATGAGAGCGCATAGGACAGAGGAAGGGGCTGGGACGGTAATGTTATCAGAACCGATTATTACAATAGATGTGCATGGCATGACGGTTGAAAAGGCGCTGGCTGCGATCCATAAGAAAGTGAATGGTGCCGGAAAGGCGGTCTACGAGGTTCGCGTGATCCATGGCTTTCACGGCGGTACGCGGATACGCTCTGCGGTCAGGGACGAGTTCGGGTATGGACGGGAGCCAAAGGTAAAGCGTGTACAGCCGGGCGATAACGAGGGCATCACCAGACTGATCCTGAAAGATCTGTTTTAAGTTTGTGCGAGTTATCGGAACTGTCTTTTTGAACTTGTTGTTGATTACCGCTGATGAAATGAGTAAACTATAAGCATAAGTGATGGTGGTTGGAAAGCGGGTGACAGGATGCTGACATGGAATGACCTTTTGGAAAAAATTTATATGGGTGAAAAAGCAGATATGGAATGCAAGCTTGCCGGGAAAGCGGTTCCGCAGTCAGTTTATGAAACTTACTGTTCGTTTGCAAATTCAAAGGGCGGCGACATCGTGCTTGACGTAGAAGAAGACAAAAGCAAGTCCAATCCGAAAGAGCGATTTATTCTTCGCGGGGTTTCTGATCCGGAAAAGCTGCGCGAAGATTTTTGGAATACGATTAATAGTCAGAAGGTAAACGCGAATATTCTGGTTGATGATGATGTATATATTGTTGAAAACGGTGATATTGCATTGCTTGTAATCCACGTGCCCAGAGCGGATTACACGATGCGCCCTGTCTATAAGGGAGAAAATCCGTTTAAGGGAACCTATAAGAGAAATCATGAGGGGGACTATCACGCGAAAGAGTATGAGGTCAGGGCCATGATTCGTGACCAAAGTTCAGAGGGGAATGACAGTACCATTCTCGAGGGCTTCACGATGAATGACATTGACATGGATTCACTGAGAAGATATCGTGTTATGTTTAATACAAGTCATCCGGATCATGTATGGAGAGAACTGCCAGATCAGGAATTCCTGGAGATGCTGGGCGGTTATCGCAAAGATCGCAGGGATAAGTCGGAAGGACTTACAATAGCGGGACTTATGATGTTCGGAACAGGACTTGCAATTCGCGATGAATTTGATAATATTTTCATGGACTATCGCGATGAAACAGGGGCAGGCGAGGCGCAGCGCTGGACAGATCGGGTTACTTATGATGGAACCTGGGAAAATAATCTGTTCAACTTTTTCATGAAGGTTTCGCCCAGACTGACGGAGAACCTGAAAAGACCGTTTGCCTTGAAGAACATGAAGCGGATAGATGACACACCGGTGCACGAAGCAATCCGCGAGGCGTTCGTGAACCTGATTATTCATTCGGACTATCGGATGGACGCCGGGGTGCTTAAGATTATCAAGACAGCAGATGGATTCACTTTTACAAATCCGGGAAGCTTAAAGCTGCCGAAGGAACAGATTTACAGCGGCGGGAACTCGAAAGCGAGGAATCCGCATATGCAGACGATGCTTCGGATGATTGGTTTTGGAGACAATGCGGGCTCCGGTTTTCCAAAGATACTGAATGTATGGGCCGATAATGGGTGGCAGTGCCCAGAGCTTGATGAGGATACTGTTATGAATCAGGTCACGCTGACATTGCTGCTGTCGACAGGACAATCGGAAGACTTATCAGCGGAATCAGCGGAAAAATCAGCGGAATCCATGCACTTAGAACTGTTGAATTCTCTTTCAGCAAGGCAACGGGAAATTTTCGAGTTTATGGAAAAAGGTAAGCCATACAGTTCACAGGAAATCGCAGATGTATTAGGGGTAAAACTGCCGCGAACCAGACAGCTGCTTAACGAATTGATTTCTCTGGGACTGATTCAGGCCACTGCTGCGACCAAAAACAGGAGATATATAAAGATATAAGCAGTGCATAAATATTGCCCAAAATAAATCGCAGATGTGGACGGGTTTCCAGATTCCCTTTCATAGCATGGAACGGATTCTCGATCTGTGTCAGACCACTCCAGCTTTCCCGCAATGGCGGATATGGCTTCTTCAAAGGAGAAGAAGTGTTCATTTCGGAGCGTGGCGATGATCCAAGCCGTGTCGAACTTGACGGAACACTTGGCGCTCGATTTGTCATCAGGAGCCTTTAGCCTTGTTAGTTCCCGGTGAACTCTCGGAAAGTCAATGGACATCCGGTTGGAATCAGCTTTGACGTGTGCAGGGTAAACTGATTGAGAAGATTACAGTTTACGATGACTATTTCCTGGTGAAATTTAAATCGGGGTTACAGACGAAAGCGCCGATGTGAAAAAACTGAAAAAATCAAATCTGATAAGGCCCGTCCCCTATCTGTATTTTTCGATATCGGGGAGACTTCTATGTACGACACACGCGAATGAAAATTCTGACTATGGGGCCCAGGGCAGCTATACCGATGATAAGGGAAATTCACTTTCCTCCGCAACCATCATTGATCTGTACGAAATGGTAGAAAATGACAATGTGTATGCCTGTTTTGAGCTTTGGAAAAGGTTTCATAATGACGCCGGGCAGGGTGAAACGGTTCTGCAGGCTCTTACACGGGCTGCCGAAATTATTTTACAGGATCCATCTGCATATCCTTCGGACATAGCTAGTGTCATTTTCCGGGAAGCAGGAAAGCTGGTTTTAAGTGATGACCAGGAAAAAGGCTTTGAATTGCCTGGCACACATCAAGCACCTCCTCTTCTTTGCTCATTGACAGGTTCGCGTTCACGCAAGCGTTTAGCACATCGACTTCATTTCGCCCAGGATGCCGGGAACTTTCGTCTGCGTTATCCGAACTGTTTTCTGGCTTTCAGCAGGCGCAGGGGCGACAGCAGCTTCATAAAGTCAGTCGCGATAAAGACGCCAAGGTAAAAGATAAGCAGGCCCTGGGCGGAGAACTCTGTAAATGTGATATACAGGCCGAGCGTCGAGAAGAGTATGCCCAAAACGATGAAGAAGAGCATACCTGAGCGCGCCTTTTTCCCGGCTGCATAAAGAGACTGCAGCTCCTGCCTGGATCTCGACCGTCCTGTTGAAACGCTCAGTATATAAGTGCCCTGTTTTCTCAGGCTTCGCTCCATGAGGATATACACGGCGACAATCTCCCATAGCATGCCGATAAAAATCATAGCGACGAAAGACAGACCGTTCGCGAAGAACATGTCTCCGAACAGGATTCCCAGCAGTGAGGCGAGCGGACCTGCCGCCGCCATTATGCCGGGCGTCACCCTGAAATGCTCTTTTGTATATTCGCTAAGATTGACGCTGTATACCTTTCCATCAGACAGACTATAAAAGTGCTGATATCCGGGGCTGGCTCCGCATAACTGCACCAACCGCCCGGTTTTTCTGTGTTCTGCCATTGGATTCCTTCCATTTTCCCTGTTTTTAACCTTCTATTTCATTATACAGAAACGCGTTCAGGATATTCTGCGGGGCATCGTATCTCCTGGCCCAGCGCTCCGCCTGCTCCCGAATAATCGTACAGTAAAATCCAGGACCAAAGTCTTTGGTGTTTCGGCCTTTTATAACTTTGGGATGTGTGACAGCAGTATAGTTGCCGTGGCAAACAGTTATCTTTCCCATATGCGAAGCTCCCCCTCCGAAGCCCGCATCAGCGAGGACATCAGACAGATGCCCGCCGCGCCGGCCTCCGCGCAGAGCGGCGCGTTCTGCGGCGTGATGCCGCCGATGGCGTAGACCGGGATAGGTACCGTTTCGCAGACTTCTTTAAGAAACGAGATTCCGCGGGGCGGCAGCCCCTTCTTGCAGTCCGTGGCAAAGACATGTCCGGCGGTCACGTAGGCCGCGCCCGCCGCCTCGGCTGCCATAGCCTCCTCCGGAGCGTGGATGGAGGCACCGAGCACGTCGAAGTTTCGTTTCTCCGCTTCCTCCATCGCGAGCAGTACGCGCAGCGGGAGGTGGAGTCGCCGGATACCGAGGCGCAGCGCGGCCTCTCCGTAGGTATGCAGCGTCAGCGGCACGCCATATCTCCCGCAGATCATTTTTGCCCGGGCGGCCAGCGCCTCGTACTCTGCTTCGCCTAAATCTTTTTCTCGCAGGATGATGCCGTCCACTCCGGCGCGCGCCACCCGGACAAGCTGGGCGGGGAAGTTTTCCGCCAGCTTCCGGTTGCTCACGCAGATGATTTTACACGTAGACATAATCGTTCAGCACCGGCTGCAGGCCTTCGTCCGACATGTCCGCGTACATCTGCCCGAAGCTTCTGCCGTCGGAGATCTCGAACTGTTCGTCGCCCGCCTCGGCGTCTTCCTTTCCCTCGTATTTGCTCTCGTGGTCCCCGATACCGGTGGAGACGCCGGCGGAAATCTTGGTCGCCGCTACTTTTACGATGCCGTTACGGAAATGCTCCGACTCGCGGGAGGACACGGTGATGCCCACATAGGGCAGGAAAATCCGATAGGCGCAGAGTACCTGGCAGAGTTCGCGCTCGTGAACGTCGAGCGGATTGATCTTGTCATTGTTGATGATCGGGCGCAGTCTGGGGCAGGAGAGTGAGTATTCCGCGTGCGGATATTTGCGCTGCAGATAATAGACGTGCAGCGCCGAGGCGAGCGCGTCCTTGCGGAAATCGGAGAGCCCGAGCAGCGCGGAGAAACCGACGCCGCGCATGCCGCCGCGGATTGCGCGCTCCTGCGCCTCGAAGCGGTAAGGGTAGACGCGCTTGTGGCCCATGAGGTGAAGCGTCTCATATTTATCTGAATTGTAGGTCTCCTGAAAGACCGTTACATAGTCTGCGCCGCACTCGTGGAGGTAGCGGTACTCGTCGGTGTTCACCGGATAGATTTCCAGTCCCACGTTGCGGAAATACTTCGCCGCCAGCTTACAGGCCTCTCCGATGTACTCGACGCTGCTCATGGAACGGCTCTCGCCGGTCAGGATCAGGATCTCCTCCATGCCGGAGTCCGCGATGACCTTCATCTCGTGTTCGATCTCGCCGCTGTCCAGCTTTTTCCGGATAATGTCGTTGTAGCAGTTGAAGCCGCAGTAGACGCAGTAATTCTCGCAGTAGTTGGCGATGTAGAGCGGCGTAAACAGGTAGACCGTGTTGCCGAAATGCTTGCTGGTCTACGTCTTCGCCCGCTGTGCCATTTCCTCGAGATGCGGAGCTGCGGCGGGGGAGAGCAGCGCCTTGAAATCTTCTACAGAGCAGGTATCGTTTGCCAGCGCGCGCCGCACGTCGGCGTCCGTATAGCTCTCGTGATCGTAGCTGTTCATCTGGCCAAGCACCCGCTCCATGATATCGGAGTCGATGCGCTCCATGCCCTCCATGTACTCCATGTGGTTCGTCCGGCTGGACGGATCCTGCTCCAGGCGATGCTTCTTCGCGAGCGCCTTTTCCGAGAGCTTGTCTGAATCCACAAAAAACTGATTTTCCGCCATGTCTGTCACCTCTCTAGTCCCGCAGGAAGCCGGTCAGCGGATCGGAGGCGGAGGCGCCGCGCTCGAGTACGCGGCCAAGGCCGGAGAGGTAGGCTGCGCGTCCCGCTTCAATCGCGTTCTTAAATGCGCCCGCCATGGCCGGAATGTCGCCTGCCGTGGCGATCGCTGTATTCGCCATGACAGCCGCAGCACCCATCTCCATTGCCTCGCAGGCCTGGGAGGGGCGGCCGATGCCGGCATCCACGATGATCGGCAGGTCGATCTCGTCGATCAGAATCTGGATGAATTCCTTCGCCGCCAGTCCCTTGTTGGAGCCGATGGGGGAGGCGAGCGGCATGACCGCGGCGGCTCCGGCGTCCTGAAGGGCGCGCGCCGCGTAGAGGTCCGGGAACATGTAGGGCAGCACGACGAAGCCCTCCTTCGCCAGAATTTCAGTTGCTTTCACGGTTTCCGCATTGTCAGGCAGGAGGTATTTGCTGTCGCGCATGATCTCGATCTTCACGAAATTTCCGCAACCGAGCTCGCGTGCCATGCGGGCGATACGCACCGCCTCATTCGCGTCGCGCGCGCCCGAGGTGTTCGGGAGCAGCGTCACGTGCTCAGGAATGTAGTCAAGGATACTCTCATTTTTCTTGGTGTTCGTCCGGCGCACGGCCAGCGTGATGATCTCAGCCCCGGCGTTCTCCACCGCCGCTTTGATCAGTTCCATCGAGTATTTGCCGGACCCCAGGATAAAGCGGGAGGAAAATTCCTTTCCGCCCAGGGTAAAAGTGTCTTTGTTCATTGTCATTCTCCTTTGATAATCAGTTCCAGTATTTTGTTTGCCTGATGCGCCGCGCAGAGCATGACCCGCGGGGCCATCAGGCCGCCATTTTTTTCCAGCGTGGACACGCCGTCGCCGCACAGATAGTAGTGGGGCAGGATGCGCCGCGTGCGGATGCTGCCGCTGTCCCCGTAACCGGCCATACCCGAGGCACCGACCAGATATTTTTCCGGAAAGACGGTCAGCACGCAGTTCGTCAGCATCGCCTTCTGCTCTGCCCGGTCGAAGGCCTCGCAGATGTAGAGATCGTCCTTCAGCAGTGCCGGAATATTCTCCTCGTCAAGCTTCACGAAGTCGGTGCGTACATCGAGGTAAGGATTGAAACGGCACAGCTCGTCGCGCAGCGCCTCCGGCTTTGGACGGTCGAGACCCGCGATGGGGTACTGCTGGCGGTTCAGGTTCGTCAGGTCGACGCGGTCGAAGTCGATGAGGTGAAGTCCGCCGATGCCGCAGCGCGCCAGTGCGATGGCAACGTTTGAGCCGAGTCCGCCAAGGCCGCAGACCGCGACGCATGCGGCGCTGATCCGCTCCTGCACGGCTTTCGTGTGCCGAAGCTCCAGCGCTTCCTGTATGCTCTCCCGGCTGGGAATCGTTTCCACTGCCATCTTCAGCCGCCTCCCACGAAACTCACGATCTCCAGCACGTCGCCGTCCGCGAGCAGCTGATTTCCGTAATCGTTTTTGGGTACGATCTGCTCGTTGCACTCCACGGCCAGCCGATCCAGGGTGTAGCCCTCGCGCTGTAGGTATGCCAGCAGGGTCATGCCGGCCACATCCTCCGGATTTCCGTTGATTTTCACCATGCGCATCACTCCTCTCCATAAAAAAATGCCACACGAAAAGCTACACCCGCGGTGGTGTACCCCTTCGTGCGGCAGTCCTGTCACACTCTGCCGCTATTTTAAACTCCGGAGAAATATTTGTCAATCGTTTCTGGAAATCGAGGTTGAAGCTCCGGAAATTCCCGTGTACAATTAGATTATTGCCTGGTATAAAAGAAATCGAGGACTGAATATGGAAATTATCGGTGCAAAGGTATACACGGAGAAGGGCGTTTTCGAGAAGAGAAGTGTCTGCACGGCTGGCGGACGGATTGCTGAAGTCAGTACAGATGGAAGGATTATCGACGGCGCGGGCTGTTATCTGATCCCCGGACTGATTGATATTCATTTTCACGGCTGCATGGGGCATGATTTCTGTGATGGTAGCGCGGAAGCCATCGAAGCGATGGCGTGCTACGAGGCATCCCGCGGTGTTACCGCGATGATCCCGGCGACGATGACGCTGGGGCGGGAGGAGCTTCTTCACATATGCAGGACGGCTGCGGCATATTCCGCCCAGAAGGGCGCGGCGCTCTGCGGCATCTATCTGGAGGGACCCTTTGTCTCCCGTCAGAGACTGGGGGCACAGAATGGCGACTATGTCAGAATGCCGGATGTGGGATTCTTCCGGGAGCTGCAGGAGGCCTCCGGACAGATGATCAGGCTGCTCGCCATCGCGCCGGAACTGCCGGGCGCGGAGGAGCTGATCCGGGAATTAAAGGATGAAGTGGTATTATCTGTGGCGCACACCGCAGCGGACTATGAGCAGGCGATGTGGGCTTTTCAAAATGGCGTCCATCATGTGACGCATCTTTACAACGCTATGTCCGGTCTGAACCATCGTGCTCCAGGGGTCGTGGGAGCGGCGGCGGACGCTTCTTCCGTAGAGGTGGAGCTGATCTGCGACGGTATCCATGTCCATCCGGCCGTCGTGCGCCAGACCTTTAAGATGTTTGGCGACGACCGGATTATCCTGATCAGCGATTCGATGGAGGCCACGGGCATGCCGGACGGCGACTATATGCTGGGAGGGCAGAGGGTAGTCAAGAAGGGCAGACGCGCGACGCTGGCGGACGGGACGATCGCGGGTTCCGCGACGGATCTGATGGACTGTCTGCGGACCGCGGTGCTCGATATGGGAATTCCGCTGGAGAGCGCGGTGAAATGTGCGACGGTCAATCCTGCGAAATCGGTGGGGATATTTGACCGGTATGGAAGCATTGCTGTGGGAAAAGTCGCAGATCTGCTGCTTTTGCATGAGGAAGATCTGAGATTAAAACAAGTCATACTGCGGGGAGAACTCCTGCCCGTTCCGATGTGATACTTATTTTTTAGCAGCACAGGTCAAAAATTCTCAGCGCGGTCCGTCACGCTGAGAATTTTTTGGCCTTCATTTCCAGAAAAAGATTCTGTTTAGTTTGCGTTGAACAGCTCGGACAAGGTGTCCTCATGCTCCTGCAGTATCGCAAGCAGGAAAGTATCCCAGTGACGTGCGTCCTGCGTGTCGCTGCCAAAGACATAATCTTCCTGGCCGTAGTCGATGACGTCAAATCCCGGCATGGCCTTGCTTGCACCTGCCGTGCGGTAGGAGGCAGCGTCCGCGAGGGAGAAGGAGACGTTTGCCGTGTCTTCATAGTTTACCCAGGAGCTGAGATCCGTGCCGGTGGCCTCCGTCGCGTCGCCGTTCGCGGTCTGCGCTTCCGCCGCTGCGGCAGTAATCTCCGTAATCTCCGCTTCGGCCGCATATTCCGCGTACATCTGGTCGACGTAGAGCGCGAAGGAGCTGCTGAAGATCTCGGACGGCACATGGCCGCCGTTCCACTGCCACTCGATGTTGCAGTCGACGCCCGCGTTCAGCATGGCGATCTGCAGGTTGAGGGAGGTGAACATGGACATGTCGCCCTCTGAGGCGCCCATCAGGATACGCACCCAGGACGGGTCTTCCGTATCGTCTTCGCCGATGTAGTTCAGCGGGTTGTACAGGGAGACGATGTTGTTTCCATATTCGTCGCCCGCGAGAATTTCCGCGATGTCGGCCTCATAGGCTTCCAGCATTTCTTCATAAGAGGAATAATTTGTCGAATCGGTCGAGCCGGAGGCGGACTGTGTCGTGCCCGCATCGGGCGTGCCGACGTCCATCGTGTCGCCGGCGGTTTCGACGTTTTCGTTTGTGATGGAGGAAGTGCTCTCCGATGAATCTCCCGGCAGATCGCCATCTGCAAGGTTGGGAGCCGCGCCATCTGTATTGCTGTCCGGCAGACTCTTGCCCGCGGAAGCAGTGTCATCCGTGCTGGCGATATCCATGGCATCATCCGGCAGTTCGCCGCGTCCGCCGCCGCCTTTGCCACCCCGTATGCCTCCGCCGCCTGCGTCTGTATCGGTCAGACCGCCATCCGGCAGGCTGTCAGTATCGAGGTCATCGGGCAGCACGCCGTCTCCCATGCCGCCAGGCATGCCATCGGTCTGGCCATGCCGCCGCCCATAGCTCCGGGCATACCGCCACCCATACCGCCGCTGCTCGCCGCTGCGTAGCGGCCTTCCAGGAATGCTTCGGCCTTATCCGCGGTCGTCATCGCAGCGACTTCATCATCCGAAAGTGCGTTTCCGTCCGTGTCAAACCAGGTCCAGCCCTCCGCGTAGTCGAGATTGTCGAGATACCACTGCAGATTCGAGACAAACTCGGCGAGATAGAGGTCGAGGTAGCTCCCACCGTAGCCGTTGGTGTCGGTGTAGAGCTCCTCGTCATATTCAATCGTCAGCGCGATCGTGCTCGTCAGCGCACCGTCGCCGTCGAGGTCAAAGCCGACATCGGCCTCAGCTACACTTAAGTTCTGTTCATTAATATAGTTCATATAGGCTTCCGACAGGTATTCGGCGAGCTGAGCCTGGAAGTCCGTGCCGAAGCTGTAGTCCGTGTCGAGATAATACTCGAAGGCCAGCGCCATGTCCGCCTCGTAGAGCGAAGTGATTGCGCTGTAAGCGATGCAGCCCCATGCGCCGTCGGAGAGATCGACCTCCTCGCCGTCGATCGTGACGGTTGTCGTATAGGAGCCGTCCTCCGTCAGATAGACACCGACCGCGCCGACTTCTTCCTGGTAGGGATAGAAGTCCGGGTTATTCGAGGTGGCCGCGAACATCGTCGCATGAGCGCCGCCGCCCGAACCGCCGGTGGAGACGAGATAGTCCACATTTCCGGGAAGATTGCCAAGCAGAATATTATACTTGACGAAACGTGCCGCCGCTTTCTGGTCGGACAGGCAGGAGGGAGCGTCGCCGGTGTAATACGTATTTCCCTCGCTGTCGGTAGCGGTATCCTGCTTGCCGCGGTTGCCGCAGGAGACGTTGATGTAGCCCTCGGCTGCGTAGGTCGAGGAAGCCTGCGTGTTGGTCGAGGAACTGTAACCCGCCGCGCCGGTGTTCAGGATGATCGGGGCGGTCGCGGCTGTGTAAATCTGACCGTTTGTGCTTGTGATTTCAGCGTCGTAATCAATGATGAGCGCGCCGTTCACCGCATCGGAATAGTTATCTGCTGTCACATCGACTGTTCCGTCGCCGCTGGTGTCAATGCCGCTCACGTAAGCGCCGGGCACGCAGACCGAAACGCCCTCCTCGTCCTCAATCTCCGGATAGGCGACCGCGGAGACAATGGACATGGTCCAGGCGTCGGAATCGGCGCTGTAGCTCCAGGTATAGTCGGTATTGTTGGCAAGATTCAGGGTCTCTTCGATATATTCCTTGTCAGAGATCAGTGCGGAGCCGGAGCTTGTGCCCGCATCGGT
>MSHD01000005.1:0-13496 GCA_001941045.1 Lachnospiraceae bacterium Zagget2
TCTCTTAGTGGCTTACTTAGGGAGCAGTTGTGCATGGCCGTCGCCGTGCACAGTGCTCTCCGGGTGTGGTACCGATTCCGGCCCGGATAGTATTACATGGATGGAGCATTTTTATACTGGCGAGGATAGTAAAAAAGTAGCACAAGGAGATCAAACTATGTGTACGAGAAAAAATTTTGTCGCCTTTCTGCTGGCACTGCTTCTGACCATGGCGTCAGGGGTTACGGCTTTCGCAGCAAGTGGATCTTCGAGTATTGTCATCAATTATGTTGCCTCTGAGAGCCACACATTCACGGCATATCAGATCTTCAGCGGGGAGCTGAGCGGCGATGAGCAAAGTGGTTACGAGCTGACTAAAGTCGTCTGGGGCGACGGCGTGACAAGCGGGGATGCTGCACTTGTTGCCGCGCAGGCCGTGACGGGCGACAACGGCGTGACTTACCCTTTTAAAGACTGCAGTTCAGCGGCGGAGGTCGCAGCGGTACTTGATGACTATGAAGATGACACTGCAGTGGTAAAAGCATTCGCAGAGGCGATGGAAGCGGTGAAGGGAACCGTCTCCGGGTTAACTTCAGCCGGGACATCTGATGGCAGAGGCACCTATACTTACACCATCTCCGGTGTGGCTGCGGGCTACTATCTGGTCACGGACTCAACTACAGCCAGCACCAGTGACGCCGTCTCAGCCTACATTCTCTATGTAGCGGGAAATACTGCGCACATCAGATTCAAAAATGAAGTCCCGACCCCGACCAAGATTATCGTCGACTCTGCGTATGGTAATGATTATGGTACATCCGCGGATGCGAACGGTACTGTGACATTTGAGATCACCGGAACCGTGCCAGGCGCGGACACCATGAGCAATTATGATACCTATACCTATATCTTCCACGATACGCTGTCTGCCAATCTGGAATACGCAGACAGCCTCACGGTCAGTGCGAGTACCAGCGGAACTCTTGCAGAGGGTACGAACTCGGACTACACGGTGGGCACGGAGGCTCAGAACGGGCAGACGCTGCTGACCATCACCATACTCAATGCAAAGGATCTTGCAGGGCAGACCATCACGGTACGTTATCAGGCGAAGCTGAAAGCCAGTGCGAGCGCAGGCACAGCCGAGACCAATAAGGTTTATATTGAGTATTCAAACGATCCGAATGGAGACGGGACAGGCAAGACTGCGGAACCGAAGGTATACGTCTATACCTTCCGGATTGTTGCCAATAAGGTGGACGAGAAGAAGGAAGCGCTCGAAGGCGCCGGCTTTACGCTTTATAAAGCGGTAAAGGCAAATATTACAGCGTTCGAGGATGGGGAGACTTATTATACGCTGGCAGACGGGAGCCTGACCAAGGTGGCCTCCGGAAGTGCATATGATAGTGGCAGTACCTACTATATTTACAGTCAGGTGGGAAGCGAGGTCACGAGAGTGACGACCTTCACATTTGAGGATCTGGGCGAAGGATATTATAAGCTGGCAGAGACCACGGTACCGCAGGGCTACAAGCAGGCGGGTGATATTGAATTTCAGATTACAGCAACATATGGCGAAGATGGACAGATCAGCGCGCTGACGGAGACGAGTGGGTATTTTACAGTCAATGAAGGAACGCTGACCACAACAATCATGAACGTGGCCGGCGCCACACTGCCTTCCTCCGGCGGCATGGGTACTACCATCTTCTATATTGTCGGCGGAATACTGGTTGCCGCAGCGCTGCTTCTGCTGATTGTGAGAAAGTGCAGGCGGGACAGCCTTGCCCGGAAGAACAGATGATGAAGAGCAGACGGGACCGCATATGGACAATCGTTCTGGTTGGTGTGTTCCTTGTAGGCCTGCTGATCCTGCTGTATCCGACAGTCAGCAACTGGTGGAATGCGCGCGTGCAGACGCGGGCAGTGGCCGCGTACGACGCGGCGGCGACAGAGCTGACCGACTCCGCTTACGCTGAATACCTTGTAGCGGCTGAGGCATATAATGAAAGGCTTGCTGAGATTGGCTCTGCAGAGACGATCGTTTCTCCGGAGCTGGTGGAAGAAGGCTATGAGGAACTGCTGGATATCTCCGATACGGGCGTTATGGGCTATGTCACTATCGCGAAAATCAATGTGCAGCTCCCCATTTATCATGGCACGGACTCCGCAGTGCTGCAGGTTGGAGCAGGGCATCTGGAAGGAAGCAGCCTGCCGGTGGGCGGCGAGAGCACTCACAGCGTGATATCGGCGCATCGCGGCCTGCCCAGTTCGCTTCTGTTCACCAATCTGGATAAGCTGGAGCTGGGAGATACCTTCACCGTCACGGTGCTGAACCGCGTGCTTACCTACCAGGTGGACCGGATTTCCGTCGTACTGCCCGATGAACTCGAAAATCTGTACATAGAAGAAGGAAAAGATTACTGCACACTCATGACGTGTACCCCTTATGGCATCAACAGTCATCGTCTGCTGGTGCGGGGCGTGCGGGTCGGAGATTCGGAAGAAGCGGTTACCCGGGTATCTGCAAATGAAAAACAGATGGACCTGATCCTCGTCGCATCGGTCGTCGCTGTGCCGTTGCTGCTGCTGGTTCTGGTCGGGCTGTTGCTGAATACGCGAAGAAGGAAAAAACGGGAGGCAAATCATGATGAATAGAATGAAAAAGGCATTTCGCTGCGGAATAAGCCTTCTGTCTGTGTTGGCGCTGCTGTCCGGCCTGGGCATGAGTGTCTCTGCTGCCGCTGATGGAGCTTCACTGGATCTTACGCAGACAGGTTCCGTCACGCTGGAACTTGCCGACAGTGACGGAAATACGGTTTCCGGCGGAAAGATCACCATTTATCAGGTGGCGGAGCTCTATTTTAATGATGGAGACATGGCATATCGCTATACTGACGATTTTGACGGCTGCAGCGCGACGCTGGATGTCACGGATACTTCCCTGGCGGCGACGCTGGAAGCTTATGTCAGGAGCAAAGGAATCAGCGGGACGACGTCCTCGGTGAGTTCGAAAGGCAAGGTCACATTCAGCGGTCTGTCCCTGGGGCTCTATCTGCTGGTGCAGACCACAGCGTCCGAAAACTATGAGACGATCAGTCCTTTTGTAGTCACGGTGCCATATGAGAGCGACGGCGCGTGGGTCTATGAAGTGGACGCAAGCCCGAAAGTAGGAACCGTGACGCGGAAAGTGCCGGATGAGCCGGATAAACCACCCAGACCGAAAAAGAAAACATCGGAATCGTCCAGTACGACCACGGTCAGCGTGACCTACGCGTCTACGCTTCCGCAGACCGGACAGCTGAACTGGCCGGTACCGGTTCTGGCGTGCTGCGGCATGCTGCTCTTTGCTCTGGGCTGGGCTATGCGGATGTCCGACAGGAAAGAGCAGGACGTATGAAACAGAAGATCAGCATCTTCTGCATGCTCCTGGGCGTCCTGCTGCTGAGCGGGGCCATCGCGCTGCTTGCCTATAACATATGGGACAATATAAGGGCCGGCGATTCCGCGGATCTGGTGCGGCAGAGTCTGGAAGAGGCCGCAGATACGCAGGATGGCGCGGCGGATTCGCTGACAGGTGGAAGCGACAGGGATGGTACCGAAATGGATACCGTGGGAATCGATGGCTATGCGTATATCGGAACGCTGACGATTCCCGCGCTGAACCTGGAGCTGCCGGTGATGGCAGAGTGGAGCTATGCGGGACTGAAGATTGCGCCGGGGCGTTATGCGGGATCCGTCTGGTCAGATGATCTGGTGATCTGCGGACACAACTATACCCGGCATTTTGGCAATCTGAAATTCCTGCATTCCGGGGATATCCTGTATTTTACAGACGTGAATGGAAATGAGTTTCGTTACGAGGTCGTGGCGAGTCTCATCCTTCAGCCTGAGGATGTGGAAGAGATGCAAAGCGACGAATCGGAAGAATGGGATCTGACCCTGTTCACCTGTACCATCGGAGGAAGAAAGAGAGTAACCGTCCGCTGCAGCCGGACGGAATAATATTTGGCAAAGTCCACTGTTCCTGATAGGGAGGATACTGTAATGAGAGACAGAAAGAATAACACGAAGAGACACATGATGACACGCGTCCTGGCGTGGATACTTGTGTTTGCACTCATGATGTCTTCGTCGAGCGCGACGGCTTTTGCGGAGTTGGGCGATTCCGATTCATCCGGAACCGGGACGGAGGCAGGGTATACAGAGGATGGGGACACATCCGGAACCAATGAGGAACAGGACGCGCAGAGCGACGGTAACGAAAGCAGTGGAGCGGAAGACGATGCCGCGCAGAGCGGTGAGTCCGAAAGTGCAGATAACGAGAGCAGCGGCTCCGGGACTGGGGATGAGGAAGAGGCAGATGCCGGTAATGGCGAGACCGGCGAGACCGAAGCAGATGATGAGGATTCAGAGGCCGGAAATGGTGAGGACAACAGTTCCGGAACCGAGGAGGCCGGGGACGGTGCATCGGAAGACGAGGATACACAGGATGGGTCGACAGAGACCGCAGCCCTGGAATCGAACGTGGTGCAGACCCTGTATCAGGATGAGGAAGGAAATTATTTTATTGCTATTGAGATGACCGTCCAGGAGACTGCTTCTGTGGCGGCCGATGGCGTTTCTGTGAAGATGATTCTGCCGGCGGGTCTTTCCGTGACAGAGGAAAGCCGGACCGAGCTCGCAGAGGATGGGAATGTCACCGTCATCGACTCTGTGGCGGACGAGGTTGCGGCGGAGCTGAAGGAAGCCGCAGAGAACGAAGAATACGAGATGCTCCTGGCGGAGCTTGCTGATTGCACGGACGCGGAGCTGGCTTCTTACGGCTGTGCGGTCGTCTGGAGCAACCAGACTGTCGAGGCGGGCGGCAGCAATACCTATACCCTTACCGTGGCGGTGGACGAGGATGTCTACGATTTCGAGAGCGACGGTCTCTTTTATGTGAATGGGGAAGCCCTGAGCAGCGAGTCGATCGAGTGGGTAACGGATTATGCCGTCAGTGCGGTGGACGAGGAAGAAGAGACGGGTAGCGACGAAGGGACGGGTGAGACAGGGGACGATGAGACAGAAGAGAATACGTATGATGGCACGGCGCTGAAGGCCTACGTGGATGAATTGTTTGATACTTACGGTCTGGCGATGACGGTTACCCAGAACCCTGACGGTGGAGAGGTTCTGGCGGGTCAGGCTGTGACCTGGTATGTGACGATCTCGATCCCGGTTGCGGAGAATTACAGTGGGTTCAGCGCTTACAACAAGACGCTGTGGGATTCCTATGAGGATCTGACAGTGACGCTCACGGCTCCGTCAGGGATTACCATCACGAATGTGAGCGCGACCGGATATACGACCAACTCTGATACATCTTATGAGAATGGGACGAAAGCGGAGGTGTACCTCGGCAATGTCGCGGCAAATGCTACGACAATCAGCTTTTCAGTGACCGGCTATATTGATGCAGATCCGGCTCCGGCGACCGGGACGACCTATAGCCTTACGAAGGATAATATTACTTATTCCACCAATATCACCGTAAAAGACCGCGATAACAGTAACGCGGAGGTGGAACAATACAGCGTGACCGGGACGACCGAGACGGATCTGACTGATTTTACACTTACCAGCACGACGAACGATACCTGGGAACTGACGAAAACGTGTAACGGATGGGAAGTAGATGAAGGGGAGGATACTCTTACAGTAACTTATACCATTGAGCTGATTATGAATGAGTATACGCAGTTGTCCCAGTATACCGTCAACGGGCGAACGCTCTTTAAGGAGTTCAGTATCCAAGATACCCCTTCGATCACATACGGGGAAACTACGTATTATCCCACGTCTGTGACCGTGTTAAATACTAGTAAGAGCGGGGCGCAGGAGAGCACTACGCAGGATGCAAATGGAGTGCAGTCTGTGACAATCACGGACTATGCTACGCTGGATGACGCCACTAAGCAGGATACTACCCTGCAGGCAACGACTTCCGCTGGCCGCCCCCTGGATGGTGATGTGCCGGTGCTTACGACCTACACCGTGACGGCGGTCTACAAAGCCAGTGACTTTACCTCCCCGTTTTATGATGTAGTTACTTACAAGATAAACAATACTGCCGAGTTGAATTACACGCTGGCATATAAGGATGAGGATTACAAAAAGTCAGGAGGCAATACCGTCCCCGTTTCAGATGATTATTCCGATCCGACAGACCCGGCGGGTATTGATCTGCAAAAATATATCCAGTCTATCTATATCGGCGGCACCAACCTTGCCGACTACGTGGAGGCAGAAGAGCTGGACAGCGACTATACCGGAGACGTCACTTTTACGATTCTGAATGAAGATGGAAGCGCAGCCACTCTGTATGCCTTGATCGATACGGACAATGACGGTGTGGAAGAGTATGTGGCGATCAGCAATGAGATTACCATCACCCGGGACGCAGATGGAAACGCAGGGCTTTATGTGACGCTGCTCTCCGATACAGAGGATGAGGACGCGGAAAACGAAGAGGAGGAAGAGTCTTCCAACGTTGTGCTCTCGGCGCTTGCATCTGTTGCAAACTATGTGATCAGTCTCTTCAGTTCCAACAGCAGCGACAGTGATGCGCAGCTCTACGAGGGTTTGATCTATGTAAACGGCGGGACTTACAGCATATCGGAAGAGAATGGTGTCACCAACACATCGTTTACTGCTTTTACGAGCGACGACGTGACGCTGACTTCAACGAAGGGCACGACATACAGCTTTACCCTGACAGCGGGGGACGAAGCGACGATCACCGCCACTAACACGGAGACGCGCGGCAGTATTTCTTTTTACAAGGAAGCGACCGCATATAACAGTTCTGTGTCCACCGGAAGCCTGGAAGGGGCCGTGTTCGGCCTGTACCAGAAGGATGAGGTGACCGACGAACTGGTAGCAGTGACAGACAGCGATGGAAATGTCACCGCGACATCGGACAGCCAGGGAGTGGTTCTCTTTGAAAAGCTGGAACCGGGAACCTATTATATCCAGGAAATTTCTGCGCCGGATGGCTATTTGCTGGATGATACGGTTTATGAAGCGATTGTGGAATCCAATACAGTGACGTCCGCGTTTACAGATGATGAGACAGGCATTGTATACAATGAGAAAAATGCCGCCGCGCTGACCTTTGTGAAATACCTGCTTTCCACGGACTCGGATGGACATCTGATTCAGGTACCTGTGGATCAGACAAGAATTAATACTGTTTTTACCACTGGCGTGTTTGTCCTGCAGTATAGTACGGATGGCAGCGAGTGGTCTGACAAGGAAGAGATAACGCTTACCAGAACAACGACCGGGACTGGGGAGGATGCGGTGACAGTCTCCGCTTCCACGACCTCGAGTCTTCCGGTTTATGTGGGCGACGACGTGGATACACCGTACTATTACAGAATTGTCGAGTATCTGCCGGAGGATTACAGCCTGGTGAAAATGTTTACCGGTGAAAACGGGGATGATATTACAGCGAGTACAGAAACCTGGACTGCGGGGGACGATACAGACGTACAGGTTGTGGTCACAGAGAAATTTACTCTGGAAGATGGTGATACCACAGTCTCCCTGACCAACCAGACGACCGGTGAGGTCAGCGTGGGAAAACAGTATGCCTATGCGACTGCGGCAGGTTATCAAACGAAGACGGCGACGGATGGTACGGAAACGACTGTTTATCTGCTGAAAAAGACCAGTACTAACACCTATGAGGTGGTGGGGACGGCTGAGACCGGCAGCGATGGTGTCGCTACGGTTTCCAACGTAGATATCCTGGGCGGAACAAGTGCGCAGGATTATTACTGGGCGGAAGCAGTCAGCAACGATGCCTACAGCTCCTATACTCTGGTAGATGGAGAAGAAGTCACAGTTAATATTTATGATTCCAAGACAAATACAACTACTTCGACAACGCTGTATCTGCAGGATACGGTGGTCTATGCCAGCGCCTATGAGTCAAGTTCATCCAGGACGACACTGGTCAATATCCTGCCTTATGTCCGGGTATTGCTGGAAAAGAAGAGCACGGCTACAGAAGGTTATGTTGAGGGCGCGTCCTATACGGTGTACCGGGTTGTAAATGGTGAGGAAGAGGAAGACCCTTATACAGCCAGCTTTGCGACAGATGCCACCGGCGATGTGAAAGAGGGCGGTACGACGCTGGTGCTGGAGGCCGGGTATATCTACCATATTTATGAGACGACGGTGCCGGACGATTATTCCGGTCTGAAACAGGCGGATGGTTACAATGAGGATGGCATTGGATATATCGAGATCGATCTGAGAAATGCTGTCCCTGATTCCTATTCCGCTTCCGGCCTTGGTACGGACGAATCCGGCAATCCCACTTACGCGGCGGAGGGAGTCTTCTACGATGAACCCTATCCGACGCTGACGTTGACGAAAGATCAGGTGGTTGTAAACGGCTCCTCGGTGAGCACCTCTACCTATTACGCTGAGTTTGCGATTTACCGGTCAGAGGATGTGGATGGGACCTACACGCTCTATCAGTCATCCTATACAGCGAACTATCCTGTGTCGCTGGAACCGGGCTACTACTATGCCTTTGTGGAAAATGTGGATACGAAAAACGGATATCTGTCACCGGAGGATTATGAGACATATACCGGGAAAAGTGTGAGCGTGGAAGGGGCAAACTTTATACAAATTACGATTGCCGATGACAGTGGTATTTTACCCAGCACATCGACGGCGTATGCCTATGTCACAACAGAAAAAAATCGTGGCGAACACTTCTGGTACCACCTCGTATTCCATCGGCACGGTCACGAACTACCAGAATATCAGCAGTGTGACGGTTACAAAATATGCCTATGATGATGACAGCGCGGGAAGCCAGATATTGCCTGGCGCGGTGATCGGCATTTATTCTGACGAGGAGTGTGAAAATGAAGTCGACAGGGGCACCACTGACGCATACGGCAAGGTGACCTTCAGCGGACTCGCCGTGTATGACGAGAATGGCGAAAAGATCACCTACTATATTAAAGAGATTGAGGCGCCGGACGACTACTTCGAGAGCGATGCCGAACCGCTTAAGGTACAGCTTGCGGTCGGGGCGGTGACCACAACGGATACGGAGAATGAGGCGCTTAGTATTTATGATGAGCCCATGCTGACTGTGCAGGTTCCCGTAGTGTGGATTGACTGTGATCCGGTCACAGATTCGGATGCATGGGAAGAATCTCCCCTGGCCGGGGCATGGGTATACCTGTATGAGGCCGTGTACGACGAGGATGGGGAAACGATTGTATCTTATAAGCTGGTCGACACCTTTGAAAAATCGGAGCTGGACGATAGCGAGAGCAGCGCCTATGCGACCTTCACCGGCCTGCGGCATAACCAGGATTATATCTTTGTGCTGGGAATGTCCGGCGTGCTGGATGAGTCTGCTTCCAATTATCCGCTGTACGCTTCGACAGACTACAGCGAAGATTATCTGATTTCCGCCTGGCTGGAGGAGGACGAGGACGGGAATCAGGGGATTCATTATTATACCCCGTCGGATGAGTTGTACCCGGATGACCTGAAGAATTTACAGTATGTCGAGTATCGCAGCGAAGATATTACCGAAACGGAAGTTGTGGCGGATGAATCTCTGAAAAATTATCGGCTGCATTTTGAGATCGATATTCAGAAATATTGCATGACAAATCATGGGGAAGCAAAAGAAATAACGCTTACCCTGGAGGACGGAAGTACGACAACAGCTTACTATGTGAACGGTGCGCTGTTCTATCTCTATCGCCAGCCACTGACGGAGGAGGAGCTGGAGACCTTAAGCAACGGAGAAAGCATTGCGCTGACCTACGACGCCACGAAACTGGAGTTGGTCACCTCTGATACATCCAGTGATACGGGAAAAGCCACCCTGGAAACCGTCTATGACGATACCTATGTCTACTGGCTGGTGGAGGCCAGCACCGGTACGGGCCATACCTGGGCGTATGCGACAGATGCGGATGGGGAGGTTATCTATGATAGTGATAACAATCCAACCTATGAATCCTACTACCGCATCCTTCTCTACCCTGAGGTGCTGACCGCAGCGGTGGGCAGCAGTATCACAGCGACAAATGCGACCGATGTGAAGTCTGTAACACCGAACTCGGTTACCAGTCTGAATGTGGAGAATACCTGTGGTTCAGGAAGCCACCTGTATATGCTGAGCACTGTTTTTATGAACAAATGGGGCGGCTACTACGATAAGTACGGCGTGGATACGAAGGACTATTCCCCGTCGAACGACGCGGAGTTTTCCTTCTCGCTGTCAGGCGACAGTAATAGCATTGCTATTGACGATGCACAGGAGCAGGTGACAAAGGGTGATATCGCGGTGCAGGCTGTCACCGATGAGGATGACAACAGTGGGACAGGGAATGAGGAGGAGTACACCCAGTCGGACAACAATGCCGGACAGGTGTCGACGCTCTTTACCTTCGCCAGACTGCTGAACCAGTGGTATGTGGAGGTGGCACAAGCCGCGGGTCTTACCGATGTCAAGACGATCACGGATCTCACAACGAACCCTGGATATTTAGAGACGCTGGCCAGTTCTGATGTATGGACTGGTTATACCGGTATGCTCTATGCATCCACAAGCATTGATACTACGGATAAGGAATCTCTGATCGATCTGGCGGCGGGTAACGGTGCAGTGGCCATGCAGATCCTCTATGCCTTTGCAGACGTGTATCCGGACTTTGAGATTGATCTGGAAAACGGCGGCGACGCGCCCTACGACACCTATGTATCCCATATGGAGGATGTGCTCTGTGAAAACCTGGATAGTTATTCCGGCCTTAAGGATACGACCTACCTGGTATCTTATACTGGTTATGGATATAAGTCCTACTATGCCCATATCGTGATCACGGAGACGGATACTCCGTCCAGCACAGAGTACGGAAAGTACGAAGCCGTGCAGGCCAGCTACGAGTTGTATCTTCAGTTCCGTCCTACGGGAGCCAACGGCCTTGCAAACATCAAATATTTTTATTGGGACAATGATGACCGCGACGATTACTACTATAACTCGGATCCCGCGAGCGTGGATACGATGGGACTGGACGCCAGCTTTGATAATACGGAGCGCACGCAGATCCTCAATATGCCGGTGTTAAAACAGAACGTGACGGTCACCAAGTACGGCTATACGCTGACGACTGCCACGAAGGGGCTGACAGATGATGGACTGGACGCCTATTTTGAAGCGAACCCGACACAGCAGAAACAGCAGCTGACCAGCACGTTCATTCTGGAGCGGTACGACACTACGGGGGATACTCCGGTCTGGCGGTACTATAATGCAAATAATTGTGAGTATGTCAACAGTTCGGATGACGCACAGATTACGACAGATTACGTGGATGGGCTTACCCTGAAATTGCCATTGGGCTATTATCGCCTGACAGAGGTGAGCGTGACCGATGAGAATATGGTAAGAATTATGAAAATATCTTAAACGGTGAGGATGTAACTGTTTACGATGAGAGCAAAAACGACACCGGGGAAACGGCGGAGGCAATGCGCTATTTCTGGGTGGAACGGGTGGATGACGGCACCAACACGGTGAATGTCTATGACCCGCAGTCGCTCGATCTCTATATCGAAAAGTACAGCTTAAGTAACCTGTCTACGAAGATTACGGAGGGGATAGACTTTACGCTGACGAATGTCGATGACGCTGACGATACTTATACGGCTGTATGGAACTCTTCGGCGCAGGCGTGGATTGTCTCTAATCTGCCCGCAGGCACCTACTGGGTGGATGAGAATGTGACGACAAATACAGAGGTCACCGACGAATATTTCGAGCGTTTTAAGATTACGGTCGGATACACCCGCGGAGCGACAGAGGGAACTGCAGCGTTGGATTCTTCTGTCATAGAATATACCGCTTATGTGAAGGATGTGAGCGCAGCGATCAGCGGACAGGCGGAGTGTGCTGTGTCAGATGATTACGAGGATTCGATCACCTCGGAGGTGATGTCGACCGGCGCGACGGCGACGCTCACGGTGCACAACCCCAGTACCGGCTCGCTGACGATCACCAAGGCGGACGCAAACGACAGTACGGCGAAGCTTTCCGGCGCGACTTTTACACTGTATTATCACGCATTCAGCACAGAGGATGAAGACGCGTATATTGCAAAGGCGGGGTCGGCGGATCAGCCGGCATTTGACGCAGACAATCCCACGTCTAATGAATGGACATTGTGGGGAACGACCGATGCGACCGGCAGCAGCGGGACCGTCACGATTTCCGGCCTGACGCCCGGCTGGTATGCCATTGTCGAGGATACGGCTCCGGCTGGCTATGAGAGAAGCACCGATGTTAAAGTGGTGGCTGTGACCGCCGATATGACGGATAACCATACGATGGAAAATTCCGGCAACGTGGCTGTTACTGTAAACGACATTAAAAAAGTATCGCTGAGTGTCAACAAGACCTTCAACCTGGAGGATTTCGGCACGGATCTTACGGACGAAGCAGCTACTTACAGTGTCACCTTCGGCCTGTATGTGTACGACACGACCAGCGGGAGTTATGTTTCTGCGGCTTCGATCGGTCTGGCGAATCAGGAGCAGATAACGGTGAATGTGACATCGAATGATTCAGAGACTGCCGTTACCGGCGTGGGTACCTGGTCCGGCCTGATCCAGATGGAGGAGGATGCGGGATACCAGACAAACGGTTATTATACCTGGGTCTATGGCGACAACACCTATAAACTGGACGGCAGCTACTATGTGAAGGAGGAACAGGTTACAAAAACTGTCACAACCACGGATCCGGACACGAATGAGACGACCACGACAAAGGAGGACATCACAAGCCGGTGGTGGAATTCTGCTGTGTCCATGAGTGCGGACAGCAGCGACGGTCTGAACGTGAGCAAGACGGAAACCAATGATGTGAACGGCAACTACTATTACAAGGTGACCGGTTTTAAGGACAACGCCACAGGGACGGTGATGTTCACCAACGATCTGACCTATGCCACTGTGACAATTTTAAAGACCGACGATTCTGATCAGGCGCATGGCCTGTCTGGTGCGACCTTTACGGTTTACAGCGATGCAGACTGTACGAGTGAAGTAGGCAGCGGCACGACGGATGCCAGCGGTACCTGTACCATCGAGGTTCCCGTACAGTGCGTTGACACGGAGGGACAGACCTTCTATATCCGGGAGACAGACGCGCCCGATGGTTATACCCTCTATGAGGAAACCATTGTAGTGTCCTTACAGTCAGGGCAAAAGGTGACCTATGATACAGCTACCGGAAAGCTGGTGGTTGCGGACAGCAACGGCGTCTATGTGCAGCTGGTGAAGTACAATAATGTCTATGACTATATCGAAGAGTACGAGGGAGAAGAGACAAATGTGCTTTCCGGCGTGCAGTTTATCCTGCTTCGCAGCGAGGATGACGGCGATAACTGGACGGTGCTGTCGCAAACCTATCCGCCGAC
>MSHD01000005.1:13546-65949 GCA_001941045.1 Lachnospiraceae bacterium Zagget2
AAAGTGAAGTATCTGCTGGTGGAGACCGGCGGGTATGACACGGAGCTCTACGACGGACTGGAGTCAGTGTGGTACAGCGTCACCACCACAACATCGACGGTGGATGAAGACAGCGGAGAAACCACGACCGTTTCTGAGACCTCGGATCCGGCTGCGCTGAGCAAAATAACGGTTACCGTGGGAGAAACATCATATACCGGTTACGAGTTTTCACTGCAGGAATACAAGGCCGGCAGTCTCTATCAGCTGTACGCTTACAATCAGCCAAGACCGGCCGTGACCTTTATCAAAGAGGGCGACGGCAGCAGTGATGTCGTGCCGACCGCCGACCTGGCGATTTACAAGGTGGATGAGACGTTATACAGTGCGGGCGCTTCGCTGAGTGATACAGAGATAACAACAGCAAAAGAGGCAGAAACCAGCACTTATGTGACTACAGTAACGACGACTGTAGGTGGTGGGGACGCCACTTACTCTTCCGCGACCTGTCACCTCTCACCGGGCACTTATCTGGTGGTGGAGACCGGGACCAGTGGAGAGGGCTATGTCATCGATAAGGAAAACACGGATGAGGTCTGGTATCAGATTATTGTGGTGCCGGATGACGGAACCACGGAGATGACAGTAGAGCAGTCGTTTGTCAATGTAACGCAGGATTACAGCGTGAGTATCACAAAGACGGCGGAGGATACAGACGACACAGACGATACCGACAACACTGTGCTTTCCCATGATATCCTGTCAGACTCTGCGGATCTTAAGTACACGCTGGCTCTGGATGTGACTGCGACCGGTCCGATCAACAATCTGATACTGACAGACAGCGGCCTCGCGGTGACAAAAGTCTGGAGCGGATTGGGGTCTGCCGCGACGACAATTAATGTTACCGATGAGAGTGAGCAGAAAGCATATCTGAAAGGAGATTATTATATTTCATCGGTGCAGATTCCTCTCGACGCTTCTTATGATTACAGCAGTCTGACGGGGATAGACAGCGCAGATTTTTCGCCGAATATTACAATAAAGGTGACCTTCACCTATTCGGACGGCTCGACGCATGATGATGTGCAGACGGCAAGTGCGATCGCGAGCGGAGGTTATTGGAATGTGGAGCCTAAGTATAACACCTCTGAGCTGCAGGCAGTGAGCTTTACCGTGACCTGGTATGATGAGAATCTGGAAACATACACCGGATATCAGCTCGGCAGTGACTTCAAGGTGAGCGATGCCGGCAATGATATCGTGGTCAGCATGCATATTGACCAGCAGGAAGGAGGCAACTCGTCCTATTACGCGGTGGCGGAGATTGCAAACAATGCCTCTGTCACATATGACTATAAGAAGTGGGATACCACCGGAAACTACACGGAACCCAGAGCTTCCGCCGCAGCTACGGCGACGACCACGGTTCCCAATGTGGAGGCGCCGATCCTGTCCATCAATAAGACGGTGGAAAATGAGACGACGGGCAGCACGACAATAGCGGTAATCGGAAATACGCTGTTGTACACAATTACTCTGTCAAACAGCTCCACAAGCCTCGCGATGGACAATCCGATTCTTCTGGATCTGCTGCCTCAGGGCGTTGTCGCCGCTGACGCGGACGATGATGACTCTTTCATTGCAAATGTGAAAATAGTGTCCAGCACGAATGCGAATAGTACCCTGACAATCGCGAATGTGTGGCGTACAAGATCGGACGGCTATACGTTGCTGGAAATCCGGACGTCCGGCAGTCTGGCCGCTGGCGAGACGGTTACCATTACGCTGGAGGCGACGGTGGACAGCACGGTATTAAATTACCTTTCCTCGAATGCTTCGCTGGAAAACAATGTGTGGGTTACCAGTGAGACGGCGGGTACGGTCTATCATGATAACACGGCTGGTTCTGCGTTCATGGGCTCTGTAGGTGATGATACCTCCTGGGCCGGGAATTATACGGATCCGACAACTGAGAAAGTTCTGGCGGATATGCTGAAAGAGCTCGGCGTGACCGGTTACGGTTATCTTTCCGATTCGGCTTCCATCACCTTCCAGGCAGCTTCTTCGGTCAACATTCTGAAAGAGATACAGGGTGACCAGGATGCGGAGGATGACGCCTGGTACTACGGAAGTGAGGGTGGCACAGTAACGGCAAATACGGACGAGGTTAGCACCGAGGACGACGGCTATGCAGATTTCCGGCTGACAGTGACTAACATGAGCGAAGGTCGGGATCTCGTGAACATAGTGTTGATGGATATTATACCGAAGGAGTCCGGCGCCAGCTTTAACAGCGGGATTACAAAGGAGTGGGATCTCGATTTTTATCAGATTCTTTCTGTTACCCTGGGTGTAAAAGACGAAAAAACGGGAGAATATGTTCGCAGTGAAGTGGACACGGATAATTATACCGTGTGGTATTACACGGGGACGTTGAAATCCAGCGCAGATGTCACGACCATGCAGTCTTACTTTGATACTGAACCGAAGACAGGCGGCTGGGTGACAGCGGAGGATTTTGGCGAAGGAGATAAGAGTACAATCACGGCGTTTGCTGTTGTCTTTGCAGAGTCCTTTACATTGGGATATGAGCAGCAGCTGCAGCTGCAGTACCGCGCAACGGTTCCGTTGATGAGCGAGACGGATGCTGCAGAGAAAGCACATCTGGCGACCTACAATGATTTCCGTCTGATTTACCAGACACAGGCAACGGGATCGAGTAGTATTTCCAGTACAAAGACGACGATGAACAGTAATTACGTCTACGCGCTGCTGTCCACAGAGCCGGTGGGCGTTGGCGGCATGTTCTGGATTGACGCAGACGGCGACGGAATACAGGACAGTGAGGATGTGACGCCGAACACGTATGAGTCGGGTACGGACGGCGCGGGAGAGGAGATTTCCGCGTACGAGAATTATAACAGCCGCACGAATGATTACTCGACTTACAGCGTGGTGCAGACTCTGCTAAACAGCGCAAGTATTCAGCTGCTTACCTATAACGGTGCGAACAGCTCACAGGTTTCCAACGGCGGGACACTGAGCGGGGATTCCTGGAGGTTCCTGTTTGAGGACCTCACCTCAGCGAATATCAGCAGCTCTTACGACGATGACACTGCCTATAACAGCAGCGGCATCCTGTGGAAGGCTCTTGCCGGTGCAAGCACGGCGTCGTGGTATCAACTGCTGGCGACGATAGCAGGAAACGGAAGCATTAAATACAGTCTGACTGCCGCCAGGACGAATAATTCATCGAGTGTGGATTCCGTGAAGTCCTACAGTCCGGACGATATGTATGATTCCAATAACAGTGAATATTTAGACAGTATCTTAAAGGACAGCAACTTTACCCTGAAGGAGACGAGCGGCGGAACAACCGAGACGTTGGCGGACGGAACGACCGTGACGACCGGAAGTACGACGGCTACGTCCGAAAACTTCTTCCTGTACGGGGCGAACGGAGAGAATACCCTGTGGAATCTCTCGGAGGATATTGGCCTGGTGATTTATAGAGACCTGAAAATAACGAAAAAGGATACCGAGAGCGATATTCCGGTGGCCGGGTCTACCTTTGCGGTGTACGGGCCTTATGCGGATGCCTCAAGCGTCACAAAGCTGAGCGCGGATGATCTCGTTGAGACCCATACGCTGGGTGAGGGTGAGGCAACTTACACATTTAAAAACCTGCTGTACTTCCAAGAGTACATTATCGTAGAAACCAGCGCGGACGATAGCTATGATCTTACTTCCGCCGTTTATGCGGGCGATAATATTTCTGAGTTCGATGGCGGAGTCACCGTGACAGACAGTACGACAAATGTCAGCATAGATTATGACGCTGCCTGGATCCTGGAGATTCCCGGAGCAGAAAGTGATACTGATCCCGCGGCCAGCAATACGAACACCACCGATAACATGACCGTGACCAATGCAAAGACATTACCTATCAGCTTTACTAAGGTCTGCTCGGTAGATACAGATAGTCTGGCAGATTCCACACCGCTTGCAGGCGCGACTTTCAGCCTGTACAGCGCGAGTTCTGTAAATGTAACAGAATCAGAAGGTGAGGTAACAGATGTTTCAGTAAAGTCCGGCGAAACAGCGATTGCTACAGCAACCAGTGCATCGGGCGGTACAGTGACATTCACAGAAACCGATCCAATAACGCAGAGTGAGGTGGAAATGAAGTTCAGCAGCGGCACTTATTACCTGATCGAGAATTCTGCTCCGAGCGGTTATATCAAACCGACAAAGAATTTCTGGGTGGTAACAGTGAATACTGCGACAGGAACGGTCACTCTGAATGGCGAAGAATTATATGGCAATTCTACAGTTGGATGGTACATTCTCAACTATCAGACCTATGATCTGCCTCTGACCGGCGGGAGTGGCACACGGCCATTCACGATCGTTGGCCTCCTCCTCATGACCGGCGCTGCGATCTTTTACTTCTTCTTCCGCCGTCGGAGGCGTACATGAGGCGCAGAGGCGCGGGGACGACACCCCTCGCGCCGGAAATGCGCTTCGGAATGCTGACGCTCCTTGAGATGGAACAGAGAAAGGGACGGCGTTACTGGCGCTGTACCTGCGACTGCGGGGCGGAGTGTGTGGTGGAGGAATCGCATCTGAAATCGGGACACACCAGGAGCTGCGGCTGTTACCGGCGGGAAGCGCCGAAGGAGAGACGTCTGGATCTGACAGGCCATCGCTATGGCAGGCTGCTGGTCCTGGGTCCGGCACAGACGAAGGAAGGCGATGCAGAGGGCGTTTACTGGGACTGTGTCTGTGACTGCGGGAAGCGCTGCATCTGTCATAAGGAAAATCTGCGCGCCGGCAATACCCGGAGCTGCGGCTGCATGCAGAAAGAACAGCGAAAAAAAAACATGAAAACAGCGATTCATTTCGTGGACGGCACCTGCGTGGAGCGTATCGCCTCCCAGAGAACCTATGCGAACAATACCAGCGGTCACCGCGGCGTCTATCGCCGCGAGAACAACCGCTGGCGCGCGAGCATCGGTTTTCAGGGAAAGATGTACAATCTGGGAAGTTTCGACCGTTATGAGGACGCCGTGGAAGCGAGACTGAAGGCGGAGCAGGAGCTCTATACTCCGTTCTTGGAGCAGTATGGCAGGGAACGGAAGGAGTCCGGAAAGTCCCACACAAACTGAAGAGAAAGAATAATTATGAAAAGAACAAGAGAACTGTCGGCGTTGCTGCTTACCCTTGTCCTTGCTTTCAGTTCACTGTTTGCAGGTATAACGGTTGTTGCGGCTGAAACAGGTACGAACTTTGATCTCTCCAAATCCAAGGAAGCGACGCAGCTGAATGAAAATTATGAGTCGGATGTGACAATCTCGCTTCCAGCTGCTAACTATAAAGGCTATCTGGATGTGGCCTTTGTTCTGGACGGATCCACCAGCCATGATAATACCAATCTGGCGCAGGCGGCGGCCGACCTGCTGGATGAATTACTGAATTATGAGAATCTGACCGTCAAGGTCAGTATAACCATATTTGGCGGTTATGAACCGATTCTGAAGACAACAGAGCTCACAGAATTGACGGATGAGACTGTAGAAGGACTTCAAGAATTTTTGACTGCAGATTATAAGAGCCTGGATGGTCGTTCCGGCAGTAATCTTCAGGCGGGTGTGGAAAAGGCGCGCTCCTTGCTGAATGCTGACACGGAGGTGGACGGCAGTGATAAATACATGATCATTCTAACAGACGGCGGAGCCCGCATGTGGTATGACAGCGAGTCTGGTGAAGCAATGTCACAGACTTATTTGACAGGAAGTAATGAGGTTTACTGGAACAGTAATGAAGATTGGCTATATCGTTACGGGGATACTGATACAACCCAACTACGCAGTTTTTCCAGTATTTGGGAAGCTGGACAGAGCAGCACTGATATTGGAAAGTATGGTAAAACGTACACGGAGTATTTAGTTGCAAATGCTTCTGATTCCGGCATTGCTTCGTGGGATACGGTAGCAACTGGTGATGACTATTACACAACCTATGAAGCGGCATGTTATTATGCGGCGACATCGATTGTCACTGCTTCGCAGGAAGTGAATGTCTGTATGGTGACTTATCAGTATAATCCTAACCAAAATTATGGATATTTTACGGAGGATTTTAAAACCTGGCTGGAGAGTTACGTGACTCGTTACGATATTGAACAATCAACAAATATTGATTCAAAAACTGCTGCGGCAGTATTTTCTAAAGTAAAGGACAGGCTTATCCAGCTGGTCGACGCCGGAAGCGTCCTTGTGGATGAGATGGGAGACAGCGTGGATGAAAACGGAGTCGCCTATGACTTCGATTTTATCAATGACATCAGCCGCCTGACGCTGACTGTTGACGGCACAGCTCTGGTCGTAACACAGATCGACGAAAACACTTATGGCTTTGGTTCTGATGGAGACAGTTCCGATGGGTCGACCTATCCATATGTGCTTACCTATTATCCGGACGGAACAACCTATAAGGACATAACATATGGAGAGTGTTTTATCCTGGAGATCAATGTGCCGATCACAAAGAATGATCAGGTTCAGCTGACCTACAGTGTGGTGCTGACAAACCCGCAGACGGCGTCAGGGACGTACGGCACGTATGATCAGTATGGGGAAAATAATGATGGAAGCAGCAGCTATAGTCTGTACACCAATAATGTGGCGCGACTGTATCCGGTAGATTCCGATGGAAACGAAGGTGATCCGGAAGATTTTAACAAGCCCACCGTTTCCTACACGGTTACAACGGATTCTGACGAAACCCAGGACGATGAGGACGACCAGCAATCGGAAAGCAGCAGTTCTGACAGCAGTAGTTCTGATAGCAGCTCAGGTTCCGGCAGTTCAGACAATGCCAGCGAGGTGATATCCATATCCTCAGCCCAGACCGGGGACAGCAGCAGTATTATTCCCTGGATTGTGCTGCTTGCGGGCTTTGTTGGGATGATTTTAAGGAAAATGAGCCTTTTGAGTTGATTTTGTATTGCATACGATGTATAATGCAAGCACAATGAAATGAAAGGAGTTGATTTTCCATGGCCAATTCGACAAACTTCAGCGTCCGCATGGACAGCGATATCAAGAAGCAGTGTGAAGCCCTGTATGGGGAGCTGGGTGTGAACCTGACCACTGCGATTAATGTCTTTCTGCGCCAGTCCCTCCGGGTTGGTGGGTTCCCGTTCGATGTGCGGCTTGATCAGCCAAATAAGGAGACGATTGCTGCCATGCTGGAAGCGGAACGCATCGCACATGATCCTGATGTAAAAGGATATACCGACTTGGATGAGATGTTTGCGGAGCTGAAAAAATGAGAAAAACCAAATACATTGTTAAACCCACCACCCAGTTCAAAAAGGACTACAAGCGGGCCATCCGACGTGGCCTGAAAGTCGAGTTGTTGGAAAATGTTGTTTCCTGCCTTGCGATGGGAGAATCCCTCCCTGAAAAACACAAAGATCACGAGCTGACCGGAGACTGGGTGGGTCATCGAGAATGCCACATTCTCCCTGACTGGCTGCTTATCTATCGCATTGACGACGGTGTGCTGGTGTTGACACTGGCCCGTACAGGGACACACAGCGATCTGTTTGGTAAATGACAAAGGAGACTGCTGCTCCCTTCTTGCAGAGTGAAAATCAGTTGACAATATCATGATTCAGTTGTAAGATATCTTGTAAAGTGACAAGGGCGTCCCTGGAAACAGAGGACGCCTTTTTCTGTTGAAATGTACAGCGAGGGGTGATGAGAAATGTATGAACTATTGGACCATGCGGACAGCATGAACCGCCTGCTGGCGCGCTACGGCGTCCGCTTCGGTATCTACAAGAACGGCACATTCAAGGAGCAACTGTTTCCCTACGATGCGATTCCGCGCGTCATCATGAAGGACGAGTTCGCGTATCTCGAGAAGGGCCTGATTCAGCGGGTGGACGCGCTGAATGCCTTCCTGCGCGATGTCTACGGGGAGAAGCAGATTGTGAAGGACGGCGTGATTCCGGAGGACTTCGTCTTTGCCTCGTCGGGCTATCTGCCGCAGTGCGAAGGCATCTGCCCGCCGAAGGGCATCTACAGCCATATTTCCGGCATTGATCTGGTGAAGGGCAAGGACGGCATCTGGTATATTCTGGAGGACAATCTGCGGATTCCCTCGGGCGCGTCCTATCCGCTGATCGCGCGGGAGATGAGCCGCAGGGCGAGCCCGAATACCTTCCGTCGGAATGCGGTCGTCGATAACCGGAACTACGCGGAGCTCTTAAGCGAGACAATGGAGAATGTGAACTGCGGCGGCATCGCCGTGATCATGACGCCGGGCCGCTACAACGCCGCCTACTTTGAGCATTCTTATCTCGCAGAGCGGACGCACAGCGTGCTGGCGACCTGCAATGAGCTTTTCGTTGAGGACAATGTCCTCTATTATAAGGATTACCGCAGCGAGCGGCAGCGCGTGGGCGTGCTCTACCGTCGTCTCTCCGACGAGTATCTCGACCCGACGACCTTCCTGCCGGAGTCGCTGATCGGCGTACCGAATCTGATGGCGGCCTACCGCGCCGGAAATGTGGCGATCGTCAATGCGCCGGGCAACGGTGTGGCCGACGACAAGGGCATCTACTATTTCGTGCCGAAGATGATCCGTTATTACCTCGATGAGGAGCCGATCCTGAAGAATGCGCCGACCTATCTGCCTTTCTACGAGGAGGACCGGAAGTACGTGCTGGAGAATCTGCCGAAGCTCGTCGTGAAGGATGTGGCGGAGGCCGGCGGTTACGGCGTGATCTTCGGCCGCGACCTGTCCGAGGAGCGGCTTGCCGAAATGCGCGCGCTCATCGAGCGGGAGAGCCGCCGCTTCATCGCGCAGGAAGTTATTGATTTCATGGATCTGGAGATTATGGACGAGGGAAAGATCGTCGAGCGTAAGGCCGATCTTCGTGCCTTCGTATTGTCAGGAAAGGAGACGAAGGTCTGGGCGAGCGGTCTGACCCGCTTTACCAGAGATCCGAAGTCCTTCGTCGTCAACTCATCGCAGGGAGGAGGTTTCAAGGACACATGGGTGCTGTCTCGATAGAAACGATCGACGAGCTCTACTGGCTCGGGCGGTATACGGAGCGCGTCTTCACGACGCTGCAGGTTTTTGAAAAAATATACGACCAGATGATTGACAGCAGTGATTTCGGCTATGACGATTACTGCGAGCGTCTGGCGATTCCGAACATTTATGTCTCGAAGGAGGACTTTATCCGGCGCTATCTCTTCGACGAGGAGAATCCGGATTCCCTGCTCTCGAATCTTCTGCGGGCTTATGACAACGCGATTCTGCTGCGGCAGATTTTAAGTTCTGAGGCGCTTGCCTATATACATATGTCGCTGGATGTGCTAAAATCGAGCAAGGATTCCAGAACTCCGCTGTGGTCTCTGCAGCCGCTGACTGACTATCTCTTCGCCTTCTGGGGCAGCGTCGAGGACTACGTGGAGGATGAAGACGAGAGAAATATCCTGAAGGCGGGCAAGCTTTGCGAGCGTCTCGATCTCTATCTGCGGTTCGACATGCCCCTGCCCCTGGTGGAGCGGGAGTTCTGCCGCCTGCGCGCCAGAGTCTCGAAGCTTCATGTGGAGTACAACCTGATCGCGCTTGCGCGGCTGGGGGAAATCATCGGAAAAGGAGAGGCATGGAAGGGACAGCGGCAGGAGGCGCTTACCGCGCTCGGCTCGATTCTTGAAATGCTGTAGGCATGAAGCGATTACATTTTTCATATGAGATGGAGCTGCAGTTCGGCCATCCGGTGACGGAGCACTATTTTGTGTTGCGTTTTGTGCCGGAGAGCAGCGCGGTGCAGACGATTGAGGAGGCGGACTATGAGCTGCGCCCGGCGGCGCATCTTGCCAGACAGACGGACGGTTTTGGCAATTCGATGCTCGTGGGCGATATCCGGGAGAGCCATGAGGCCTTCTCATACCGGACGACGGGCATCGCGCAGGTTTCTTATGCAGACGGCCTGCCGGAGGCGCTGCATCCGGTTTACCGCAGGAAAAGTCCGCTCACCGCGATGGATGAGGGGCTGGAACAGCTTTATCAGAAGCTTTATCCCTCGGAGGCGTCCGTCTTTCCGAGGGCTGTCAGGCTGATGCACGGCCTGTATGAGAATTTCTCCTACAGGAAAGGCAGCACGGATGTGCGCACGACGGCGGCGGAGGCTTTCCACGCGGGCGGCGGCGTGTGTCAGGATTATGCCCATATCCTGATCGCGCTCTGCAGGCGGGACAGGATTCCCGCGCGCTATGTCTCGGGGCTGATGCTCGGGGAGGGCGCGAGTCACGCGTGGACGGAGGTCTACGTGGATGGACGCTGGTGCGGACTGGACGCGACCAATGATCGCGTGGCAACGGACGATTATATCCGGATTGCGCAGGGGCGGGATTACCAGGACTGCCCGGTGGAGCGGGGCGTGCTCAAAGGCGACGCGTCGCAGGCGCAGCAGGTACATGTAAAGGTGGAAGAGAAATGATTATGGATGTGGCATCCGTAGAGCTCCCGGTGGACGAGCGGCTGCGGATTCAGAAAAACCGGCTGACGCCGGAGCATACGACCGGGGAGGAGAAGCGCATCTCCATTGTGACCGGCACGCATGGCGACGAGCTGGAGGGACAATATGTCTGCTATGAATTAAACCGGATTATCCGGGAAAACCGGCAGAATTTAAAGGGCATTGTGGATATTTATCCGGCGCTCAACCCGCTCGGCATCGACTCGATCAGCCGCGGGATCCCGATGTTTGACCTCGATATGAACCGCATTTTTCCCGGTTCGGACAAGGGGCCGATGGCGGAGCATCTGGCTTACCATGTGGTTGAGGATCTGAAGGGCTCGGATCTGTGTATCGACATTCATGCGAGCAATATTTTCCTGATGGAGATCCCGCAGGTGCGGATCAATGAGAATACAGCGGAAACGCTGGTGCCCTACGCGAAGAAGCTGAACGTCGATCTGATCTGGATTCACGCGGCGGCGACCGTGCTCGAATCGACGCTGGCGCACAGCCTGAACAGCGTCGGCGTCCCGACGCTTGTTGTCGAGATGGGCGTGGGCATGCGCATCACGAAGAAGTACTGTGCGCAGCTGCTGACCGGCATTTTCCATCTGATGAAGGACTTAGGGGTCTGGGACGGCGACATTTTCGGCGAAGTGAAGGAGCCAATCATTTCGCAGGATCATAAGGTGGGCTTTCTGAACGCGGAGGCCTCCGGCGTCTTCGTGCCGGCCGTGGCGCACGGCGCGATCGTGCGGGAGGGCGAGCATATCGGCGATATTATAAGCCCGCTGACCGGCGAAGTCTTAAGCCGCGTGGAGGCCTGCGTCTCCGGCAAGGTGTTTACGATCCGGGAGTATCCGGTCGTCTACGAGGGCTCATTGCTGGCCCGGATACTGGAGGGCGTAGAGGCATGAGAAAAGAGATTATTTATTCCCTGAAGGCTCCCTACCGGGAGAATATGGATATTACAGGATATGTGTTCGGAAAAGGGGAGAAGAGCGCCTGCATCGTCGGCGCGATCCGCGGAAATGAGGTGCAGCAGCTCTATATCTGTTCGCAGCTTGTGCGCATCCTGGGGGAGCTGGAGGAGCACGGGCACATCGCCGCAGGCAATGAGATCATGGTGATTCCTTCGGTGAACCGCTCCTCGATGAACATCGGAAAGCGCTTCTGGCCCTCGGACAATACGGATATCAACCGCATGTTTCCCGGCTACGACCGCGGCGAGACGACGCAGCGTATCGCGGCGGGTCTCTTCGACGAGGTGCAGAAATATGCCTACGGCATTCAGTTTGCGAGCTTCTATCTGCCCGGCGATTTCATGCCGCATGTGCGCATGATGGAGACCGGCTACCAGAACGCGAGCCTCGCGAATCTCTTCGGCCTGCCCTATGTGGTGATCCGGAAGCCGCGCCCGATCGACACGACGACGCTGAACTACAACTGGCAGATCTGGGAGACGAACGCCTTCTCCCTCTACACGAAGGAGACCGACGACATCGACGAGGAGTCGGCGCGTCAGGCGGTGTCCGCCGTGCTGCGCTTCCTCACGAGGATGGGGATTCTGCGCTACGACTGCCACGGCGGCTACATCTCCAGTGTGATACAGGAGGAAGAAATGCTGGTTGTCCGCACGACCTCCGGCGGCATCTACCGCCGCCTGAAAGATCCGGGCGACGAGGTGGTCCGCGGCGAGATCATGGCCGAGATTCTGCACCCCTACGAGGGTTACGTCACCGAGCAGATCGCGGCGCCGACGAACGGCATCATCTTCTTTGCGCATCACCGGCCGCTTGTGACCGAGAGTGAGATCGTGTATAAGATTATAAGGAGGCTGCACGCGTAGACGGGTCAGAAAAATTTCACAAAGAGTATGATATGTACGATCAATATCAGCGGCATCCCGACGACAAAGTACCAGTGCTTCGTCTTGTGATGAAACACGTACATGCCGAGCAGCGTCCCGACGGAGCCGCCGATGATCGAAGCCAGGAAGAGCGTCTTTTCCGGAATACGCCAGAGATGTTTCCTGGCTTTTCGCTTGTCTATGCCCATGAGGGCGAAGCCGACAAGATTGACGATGATAAAATAGGCTGTGATTACGTATTGGATTCCTGATTGAAACATCGGCTTGGTCACCCTTTCAGAATATCCAGATATTTTTTCTGATCTTCTTTAGAAACCTTCAGAGCGTCCATTGCCTGCTCAGCGGTCAGCTTCAGCGTTTCCATCAGATTGCGGATGTTTTCTAAGGTGTTCGCTTCGCGGGCTTCTTTGCGGGCCTCCTCGCGATCATAATATCTTTCTTCCCATGCCAGCATGTATTTCACCCCTGCTTTTTCATTTTGGCGGACTTCCATCACACGTTTGTGAATCCGGTGAATCCGTTCGCTGTTCGAACGCTGCGCCGTCTGATCCGTCGTGTTTTCCACATAATGGAGAAATTCCACCAGTTCTGTTGATACTTCGTCCTCATTTTTCCCGCGTGTATTCAGAAAAATGCGGGTCGCACCATCCTTCAGAATACATTCAGGAACTTCCTGACAGACCGGTTTAAAAGTGTAACAGTATTATTCCCTGATAGTAACGGCTGCGCTTCGCCAGATCGGGCTTCCGTACCTTCTGCATTTCTGTATCATAGATATCCTGGTTTTCGTCAATCGCGAATACGTCCAGACGAATGGAGCGTGCCAGGGACGAGATGCGAACCTCTTTCTCCGTCTCAGGCTCATTCAGAAGGGAGATATCCCTCCCAAGGATAATGCTCAGGACATCCTGATGCGTACCGGAATCCTCCATGACCTCATCAAACAGGAAACGATCGACAAGATTCAACTCCTGTAACGACGGTGCGTTCTTTTTTACTTTTTCCATGTGTGCTCTCCTTTATTTTAGCATAGTATTTCATAAATGAACAGGCAAAAATGCCGGAACAGGCATCCTTCACTGTTCAAAATGATCGTTGGGATATGCGGGCGGTTGCCCGGAAACAACAGAAGATGCGCTTAGTATAGCGCAGAAAGGCGCCAATGTCACGCGTATTTACAGAATTTTCATATTTTGTATCTTTAACCTGGCCCCTTGCGGAAATCCGTATTTTTCGCTATGATAACAGACAGGTGATGAATATGAGAAAAATCCGTTTTGCGGCGCTGAGTCTGGCGCTCGCGCTGGCTCTTGGCGGCTGTGAAAATACAAAGATTGTGCTGACCACCGGTCTTGTCGGAGACGAGCTGTTCCGTATCGGGGAGGTCTCCTGCAGCCTGTCGGAGGCGCTGGTCTATCTCTGCAACCAGAAGAATCAGTATGAGAATACCTACGGGATTGAGATGTGGGAGTATGAGATCGGCGATGAGACGCTGGAGGAATATCTGAAGAGCCAGGTCGTCTCCCAGCTGGCGCAGGTGAAGAGCATGGTCTACCTGGCCGGACAGCAGGAGGTAGAGCTCTCGGAGGAGAATGCCGCGCTGGCTGCATCGGCGGGGGCGGAGTATTATGCTTCCCTCAGCGCCGAAGAGATTGAGACGCTGGGGGTCGATGAGGAGCTGATAGCGGGCATGTATGAAGACTACTGCCTCGCGCGGCAGGCCTATGAGCAGATTACGGAAGATGCGGCGGTGGAGATCAGCGACGACGAAGCGCGGATTATCGAGATCCAGCAGATCTATGTCGTGGAGGAGACGCTTGCGGATGAGCTGAAGACCCGCCTGGACGAGGGGGAGGACTTCGAGAGCCTTGCCTCGAACTATTCGAAATCATCGAAAATCACGCTGACGATCGCGCGCGGTGATATGGACGAGGAGTACGAGGAGGTCGCTTTTTCCCTGGACAACGGCGAGGTGAGCGAGGTTTTCGCCTGCGGCGACGGCTATTACATTCTGAAATGCACGAGCACCTGGCTGGAGGAGGAATCCGAGGAAAATAAAGAAAAGGTCGCGCAACAGCAGCGCACGACCCGTTTTCAGGAAATATATTCAGAATTGATGGCCGACACGATCTCCGAGTTTCAGGACGCGCTCTGGGAGAAGGTCGTGTTCGAGGACTATGACAGCGTGACCACGGACAGCTTCTTTGAGGTATACGAGGCCTGGTTTGGGGACTGAGGCTCTTTTCGTCAGTCCTCCAGAATCTCATGCAGGCAGGCGAACAGCTCCGTGTTCTTCTCCGGCATCATGAAGCAGAAACGGAAGAAGCTGCCGTCCTCGAGGCCGGGAAAGCTGGAGCAGTCGCGGAGCATGAGTCCGCGCCGGATCGCGTGAAGAAAGACGTCGTAGGAGCTGACGCCTTCCCGCAGGATACGCACGAGAATAAAGTTTGCGTGCGGACGGTAGACCTTCACATGCTTCCAGGTGAGGAGCTCGCGGTAGATGCGCTCCCGTTCGGAGGAGATGAGATTCCTCGTCTGCTCAATATAAGCCGTATCGCGGAACATATAGGAGCCGGCCACCTCGGCCAGGCTGTTTAGAGTCCAGGGATTTTTCTCGTCCTGGATTTTTTTCAGCAGTTCGACGTCGCCGGTCATGGCGTAGCCGAGGCGCAGACCCGGCGAGGCGAAGAATTTCGAGACGCCGCGCAGGATCGCGAAGTTTGAAAATTCATCCAGCAGGCCGACACAGCTGACGCCTTCTTTCTCGGGGGCGAATTCGGCGTAGGTCTCGTCGATCATAACAAAAATACCCAGATCAGAGCAGCGGGACAGAATCCTGCGCATGTCCTCCGGCTCGGTGGCTGTGGAGGTTGGGTTATTCGGATTGCAGATGACGCACAGATCGCAGCCGTCTGCGAGCGCCCGTGAGAAATCATCGATATCCAGCTGGAAATCCTGCTCCTCCTGCAGCGCGTAGTAGACGACCTCGCCGCCGTGCAGGCGGATCTCGCGCTCATATTCAGAATAAGTCGGGGAGACGATCAGCGCCTTTTTCGGCTTCCGGATCTGGACGAAGAGCGAGATCAGCTCCGTGCAGCCGTTTCCGACGAGAATCTGCTCTGCGCGGCAGCCTGTGTAGGCCGCGATGTGACCGCGCAGTGCCGTGTAGGCCGGATCAGGATAGCTCGTCACCGCGTCGATATTTTCAAGCAGTCCTTTCCGCATCAGCGGGGAGAGCCCGAGCGGATTGACATTCGCGCCGAAACCCGTGATTTTCTCCTTTGGAATCCCAAAACATTTCTCTATTTTTTCCAGGTCGCTCCCATGGAAGTGTTCTTTCGCATCAATCTGTTCTGCCATTTTTTTTTTCTCCTGTCAGTTGCGTGACACTATAAGTTAGTGATATAATTATAGACAGTGTAATCGAATCGCGAAAATAATGCAACGGGGTATCCATGAAAGGTAAGATCATTGATTTTTCCAACGGAATATTCAGCTATTCGCAGCCGGAGCTGCGCATGGAGCCGGAGGAGCTGCTGCTGAGAACGAAATCCGGCGGTTTTCTGTCGGGCAGTTTTGTCGTGAGCTCCTGCGACGAGCGCAGGATACGCGGCGTGCTGGGCACCCGCCTTGCGGGGCTGACGCTGAAGCAGGATTCCTTCTTCGGGCGCGCGGCGCGGATTGAGTATGAGTTCGACGCGAAGGGCCTTCAGGAGGGGGAGAGCCTTCAGGGCAGCATCTATATCGAGTCGGACGCAGGAGAATACGAGCTGCCGGTACAGATCGAGACGGAGCTTTCCGCACAAAGGCAGGAAGAGGAGGAGACTCCTCTGCCGGAGCCTGCGCCGGAGGAGACGCTGCCGGAGGCATCGGGGAAGGGCAGAGGACGCAGCGAAGAATGGCGGAAGAAGCGCAGCCGGGAGATGGTCATGGCTGAGATTCTGAGCCTTGCGGAGAGAGAGCGGCGCGGCGTATGTGACAGTGCGGACGCGGCGGCGCAGCTGCGCGTGCAGGTGGAGATTCTGCGGAAGGCGACGCCGAATTCCCCGATTGCCCCGCTGCTCGACGCCTGGGTACTTCTGAAGGAGGACCGCGCCGAGGAGGCCGGATGGATTCTGAAGAAATATGAGCGGACGCGACTTTTTCAGCAGCGCGATGCGGTGACGAGAGCGCTGTTTCTCTATATCAACTGTCTCTACCGGGACAATGCGGAGACGACCGCAGCGGCGATACCGCAGCTGCAGAAGCTGTATCAGAAGAATCAGGATCTGTGGCTGATCGTGCTCTTCCTGCTGGAACTTGATCCGAAGCTGAAGGAAAATCCCAGGACTGCCTATAAGCTCCTGGAGCGACAGTTCCGGGCGGGTGCGCGCAGCCGTCTCATCTATCAGGCGGCCTGGTCCTACCTGAAAAATGACATGGAACTGTTCGGGAGGCTCGATGCCTTTGCCCTGCAGACCTGTGCCTGGGCGAGTTCCCACGGCCTTCTGAATGCGGAGACTTCGATTCTCATTGCAAAGCAGGCTTCTCGCCTGAAGCGCTGGTCCCCGCTGGCCGCCAGGCTTCTGAAGGGCTGTTACCAGACGAATCCGTGCCGTGAGACCGTCGGCGCGGTCTGTGCGATTCACATCCGCGGTCATCGGATGGACGCGGACGCCTTTGTCTGGTATCAGAAGGGTGTGGAGCTCGACGCGAAGATCACCAATCTCTACGAATACTTTATGTACTCCCTGCCTGAGGACTATCCGACGCTGCTTCCGCGGCAGGTGATTCTGTACTTTGATTATCGCAACACGCTGACCGGCCGGCAGAAGGCGGCCTTTTACTGCAATCTGGCCAGATATGGCGACCTTGATCAGCCGGAGATGGAGGGGCATCGCCGGAAGCTGCAGGAATTTCTTCTGGAGCAGCTGAAAAGCCGTCGCCTGAATGAGTCTCTGGCCTGGCTGTACGAGCACTGTCTGCTGCTTGAGACGCTGGAGAAGGACATGCTCGAAGCGCTGGCGGATCTGCTCTTTATGCGGAAGCTGAGCTGCCAGGAGAAGCGCATCCGCCAGGTGGAGGTGCGCTATGAGCAGCTGAAGGAACGTTTTGTGGCGCCGCTGTCAGGCAGCTGCGCTTTCGTGCCGATCTACACGCCCTCGGCGCAGATCGTGCTGATCGACGCGCAGGGAAGGCGTTACCGACAGACTGTGCCCTATGATATGAAGCGTCTGCTGATCGAGCCGCGTTTCCTGCAGGAGTGCACGAGGAAACTCGAGGACCACACGGGGTTGAATCTCTATCTGCTGGACGGCAGGGGGCGGCATCGCCTGAATTCAGAAAACGCGGAGACGGCCCGGAGGCTGCTGCGCAGCGGAAAGCTCGACGAGTCCTACGAGCAGCAGTTAAAGCTGGAGCTTCTGGAACTGGAACGGAAAGCGGGCCGTACAGAGAAGCTGGCGGATTATCTTCCTATGGAAAATGTGGACAGCCTGAACCGGAAGGGGCAGGCGTCCTGCATTGAGATCCTGATTTTGCTGGGCCGCGACTGGGAGGCGTGGACGACGCTGAACCGGACCGGCTGCCGGGATGTGGATCCGAAGCTGCTGCTCCGGCTTTTGCAGCGCCTGCTCGCGGAGGGAGAACTGCAGCATGGCAGGCTGCGTCCCTTTGCGCGCCTGATTTTCGAGAAGGGCGTCTACACAGAGCAGATCGTCGCGCTGCTCGCGGAGGAATGCGCCGGCAGCACAGGGGAGCTGCTCGCCGTCTGGAAGGCGGGGGAACAGTTTGGCCTGACCTTCCCGGAACTGGAGGAGCAGATCGTCGTACAGGCGCTGTTTACGGAGCGGTATATTGAGGAGGTGTTCCCGGTATTTCTCTCTCTGGATGAGCGGGGTGGCGACCCGGTGCTCATCAGCGCCTGGCTGAATTATACCGCCTGGCTGGATTTTGTGAAAGAGCGCGGTATGCCGGAGGGACTGTTTGAGAGTCTTCAGCATCATCTGCTCTGGGAAGATCATCTGGCGGAGATTGCAAGTCTTTCCTATCTGAAGCAGCTCTCGGTACTGCTGCTCCTCAGTGAGACGCAGAAGAAGCTTGCGCGGAGGCTCCTTTCTGAGAACGGACTCGGCAGAAAGCCCTTCGCCTTCCTGGGAAAGCTCTATCCATATATGGAAGGCGAGGTTCGCCCGAATGACAGCACCGTCGTGGAGTACCGCGGCGATCCGCAGCACCGGGTCGTGCTGCACTATGTACTGGAGTATCACGGGAAGAAGACCTTTGACTACATAACGGAGCAGCTCTTCCCGGTCTATCAGGGCGTTTTTACAAAGTCCTTTACGCTGTTCTACGGAGAGCGGCTGACCTGGTTTTTCACCGAGGAGATGCCGGACGGCACAGAGCGCTCGACCATGTCAAAGACGATCGAAAACAGGGAGGAGCACATGGACGGCTCTTCGCGTTACGAGCGGCTCTGCCATATGCAGAGGGAGTATGATTACCGGCATGAGCGGAATCTTGGCCGGATGATGCGTGACTATGAGGAATTGTCCAGGATCACAGCGGAACAGTTTAGCAGAAGATAAAGAAGGTGACACGGGATGAGGATGATGAACGGACGGGAGCTGCTGGTTGCGGGAATTGATTTTCGTATGGAATATCCGCAGGTCTGTTATCAGAGTGCCCGCATGAAGGAGCCGGAGCTGCTGCCGCTTGGTTTTAAGGATCAGGAGGGGCGCACTGCCTGTTTCCTGAAGATCCTTTCCGCACTGAAGCGCTTTGCAAAGAAAGAGGATATCTGTGCCGCGATCGTTCTGCCGGATCTCGAGGAGGAGAGCATCCTTAAGGCCACGCAGGAGGCCTGCGAGGCGGGTTTTATCAGAGAACAGCTCCTGGTGATCTCGGAGGCGGAGAGCCTTGTCCATTTCGTGATGCATCAGAGCAACGACATCTGGCAGAACCGGGTCTGCCTGATGGAATTTGGCGCCGACGAGGTACGCGTGCAGATGCTTGCGGTCAGCCGCAGGACGACGCCGATGCTGGTGCAGGTCACGGAGCCGGAATACTGGTATGTCGGCAATATGCTGGACGGGGGCCGGGACGAGCGTCTCGCCCAGATGACGGAGACCTGTTTTAAGGGAACGCCGGTTTCCGCGGTGTTTCTGGCAGGAACCGATTTCGATGCGCGGGAATACAAAAAGAGTCGGGAGCTGATCTGTTCCCACAGGCGGGTATTTCTCGCGGAGCAGGTCTACGCGAGGGGCGCCTGCATGGCGGTCGGGATGCAGAGCGCGAAGCCGGCTTACCTTTTCCTGAATGAACAGACCCTGCTCTACAATATGGGCATCCGCTGCAGGCGGGGCTCGCAGGAGCAGATTCACATGCTCGTGAGCGCCGGCGAGAACTGGTACGACGTGCAGGAGTGGCGCGAGATGATCCTGCTGGGGGAACCGATGCTGGAATTTGTCTTCCAGCCGATGATGGGCGGAAAAGAGCTCTGTTTTGGAATGCAGCTGACGGATTTGCCGGTCAGACCGGAGCGGACGACGCGGCTGCTGATCGAGATTCATTTTTCAGGCCCCAGGCAGTGCGAGGTGAAGGTGTCGGATCTGGGCTTCGGGGAGCTGTATCCGGCGTCGGATCTGTACTGGATGGAGTCATTCTCACTGGAAGAAGAGGAGGAGTACGATGGGACTGGTGATGATCTGCCGGGGCAGACGCGTGGGGACGCCGCTGCTGGTGGGGCAGACGGGACTTGGACTGTATAGCATTGAAGAACTGGCCTGGTACCTGTACCATAATATCTGCTTGATCGAGCGGAGATTCTTCGACGAACGGCTCTGCCGGTGGCTCGACGAGGAGCTGGAGGAGAAGGAACTCGCCCGGAGAATGAAAAGCGGCATCGAGGCCAGGACAAGTCTGAGAAATCTGGTGATGCTGGTGATCGGCGCATCGGATCTGTATACCGGTCAGGAGATGACGGAGCTGAAGGAAAAGATCCGTTCTCTCAGTTCGATGCAGGAACAGGAGCGGCTGAAGCTGCGGGCGGATGAGCTGCTCGACGGCGGCAGCGACTGGGCGGCGATGGACGAATACCGCCATATCCTGAAGATGCACCAGAACAGCCGGCTGGGGATGGCTTTCTACAGCTCTATCTGGCACAATCTCGGCGTCTGCTACGCGCGGCAGTTCCTCTTTGAACAGGCGGCTGAGTGCTTTGAGACGGCGTATGAATATGCGCCGGATGAGGATACGGAGCGACAGGCGCAGCTGGCGCGTTCCCTGGCGGCCGGGCCGCCGCGCACACGCGAGAACAGGCGCAGCGACTATGGAAACGCGCAGAAAAAGCTGCTCCAGTGGGAGCAGGAGTATCGCAGGAGGAGAACAGGGTAATGGGCATTTTGAATCGTTTTTCCGATATCATGAAGGCAAATGTGAATGACCGGATGGAGCGACGCGCGGATCCGGAGAAGACGATCGACGAGGCGCTTGTGCAGGCCAGGGAAGATCTGGCCGAGGTGAAGCTGGAGACGGCGAAGGTCATGGCAGCTGAGAAGACTGCGAGGAGCCGGCGCGACGATACGAAGGAGCGCGCCGCGCGGGAACATGAACGGGCAGGAGCGGCGCTGCGCGCGGGAAATGAAAAGGACGCGCGAAAGTTCCTTGCGAGCGAGACGAAGATCCGGGAGCAGCTCGCGGAGGATGAAAAGTCGCTTGCGATGGCGCAGGAAAATACAGAGAAGATGCGCGAGCTCTACAATAAGCTCGCAGACGATATTCAGGACATGGAGGCGCGAAAGAGCCGTATCCGCGCGACGATGTCCATGGCTGACGCGACGGAGCGCCTGAACAGCGCGGGGACGCCAAAGCGGAGCGCGTCCGCGGCCTTCGACCAGTACGAGGACATGGCGAATCGCCGGCTCGATGAAGCTGAGGCGCAGGCCGAGCTGAACCGGCGCCGCGGCGACGGGCTGGATGAATTACGCGAAAAATATGAGTCGCAGTCGCAGGAGCAGGAGACGGACGAGGCGCTCGAAGCATTGAAGAAAGAGTATGGCATAGATTAAATCAGACGGAAAAGAGGAGGCTGAAATAATATGGGCAGAGGCGGAGCAGGAGGCGGCGGAGGCCGCAGCAGCGGAGGACACAGTTCAGGCGGAGGCCGCAGTTTTGGCGGCAGGAGCTCGGGCGGCGCAAGCCGTGGGGGCTCGATGGGTTCCGGCAGCCGCAATCGCGGCGGAGGCGGCTTCGGCGCCCCGGGCGGCGGCATGGGACCGGGTATGGGCGGTATGGGCGGCCCGCGCCCGCCAAGACCACCGAGGAGATCCTGGTTCGGCGGATGGGGCTATGGCGGCTATGGAAGGCGCGGAGGCGGCTGCGGCACTTCCATGCTGGTGGTGTGCATTCTTGTAGTTCTGGTACTGTTTTCCGCGATGCGTTCGGTGACCAGAGGATTCTCCACTTCCTCGTCATCTTCAGACATTACAGCGAGCACGGTGGAGCGCGAGAAGATACAGCCCTATGACTCGTTCGACAGCGACTGCATCGACGATGATCTGGACTGGATTCTCAATAAGAACACGACCCTTTCCGGTATGGAAAGTTTCTATAAAGAAACCGGCGTGCAGCCTTATCTCGTGATCACCGATAATATAAACGGGAGTCGTTCCGCGACGAACGACGAGATCGAGGCTTACTGCGACGACAAGTATACCGAACTGGCCGGCGACAACGAGGCCGGCGTGCTGCTCGTCTTTGTCGAGTGGAGTTCGAGCGATTACAGTATCTACTACATTGTCGGAACGAACGCGCAGACGGTCATGGATTCGGAGGCCTGCGAGATCCTGCTCGACTACGTGGACGCCTACTATTACAGCGACTTAAGCGACGAGGAGTACTTCTCCCAGGTATTCTCGAAGGCTGCGGAGCGCATCATGAGCACGACGCCGACGCTCGCGTCCCGGCTGCCGTATATCCTGGCGGCTGTCGTGGTCATCGTGGTCGCGGTGCTGATCTTCCTCAACCTGCGGAATAAACGCCGCCGGGAGAAAGAGAAAGCCGAAGAGACGGAGCGCATCCTGAACACGCCGATCGACAAGCTGTAGCCCGCCGCGGCGGCAGGGCCGGGCTTATAGTTTTTCTTGACATTTGCAGGATGTACTGTTATGATTTCTTCGTTGCAGATGCGCTTTACTTTGGTAGAGTGGCAGTGAAACGAAGACAAGGAGGAGAACATTATGAAAAAGTTACTTGTACTGATGCTTACGGGCGTCATGGTGCTCGGCATGGTCGGCTGCGGCAGCTCGAGTTCCACGGAGACCACCACGGAAGCGGAAGAGACGACGGATGAGGAAGAGGCCGAAGTCGAAGAGGAGGCTGAGGAAGCGTCTGACGCGGACAGCGATCTTGCCTATGTGCAGGAGAAGGGTACGCTGGTCGTCGGTATCACGGATTTCGAGCCGATGGATTACAAGGATGAGGATGGCAACTGGATCGGTTTTGACGCCGACATGGCGACTGCTTTTGCGGAGAGCCTTGGCGTAGAGGTCGAGTTTGTTGAGATTGACTGGGACAACAAGATCCTGGAGCTGGACGGCAAGACGATCGACTGTGTGTGGAATGGTATGACGCTGACCGACGAGGTCATGAGCGCGATGGACTGCTCGAACGCTTACAGCAGCAATTCCCAGGTCGTTGTTCTCGCGGCGGATGTCGCGGAAGACTACGCGGATGTGGAGAGCCTTGCTGATCTCAGCTTTGCAGTAGAGTCCGGCAGCGCTGGTGAGGCGGCTGCGGAAGACAACGGCCTTTCCTATACTTCCGTCAGCAATCAGGCGAACGCGCTGATGGAGGTTGCGGCGGGCACCTCGGATGCGGCGATCATTGACCTTCTGATGGCGGAAGCCATGGTAGGCGAGGGCACCAGCTATGAGGATCTCACGACGGGCGTTGTGCTGGTCGATGAGGAGTACGGCGTTGGGTTCCGCCAGGGTTCCGATCTGGTCGAGATGCTGAACGAGTTCTTCGCGGAGAGCTATGCGGACGGCAGCATGACCGAGATCGCGACGACCTACGGTATCGAGAACAGCATCATTGCTCAGTAAAGCTTCTGGTGAGAGAGTGGGCAGCATTCCTTTGCCCACTCTCTTTTTTACCGGCACGAAATGGGGGAGGTACTTTCGATGAATCTGATCATGCAGCAGCTGCCGATTGTCATACGTTCTCTGAACGCGGGCTTTGTGCAGACTCTGAAACTGTTTCTGGTGACGCTCATCGGCGCGGTCCCGCTGGGGCTCATTATTTCCTTCGGATCCATGTCGCGATTTAAACCGCTGAGCGCCTTTACGAAGACGGTTGTGTGGATTGTCCGCGGCACGCCGCTGATGATCCAGCTTCTGATCATCTATTACTTTCCGGGGCTTGTGCTGGGCAACGCGATCTGGGGCGGCGGGGAATCCGGGCGCTTCATGGCGGCGGCTGTGGCCTTCATTTTCAATTATGCCTGTTACTTTTCGGAAATCTATCGCGGCGGTATCCAGAGCGTGCCGGTCGGGCAGCAGGAGGCGGGTCTCGTCCTCGGCATGACGCGGACGCAGATTTTCTTCCGGGTCACGCTGCTGCAGATGATCAAGCGGATCGTGCCGCCGATGTCGAATGAGATTATCACGCTCGTGAAGGATACCTCCCTCGCGCGTATCATCGCGCTGCAGGAGGTCATCTGGGCAGGGCAGGCCTTCATGAAGGGGTCGCAGGGGATCTCCGGCGCGATCTGGCCGCTGTTCTTCACAGCAGTGTACTATCTGGTGTTTATCGGAATTCTGACGATCGTTCTTGGACGGCTCGAGCAGAAGCTGGAATATTTCCAATAAGAAGGGAGCGCGTAAGATGCCGATTCTGGAAGCGGAACATATCTGTAAATCTTTTGGAAACACGGAGGTCCTGAAGGACATCAGCTTTTCCCTGGAAAAAAGCGAGGTGCTCTCGATCATCGGTTCGTCGGGCAGCGGCAAGACGACGCTGCTGCGCTGCCTCAATTTTCTGGAGAGGCCGCAGGGCGGCGTGATCCGCGTGAACGGCGAGACCGTGTTTGATGCGGCGGAGACCGGGACGAAGAACGACGCCGAGATCCGGAAGCGGAGACTGCACTTCGGGCTGGTCTTCCAGTCCTTCAACCTGTTTCCGCAGTACACGGCGCTGCAGAACGTGATGCTGGCGAAAGAGCTGCTGGCGAAGGAACAGCCGGACTACAAAGCGCGGAAAAAAGAAATTCATGATGAGATCGAGGCGGAGGCAGAGCAACTCCTCACGGACATGGGCCTTGCTGACCGGATGCAGAACTATCCGCATCAGCTCTCGGGCGGCCAGTGTCAGCGCGTGGCGATCGCGCGGGCGCTCGCGCTCCGGCCGGATATCCTCTGCTTCGATGAACCGACCTCCGCGCTTGACCCGGAGCTGACCGGCGAGGTGCTGAAGGTCATCCGCGGGCTGGCTGATCAGAAGATGACGATGGTGATCGTGACGCACGAGATGGCCTTCGCGCGGGACGTGGCGAGCCAGGTGATCTTCATGGACGACGGTTATATCGTGGAGCAGGGGACGCCGGAGCAGGTCTTCGGCGCTCCGAAGGAAGAGCGGACACGCCAGTTCCTCTCGCGCTACACGCAGGGCTGAAAATCCAGAAAAATGAACGCGGGGGGCAGCTGTCTCCCGCGTTTGCAGCCTGCAGGGCATTTTAGGTTTGACAAAACGCCTGCGCCGTATTAGAATAAAAATCGTCCAGATTATCGAAGCCGATGATTCATCGGCACATTCCCCAGTTGAAAATGCATGGAAGCCGCCCGCAGAAGCGTACATGGCGGGCGAAGGATTTTGCGCACATTTTTGTGCCGGAAAGGGTATTGAAAAATGAAAAAAGGATTGCAACGTTGTCTGTGGCTGTTGCCGGTCGTCGTCCTGTTTTGTCTTGTTCTGGCGGCGTGAAGGCCGCCACGGGCGGAACGTCCGTACACGGTATCACTGGTGGAAGAAAGTGAGGGAAGCGATGCGGAGGAGCCAGAGATCAGCGCTCTGGCGCAGGGTATCCTGACGATGAGCGGTGCGATGATTATCATTCTGGCGTCCGGCCTGTATCTGTACCTCCTGGGAGGAAAAAAGAAGCGTCCGACGCTTCGCGAAGGCAGTGTGTGAAGAGAAAAGAAAACGGCTCCTGTCCGCAGGAACAGGAGCCGCTGCCGCCGCATAGCGGTTTATTTCTTTTCCGGTTCGGGGTAGTCGACGCCGAAGGTATCTGCCGTGACCTTCTTCATGACCTGGGGAACGATCGGTTTGTCACGATAGTCGGTGTCAACCTCCGCGATGCGGTTCACGACATCCATGCCTTCGATCACCTTGCCGAAGGCGGCGTAGGCGCCGTCCAGGTGCGGCGAGGTCCTGTGCATGATGAAGAACTGGCTGCCGGCGCTGTCCGGCGCCATCGCGCGCGCCATGGAGAGGACGCCCTCCGTGTGCTTCAGATCGTTCGGAAAACGGTTCTGGGAGAACTCACCCTTGATCGAATAGCCCGGTCCGCCGGTGCCGGTGCCCTGCGGGCAGCCGCCCTGGATCATGAAGCCTTCGATTACGCGATGGAAAGTGAGGCCGTTGTAGAAGCCCTTGTTTACGAGGCTCAGGAAATTGTTGACGGTATTGGGTGCGATCTCCGGATACAGCTCCGCCTTGATGATGCCGCCGTCCTCCATCTCAAAAGTGACAATTGGATTCTGTGCCATGAAAATATGCTCCTTTTCTGTTGATATAATTTCTAACCTATTGTAGCAAGTTTTCGCCGTAAAGGCCAGCAAAAGCTGTCAGAAAGTATGAGGTATCTGAAAATGAGAAGTTTGGGACTTGCGCGCTCCGCACCCGTGGTATATACTCAGTATATACACGGAGGTGGAGCGATGCAGACACAGGTAAAAGCCTGGGGCAACAGCCAGGGTGTGAGATTGCCAAAGGAAGCACTCAGAAAAGCAAATATTTTTCCGGATGAGATTCTGGAAGTAAAGGTTTCGGAGGGGATGATTATATTGGAGAAAGAATTTAAACACAGGACACTGGAAGAGCGGGCGCAGGAATTTGACGGAAAGCTGAACCTGGACGGCGAGACCGACTGGGGCGAGGCTGCCGGCAGAGAGCTGTGGTGATGCGGATGATGAGCACAGCACAGGGAGATATTCTGAAGGTTGAAAAGATTGGCTTTCCCGTGCTCGTAGTGAGTAAGGATTTTTTTAATGAGTCGGGGGAGATCATCGCTTGTCCGATTCTGAGGGAGGCGAGCGAGAGCCCGCTGCATATTTTTCTCTCCTCAGATGGGACGGAGGGCTATGTGTGCTGCGAAAAGCTGAAGCTGCTCGATCTTCGGGCGCGCGGATATAAGAGGACGGGCCGGGTCACGACGGCTGAACGGATGAATATCGCGGACGCGGTACAGGGAATTTTCGATTACCTCTGATTTTCCTTGAAATTTCCCACTCTCGTGGTATACTTAATAGGCGACGCGGCAGCGTCAGGAAAAACCGGAGGTCTGCGATGATCCGTGCAGAAGAAGTTACATTTGATTATGAGAATATAGACGAAGAGGGCAATGTCGAGGGAAAGAAGCGCGCAGTCGACCATGTGAGTCTGGAGGTGAAGGCGGGCGAGTTCATCGCGATCTTGGGGCACAATGGCTCCGGCAAGTCCACGCTGGCGAAGCATATCAACGCGATCCTGCTCCCGACGGAGGGGACGCTCTGGGTGGACGGCATGGATACGAAGGATGCGTCGCATCTGTGGGACATTCGCCAGGATGCGGGCATGGTCTTCCAGAATCCGGACAACCAGATCATCGGGACGATCGTGGAGGAGGACGTGGGCTTCGGCCCGGAGAATCTCGGCGTTCCGACGGATGAGATCTGGGAGCGTGTCGAGGAGAGCCTTGACGCGGTTGGCATGTTGAAATACCGCACGCACTCGCCGAACAAGCTCTCCGGCGGGCAGAAGCAGCGCGTGGCGATCGCGGGCGTCATGGCCATGCATCCGCGCTGCATCGTGCTGGACGAGCCGACGGCCATGCTCGACCCGCATGGGCGGAAGAGCGTGATCCGCACGGTACAGAAGCTGAACCGGGAGGACGGCATTACCGTTATTCTGATTACACATTATATGGAGGAAGTCATCGAGGCCGACCGCATCTTTGTCATGGACGACGGAAAGGTCGTGATGCAGGGCACTCCGCGCGAGGTCTTCTCCCGCGTGGAGGAGCTGAAAAGTCTGCGCCTCGATGAGCCGCAGGCGACGCTGCTGGCCTGGGAGCTGAAGAAAAGAGGATTTCCGCTGCGGGACGGGATCCTGAGCAACGAAGAACTGGTGGAAGAATTATGGCGATTAAAGTCGAACATCTGAATTACGTATATTCGAGCGGGACAGCCTATGAGATTCAAGCGCTGAAGGACGTCAGCCTGGAGATCCCGGATGGTCAGTTCGTCGGCCTGATCGGCCATACCGGTTCGGGAAAATCCACGCTCGTGCAGCATCTGAACGGGCTGATCCGTGCTACAGAGGGAAAGATTTATTTTAATGGACAGGATATTTACGCCGAGGACTTCAAGATGCGCGAACTGCGCAGCAAGGTTGGGCTGGTCTTCCAGTATCCGGAGCATCAGCTCTTCGAGATCGATGTGCTGAGCGACGTCTGTTTTGGACCGAAAAATCTGGGCTTCTCTCAGGAGGAGGCCGAGAAGAAGGCGCGCGAGGCGCTGCGCATGGTCGGCATGGGAGAGGAGTACGAGAAGGCATCGCCCTTCGAACTCTCCGGCGGACAGAAGCGGCGCGTGGCGATCGCGGGCGTGCTGGCGATGGATCCGCAGGTGCTGATCCTTGATGAGCCGACTGCGGGGCTCGACCCGCGGGGACGCGATGAGATTCTGGATCAGATCAGTTTTTTACAGAAGGAGCGCGGGATCACGGTCGTACTCGTCTCGCACAGCATGGAGGATGTTGCGCGCTATGTGGACCGCATTGTCGTCATGAATCAGGGCTCGGTGCGCTTTGACGGGACGCCGAAAGAGGTGTTCCGGCACTGGCGTGAGCTGGAGGAGATCGGCCTTGCGGCGCCGCAGGTCACTTATCTGATGCAGGAGCTGCACGGGAAGGGCGCGGATGTGGACACGGATGCGACGACGGTGCGTGAGGCGGCGGATTCCATCGAGCGCTGGCTGAAGGGTTGAGGGAGAGACTATGATTCGGGACATTACACTGGGACAATATTATCCGGCGAAGTCGGTGATTCACAGGCTTGACCCGCGTGTGAAGCTTGTCGCGACGATGCTTTACATCGTTTCGCTCTTTGTGGCGAAGGGAATCGTCGGCTATATCATTGCGACGATCTTTCTGGCGGCGATGATTCATCTGTCGACCGTGCCTTTCCGTTTTATGACAAAAGGCCTGAAGGCGATCATGATGCTCCTGATGGTGACGGTGGTTTTCAACCTGTTCCTGATCGACGGGGATGTGGTGCTCTGGCGCTTCGGTTTCCTGCGGATCACGGACAGCGGCCTGCGGACCGCAGTCTTTATGGCAATCCGGCTTGTCTACCTGATCATCGGCTCCTCGCTTATGACGCTGACGACGACTCCGAACGATCTGACAGACGGACTGGAAAAGCTGCTCGGACCATTGAAGGTGCTGCACGTGCCGGTCCATGAGATTGCGATGATGATGTCGATTGCGCTGCGCTTCATTCCGATCCTGCTCGAGGAGACGGACAAGATCATGAAGGCGCAGATCGCCAGAGGCGCCGATTTCGAGAGCGGCGGCCTGATCAAGAAGGCGAAGGCGATGGTGCCGCTGCTCGTTCCGCTCTTCATCTCGGCTTTCCGCCGCGCCAACGATCTGGCGATGGCGATGGAGGCGCGCTGCTATCACGGCGGCGAGGGGCGCACGAAGATGAAGCCTCTGCACTATTCCAGTTCCGATCGCGTGGCCTACGCGGTGGTCTGGGGATATCTCGCGGTCATGATTGTAGGCGGAAGACTGCTCTACAGCTGGCTTCCGATCCCGTTCTAGGAGAAATGGTCTATGAGACGAATCAAGCTGGTCGTCGCCTACGACGGAACCAATTATCAGGGCTGGCAGATTCAGAAAAACGGCGAGACGATCGAGTCGACGCTGAACCGCGCGCTCAGCACCCTGACCGGAGAGGAGATCCATGTGCACGGCGCGAGCCGCACGGACTCCGGTGTACATGCGATGGGCAATCTCGCGGTCTTCGACACAGAGGCGCGGATGGCGGCGGACAAATTCTCCTACGCGCTGAACCAGCGCCTGCCGGAGGATATCCGTATCCAGCATTCCTGCGAGGTGCCGCCGGACTATCACCCGCGCTACCAGAAGACGGTGAAGACCTACGAGTACCGCATTCTGAACCGCGAGTTTCCCCTTCCGGCGTACCGTCTGAACACGTATTTCGTCTACTATCCGCTGGACGAGGAGCGCATGCGCCGCGCCGCGGCATATCTGGTCGGCGAGCACGACTTTCAGAGCTTCTGCGCGGCCGGTGCGCAGGTGAAGACGACCGTGCGCACGATCTATGAGCTGTCAGTGGAGCGGCAGGGGGAGCTGATTTCGATCCGCATCCGCGGAAATGGTTTCCTTTATAATATGGTCCGCATTATCGCCGGGACGCTCATCCGCGTCGGAAACGGCGACTGGGAGCCGGACTACGTGAAGACGATCCTCGAAGCCCGCGACCGGACGCTCGCCGGACCGACCGCGCCCGCGAAGGGGCTGACGCTGATGAGCATCGACAGCGCGGAAGGCGGTTAAAAAAAGTGTTGACACCAAAAAGCCGCTATGATAAGATATTCAAGTCGCGAAGCAAGGCGGCATGCAGGCTGCTGTGGCTCAGTCGGTAGAGCGTCGCATTGGTAATGCGGAGGTCACGGGTCCGATTCCCGTCAGCAGCTTGGTAAAGAGCAGGAAATCCTTGAGAATGAAGGCTTTTCTGCTCTTTCTGTTCGGAGAAATATGATAAAATAGAATAGTTCACGATGTCGATTCAATAAAGGGATGATTTTGGGAACGATGAATTGGATTGTGAGTAAAGATCGCAACATGATGGTTATGGAGGCGAAATTATGGGATTGGCAATAACTTCAGAGCTTTTGGATTTGATACAACATGGCGAAGGTCTCACGGTAGAATATAAAAGATCCACAAAAGATATTACAAAAGATGTATATGAAACCGTTTGCTCATTTTCCAACCGGGAGGGAGGGCATATATTCCTGGGAGTGAAAGACGATGGAACGATACTGGGAATACAACCGGAATGTATTGAGAGAATGAAAAAAGATTTTGTTACTACGGTCAATAATGGGAGTAAGATATATCCACCTCTTTATCTCCAACCGATAGAATATGATGTAGATGGAAAGAAACTTCTTTATATCTACGTGCCGGTAAACCCGAGCGTTTGCAGGTGTTCCGGGCGCATTTTTGATCGTAATAATGAAGCCGACATAGATATTACAAACAATGAGTATTTGGTGTATCAGCTCTATGCCAGAAAGCAGGATACTTATTATGTGAATAAGGTGTTTCCGGTGTTTTCAGTATCTGATCTCAGGCATGATTTGATAGAACGTGTACGAAATATGACAAAGGCCAGAGCTGATAATCACCCATGGAGAAGTATGACGGATGAAGAGCTATTGCGTAGCGCGAAGTTGATACTTACGGATCCGCAGACGGGGAAAGAGGGGGTCACGCTGGCGGCGATATTGCTGTTTGGATCAGATAACTTCATTGTATCGGTGCTTGCACACCATAAGACTGATGCTATTTTTCGGGTATATAACACGGATCGTTATGATGACAGAGATGTGATCGTCACAAATCTGCTTGATAGTTATGATCGATTGATGGACTTCGGGAAAAAGCATATGAATGATGTTTTTACTATGGAGGGGATCGTCAGTGTCAGTGCAAGAGACAAGATCCTGAGAGAAATAGTCTCCAATTTGCTTGCTCACAGAGACTTTTCTAATGGTTTTGTGGCAAAGCTGGTGATTGAAAAGGACCGTATATTTACAGAAAATGCGAATAGTTCACATGGTCATGGTAGTTTGAACTTATCTACATTTAGACCGTTTTCAAAGAATCCGGCTATTTCGGGCGTTTTCAGGGAAATAGGGCTTGCAGATGAACTGGGATCTGGTATGCGTAATACTTATAAGTATACACATTTATATTCAGGAGCTGAGCCACAGTTTATAGAAGGGGAAGTATTTCAGACGATAATACCTTTGAATGCGGCGGCAACAGCAACTGTCGGACCAGGTAAAAGCACTGATGCTATAATAAGTGACGGAGCTGATGACGGAGTTGGTGACGGAGTTGGTGACGGAGCTTCTGTTACGATACGCCTGGATGAGGAGCGTTTGAAAAGATTAATTAATTTTTGCGAGGATGAACATACGAAAGTTGAGATGATGAAGTTTTGCGGAATCAATTCAGACAGTTATTTTAGGATTCATATTCTGAATCCATTGCTTAAAACAGGTCTGTTGAAGCGAACAGTTCCTGATAAACCCAATAGCCCGAAACAAAAATATGTAAAGAGTAAATCTGAGTCATGACTTGATCTGCTTACTTCCTGCACATGGCCTTGCAAACCTTGCTTTAAATGTGCTATGATAAAAAACAGTTTTAACCGAGGAGGAGCCTGTTATGGAGAATGAAGTCGTTTCCAGAAATTTTATCGAGACGGAGATTGAGAAAGATCTTGCGGAGGGCGTCTATGATACGGTGCACACCCGCTTTCCGCCGGAGCCGAACGGTTATCTGCATATCGGACATGCCAAGTCGATTCTGCTGAACTACGGGCTCGCGCAGAAGTATCATGGGAAATTTAACATGCGCTTTGACGACACGAATCCGACAAAGGAGCGGACGGAGTTCGTCGAGGCGATCAAGAAGGACATCCAGTGGCTCGGAGCGGACTGGGAGGATCGCCTGTTCTTTGCGTCGGATTATTTCCAGCAGATGTACGAGGGCGCGGTAAAGCTGATCAAAAAGGGCAAGGCCTATGTGTGCGATCTCTCCGCGGAAGAGATCCGCGAGTACCGCGGGACGCTGACCGAGCCGGGCAGGGAGAGCCCTTACCGGAACCGCAGCGTCGAGGAGAATCTCACGCTCTTTGAAAATATGAAGAACGGCGTCTACAGGGACGGCGAGAAGGTGTTGCGCGCGAAGATCGACATGGCCTCCCCGAATATGAACATGCGCGACCCGGTCATCTACCGCGTGGCGCACATGACGCATCACAATACCGGCGATCAGTGGTGCATTTACCCGATGTACGATTTCGCCCATCCGATCGAGGATGCGATTGAGGGCATCACCCATTCGATCTGCACGCTGGAGTTCGAGGATCACAGGCCGCTCTATGACTGGGTCGTGCGCGAGCTGGAGTATCCGCATCCGCCGCGGCAGATTGAGTTTGCGAAGCTGTACCTGACGAACGTTGTGACCGGCAAGCGTTATATCAAGAAGCTGGTTGAGGACGGCACGGTGGACGGCTGGGATGACCCGCGTCTGGTGTCGATCGCCGCGCTGCGCCGCCGCGGTTTTACGCCGGAGTCGATTCAGATGTTTGTAGAGCTCTGCGGCGTGTCCAAGAGCCAGAGCTCGGTTGACTACGCGATGCTGGAGTACTGCATCCGCGAGGACCTGAAGATGAAGCGCTCCCGCATGATGGCGGTGCTCGACCCGATTCGCCTTGTCATCGACAATTATCCGGAGGGTGAGACCGAGTACCTCGAGGCGGCGAACAATCTGGAAAATGAAGCGCTCGGCGTGCGGAAGGTTCCCTTCTGCCGCGAACTCTACATCGAACGGGACGATTTTATGGAGGAGCCGCCGCGGAAATATTTCCGCCTGTTCCCGGGCAATGAGGTCCGTCTGATGCACGCTTATTTTGTAAAATGTGTGGGATTTGAGAAGGACGCGGACGGCAGAGTGAGCGTCGTGCACTGCACCTACGACCCGGAGACGAAGGCCGGCAGCGGCTTTACCGGCCGCAAGGTAAAGGGAACGATTCACTGGGTTCCGGCGCCGTACGCCATCGACGCCCAGGTGCGCCTCTATGAAAATTTGATCGATGAGTCGAAGGGCGTCTACAATGAGGACGGCTCGATGAATATCAATCCGAATTCTCTGACGAGAGTCCAGGCAAAGCTGGAGCCCGCGCTCGCGGATGCGAAGCCCTACGACAGCTTCCAGTTTGTGCGGAATGGATTCTTCTGTGTGGACGCGAAGGATTCGAAGGAGGATGCGCTCGTCTTCAATCGGATCGTGTCGCTCAAAAGCTCCTTCAAACTTCCGAAAAAGGACTGAAAATCAAAAGAGACCAGTGCCAGGATGCGGCGCCGGTCTCTCTTTTTTCTTTTGTCAGGCTTCCTCAGACTTTTCCTCCGCGGCAGCTTTTTCCTCAGCAGCTTCCTCGGTCTCCTCCTCGAAGATCTCCCCGGCCTCGGCTTCTTCCTCAGTCTCTTCGGCATCCTCGGCTTCTTCTTCGTCCTCCTCGTCTTCAAAGAGTTCGTCATCGTCGAAATCGTCCAGATCCTCTTCCTCTCCGAAGAACTTCTGATAGAGATAGAATCCGCCTACCGCGGCCAGAGCGGCGGTACCGACAGCCGCGATTGCTTTCAACAGTTTTTTCATCTTAAAGGCTCCTTTCCATATGGATAACAGGTTTTCTTCATTCTAATATAAATATTGTCAAAAGGAAAGTACAAAATCCACATTTTCGAAAAATTTTATTACTGTTCATTGTCCCGGTGTCACAATCCCAGGCATCTGCCACCGAAACCTGCCAGTTTGTCGAGTGAGCGCGCAGACAGCAGGCCAGCCCTGTACGGGGAGAAACAGTCGTCGCCTTCGGGATTTTCGTCATCTGCGGCTGCGAAACCCCGAATTGAGCCTCAGGGACAAATGCCTCTCGTCAGACTGCTGGACGATAAGTCCTTTAGATGGACATCGAGGGCGATTTGTTACAGGAACTGCATACGGCTGGAAGCGACCAAAGACGGGGTCAAAACACTTCTTTTGTATTGTTTTGACCCCGTCATTCGAAAGGTCGCGAAGCCGTATGTATAGTTCCTGTTAAAATCGCCATCTGGGAATCGAAAGGACTTATCGTACGGCAGGCTGTGCTGAGACTTGCCCCTGAGGCTCATTCGTTTCTCGCTCGCAGATGATGAAAATCCAGCGAAGCCGTCTCCAATGTTTCTCCCTGTACAGGGCTGGGCTGCTGTCTGCACGCTCACTTTCCGGAATCATTCAGGTTTCGGTGGCAGATGCCCGGGATTGTGATACCGGAGCCGGAAAAAACTGTTTTGCAGACTTGCAAGAACGTGTTATACTGGGATTATTATAAACAGAGAGGAAAGTGTGTAGAGATGAAGAACTTTTTTAATGAATTCAAGAAGTTTATTTCCAGAGGGAATGTGATGGATCTGGCAGTTGGCGTTATCATCGGCAGCGCCTTCACGGCGATCGTGACTTCGCTGGTCGACGACATGATCATGCCGCTTTTGTCGCTGATCACCGGGGGCATGGATATCGCCTCGATGAGCGTCTCCTTCGGCGTCGGCGATCAGGCCGCGACGCTGAATTACGGATCCTTCCTGTCGGCGATCATCAATTTCCTGCTGATCGCGTTCGTGATCTTCTGCATGGTCAAGGCGATTAACGGCGCCACAGAGAAGCTGAAGAAGAAAGAGGAGGAGGCTCCGGCGGCCCCGGCGAAGAAGATCTGTCCGCGCTGCATGAGCGAGATCGATATCAAGGCGACGCGTTGCCCGTTCTGCACTTCTGAGATCGAGTAAGGAGGATTTTCATGAGCTACGCAGACCGGCTTTTTATTGATATGTGCCGTGATATCCTCGAAAATGGCGTCAGCACGGAGGGCGAGAAGGTGCGCCCGAAATGGGAGGATGGCAGCTTCGCCTACACGATCAAGCGTTTCGGCGTTGTGAACCGCTATGATCTCAGAAAGGAATTTCCGGCGCTGACGCTTCGGCGGACCGCGCTCAAGAGCTGCATGGACGAGATTCTCTGGATCTATCAGAAGAAATCGGCCAATATCCACGATCTGCACAGCCATGTGTGGGACGAGTGGGCCGATGAGACGGGCTCGATCGGCAGGGCCTACGGCTACCAGATCGGCGTGAAGCACCAGTATAAGGAGGGCATGCTGGACCAGATGGACCGCGTGCTCTATGACCTGAAGCACAATCCTTTCAGCCGCAGGATCATGACGAATACATACGTGCACGCGGACTTAAGCGAGATGCATCTCTATCCCTGCGCCTACAGCACGACCTGGAATGTGACACAGGAGAAGGGGGAGGAGCGGCTGACGCTGAATCTTCTGCTGAACCAGCGCTCGCAGGACGTGCTTGCGGCCAACAACTGGAACGTCTGCCAGTACGCGATCCTGCTCATGATGGTGGCGCAGGTCTGCGATATGGTACCGGGCGAGCTGCTGCATGTGATCGCGGACGCGCATATCTACGACCGGCATGTCGATATTGTGCGCGGGCTGATCGAGAGGGAGACGCATCCGGCGCCGAAGGTGCGGCTGAACCCGGAGGTGAAGGATTTCTACGCCTTCACGACAGCGGATCTCCTGGTGGAAGACTACGAGACCGGCCCGCAGATACAGAATATTCCGATCGCGGTGTGATCTGGCCTGTGTGCAGTTGTAAGCTGAGCGCAGGTGTGAAGCAGCCGACCTTCATGTGTGGAGCTGTTCGCGTCGACGGATACAGGAGTTAAGAAAATATGAACTTAATTGTAAATGTAGATAAAAACTGGGCGATCGGGCAGAAGGGCAGGCTGCTCGTGAGCATCCCGGAGGACATGAAATTTTTCCGACAGGAGACCACGGGCAAGGTGGTCGTCCTCGGGCGGAAGACGCTCGCGACGTTCCCCGGGGGACAGCCCCTGAAGAACCGGACGAACATCATTCTCAGCCGCAATCCGGACTATCATGTGAAGGATGCGCTCGTCTGTCACTCCGTGGAGGAGGTGCTGGAGGAGCTGAAGGCCTATGACACGCGGGACGTCTATATTATCGGCGGGGAGAGCATTTACCGCGCCTTTCTTCCGTATTGCGATCTGGCCCATGTGACCCGGCTTGACGAGGCCTATGAGGCTGACGCGTGGTTCCCGAATCTCGAGGACGACCCGGAGTGGGTGCTGACCGGCGAGAGTGAGGAGAAGACGTATTTTGATGTGGCCTTTACTTTCTGCCGCTATGAGAGACGGGAGGCATGAGGATGAGGGAGGAGAAAGTGTTTCAGCCCGGACTGCGCGGACTGGACACAAACCTTCTGGCGGCGCTCTTTTTCGTGATGGTCTTCGGTTTCGTCATGATCTACAGCGCCAGCTATTATACGGCGGGCCTGAGCGCGACCTACAATTACGACTCCATGTATCTTCTGAAAAATCAGGTCGCTTATTCCCTGATCGGAATTGCGGCCATGTTCGTGGTGTCTAATATTAACTATCATGTCTGGTCGATCTTCGCGATTCCCGGCTATGCAGTCTGCATCCTGCTGATTCTGCTTCTGAAGACTCCGCTCGGCGTCACGGTCAAGGGCGCGACGCGCTGGCTCCGGATCGGAGGCATTCAGTTCCAGGTGGCGGAGCCGGTCAAGCTGATCATGATCGTGGTGATGGCGACGCTGATCGTGGTCCGGGGGCGGCAGATGAAGGGCTGGCTCTCGATCATTCGCATGGCGGTGCCGAGCGTCATCGTCTCGCTGCTGATCCTGGAGATCAGCAATAACATGAGTACCGCAGCGATTCTGCTTGGCATGACGGTGTTCATGATCTACATCGTGCATCCGGATCAGTGGAGGTTTTTCCTCTGCGCGGCGCTGGTGATTGTCGCCGTAGCGGCGGTCATCTACTATGTGGAAAATCTGGATCCTGCCACGCTCGAGGACGCGGGCTTCCGTTTCGCGCGTATCCGCGCCTGGTTGGAGCCCTATGAGTACGAGCAGGACACGGCCTATCAGTCGCTGCAGGGCCTCTACGCGATCGGCTCGGGCGGCCTCTTCGGCAAGGGTCTGGGCAACAGTATCCAGAAGCTCGGGACGATTCCGGAGCCCTACAATGACTATATTTTCGCGATCATCTGCGAGGAGCTCGGCGTCTTCGGGGAGGGGCTCATCATTCTTCTGTTTATTTATCTGCTCTACCGGATCTACGTGATCTCGCAGACAGCGGAGGATCTGCTCGGCAGAATGCTCTCGATCGGTGTGCTTTTCCACATCGCGCTGCAGGTGATCCTGAATATGATGGTCGTGACGGGACTGTTCCCGACGACGGGCGTGACGCTCCCGTTCTTCAGCTACGGCGGCACAGCGAGCATCTTTCTGCTCATCGAGATCGGCCTGGTTCTGAGCGTCAATAAATGGAGTATCCAGAAACGCGTCGACGATATGAGAAGAGGAGAAGACTATGCATCGTGAACATACGCGGACGGTTCAGATCGGCGATCGCCTGATCGGCGGAGGAAATCCGATCCTGATCCAGTCCATGACGAATACAAGGACAGAGGACGTGGAGGCGACAGTCCGGCAGATCCGGCAGCTCACGGCGGCCGGCTGCGAGATCATCCGCTGCACGGTGCCGACGCCGGAGGCGGCGAAGGCCCTCCCGGAGATCAAAAAGCAGATCGCGATTCCGCTGGTGGCGGATATCCACTTCGACTATCGCCTGGCGATCGCGGCCATGGAAAATGGAGCGGATAAGATCCGCATCAATCCGGGCAATATCGGCAGCCGCGAGCGGATCAAAGCGGTCGTCGACACGGCGCGGGAGCTTAAAGTACCGATTCGTGTCGGCGTGAACAGCGGTTCGCTCGAAAAAGAACTGATTGAGAAATACGGCGGTGTGACTGCGGAGGGCATCGTTGAGAGCGCGCTTGACAAGGTGAAGCTCATCGAGGACATGGGTTATGACAATCTTGTCATCAGCATCAAATCCTCCAATGTGCTCATGTGCGCGCGGGCGCACGAGCTGATCGCGGAGCAGACGGATCATCCGCTGCATGTGGGCATCACTGAGGCAGGCACCCTGTTTTCCGGAAATATCAAGTCTGCAGTGGGGCTTGGCGTGATCCTCTATCAGGGCATCGGCGACACGATCCGTGTCTCGCTGACCGGCGACCCGGCGGAAGAAGTCCGCTCGGCGCGGCTGATCCTGAAGACGCTGGGGCTTCGGAAGGGCGGCGTGGAAGTGGTATCCTGCCCGACCTGCGGACGGACGAAGATTGATCTTATAGGCCTCGCAAATCGGGTTGAGGTGATGGTATCGGAGTTCCCGCTCGATATCCGTGTGGCGGTCATGGGCTGTGCGGTGAACGGACCCGGCGAGGCGCGGGAGGCGGACATCGGCGTCGCGGGAGGCGATGGCTTCGGCCTGCTGTTCCGTCATGGGGAGATTGTGAAGAAGCTGCCCGAGGGCGAGCTTCTGGACGCGCTGCGTGAGGAGCTGGAGAACTGGCATGACGACAAGTGAAAAACCATTTTTTGAGGTGTTCCGCACGCTCGAGGCGGAGGGGCCTCTTCGCAAGCTGCTCGACCAGGTCGTGGTGACGCGCGTCTCTACGAACCCGGGCCGCGATGTGCTGCGAATCTATATTACGAGTAAAAAGCTGATTGCAAAACATCAGCTTTTTCAGCTTGCAGCTCAGATTCAGAGACAGGTCTTCGCCGGCCGGAAGGGGAAGGTCTATTTTTTTGAGACCTTTCAGCTCTCGGAGCAGTACACGCCCGAGCGGCTCTGGTCGGTTTACGAGGACAGTGTGCTGACTGAACTCGAGGCCTACAGTCCTTATAAAAGAAGCATCCTGAAAAATGCGAAGGTGGAATTCCCGGATGAGCACACGCTGAGGCTCGGCGTGTCAAAGCATGTCTACGACCGCGAGGCCGTGGATGACATCGTGCGCATCCTTGACCGCGTGTTCAATGAGCGCTGCGGCTTCCAGGTGAAGGTGGATGTGGAATATCTGGAGCCGGAGGAGTCCGGACAGAATCGGGGAGAGGCCGAGATGCGGCAGCGGATCGCGGCGCTGACCGGGGAGCTCATGAGGTCGGAGCAGAACGGTGGCCGGATTGCGGCGGCTGCAGATGAGGCGGGAGTTCCGTGGGAGGAAGAGCCTGCCGGGTCAGGAGAAACGAGTGTTTCTTCCAGGCAACAGAGTTCTGCGACTGCGGAGAAGCAGGCCTCTTCAGGCGGTGGAAAGACCGCTTCCGAAAAACGTGGCTCTTTCACGCGTGGAGGAGCCGGCCGTGGCAAGGGCGGCTCCTATTATAAAAAAGCCGACCCGGACATGCTCTACGGCCGCAGCTTTGACGACGAGCCGATCGCGCTCCGCGAGATCGTCGAGGAGATGGGCGAGGTGACGGTGCGCGGGAAGATCCGTAAACGCGAGGACCGTGAGATTCGCGGTGAGCGCACGATCCTCACGCTGACGCTGACCGATTTTACCGACTCGATCAACGTCAAGATTTTCTCACCGAATGAGCGCTTGTCGGAGCTGGAGGCGCTCTGCGAGGGCACTTTCGTGAAGCTGAAAGGCATGACGATTCTCGACCGCTTTGATCACGAGCTGACGATCGGCTCGGTGACCGGCATTAAGAAGATCGCGGACTTCACGACTTCCCGCATGGATTATTCCGTCAAAAAGAGGGTCGAGCTCCACTGCCACACCAAGATGAGCGACATGGACGGCGTGACCGACGCCGCGGTGCTTCTGAAGCGCGCGAAGGCCTGGGGCATGCCGGCGCTCGCGATCACCGACCACGGCTGCGTGCAGGCCTTCACCGAGGCGAGTCACACGATCTCCAAGGATGAGGATTTCAAGGTCATTTATGGCGTCGAGGGTTATCTCGTGGACGATTTGAAGGAGCTGGTCGAGAATTCGAAGGGACAGAGTCTCGATGATTCCTATGTGGTCTTTGACCTCGAGACGACGGGCCTCTCCGCCGTGCACAACCGCATCATCGAGATCGGCGCGGTGAAGGTGGAGGCGGGACAGATCACGGAGCGCTTCTCCACCTTTGTCAACCCGCAGGAGCCGATTCCCTTCGAGATTGAGGATCTGACCGGCATCGGCGACGACATGGTGCTGGACGCGCCGCCCATCGAGGAAATACTGCCGGAATTTCTGTCCTTCTGCGAGGGCTGCGTGCTGATTGCGCACAATGCCTCCTTCGATGCGGGTTTCATCGAGGAGAACTGCCGCCGCATGAATATCTCGACGAACTTTACAGTCGGCGATACCGTCGCGATGGCGCGCGTACTGCTGCCGAAATTAAATAAATTCAAGCTGGATACTGTTGCGAAGGCGCTGAATATCCCGCTCGACCATCATCACCGGGCGGTCGACGACGCGGCATGCACGGCAGAAATCTTCCTGAAATTTCTGCAGATGTTCCGCGAGCGGGACGCCCTCACGCTGGACGATGTGAACGCGCTGGGGCGCGCGGACGCCTCAGCCATCAAAAAGCTGCCGACCTATCATGTGATTATCCTCGCGAAGAACGACATCGGGCGTGTGAATCTCTATCGGCTGGTTTCTCTGTCGCATATCGACTATTTCGCGCGCAGGCCGCGCATCCCGAAGAACGAGCTGCAGAAATACCGCGAGGGCCTGATCGTCGGTTCCGCCTGCGAGGCGGGAGAGCTCTACCAGGCGATTCTGCGCGGCGCGCCGCGGCAGGAGATCGCGCGTATCGTGGAATTCTATGATTACCTCGAGATCCAGCCGCTGGGGAACAACGCCTTCATGCTGCGTGATTCAAAGAATCCGGTGAGCTCCGAGGAGGATCTGCGCGAGAACGTGCGCACGATCGTGCGGCTCGGCGAGGAGTTCCACAAGCCGGTGGCCGCGACCTGCGACGTGCACTTCATCGACCCGGAGGACGAGGTCTACCGCCGGATCATCATGGCTGGAAAGGGATTTTCGGATGCGGACCAGCAGGCGCCGCTCTATCTGCGCACGACGGAGGAGATGCTCGCGGAGTTTGAGTTCCTCGGCGCTGAAAAGGCCGAGGAGGTCGTCATTACCAATACGAACCTGATTTCCGAGATGTGCGAGCATCTCTCGCCGGTGCGGCCCGACAAGTGTCCGCCGGTCATCGCGGATTCCGACAAGACGCTGCGCGAGATCTGCTATAAGAAAGCACATGAAATCTATGGCGAGGAACTGCCGGAGATCGTAACCGAGCGCCTGGAGCGCGAGCTGCGTTCCATCATCGGAAACGGCTTTGCCGTCATGTACATCATCGCGCAGAAGCTCGTCTGGAAGTCGAATGAGGACGGCTACCTCGTCGGCTCGCGCGGTTCCGTCGGCTCCTCGCTGGTGGCGACGATGGCGGGCATCACCGAGGTCAACCCCTTGAGTCCGCACTATATCTGTCCGAAGTGCCATTACAGCGATTTTGAGTCGGACGAAGTGAAGAAGTACGCCGGCATGGCCGGCTGCGATATGCCGGACAAAAATTGTCCGCGCTGCGGCGAAAAGCTGAAAAAAGAAGGCTTCGACATTCCTTTCGAGACCTTCCTCGGCTTCAAGGGAAATAAGGAGCCTGATATCGACCTGAATTTCTCCGGCGACTACCAGTCGCGCGCGCACAAGTACACGGAGGTCATCTTCGGCACCGGCCAGACCTTCCGCGCCGGGACGATCGGCACGCTGGCGGACAAGACCGCTTTTGGTTACGTCAAAAATTACTACGAGGAGCGCGGCGTCCCGAAGCGTCGCTGCGAGATCGAGCGCATCGTCGATGGCTGCGTCGGCGTACGCCGGACGACCGGACAGCACCCGGGCGGCATCATCGTGCTGCCACTCGGCGAGAGCATTTACTCCTTCACGCCGGTGCAGCACCCGGCGAACGACATGACGACCGACATCATCACGACGCACTTTGACTACCACTCGATTGACCATAACCTCTTAAAGCTCGACATCCTGGGACACGATGATCCGACGATGATCCGCATGCTGGAGGACCTGACCGGCGTCAATGCCCGCGAGATCCCGCTCGACGATCCGCAGGTGATGTCGCTCTTCCAGAGCACGGAGGCGCTCGGTATCCGGCCGGAGGACATTGGCGGGACGCCGCTCGGTTCCCTTGGCATCCCGGAGTTCGGCACGGAGTTCGCGATGCAGATGCTTGTGGACACGCATCCGACGCATTTCTCCGACCTAGTGCGCATCGCAGGCCTCGCCCACGGCACCGACGTGTGGCTCGGCAATGCGCAGACCCTGATCCAGGAGGGCAAGGCGACGATTTCCACGGCGATCTGTACGCGTGACGATATCATGACCTATCTGATTAGCAAAGGGCTCGACAGCGAGGTGTCCTTCAAGATCATGGAGGCGGTCCGCAAGGGCAAGGTCGCGAAGGGGCAGTGCGATACCTGGCCGGAGTGGAAAGAAGAGATGATCGCGCACGGCGTACCGGACTGGTACATCTGGTCCTGCGAGAAGATTAAATACATGTTCCCGAAGGCGCACGCGGCGGCCTACGTCATGATGGCCTGGCGTATCGCCTGGTGCAAGATCAATTTTCCGCTCGAATATTACGCGGCCTACTTCAGCATCCGCGCCAGTGCCTTCAACTACGAGCTCATGTGCCAGGGACGCGAGCGTCTGGAACGCTATATCCAGGATTATAAAAGCCGGGAGGACGATCTGACGCAGAAGGAGAAGGACACGCTCAAAGACATGATGAGCGTGCTCGAGATGTACGCGCGGGGATACGAGTTCCACAAGCTGGACATCTACGAGGCCGATGCGCGCAAATTCCGCATCATCGACGGGAAGCTGATGCCCTCGCTCTCCACGATCGACGGCCTCGGCGACAAGGCTGCGGACGCCTTCGTCGAGGGCCGCGCCGCGGGCCCCTTCCTCTCGCACGACGACCTGCGGAATCGCACGAAGCTCAGCAAGACCGTCATCGACCTGATGGGCGACCTCGGGCTGCTGGAGGGCCTGCCGGAGTCCGATCAGCTCTCCATCTTCGACTTCGGGTGAAAATACTTTACTTGAGGGGAATTTTGGGCTATACTGGTTTAGTGTGGCCAGAAACGCAGCAGGCCACCAGATGGAGGAGAAAAATTATGGTAAAAGCAGTGGTAGGCGCAAACTGGGGCGACGAAGGCAAGGGCAAGATTACGGACATGCTCGGCCAGGAGTCCGATATCATCGTGAGGTTTCAGGGCGGAGCGAACGCGGGGCACACGATCGTCAACGATTACGGGAAATTTGCGCTGCACACCCTCCCGTCCGGCATCTTTTACGACCATACGACGAGCATCATCGGCAATGGCGTGGCACTGAATGTGCCGGTGCTGTTTCAGGAGCTGAAGGGTGTCATTGAGCGCGGCGTGCCGGCGCCGAAGCTGCTCATCTCGGACCGGGCACAGATGGTCATGTCCTACCATATTTTATTTGACAAGCTCGAGGAAGAGCGGCTCGCCGGCAGATCCTTCGGATCCACGAAGGCCGGCATCGCCCCGTTCTACTCGGATAAATACGCGAAGATAGGCTTTCAGGTGAGTGACCTGCAGCTTGAGGAGGAGGCGCTGCGCGAACGCATCCGCAGTGTGCTGGCGAACAAGAATGTGCTGCTTGAGCATCTGTATCACGCGCCGGCGCTGAAGGAGGACGACATCTATCAGGAGCTGATGGAGTATAAAGAGATGGTCTCGCCCTACGTGTGCGACGTCTCCTCGTATCTCTGGCAGGCGATCAGGGATGGAAAGAATATCCTGCTTGAGGGCCAGCTCGGCACGCTGAAGGACCCGGATCACGGCATCTACCCGATGGTGACTTCCTCGTCTACCCTGGCGGCCTACGGCGCGATCGGTGCGGGTATCCCGCCCTATGAGATCAAACAGGTTATCACGGTCTGTAAGGCCTACTCCAGTGCGGTCGGCGCAGGCGCATTCGTCAGCGAGCTGTTCGGCGACGAGGCCGAGGAGCTGCGTCGCCGCGGCGGCGACGGTGGTGAGTACGGCGCGACTACGGGCCGTCCCCGCAGAGTGGGCTGGTTTGACTGCGTGGCCTCCCGCTACGGCTGTCGGCTGCAGGGCACGACGGACGTGGCTTTCACGGTGCTGGACGTGCTCGGCTACCTCGACGAGCTCAAGGTCTGCGTCGGTTATGAGATCGACGGCCAGGTGACGACAGAGTTCCCGACGACGCCGCTGCTCGAAAAGGCAAAGCCGGTCTATGAGACGCTGCCGGGCTGGAAATGCGAGATCCGCGGGATCAAAAAGTACGAGGACCTGCCGCAGAACTGCCGGAATTACATAGAATTTATAGAAAAACAGATCGGATTCCCGATCACGATGGTCTCCAACGGGCCGGGCAGGAGCGATATCATCCGCAGATAAGGACCGCGGGCCGCTTAAGAAAGAAGGAAACCGGGCGGATATGAATAAGAAAATAAAAAATGAGATGACCGACGGACTGTTCCAGGCGGTTCTCAGCCTGGAGAACCTCGAGGAATGCTATGCCTTCTTCGAGGACGTCTGTACAATCAATGAGATCCAGTCCCTCGCGCAGCGCTATGAGGTGGCGCGGCTTCTGCGTGAAAAGAAGACTTATCTTGAGATCGCCCAGAAGACCGGCGCCTCCACGGCAACGATCAGCCGCGTGAACCGCTCGCTGAACTATGGAAACGACGCCTACGATATGGTGTTCCGGAGAATGGAGCAGAAAAAAGAGCCGTGAGGCTCTTTTTTAATGGTCTGTATTTTCAGCCGCGAACTCGTCGATCAGCTTTTCGATCACCTGCTTCTTGACATACACGTCGAAGCTCAGCATGCAGATAAAGGAAAAGGTCTGGAGAAACTGCCGGTCCTCTTCAGACGTGTCCTGGAACGTCTCACCGGAGATGCGCCAGCTCTCGATGAGATCGGCCTTCATCCGCTCGATCTGCCCCTTCTCGAGGCTGAACACCTCCTCATAGATCGTTTCCATGTCCGGCTCGCCCTCGTTATGGAAATAGCGCGAGGTCAGCGGCTCCAGCAGCTTCTGAATGTCGCCGATGGACAGGAAGGACTTATAATAATAGATGTAGATAAGGAGCAGCATGTGCTCCTTCGAATATTTCTTCTTCACCGGAGCGGGCAGCAGCCGGTTCTTCGCGTAATTGTTGATCATGGTCTTCGTCAGAATCTTGTCGTCCGGGTAACGCTTCGCGCGACTCAAGTTCTCCTCCATGAAAGTCGTCACCTGATCCATGTACAGGTCGATATTAGGAATCTCGCCGGGACGGATATAGTCGATGTGCTCCAGACTCTCCAGGATGCTGTTCAGGATATCATTCGTATCTATCGTCATAATATTCACCTCTGCACCCATTATATAGTAATAAAAACTACATAACAAGCATTTTCGAAAAAATTGAGTCGTACTGTATAGTCTTCACGACGGGCGGGCATACTGTAACTGTACCGAAGAGAAATGAAATACTTATCCTCCCCTTGACGAATCCGTCCGTCGCATGTGTGCGGCGGGCGGATTTTTGCTTGCATCTGTGGTCTTTTGATAGTAGAATAGTGCCATGAGTACGATGAAAGACAATTTAAAAAAGGAAAAGTACAATATTGTGATCGCGGGTACCGGCTATGTCGGTCTGTCGAACGCGGTGCTGCTCGCGCAGCACCATGCGGTGCGCGCGGTCGATATTCTGCAGGAGAAGGTTGATCTCATCAATCAGGGGAAGTCCCCGATCGTGGATAAGGAGATCGAGGAATACCTCGCTTCGGGCAGACTCGATCTTACGGCGACGACCGATGCGCGCGCGGCCTACAGCCAGGCGGATTACGTGATCATCTCGACGCCGACCAATTACGACCCGGTGCGGAATTATTTTGACACCAGTTCTGTGGAGCAGGTGATCGGGCTGGTCATGGAGTGCCGGCCGGAGGCGGTCATGGTCGTGAAGTCCACGGTTCCTGTCGAATTCACGGAGAAGATGTATGAAAAGTATCACTGTAAAAATCTTCTGTTTTCGCCGGAGTTCCTGCGGGAGGGCCGGGCGCTCTATGACAATCTCTATCCCTCGCGCATCATCGTCGGTGTGCCGGAGGGCCGCGACGATCTGAAGAAGGCGGCGGAAGTCTTCGCAGGACTGCTGCAGGAGGGCGCGATCAAGGAAGATATCCCGACGCTCTATATGGCGCCGACCGAGGCGGAGGCGGTGAAGCTCTTCGCCAATACCTATCTTGCACTGCGCGTATCCTATTTCAATGAGCTGGATACCTATGCGGAGGTGCGCGGCCTGAACACGCGCAATATCATCGACGGCGTATGTCTCGATCCGCGGATCGGCACACATTACAACAATCCGTCCTTTGGCTACGGCGGCTACTGCCTGCCGAAGGACACCAAGCAGCTTCTCGCAAATTATAAAGACGTGCCGGAGAATCTGATCCAGGCCATCGTGGACGCGAACCGCACGCGGAAGGACTACATCGCGACCCGGGTGCTGGAGAAGGCCGGCTACTTTGAGGGGGCGAACGGGCGCAACGGTCTGCCGGGCCGGCAGGTGTGCGTCGGCGTCTATCGCCTGACGATGAAGGCAAACAGCGACAACTTCCGCCAGAGCTCGATCCAGGGCGTCATGAAGCGCATCAAGGCGAAGGGCGCGGAGGTCGTGGTCTACGAGCCGACGCTCGAGGAGGGCAGCCGTTTCTTCGGCAGCCTTGTTGTCAACGATCTCCGGCGCTTCAAGGATATGTGCGACGCGATCATCGCGAACCGCTATGACAGCGAGCTGGATGATGTGCAGGAGAAGGTATATACCAGAGATATCTTCCAAAGAGACTGAAAATACTGCTGAAAGCCGGAGGCAGATATGTATCGAAAGAAAAATCAGATATTTGAGATGGTTTTGTGCGTGATGGATGGTGTTGTCATCCTGGTCAGTCTCTTTCTGTCGGGGATGATACGTTATGGCAGTGTCGCGCAGTGGGAGATGTCTGACAATATCCGTCTGTCCTGTGTGGCCGCCATCCTGATCCACATTACTATCTTTTATTTTCTGAAAGTGCAAGACGGATTCTTTCAACGGGGGAGATACCGTGAGCTGCTTGTCTGTCTCAAATACAGCGCGTCTGTCGCCATTTGCATGGTCTTTTTCAGCTTTGTCATCAAGACGGATTTTATGATATCCCGTCTGATGACGCTTTATTTTTTCTGCATTGACGTGCCTTTGACGTGGTTTGTCCACCTCATGGTTCGTAACCGTAAAAAGTTGTTCCACGTCAATGTACAGAAGCAGAAAGAGATCCTGATTATCAGCGACAGCGAGCGAATTCAGGCGGTCGTGGATAGCTTCCGGAAATCAAAAGAGACGGAGTGGGCGATAGCCGGAATCATCCTTCTGGACGCACAGGAGGATATGGAGACCTTCCTGGGTATTCCGGTGGCCTGCAGGGAAGAAAATTATCTGGATTTCGCGTCGAGACTGGTGGTGGACGAAGTCTTCATCCAGGGATCCTCGATCCAGCAGCACGAGATGGCGCTGAAAAAGATGATCCTGGAATTCGAAAAGATGGGTCTTGTGGTAAATCTGAATCTGGATCTGTTTGACCTCGGATTCAGTGGAGAAAAAAGGATTTATCAGCTGGAGGGCTATAACGTGGTCGCCTTTTCCAGCCGCCTTCTTGACTATCGGATGATTTTGCTCAAACGGGCGATGGACATCATGGGCTCCCTGGTGGGACTTGCCGTCACCGCAGTGCTGGCTGTTGTCATCGCTCCCTTCCTTCTGCTGGAATCGCCCGGACCGCTGATCTTCAGGCAGGAGCGTGTGGGCAAGAATGGCAGAACCTTCAAGTTCTACAAGTTCCGCTCCATGTATATGGACGCGGAAGAGCGCAAGAAGGAACTGATGGAGCAAAATGAGATGAGCGGCCCCATGTTCAAGATGGAGGACGATCCGCGCGTCACAAAGGTAGGAAAATTCCTGAGGAAGACGAGCCTGGATGAATTTCCGCAGTTCTGGAATGTGTTGAAGGGCGATATGAGCCTTGTAGGGACCCGGCCGCCGACCGTGGATGAATACAGCCAGTATGAATTCTGGCAGCGCAGACGGATCAGCTTCCGCCCCGGAATCACCGGCCTGTGGCAGGTGAGCGGCAGAAGCAATATCAAGGACTTTGACGAGGTCGTGAAGCTCGACCTGGAGTATATAGACAACTGGTCGATCGCGCTGGATATCAAGATCATATGCAAGACGATCCTGGTGGTTCTGGGCGGAAAGGGCGCAGAGTAGAAGGAAGCCCCTTAAAGGGGCTTCCTTCGCCGCGACTTCCCTTCAGAAAGGCCACACTTCTGTTAACAGGCCGTTCACGAACGCATTCCGCTCATCTTCGGTGAGCAGGACAAGCAGACGACAGAGCGTCTGTCCGCCAATTCCGCAGCGCCCTTCCTCAAAGGTCTGATAACATCTCGCAGAGATGTTCAGAAGCTCAGCCATCTGATCCTGCGAAAGATGTCTGCGCAGCCGTGCCTCTTTGACGAATGTGCTCGCGTACCTGTTTAATGGAATATCCGATCTCTTCATGGGAAACCCTCCCTCATTAATTTTATTTTGCCCTGGATCGGCGGGCAATACATTAATTTTAACCAAAAGTGACAAAAATTACCACGATATATATGAAAAAAAATGTCGCTGAAACGAAATTTTTTTTGAAAAAAGACGAATAACGCGGAAAGACGAGGGAAAAACAGCTGTTTTGGCTGAAATTGACTCCTTCAGGAGGAGATGGAAAAGAGGATTAAGATGAAGATAGCGGTTGATCTCACCTCACTTGCTGATAATTTCACGGGGATTGAAAGATTTGCGCTGAACGTGACAGAGGAGATGCTCAGGCAAAACAAAAGCAATCAATACATACTGGTATTCAAGGAAGAAATTTATGGGGCATTTAAGGAATATGAGGATTGCCCGATGATTGATATGCTGGTATTGCCTCGTAGAAATAAGCTCTGGTTTTATCAGATAACGCTGTATGGCGCTTTGCGAAAGCTGAAAGCCGATATTTTTTTCTTCCCGGCCTTCCCGGCACCGTTTTTTCTGCGCAAAAAAGGTATGGTTAATACCATTTTTGATATGGGATGCTGGGATTGCCCGGATGCCATGACCGGAAAGATGGCCTGCTATTTCAGAATTATGTATCGAAATGCTGTAAAACACAGTGAACGAATTGTAACCATATCGGAATTCAGCAGTAGAAGAATACAGAAGATTCTCGGAGTCGCACGGGAAAAAATAAGCATTGTGTACTGCGCGGTGTCTGATGATCTGTATGAAGAACCGGAAAGCTCCTGGGAAAAGGTGCGAGAGGTCTATGAGCTCCCGGAAAAATACCTTCTATGCCTGTCTACTCTGGAGCCGAGAAAGAATCTGCAGCTGCTTTTGCAGGCGTTTGCGGAATTGATCGGGGAGGGGAGCTGTGAATACGATCTTGTCCTGGCGGGGAGAAAGGGCTGGAAGCTGGATGAGGTTCTGGGGAATATCCCGCAGACGATCGCTCAGAGAATCCACATTACAGGATATGTAGAGGAACAGGATTTACCCATGCTTTATGCCCACGCGAAGCTTTTTGTCTTTCCATCGCGCTATGAGGGATTTGGAATTCCGCCGCTGGAGGCAATGGCTTCCGGTGTGCCTGTACTCTGCTCTGATCTTGAAGTGCTGCGGGAGGTATTGGGGGAGAAGGCGGAGTATTTTCGCAGCGATGATCGGGAAAGCCTGAAGGCAGCGCTGTCACGGTGTCTGGAAAGCGGGCATGTCTTCCCGGCGCGAGAGGAGCTTATTACCTATAGCAGAAGATATTCTTACAAGTCCTCGGCAAGGCAGCTTTGCCGGGAACTGAACATTCTTTGAAAGCAGTGACCAGTATGAAGAATCGAATAAAATTTTTAAACACACAGATCGACAATGTCACGATGGAAGAAGCCGTGGATGAGATAGACCGCATGGTCTGCTCAGGTATGAATCAGTACGTAGTGACGCCAAATGTGGACCACATTGTACAGATGGAAAAGGATCCGCTCCTTCGGGAAATCTATGAAAATGCAGCTCTGATCACAACGGATGGAAAGCCTTTGATATGGATCAGCAGGTGGCTGAGTACTCCCATCATCGAGAAGGTCTCAGGATCGGATCTGTTTCCGAGAGTCTGTGAGCGTGCGGCGCAGAAGGGCTATCGTATTTTTTTGCTGGGTGCAGCGGAAGGCGTGGCTGTGAGAGCGGCAAAGAATCTGCAAAGAAAATACCCGGGGCTGCAGATTGCAGGGACATATTCCCCACCTTTTGGATTTGAAGAGAATAAAGAGGAACTGGAGCATATCTTTCGTCTTGTCGAGCGCGCAAAACCGCAGATTATGGCACTCGGCCTGGGCTGTCCGAAACAGGAGAAATTCTTCTATCGGAATCGCGACAATTTTCATGTGCCGGTCGTGCTCCATATAGGGGGGACGATTGACTTTGAAGCCGGTAATATACCCCGCGCGCCGGGCTGGGTGAGCAGAGTGGGACTGGAGTGGCTGTATCGACTGACAAAAGACCCTAAGAGACTGGCAAAACGATACCTGGTAGATGATATGGCGATATGGCGGATATGCTGGAAGTACAGGGCTTCGCAAAATCAGGATTTTGACAGTTGATAAATCGATAGACTTGTGGTAAAGTTACTTTGTTGTGTTGGAATTTTTCCATGAAATATGTGGATTCAGGAGAATGCGACAGATGAAGAAAGCGTTGATTATTGGAGCAGCAGGGTTCGTTGGGCCCTATCTGGCAGCAGAACTGTCAGATGGTCAGGGTATGGAGGTATATGCGACAAAGCTTCCGCATGAACATCTGGATATCATCCGGGCCCGGGTGCATGATCTGAATATTCTGAATAAAGAGGAGATTGTAGATTTGCTGAGCAGGCTGCGTCCGGATTATATCTTTCATCTGGCGGCGCAGAGTTCCGTAGCGGTATCGTGGAGGAATCCGGGACTGACGATCGACATCAATGTCAAGGGCAGCGTGAATATGCTGGACGCGGTACGGGAGCTGGACTACAGACCTCGGGTATTGTTGATCGGATCCGGAGAGGAATATGGACATGTCCTTCCGGAAGAGATACCGATCCGGGAAGACAATTATCTGCGCCCCGGCAATATCTATGCGGCCACAAAGGCATGTCAGAACATGATTGCAAAGATCTACACGGATGCGTATGATATGGAGCTGATCATGGTTCGTGCCTTCAATCATATAGGCCCTGGACAGGCCCCTCGCTTTGTAGTTTCAGAATTCTGCAAACAGGTTGTGGAGATCGAAAAGGGACTCAGAGAGCCGGTTATTATGGTGGGAAATCTGAAAGCGAAAAGGGATTTCACCGATGTTCGGGACGTGGTTCGCGCCTACGCACTGCTGGTTCAGCATGGAAGCGCCGGCGAGACTTACAATGTGGGCAGCGGGCATGCAGTGGAGATCCGGGAGATATTAGATCTGATTATCTCAAAGGCGCGTGTCGGAATGGAAGTGAAGGTAGATCCGGAGAAGCTCCGACCTGTGGACGTGCCGATTATAGAGGCAGATACGGCGAAGCTGAAGAAAGCTACAGGCTGGGAGCAGAAGATTTCGCTGGAGCAGACGATTCAGGAAACGTTGGATTATTGGAGAACGCAGTTACAGGCGTGATAGTCAGGAGGAAAATGTCTCATTTCTATATACGAAATGGGATAAAGGGATGGATTCAAGGAGAAAAGGCATAAAAGAGACGGCCAAACGCATACTCCCTGAAAAGCTTTGGCTTTTCCTGAAAAATTCATATATTGATACCTGTATCAAAAAGATAATGAGAGAAAAGGGATCCTATTCTCCTGCGCTATCTGAGCAG
>MSHD01000006.1:0-439 GCA_001941045.1 Lachnospiraceae bacterium Zagget2
GGCCTTTACAATCGTATCAATAATCTCCTCGGGAACTGCCTTATCCGGTTCAAAATCCCGTGTTGATTTTCTTTTCGCAATCGCATCTAAAGTCTGCATCTAATTACCTCCTTAATGTAATCTAAGTAGCTACATTATATTGTGGTATAAAAGTAATGTCAAGAGTTACATTTGATTTTTCCGAATAAATCTGTTATACTCAATCCAATATTTATGTCGAAGGAAGAATGTGATAATATGCGCGTCAGTAAACGATTCCCACTGGCAGTCCACGCCCTGCTGTTTGTTACGGTTCTGTCGCCTCAAAAACGTGTGACCAGCACGCTGGTTGCAGAAAGCACCGGAGCCAATGCCGTCACAGTCAGAAATTTATTTCTTGAATTATCCGACAGCGGACTGCTGATCGCGACTGCCGGCAAAAACGGCGGTGTGCAGCTGG
>MSHD01000006.1:562-955 GCA_001941045.1 Lachnospiraceae bacterium Zagget2
TATCAGATCCTGTATCCACATATGGCGTCCGCCGTCGATGCCATGAAATCGAATCTGGAACAGGTGACGCTGGAGGCTCTGAAAGAAGAACTGCAATCCCTGTTAAAGGAACTGCATGCAGGGAAGTGCGCCTCAGATTCGCCGGGTACAATATCAGATTAATCAATACTCCGATTGTGTTAAACCCCTTTTGCATGCGAAAATCAACCCCTGCGGCAGAAATCCGGATAAATATTCCGGAAAGCTGTCACAGGGGATTTTGCCAAATGGCCGTATTCATTTCCACAAGGTTCAGCAGACGTCGCACATGTCCGGCTTACTGCTTTTCAAAATTTCGTATTATTGAAGGTTTTCAGCAAATCTGTGCGAACAGAAAAGAGTGCGAACTGTTTC
>MSHD01000006.1:1001-2398 GCA_001941045.1 Lachnospiraceae bacterium Zagget2
AATCGCATACGCAACGCCATCGTCTTTGTTTGAAGGAAGTACGATGTCCGCTGCGCGGATTCAGACAGGTATCATCCATATCAACAGCAAGAAGTCTTATTTTCATAGAAAGCCTCCTGTCATTCTTCTTCCGTTCTTTTCCGATTCAGATACTCGTTATATTTTGCGTTATTGTACTCCAATTATATTTCTACCCCAGGTATATATTCCACCAGCATTTTTGCCAAAGCCTCATATCGCCGCACATCCTGTCGCGGTACCAGTGATAAATTTCTTTCAGTACCGCTGTGCCTGCAGAAGCCATAATATTCCGTTCACAAGTCGCGCATCTGTATCTGTGAAATGTCCACCCTTGTTCCATTGCAGGGTAATCTTTTTCACCGCAGGATTTTTCTTCAGACTCTCATAGGTTTCCCTCGTACAGTCACCGACTTTGGACATCAGCGGATTTTTCGTCCGCTCTTCCTTACTGCCAAGACTCAGATAAATAAGGGCATTATTGGATAACCTTTGGTCTCTGATGTATTCCATCCAGCCGTCGATCCAGAGAGACCCCGAACAGGATGCCGCACCATCAAAAATGTCAGATTTCAGAAATGCCCAGAGTGCAAAAAGTCCGGAAAGGAAATATCCCGCTGTATACTGTGGAACACCGTCCGGTATCAGTTTCTCTTCTTTCAGCCGGGGGATACATTTGTCAGTCAGCCAGGCAAGAGTGTCCGCGCCTCCGCCGGCAAACATCTCTTCTCCAAACGCAGCTCTTGCAGGCCAGGGAGAAAGCTGTGAATTCCAGTCAGCCACCTCATACACAATCAGTGAATAAGCTGCACCCCCGGCTTTTTCAGCCAGTTGCCCAGCAAGATTATCCACGCTCCCATCTTCACGATCGGCTTCAGCCACATAAAAACAGGAGCCTTTCTCGCCATGCTGATAAATATTGACGCTAATATCATCTATCTCCAGAATCATTCTCTTTCCCCCCCGTTTCTTCCACAGTCCAAATGAACTCTGTTGCTCGAAATTACTTTGTATTATAGCAATCAGAATCAACGAATTCAATCATGGATTAGATTCGGCACATGGAAAATTTTTGTGAATGATCAAATACATTTTCCGAACCGGCTATCGTGTGCATACAGTCCACGTTGGTTGTGATAATTCCCTGCAGAAGTCCATTGATCTCCAGACTTCTCAATGCTTATGCGCATACGACGGCTCATTGGCAAACATGGAGTGCAGGAAAGCGTGATCGAGCAGTTTATAATATTTATCCGGTTCGTTCCGGAGCGTATCCTCCGAAGCCAGCGGCAAAAGCTCCGACACATTTTCATGGTCAAAGTTCATGCCGCCTGCGGAGAAGGAGATCCCGGCTCCGGTGATGGCAACGGTATACCGGC
>MSHD01000006.1:2462-22354 GCA_001941045.1 Lachnospiraceae bacterium Zagget2
AAATACATCATCGCACGCTTCCCGGATATTCAGGTCCGCGACCTGGTCAAAACTGGTATGTCCCGGATTGATCTGCACAATCACGGCATCCCTTCTCCGGTAATCCCAATACGCGCCTCCGTAATAACCGTTCGTTCCGATCACAAGGATCAGATCCGCCTTTGAAATCCATTTCCTTGCTTTCTGTACGCCTTCCTCCCAGAGACTGATGTGGCTGTAAAGCTCCCAGGGAAGAATCCTGCCGCCGCACGATTCGCATCTGGGCAGATCTTTCTGCTCCCAGATTTCATACCCGTCATAATGACGGCCGCATTTTGAGCATCGGTTGACCTGAAACCCTCCCTGAATTTCCGCCACATTTTTGGAACCGGCCATCGTATGCATACAATCCTCATTTGTCGTGATGATACCCGTCAGTTTTCCGGCTGCTTCCAGGTCGCGCAGCGCATAGTGGCTGTAGCTGGGCTTATAACTGTGCATCGTCCTGACGTAAGCGCGCAGAAATTCATCGCTTCCAAAACTGCCCTTCCGAACCGTTTGGGAGAGCTGGCTGTACGTCACGCCCCCTCCGGCAAGGGAAATACCCGCGCCAGTGATGGCGACCATACTGTGGCTTTCGTCAATATAATTGGCCAACTGCTGTATTTGATCCACATTCTGGCCTCTTTTAAAAAGGTTCATACGCCCTCTCCTCTTTATCCATTTAAAACCGCATCGAAAACCTCCGCCGCATCCGCCCGGATATTCAGATCCGCCTCGAAGATCATATCGGCGACTTTTCTCATGCTCTCAGCAGAGACGGTCGCAGCTTATTCAATGCTTTCTCTTCGATCTGTCTCACCCGCTCCTGCGTAATGTGGTAATGCTTCCCTATTTCCTGCAACGTCCATACGCGATCACTGACAAAGCCAAAACGAAGGCGGATGACTTCCCGCTCTCTCTCCGTCAAGGTATCATCCAATACTTTGCTTATTTCCTCCTGCTGCATGGCATATACAGCGGTTTCCTCCGGGGAAACTGCCGATTCATCTTCCACGAGATCCTCCAGTTTTGCGTCTGTTTCTTCACTCACGGGACTGTCCAGAGAGACGGTCTCATTTGACCATGACAACATCTGTTCCACCTCTCTGACAGTCATATGAAGCTTTTTGGCTATTTCCGAAGAGGAGGGCTCATGACCAAGGTCCACGGTAAGAGCCTTTTGAACCTTGAGTACGTGATGAATCCTCCTGTTGACATGAACAGGGATGCGGATGGTATGGCTGCTTTCAACGCTCGCGTGTTCGATCGCCTGACGGATCCACCATGTCGCGTAAGTGCTGAACCGGTATCCTTTGGTATAATCATATTTGTCTACTGCCCTCATCAGGCCGATATTTCCTTCCTGAATGAGATCGAGAAACGCAATGCCGTGATTCGTATATTTTTTTGCAATGCATACCACAAGACGCAGGTTCGCGTCGATCATTTTTTCCTTCGCTTCCGCTTCTCCTTCGGCGGCCTTCCGGGCCAGTTCTGTTTCTTCTTCCGGAGAAAGCAGGGAAAAAGAACCCATTTCCTTCAAATACCAGCGCACGGGATCTTCTATACTGACTCCCTCCAGAATTTCATGGTCTTCCAGCAGTTCCGCACCACTGTCATCCCCCGAAAGAAAATCAGCGCCCGGTTTCTGATTTTCTGTTTTCATTCGATTTGCCTCACGACGCCTGCTCAAACTGGCTGTTGTAGAGTTCTGCGTAGAAGCCATTCTGCTTAAGCAGCTCCTCGTGATTCCCCTGCTCCACGATATCGCCGTCGCGCATGACGAGAATGATGTCCGCGTTCTTGATCGTGGACAGGCGGTGCGCGATCACAAAGCTGGTGCGCTTGTCCGTCAGCTGGTCCATCGCCTGCTGCGTCAGCATCTCCGTCCGGGTGTCCACGCTGGAAGTCGCTTCATCGAGGATCAGCATGGGGCTGTTCTGAATCATCGCCCGAGCGATCGTCATCAGCTGCTTCTGCCCCGCGGAGATCGCCGTGTTGTCCTTCAACACCGAGTCGTAGCCCTTCGGCAGCGCCTGGATGAAGCTGTGGATACCGCAGGCCTTGCAGGCCCCGATCATCTGCTCCTCCGTGACGCCCTTTGTATTATAAAGAAGATTCTCGCGGACTGTGCCCTCAAAGAGCCAGGTATCCTGCAGCACCATGCCGAACTGGCTGTGCACGTTGCTCCGCGGGATATTCTCTGTCGGAACCCCGTCGATCAAAATCGTTCCGCCCGTCGGCTCAAAGAAGCGCATCAGCAGGTTGACCATCGTGGTCTTGCCCGCGCCGGTCGGCCCGACGATTGCCACCTTCTGCCCGGGCTGCACCCTGACGCTGAAATCGTGGATGATCTCCTTCTCCGGCGCGTTCGGGTAGGCAAATTTCACATGGCGGAACTCCACCTCGCCGCGCACCTTGTCGATACGCCCTGTCTTCGCGGATTCATCCTCCATCTCCTCCTCCGCGAGGAACTCAAAGACGCGCTCGGAGGCCGCCGCGCAGGACTGCACCTGCGTCATCGCCTGCGAGATCTGGCGCAGCGGCGACTCAAACAGGCGCGTGTAGATCAGGAAGGCTGTGATCACGCCAAAGGTGATCCTGCCATTGATAATCTGGGAAGCGCCCACCACACAGACCGCCACATAGCCCAGGTTCCCGATGAATGTCATCAGAGGCTGCATCAGGCCGGACAGGAACTGGGAGCGGAAGTTCGCGCTCCGGACCGCCTGATTCATGGAGGAGAATTTTTCCCGCACCTCATCCTCCGCGTTCAAGATACGGATCACATCGTGGCCGGTATACATCTCTTCAATATAGCCGTTCAGCACACCAAGACTCTCCTGCCGGGCCGTAAAATATTTCTGCGAACGGCTCATGATCAGCACCATCAGGATAATGCCGATGAGGGTCGCTGCCACGGTCGTCGTCGCCAGCACCCAGTCGGTGTAATACATCATGATCAGGCAGCCGATAAACTGCGCGACCGCTGTGACAAGGTTCGACAGGCTGTTCGACATGGCCTGCCCGATCATGTCCACGTCGTTGGTCATGCGCGAGAGTACATCACCCGCAGCGTTTCCGGAGAAATACTTGAGCGGCAGGCGGTTAATCTTGCTGCTGATATCCCCGCGCAGCCGTTTCGCGGTCCTCTGCGTCACGGTCTGCATAATAAAGTTCTGTGTAAAGCTGCAAAGGGCGCTTAGGAAATAAATGCCCACCAGCAGCAGCGCCACGCTGCGGATTCCGTCCATGTCGATCACGCCGGAAAGCCCGTCGTAAATATAGTTGGTCAGGCGGCTGATCTGATTCGGGCCGATGATGGTAAAGACCGCGCCGACCGCGGCCAGTATGAGCGCGAAGAGAATGATCCCCCTCTGTCCGCTGACATAAGAAAGAAGATTCAACAGGGCGCCCCTGGTATCCTTTGCTTTTCCGCCGCCCATACCGCCCATCGGGCCTCGTCCCATAGGGCCTCTCCTCATCGGTGCGCCGCTTCGCGCGGATGACCGGTAACTGTTATTTGATTCTGGCATATTTACGCACCTCCTTACGCATTCGCCGCAAGCTCATCTGCGGAAAGCTGCGACAGGGCGATCTGCTGATAGACAGTACAGTTCTTCATCAGTTCCTCATGTGTGCCGATCCCGGCGATCTCGCCGTCGTCCAGCACCACGATCCGGTCCGCGTTCCGGATAGTTCCGATCCGCTGCGCGACGATCAGGCAGGTCGTCCCCTTGAGGTCGGTTTTGATCCGTCCCCGCAGCGCCCGGTCTGTTTTATAGTCCAGCGCCGAGAAGGAATCGTCGAAGATCAGGATCTCCGGCTTCCTCGCGATGGCCCTCGCAATTGAGAGGCGCTGCTTCTGCCCGCCGGAGATATTGGAGCCGCTCTGCGAGATCCGGCTTTTCAGTCCTCCATCCAGCTTCTGGACAAAGTCCGTCGCCTGCGCGATATCCAGTGCCCTCTCCACATCGTCCTTCGTCTTTTTAGGTCCACTGTTCCCGAAACTGACGTTGCCCTCCACGGTATCGGCGAACAGCGTCGCCTTCTGCGGAATATAGCCGATTTTTTTGTAAAGCGTCTCAAAGCTGTACGCGGAGACATCCTTTCCGTCCACCAGGACGCTTCCCTCCGTCACGTCGTAAAGCCTTGCGATCAGCCCCACAAGCGTAGATTTTCCGGATCCAGTCGCGCCGATAAAGGCGACCGTCTCGCCCTTCTCCGCAGTAAAGGAAATATGCTTCAGGCAGTCCTCCGAGGCGTCCGGGTAGCGGAACGACACGTCTTTAAATTCGACGCTTCCGCTCTCCTCCGACGCGGTTTCCGCGCCCTCCTGCACCGCGATCTCTGCGTCGATCACCTCATTGATGCGGTTCGCGGAGACCTGCGCGCGGGGCAGCAGCATGAAGATCATCAGCAGCATGACGAAGGCCATGATCACATACAGGGCATAGGAGCTGAAGGAGACGACCTCGCCGAGCAGCAGCGAGCGGGCGGAGACGGAAGTCGCAATCGCCTCCGCCTCGCCGCCCAGCGGGACGTCAATCGCGTTGATCAGCATGGCCCCGACATAGTAGATACCGACGCTCACGCAGCTCTGGACGAACATCATAATCGGGGAAAGAAACGCCATACCCCGTCCGGTAAAGAGCTGTGTCCGCATCAGGCTGCTATTCGCCGTCTCGAACTTCTCCTCCTGGTACTGCTCCGCGTTGAACGCGCGGACAACGCGGATACCGCTTAAATTCTCTTCTGTGATGCGGTTCACATCGTCGATCTGCCGCTGCACAATGCGGAACTTCGGGATCATAACCGCCAGCAGCGTGACCAGCGATACCACCACGATGGCGACCGCCGCCGCGACGACCGCGGAGAGCTGCCAGCTCTTCCCGACGATCTTGACGATCGCCCAGATCGCCATGATGGGAGCGCGCAGCATCATCTGCAGACCCATGGCGATGATCATCTGGATCTGCGTAATATCGTTCGTGGTACGGGTAATAAGGCTGGCGGTGGAGAATTTCTTGATCTCCCCGCTGCCCATCGCCGCAACCTTGTTGAAGACCTTCGCCCGGATATCAAAAGAAAAATCCGCCGCGATCATGGCTGCAAAGTAGCCGACCACCACGGTCAGAAGGGCGCTGCACAGGGCGCAGGCAAGCATCCGCACGCCCGCCGCATAGTACTGCGAGAGCTCTGTGACCTCACTGCTGATCAGCACCGTAATTTCCGCCGTGTAGTCCGGCAGGCGCAAATCGAAATATACCTGGCCGCAGACGAGCAGCAGGCAAAGAAGCGCCAGCCACCGGTCCTTAGCCTTCATGTTCCGGAAAATATGAAGCATAGAAAAACCTCCTGTTCTCAAGTGCGACATTTGTTGCTTGATGTATGTTATCACGATGGCTTTCATTCATCAAGCAACAATTCTCAACATTTGTCGCATGATGGGCATTCACCTCTTGTTTTTTGACGACATGTGTTGTATAATGCGGACGTGAATACAGAAACATCAGAGACAGAATGACTGGAACCGACCTTATGTTCCCAGATATCCATAGCACCACAGGCGGCATACACAGTACTTCTGTCTGAAAGGAAAATACTCATGAAAAAACAGCCGGAAATCACAGACGCGACAAGAGAAGCCTTTATCAGTGCCTTCTTTCAGCTGGCAAAGATCAAGAATATCAATCAGATTACCATCCGGGAGATCACGAACCTCGCCGGCTACAACCGCACGACCTTTTACCGCTATTTCGAGGATGTTTTCGCCCTGATGGAATACGCCGAGGATCAGTTCCTGCAACGCACAAATGAAGCGGTGGAGGCGCAACTGGGCTGGAATCAGATCGGCGAAAAGCAGTTTTTTCAGATTCTCATCCGCTGCTTTCAGGAAAACAAAGATCGCGTGAGCATCCTGCTGTCCGAGCAGAACCGCTCCCACTTTTTAAGGAGATTGAAAGAAAATCTGACGAACAATATTTATATACGCGATAACGATACGCCCCGGAAAAGCGTGGTGCGGGACATCTATTTTTATGGTATTTTCTACGCCATCTCAATCAATCTGCAAAACAAAAACGCCCTGTCCGACGAGGACCTGCTCGAACTCATCCAGAAGCTGTTCGAGAACTGGTACCGGCCGGAAATGCTGGAAAACACTGAATTTTATTCCTGACGCTCCCTGTACCGGTTCGGGAACAGAAGCAGGGAGACGAAAAACCTCTTATACTGCATATAAAGCCCAACGTCCGCCGCGCCCTTGGTGTTTGTGATGGAGGTCGCCAGCCTCACAAGCGGTATTCTGTGGTCGTAGACCAGGTAGCGCGTTTTCCACGCGCTCGGGTCGAACTTGCTTTTAAAGCGATAAAGATTCTTGAAGTCATAGCCAAAATCCATATTGTTAAAGATCTCATCCATCAGCTTTTCCGGCCTGCTGATATCCGGTCTCGCAGTGTCAATCCCCGCGAGCGGGGCGATATTCAGGCTGACTTCTTTAAGGCCCTCATCCCTCATCTTCATGGCGGCAGAAATGATCGCATGCTCCATCACCCCCGTCGGCCCGTCCAGCTTCCGGTACATCACATCGACGCAGTATGCACTCCCCTGCCTGTACGGCAGGAAGGACAGTGCCGTCAGAATCTGCCCTCCGGAATCTCTGGTGACAAAATACCGCCTGCCGTATGTCTTTTCAAACTGCAGCCCGCCGATGGAGTAGGTGAGCTTCAGCTTTTTGTCTGCAAACCACTGCTCCTCCAGTTCAAAGAGCTCCTTTTCCAAAGAAGGGTCGCGGGCAGTCTCCGGGCAGTATTCCTCCAGCGTGATACCGGCCCGGTCCAGCTTCGCCACGTTTCTGCGCAGAGCGCCTTTCTTTCCGCCGGACAGGGAATAGCTCTTCAGGTCGAGAAGTGCCTCCTCGCCATATTGCAGCACGCAGAAATTCCTCTGCCTCAACAGATCTGCCACGTCGGCGCTGACCGAATTGAACACTGCCCGGTATCCTCTCTCCCGGCAAAAGGCAAGGTATTCATCGAGCAGACGCCCCATGTCCCCTGTGCGGCAGGCCGGGTCGCCCTGACTCATGGAACGCCTCCCTGTCAGCGTATAGGGAACGACGCCGCAGGCCTTTTCCCCGAAAAAATAACTGCTTTCCGCGTTCAGAGTCAGGCATTGCTGGGAATCCTCTCCCAATGTGCCAATGATCTGTGCAGCCCGCTCCATATCTTCTGCCCCGGGCTTTTCTTTTATGAAAGTCACCATTCCACTGTCCTTTGGCTGACAGTACGAACATTGGCCGAAAACCGTCCGCACCCAGCTTCATCAATATACAGTCTGCCCTCGCGATCCGCGCATTTCCCTCATTCAGAAACTGTCTCAATCTGCTCCGCGAAAAAATCCAAGATCAGCCGCACGCTCTGTTCATTCTGCTCCTGCCAGGAGATGGAAGCCGCCCCGTCGCGTCCGGACGCCGATTTATATGCCGCAAATCCCTGGTGGTTCGTACCCTCCAGCACAATATTGACGGAATTTTCCGGCAGATTCCCGTTATAATTTTCCATGCGTTCATTGTTCATGACGCCATCGTTTTCCGCGGTAATACGGATCGCGGAAATGTCGAGCTCCGACAGATCCACAGACGCGTAAGTCGCCAGAAGCGCCACGCCAAGCAGCTTTTCGGGCTGCGCGGCGGCGATCCGGCTGGCAGGCATTCCTCCGAGCGAGTGGCCGATCAGAATCCATTTTTTGATCTGCGGACTGGATGCGATGACCTCCAGCCCGTGCTTCGCCCCAAACGCGCTCAGGTGGAAAAGCTGCTTCGAAACCACCACCGTGTATCCCTCCTCATACAGCAGCTTCGCCATATACGCATAGGCCCGCTCGTCCGTCTTCGCACCCGCGAAGATAATAAAGCCTACATCGCTGTCCCCGTGAAACCAGTAATCGCCGTCGATCAGCTCCATCTCCTCCGCGATTTCCTGCGCCTCTGGAAAGGCCTGGTTGTAATAGAGCAGGATGACGATCACCGCAATGGCAAGTATTCCGATTATGCTGAGCAACACCACCATTCGAGTTCTCCTTTTCCTCTCCATGCAGTCTCCCTCTGCCTGGATTGCCGTCTTCTCAGATGATCTTAATATAATCCGCCTTGCGCGGCGCGGGCTGCGGAGTTTCTCCCTCGCCGTATCCCAGAATACAGTTCGCCACGCCGACGTAATTTTCTCTCAGCCCCCATTCCTTCATGAGCGCCTGCCCATCCGCAGAAGAAAATACCTCCTTCGCCCGGTAGACATAGCAGGAATCCACACCGACCGCATGGGCCGCGTTCAGAAGATTCCCGGCGACCAGGCAGGCGTCCTCAAACCAGGTCGGTACGGACTCCTTGTTGCCGAACACGATCGCTACCACCGGTGCGCCGTAAAAGGGGTCCATTTCTCTGCCCATTACTCCGGCGTTCAGTTTGCTGACCTTATCCCGCGTCTCCGGATCCTTGACCAGGACGATCACCGGGGACTGCTTCCCCATCCCGGTCGGCGCGTAAGTGGCCGCCTCCAGAATGGCGTCCAGCTTCTCCTGCTCCACCGCCCTGCTGCTGAAGCTCCGGACGCTCCTGCGTGTTTTCAGATTCTCCAATGCACTGTTTTCCATCTTTTTCGTCCTCCGTTTATATTTTCGTGCAACACCTGTTGCTTGACTGTATTTTATTCTTTTGCGATACATTCATCAAGCAACAATACTCGATAAGTGTCGCATGATCGACGCTGGACGCTTGCCGCTCTGGGAAATATCCTGTACAATATAATAAATGTATTTGCTTGTGCCGCACACACGGACACAATGCGTATTTTGAGGATAATCCGGACTTTTTTACAGATCTGTACAGATTCCAGATCGAAAGGAAGATCTGATATGAACAAAATCAAAGAATGGGGACGCCGCAACGCGATCGCGATCAGCCTTGTCATACTGCTCAGCGTAATCTTTCTTGCGTCGCAGCGTGTAGAGAATATTTTTTTTATACTATGGAACCACCGGTATACAGTATCTTGGCGGAGAGTATTACCGTTATTTTACCTGCCTGTTCCTACACTACAACCTCGGACATCTGTTAGCCAATTCCGTCACCCTGCTCTCGGTGAGCTCTCTGCTTACTCCGTTTTTAAAAAACAGGCAGATGGTCTTTCTGTTTCTGTCCGGCGGTATCCTCTCGGAAATCGCGTATTCTGTCGTTATCTCGGAACAGCTCTACGACATTGGCGCGTCAAGCGGAATTTTTGCGCTGATTGCCTGCCTGCTTGTGTGTCATCTCCGGTTTCCGAAGCGGTTCCATCCGGCATGGTACAGGCCGGATGTTATCATCGTTCTGATATATTTTGTGTTCGCAAACACGAGTGTCAGTGCATTTCTGGTTCACACTTTCGGCTTTGCGGCGGGAATCTTAATCAGCTTTGTCATGGTGTCAACCGGACAGATCGCACCACACTCTCCTGCGAATGATTGCCCATAATAACAGAAAGCTATTGCTGCAAGACCCACCGCAGCCCCGTGGCAGCCACCCGATCATCATCCTGGTCAGCATGGCCATGGTGCTCGTCTGTCTGCTCATTATTTTTCAACGACCGTAATCGTATTTTTCAGCATTCCCATCCAGCAGGAATAGGTGTATGTCCCCTCTTCCTCCGGCGTAAACTCACATAGCCATTGGCATGAAGCGTTGTCGTCACATTCTGGACGTCTCTCTCAATGCTTGAGACAACAGCCCCATCTGTGTCCATGCCTTCCGGTGAGACAGTAAAGCCTGTCAGGACAAGGCTGTTCTGGATCATAAAGATTCCCATGATAAGCAGCAGGACGGCACCATTTTCGTGGGCAAGTTTTGCAATTGCTTCAATGTCTGTAATACCCACCGTCGGATTGTCCGGCGTTTCGATATGGACAAGCCGGGTTCCCGGCGTGATTGCCTTTTTAACTGCTTCCAGACCTGTCATATCCACATCACGGTTTCCACGCCGAATTTTTTGTTAAACAGCTCATGAAACATGCGGTAAACCGCCATATAGCTGACCTTCGGATACAGCACCCGATCCCCTGATTTCAATAGCGTCCAGAACAGCGCATGAAGCGCACCGACTCCGCTTGCGAGGACGATAGCGTCGTCCTCGCCATACAGGGCCGCGACCTTTTCCTCCAGCCAGTGCTGGTTGGCATTGCCGTTCCGGGAATACATAAGAAGATCGGTCGAGGAATAATTGACCTCAGAAAGGTCGTCTGGCAGCCTGTAGCTGTTCGCCATGTGCAGCGGCCTGCGGACGGCACCGGTCCCCTCATCATAATCCGTCCCGGTATGTACGGCCTGCGTGGAAATATCATATTCCCTGAATTTATTCTCTTTTTTGGCATTTTGGAAACCTCCTGACGAAAGCGTCACATTGCTTTTTCCTTTATTCCTCCGGCTTCTGATACTGCTTCAGAATATTCAGGTAGCGTTTGCCCAGACGGCTCAGCGGCATGTTGCGCCGCCGGATATAACCGATCTCCATCTCCTCCTCTTCCGCGAAATAGAAGGAGTTCCTGTCTCCCTGCTCAAAGGAAAGGCAGGGGTAAGGCGCGAGCTCCTCGAAGGCAATCTCAGATTTCCCAGCCAGCGGATGATCTTTGCTGAGATAGACCGAAATCCCGCGCCATCTTCATGAATGCTTCGACCGCAAAGGAATAGTGCTGCATCGACACACTGAATTTCTTCCGGCTGACCTTATCAAGGCTGTAGTGCTCCTCCATGAGCCGCGAGAGTTCCACCATCTGCCGCGCATAGCTCAGGAAATCCTCACCCTCCGGGGTGATCAGGATGCCTCGGTTCGAGCGGACGAACAGCTCGACGTGCAGCTCCTCCTCCAGGTCATGGATGGTGCTCGAGAGCGCCGGCTGCGAGACATAGAGCGCCGCAGCGGCCCTGTTCATGGACTTTTCCTCCGCAATCTTCACTGCATAGCGCAGCTGCTGCAGCGTCATAATGCTTCACTCTCCCATCTCATTCGGTATGGAGATATAATAGCAATTTAATCATATTATTCTAATGGGCTTAATAGGATTTTAATTTTAATGATATTTCTCTCTGTACTGACTTGGCGTCATTCCATGGCAGGTTTTGAATACCTTCATGAAATATAAAGATATTTTCCTTATCAAACATTCCAGTCTTGTCGCTGAGGATGTAATCCAGTACCGTTTCTGTATCTTCAATGCAGCCGCCAAAACTGAATCTACCCTCGCTCCCCCAACAACCACGGTAGGAAAACAATAAAGAGTGAAACCCCATGCGTCGGAGTGTCTGAGCCAAATCCACATTTCTTTCATGCCCCGGAATTTTCGTAATATTCAAAACCGCGATAATGATCGCGACAGCCATATAGGCGATCGCCATGATCGGAGCCAGAACTCCACAGACCTTTGCAATCCGCTTAATTCCCCCAAAAATGACGATTGCCAGAACAAGCAGAATCACCAACCCTGTGACCAGAGTGGGAATCCCCAGCATACTCACCGAAGAACAGATACTGTTCAACTGAACACCGGGTGCGCTGATCGTTGTCGCAAACAGAACACAAAACGCGGAAACCAGAGCAAGTGGCTTGTTGTGGAGCCCTGCCTCGATATAGAACGCCGGTCCACCGACAAACTGCAACAACCACATCCAGAAAACTGCTCCGGGACCGCCACAGGCAATCGCAGCCACTACGCCCGCAATATTGCCTATACCGACACGACCACCGACCGTCATCATCAGAGACTGGAACGGCGACACGCCCACTTTGTCATCGCCGGAGTCAAAGGAAAGATGAAACATGTCCCTCAACAGCCGGAACTGAGGGAACTTCATACGGACGGTAAAATAAATTGCTGTTCCAAACAGCAAAATCATGAACGGTGTGCTGTAAATATAGCCAACCAGTGTGTAAATAAGATTCATCATTAAACCAACGTAATTCTCCCGACCGCCTCCCGCACCAGCGACGGGTCGGTCGCCATGTTAAGCCGGACAAAGCCCCTGAAATTCTTCCCGAACCACTCGCCGTAATCCACGGCCAGACGGCACTTTCCCTGGATGAATGATTTCATGCCACCCGAATCTACATATGCCCGCAGATCGACCAGCGGCAGATACGTTCCCTCCATAGAATAGACGACCGCCTTCGGCAGTTTTCGGCCCAGCTCTGTCTTCAGATATTGATAATTATCCCAGATAACTTCTTTCAGCGCTTCCAGCCATTCCTCTCCTCCCTCATAACCCGCCTGCGCCGCAGTCAGACCCATGATGCTCAGCTCCGTCTGGTTGCGGCCGCGGATTTCCCGATCGTAGGTCGCGCGAAGACGCTCATCGCTGATGATGAGCTGCGCGTGCAGAAGCGAAGCCAGATTGAAGGTCTTGGACGCCGAATTCACCGTGATCAGCCGATCCCGGTACTTTCCCCCGCCCACCATGAGCGCCGGTACAAAGTTATTTCCGTCGAAAGTGAAATCCTGATGGATCTCGTCGCTGCAGACAAGAACGTCGTGTCTGCAGCAGACGGCCAGCACCTGATCCAGCTCCTCCTCGCTCCAGACGCGCCCTGCCGGATTGTGCGGGGAGCACAGGAGGAACAGCTTTACATGATTCTCCACAATCGCCTTCTCGATCGCCTCGTAATTCATGGTGAAACGACCGTCCTTCGCATCAAGATCGACACACACCAATCTGCGCCCGTTGTCCTTCACCGCATTGTGGAATGGATAGTAGACCGGCGTCAGGATCAGGCAGGAGTCGCCAGGCTGTGTGAAAACCTGAATCACATAGGTAATCGCCGCCACGCAGCCGGACGCAAAGCGGATCCAGCTTCGATCCGTCTCACAATGATGACGTCGCTCCATCCAGTCCGCGTAGGCCTGATAATAGGCGTCCGACGCACGGCTGTAACCGTAAACTCCGTGCTCCACTCTTCTTTTCAGCGCTTCCGTAATCGAATCGCAGGTCTTAAATTCCATGTCTGCGACCCACATGGCGAGCAGGTCGTCCTGTCCAAAGCGCTCGTCGAGCGCGTCCCACTTCAGGCTGTCTGTGCCCTTCCGTTCTACCAGATAGCGGTTCAGAAATTCCTGTTTTGTCATGTTGTATACCTCCCTGTTACATTACTTCGATTGTAAATGCCTCTTCCGAGCTCTGTCAATTTATAAGTTTTTCTTATAGCCGGGTAAAATTTTTGCGTATTAGACGAAGCGTCCATTTCATGCTAAATTATCTGGCAAGCAGAAGAAGCGCATTCCCTGCTACACATTGGCAATCCAAGGAGGAGAACATTATGAGAAAAAGGACATTAAGTTTATTACTTGCAACGGCACTTTCCATCAGCCTGCTGGCAGGCTGCGGATCTTCCGGAAGCAGCGAAGGAAGTGCCGCTTCGGATACAGCCGAGGAAGCCGAGGAAACATCTGAAGAAAATACGGAAAGCGCAGAGAACGCTGAGAGCGCAGAACCGGTAACGCTCCGGACGCTGGCATGGAACAGCATGGTAGGCCACCTGGATTCCGCACTCGCCTATGCGGCCGGATATTACGAGGATGAAGGGCTGAACATCGAAATGACCTACAACAATTCCAATCCCGAGAATATCCAGGCACTGCTCGAGGACAAGGCGGATCTCGTATCGGCCGGCGCTACCGCAGTACTGAATTACATTGATGAAGGATCAGACATCGTCATCATCGGCGGTCAGATGTCCCAGGGCGCTTCGCTCTACTCGCTCCCTGAGCGGGCAGATGAATTCACAGAGCTGTCGGAGGAAACGCTGGCAGGGAAGAAAATCGGCGTGACCCGCCTCAACACAGGAGATATCGCCCTCCGCAAAATCCTGATCGACAGGGGTGTCGACCTCTCCCTGATTGAATTCGTGGAGCTGGACTCGCAGGCGACTGTCGTGGAAGCGGTTCTCAAGGGAGAAGTAGATCTTGGAATCGCGTTCCTCACTTATCGACAGAGCGCGGAATTGCAGGGTCTGGTACCGGTCAGCTACCTGGATGGTGAAGACGAATGGCCTGGATATATCTGCTGCCGTATCTTCACTACGAGAGAAAAGCTGGAAGCAAACCGGGACGCCTACGTGAGCGCGATGAAAGCAAATATCCGGGCATATGCGCTGATTCAGCAGGATGAGGAAGCTACTGTAGAGTATGCGCTGAATGAGCTTGAAATCGATGAAGATACGCTTAGAAGCCAGGTATATGAATACGGTCATCTCGGGCTTAATCCAAATCCTGACATCAAGAACACAAGTGAATTCTTCCAGGCAATGGTCGATATCGGATACTCCGAAGGAAATGTGGATATTACAGATTATATTGACGCAAGTGTCTATGAAGACGCGCTGAATGAGCTGCTCGAAGAAGAGCCTGACAATGAGATCTACCTGGAGCTTCTGGCAGACGACGAGGCGACGAATCACTGATAAGGGAGTTGGACAACATCTGCTGAAGGTATGGTTTTCGCAGGGATGTGACCCTTCCATACGGGGCCCACACATTCCTGCGAAATTCTCATTTTCAGCAGTCAGCATATAAAGGAAGGTCTGGAATGAGTAAAATTGATTTGAAAGACATCTTTCTCGATTACCAGGAAAACGGCCACGATTTTCATGCGCTGGAAGGAGTCAGCTTTTCTGTGGAGAACGGCGAGTTCGTAAGCATCATCGGCTCCAGCAGCTGCGGAAAAAGCACAACTCTGAATATAATGGCCGGACTGTATGAGCCAAAAAGTGGAAGCTTTCGGATCGACGGCGTAGAAACACGGGGTACAGGGAAAAATCGGGGCGTCGTATTTCAGCATTATTCTCTGTTCCCATGGATGACTGTCAAAAAGAATATCCAGTTCGGGATCAGGCAGAATTTCCCCGGGCTCTCTAAAAATGAGCTCTCCAACAAGGCTCAGGAATACCTGGAAAAGGTGGGACTCCGGGGATTCGAGCACAAATATCCTTACCAGCTCTCCGGCGGGATGCAGCAGAGGGCAGCCATCGCAAAAACGCTCGCGATGGAAACTGATATTCTGCTGATGGACGAACCATTCGGGGCGGTAGACGCAAAAAACCGCGTGATCCTGCAGGATCTGCTTCTGAATATTCTGGACAGCACAGATCGGAAAAAGACCGTCGTCTTCGTCACGCACGATGTGGATGAAGCAATCTTCCTTTCCGACCGGATTCTGTTCATGAACCGGAAAAAGATCGAACGGGAAATACCGGTTCCTTTCGAGCGCCCAAGACACCGGGAAAGACTCGCTCTGAACGCAGATTACCAGCAGCTTCGCCGGAAAATCGTAGATTTGTTTTATTATGATGAGGAAGAAAATCTGCATGAACTTGAGGGAGGCGCCGGAATATGATACGTAAAATCCATGCGGTTCTGCCGCATATTCTGTTTGTATTACTTATATATCTGATCCTGCAGCCCTCCCTGGAGGGTACGGATGAATACTGGGCGCTGCTCGCCGTAGTTGTCGCTATTGAACTGGCGCTGCTTGTGAAAAGGAAGAGTCTGGTGGCGGCAGACATTGGCATCATCGTATTCCTGTTCCTGATCGTGTGGGAATATCTCACCGCCAAGGCTGGCGTGAAGAATCCGCTGCTCTACCCTGCCCCGGAGAATGTCTTCGCCATCTTTCCGGAGGATTATGAGAAGATTCTCGAAGGCGTCGCCAGCTCCCTGAGACTGATGTTCACCGCCTTTGGACTGGCGCTCCTTTTCGGAGTAGGCCTCGGACTGATCGTCGGGCTCTCTGACCGGCTGGCAAACACTGTCATGCCAATCGTCCGCGTGGTCAGCCCGATTCCGCCGATCATCTACTCTCCCTACGCCGTGGCACTGCTCCCCAGCTTTCGCTCGGCCTCAATCTTTGTCGTGACGATGACGATCTTCTGGCCTATTTTTATGAACATGGTGCTTGGCGTCCGCGAAATTGACCGGAAAATCATGGACTCCGCACGCACATTGAACCTGAAAAAAAGCACGATGATTCTGCAGGTACTGCTGCCCTACAGTCTCCCCGGCATCCTCAACAGTGTTTCCGTCTCTGTCTCCACCTCTTTTCTCGTGCTGACAGCTGCAGAAATGATCGGAGGCACGTCCGGGCTGGGATGGTATATCAAATATCACGCGGATTTCGCCAACTTTACGAAGGTCATCTTTGGAATTATTATGATCGGCATCGTGGTCACGCTGCTGAACGCACTGCTCGCAGCGCTCAAAAAACTGTTGATTCGATGGAGGTAAGTAATGAATAAGAAACTGGGATTTCTTGGAAACGGAAACATGGGCTATGCGATCCTGAAGGGGCTGATCGACCGCGAAGTGCTCGCGCCTGAGGAAACAGCCGTCTATGACCCTTCGAAGCTCGCGAGGGAAAGGGCAGCGGCACTCGGCAGCACAGCTTTTGAAAATGAGACTCTGCTGGCAGAAAACAGCGACATCATCCTGGCAGCGGTGAAGCCGCAGAACGCAAAGAGCCTGTTTGAAAAAATCGGGGAGCCTGTGAAAGGCCGGCTGCTGCTCTCGATTGTAGCCGGATACGATGTCCCGGCCATCCGGGCAGGTCTGCGGCAGGAACAGACGCGCATCCTGCGCATCATGCCGAACACACCGGCCATGGTGGGCGCAGGCGTATTCGGACTGGATGCGGGGACTGACGCAAGCGTTGCGGAGAAGCAGATTGTAGAGGGCTGGCTGTCCGCACTTGGTATCGTGGAATGGATCGATGAAAGCCTCTTCCCGGTCGTGACCGGACTCTCCGGCGGCGGTCCCGCCTACACGGCGCTCTTCATCGAAGCTCTCGCAGACGGAGGCGTGAAATACGGGCTGAAAAGAGAGGCCGCACTCCGGATCGCAGCGCAGACAGTCTATGGGAGTGCGAAACTCGTTCTGGAGAGCGGCGCGCATCCGGCTATTATAAAAGATAATGTCTGCTCACCGGCCGGCACGACAATCGAGGGCGTTCAGGCGCTGGAGGACAGTGCTTTTCGTGCCGCAGTGATCAGGGCTGTAGAAAAGAGCAGCCTGCGGGCACAGAACCTGCAATAAACAGTGGAGGAAAATCAGCATGGGATTTAATGAACGGGTACACGCGTATATCGCTGCAAAGTATTATGTCTATCTGACAGAAAACTTCAAAGAGAGGGGGCTTCAGGCCTTCATTCATGCGACCTAATATTACGCTTCACAGAGAGGACGCCGTATGGCGCAGCGGGCGATCCGTGACGGACAGCCACTGACCCAGGCGACTTACAACTATTATGGCGAATGGGTAAACACCGATGAAATCCGGGCGGAGGGCATTGCAAACCAGATGGACACCACGCCGGAAGGGACGCTGAAGGTTACCCGCTGTCCCTGGCATACACAGTTTAAGGAAATGGGGCTTTCGGAAGCCGGAGCGGAATACTGCCGCCATCTGGACAGCGCGATCTCCAGAGGCTTTAATCCATATCTGGGCTACGAGGTGGAGCAGACGCTGCACACAAGCGACTGCTGCATCCACCGGCTCCTTACTGGCAATATTTCCGAGGGCAGCGAGCGTGGGAAGAATCCGGCGGGGCTGAAGGATTTTGCGTATCATTGCGCACACTCCTACTGGGCATACAACGAGGTGACTGCCGCAATCTTCCAGGCCGAGGGGGAGCGCGTAAATGTCCAGGTGCTGAGGGACTTCACGGAAGACTATGGTCAGGAGATGGCGGACACCATCTGGTCTTACCGCAACACAAATTTTAATGTCTGTGACTGAAGGAGGGAAAGATATGAGCGGAAAAATTGGCTTTATAGGCGGCGGTTCCATGGCGGAGGGCATTATCAGAGGGCTCCTTGCCGCCGGGACATGGAAAGCGGAAGAAATTCTGTTAAAAGAAATACTGCCACAGCGGAAGGAATATCTAAAAGAACAATATCAGATTGAGCTGATCGATGATCTCCGGGAACTTGCTGCAAAAGCGGACATTCTGGTACTGGCCGTCCGTCCACAGAACGCGCAGTCCGTATCGGAGGAACTTTCAGCTGTCATTCAGGAGAAGACTCTGCTGGTCTCTATCTGCGCCGGTATCCAGATCGGAAAGCTCTCCGGCTGGATCGGCAGCCGGATTCACTTTGCGAGGATTATGCCCAATACACTGATCGAAACGGGGAAAGGCTACAGTGCGCTCGCTTTCAGCGCCAATGTCACGGAGAAGGAACAGCTGGAAGCACAGAAAATCACCAACGCCATTGGCGAAACACTCATCATTTCGGAGCAGCATTTCGATGCATTCACAGCGCTTGGCTGCGCAGGTCCGGAGTGGGTTCTTCTCTTCGCCGCGGCGTTGATCGATGCCGGCGTGGAGTCCGGACTCTCGAGGGAGGATGCCAAAAAGATTGTTGTGCAGAACCTGATTGGTACAGGACTGCTGCTCGAATCTACACCGAAACACATCTATGAGATCACGGACGGGATGAATACGCCCGGCGGGATCGGTATCGCCGGATTTCACAGCTTTGCACAGGCAGGCCTTCACGGGATTGTGATGGACGCGGTGGCATCGGCACACCGCCGGACAACGGAACTCGGGGAATAGCGAAGGAGGCAGACACAATGCTTTTCAGAGAAGATTCTGAAAAACTAAAGGACTATATCATAGAGCAGCGGCGCTATTTTCACCGTCATCCGGAGCTTTCCTTTGAGGAAACGGAGACAACGGCTGCAATCGGAAGACAGTTGGAAACGATGGATCTCACACCGCACTACTTCAGGGATTACCCTGGTGTCTGGGCTGAGATTCAGGGGGGATGCGCGGTGGCAGGCAGCCATACCGTCGCGCTGCGGGCGGATATCGACGCGCTTCCTGTAGACGAGAAAACGGGCCTTTCCTTCGCCAGCGAAAAGCAGGGCGTCATGCACGCCTGCGGCCATGACAATCATATCGCAATGCTGCTCGGCGCAGCCAGAATTTTAAAGAATCACCAGAGCGAACTGCCGGGAAACGTAAAAATTCTTTTTCAGGCTGCCGAAGAATCCTGCCACGGCGCTGAATATTATGTCAATCACGGTTTCCTTGACGGTGTAGACGCAATCTACAGCTCCCATATATGGGGAGATCTGGATGCGCCCTTCATCAACCTCGAACCGGGAGTGCGTATGGCCAGCTGCGACAACTTCACAATACATGTGACAGGTTGTTCAGCGCACGGTTCTGCCCCTCATCAGGGGGCAGATGCAATCGTGGCGGCCGCCTCCATCATCACGCAGGTACAGATCATCGTTTCCAGGAAAAATGATCCAAAAACCCCCCTTGTGATTACAATCGGGGAGATTCAGGGAGGACAACGCTTTAATATCATCGCCAATGAGGTGGTGATGCGCGGGACTGTACGGACACATTCCGAAGATGCACGAAACAGGGTCGAGGGATGGCTCCGTGAAACAGTGGAAGCCACAGCAAAGGCAAATGGAACGGCCGCCACTCTGGAATACAGCTATTATCCGGCGCCTCTCGTCAATGATGAGCGACTGACAGACATCGCAAGACGATCAGCCATCTCCCTGTACGGGGAAGGAGTCCTCGCACCGCTTGAAAAAACAATGGGCAGCGAGGATTTCTCCTACTATCTGGACAAGATTCCCGGCGTGTTTGCATTTATCGGGACACGAAACCCGGGGAAGGGGCTCCTCTCGAAAAATCATAATGATCACTTTGATGTGGATGAAAGCGTATTGACAAGGGGGACTGCACTGTACGCACAGTTCGCATATGATTATCTAAAGGCTTACACATGAACGTTTTGTTCATGTGCAAGCCTTTTTACAATGCCTTCTAAATGAAGGC
>MSHD01000006.1:22518-57568 GCA_001941045.1 Lachnospiraceae bacterium Zagget2
ACACGGAGCGCGCATTCCCGGCTCTCCACCTCAAAGGTCAGCATACTGCCAAAGCCTGTCGCCTGGCTCCGGCACAACTCATATTCCTTTGTTCCTTCCATTCCCGGATAGTAGACGCGGAGTACTTTTTCCTCTGTCTGTAAGTATGCCGCGATGGCAAACGCGTTCTCCTGCGCGCGCTCCATCCGGATCGGCAGCGTCTTGATGCCGCGCAGGATCAGCCAGCTGTCGAAGGGCGGGAGCGCGGAACCGGTTGTCTTCAGGATGAAGCGCAGTCGCTCCGAGAGCTCTGCGGAGCCGACCACAAGGAAACCGGCCAACGTGTCGTTGTGACCTCCCAGATACTTCGTGCCGCTGTGAATGACAATATCCGCCCCCAATGTGAGCGGTTTCTGAAAGTAAGGAGACAGGAATGTATTATCCACGATCAGCAGAAGATCGTGGCACCTTGCGATCTCAGCCATCCTTCGGATATCAATCACATGCATCATCGGATTGGTCGGCGTCTCGATGAAGATCGCCCGTGTATTTTCCCGGATATTCTCTTCCACTGATTCTCCGCTGCAGTCAACCCTGTCAAACGCGATTCCGTTCTTCTCGCTGATATGGTTGAACAGACGGACGCTCCCGCCGTAGAGATCCGCGTCCGCAATCACATGGTCACCGGGTCGGAACAGTTCCATCAGCACAGTGATCGCCGCCATCCCACTGGTAAATGCCATCGCGTCGACGCCCCGCTCCAGGGCCGCCACCACCTGCTCCAGCCGTTCCCGCGTGGGGTTCTGCAGCCTGCTGTAGTCGTAGCCGGTGCTGCGCCCCACCTCCGGGTGCGCGAAAGTTGCCGTCTGATAAATCGGAAAGCTCACCGCACCGGTGCGGTCGCCGTCAAAATGTTCTCCATTTCCGTAGATACACTGCGTCTCGATTCCGTAATCCATTTGCCCCTCCCCATCTGTCGATATAATAAGATAGCATCATCTTAACACACATGATTTTTTACCGATAATCGGAAAAAGGAATGTCTGGATATAAGAAAAATTTATACCTATCCGGTTTGTCCCTCTCCGAGCGAAAGCGTGTGCAGGGTATCACCATATTTCACAATTTCACCCTGAAAAGTGAGTAAACAATTACCCCTCCTGCTTCTCGTGATACGCCAGCCCCTTATTGACGAGCTTACGCACGATATCATTTTTCACTGTGATTCCTCCTTTGAAATTTCCTGCAGCTCCGGTACGCTTTCCAGGTCCGCATCCTCAGACCCGTCCGCAACGGTATCTCCCCCGTCCATGCCTGCAAAATAGTAAACCGGGCTTCCCTGCTCAATGCGGGTCAATAGGATCGTATCCACAATACCGCGATACTTTTCCATGACCTGATTCGGACTTCCATCTGTCGGACAGGCAAAAAACTGCGCCAGCGTTGTGAGGCGGACGGGATCCATATCGTGTGCAAGCTGATTCATGTCACGTAAGTTTGCCTCCGTTTCTGTCGTATCTGCACCCTTCGTAATCCCATCGTCAAGTCCCAGAAGCAGATGGATGGATGGTTATAGCACTGGCTGATCAGTTCCTTCATCTGCTGCAGACTGCTTTCGTGTATTCCCGCGCTCCCATTTCCCTCCCTGATCGGCGGGATCTCCACACAGACCACCAGGCCAAGGCCGTCACACTCATCATAGAGGGTCTGGTTGCGCGGATCGTGGACAATCCGCATGGTATTTGGCCCTGCTTCATGGACGCGTGCATCTTATTTTTTACCGTCTCGAGCCTGTCCAGTTCCAACTGTATATTTTCATCGTCCTGATTTCCGATCTGACTTATAACAGAGAAACTATGCTCATACGTTTTTTTTAATTCTTCGATTTTGATATCAAATGTTTCCCGCTCCAATTACTGCTCACCCGCTTTCACGTTGATAGTATCAGTATAGCGTTTCTTCTGAATTTCTGAAATTTACAATCATTGAATTTTGTCCTTACAAAAAAAGCGAAAGTGTCAGGTTTTCCCTTTCACTTTCGCATCCATGCAGTATATTTTATGGCAACTATTGCCTCAAAGGAATCAGCATTCCCGTCAAAATATGATGCAGCTGCTCTGTTATCTGGTCTGTATCGTATTCTGCGGAAGACAGCTTCTTTACAGACCGTTTGAATAAAACTCAATCATAGCATCGAGATCTGTTTTTTTCAGGTTAAGATGCTCCGACAGGCACTTTTCTACGATATGACGCATGGAATTCTCTATCACGCCTTGACCTAATAAGGAAATAAATACATCCGCAATGATATATTTTGCATTGCCTTTTCCGTTCCCCGGACTATCCATGGCGCCCTCTACTTTCTCATAACTCCTGTTTCACGCCACATATTATACCATTTCAATATTTTCGGCGCAATCCTTACCGTTATTGTCAACTGCTTTTTCCGGAATCGAGTAGGAGGCGGTGTCTGGCCGCCGTCCTCTCACAGCACCGGCATCGGGAAAATAGCTTCTGTCGTCTTTATATCTTTCTCATTGCAACGAACCTCCTACTATTCTTGTTGTCTTTCGACTGTACATATGCTATCATGATAGAGGTTCAAAAACAAGTACCCACTTATTTGCAAAGTACTTACTTAGGAGTAAGCGCAATGAAGAATATAGAAAATGCAAACTTTGAAGATACCGGTTATAGTTACACTCTGTCTCTTATTTCAGGTAAATACAAGCCTGTTATCCTCTACTGCCTGATGGAATATGAGCCGGTGCGGTTTAACCAGATGCGGAGATATCTGAAAAATGAAATCCCACCAAAAGTGGAGTATTCGCTCACGGAAAGAGGGCATTCTCTGGTCAGTGTATTGGATCAATTGTGCGACTGGGGCAATGAAAATCGAAGATATAAAAAATAAACCGCTAAAATAAATCACATACTGAAGTTGAATATAGAAAAAGATCGGAGTACAATAGGGACACTGGTCATGGATAGATTCCAATTCGTATTCTTCGGGTAGAGAGTTTATACACCTGGCTGGAATACGAATATAAGGAAGGTACACTCCATGTCAGTTGATACCAATCATTATCTTCAAACGGAGAGCCTCGGAAAGCTTATGCGCAAATATGCGTTTCCGTGCGTGATCTCCATGCTGGTAGCGGCGCTTTATAATATTGTCGACCAGATTTTTATTGCAAACGCTTCTTACCTTGGGTCTTATGGAAACGCGGCTAATACCGTTGTATTCCCAATGACGGTGGTGGCCATCGCCATTGCGGTTATGATCGGCGACGGATGCTGCACATTTGTCAGTATCCGCCTCGGAAACAGGAAAACGGATGATGCTGCAAATGGTGTTGGAAATGCGGTAGTCTCCGTTGTGGCTGTCAGCCTTATCCTCACGGCAGTTTATCTTTTGTTTCAGGAACCGATTCTAAAGATGTTCGGCGCGAATGTAAATGAAGAGACGTTCCGGCTCTCAAAGGAATATTTTTTCTGGATTACGCTTGGTATCCCGTTTTATATGTTCGGGCAGGCGCTGAACCCCATCATCCGTTCTGACGGCAGTCCGCGTTTTGCGATGGCGACGCTGGTGATGGGCGCAGCCTTTAACATTATTTTTGATCCTGTCTGCATCTATGTTCTGAAATGGGGGATGATGGGGGCTGCCATTGCTACCATCGGCGGTCAGATTTTATCGGCAGTTATGGCGGCCTTGTACCTTTTCAGAATGAAGGCGACCCCATTAAATAAAAGCTGCTTCCGCTTTCAGCCAGGGCTCGTAAGGCAAATCCTGACTCTTGGATTTGCGAGCTTTCTCTCACAGTTTTCAATTGTGCTCTCTATGGCTGCAACGATCAATATGGCTGTGAAATATGGCGCGATGGATTCTGTATTCGGGCAGGCGGAATATGCCCAGATTCCAACCGCGATTGCGGGGATTGTGTCGAAATTCTTCCAGATTATTATTTCCATTTCTGCCGGCCTGGCTGCCGGGTGTATTCCGATTGCCGGATACAACATCGGCGCAAAGCGCAACGACCGTGTCCTGGGGCTGATGAAACGGCTGATGGCTTGTGAAGCATTACTGGGTCTGGTTTCGTCAGTCATTTTCCTGCTGTTCCCCAGCCAGCTTATGCTGATTTTCGGCTCGGAAAATGAAAGCATTTATTATACACAGTTTGCGGTATGGTTCATCCGCGGACAGCTCTGCCTGCTTCCTCTCGCGTGCCTGAATAAGGGCAGCTTTATTTTCCTGCAATCGCTTGGGAAGGCAAAGGAATCCTCTGTTCTGTCCGTAGCCCGTGAGTTTGTATTTGGCGTTGGCTTTGCGCTGCTGCTTCCCATGATCTGGGGACTTTATGCCCTGCCGTTCTTTATGCCGGCTGCCGACACTGTGACTTTTATTGCAGTTGCAGTTGTACTTCTGCGGATAAAGAAAGAACTGGAGAACCCGGCCACAGGAAAGGAAGGGGCATTATAAGTGATGAAAAAAATAACATTTTTCTTTATATATTTCGCCGTCTTAATCTCTCTTACAGCCTGCGGAGAGGCTTCAACAAGCACAGCATCTGTAATAACTGATTCAGGAGAAACTGTTCAGAGCACGGAGACAATGGATTCCGGAAGCCAGGATGCGGGCACAGTTTCTGATGAGGCAGTCCGGAATACCGAAGCAGCAACAGACAATGAACAGAATAATCCGGAGTTTATGAATATTGAGATAGAGCTGACAACCGGGACAATCAAAATTTATTCCGGCGGTGCGTTTTCTCTGACATATGATGGAGGCAAAGCTGCGGAATATTCCATAACGAACAGCACTCTGTACATTCCGGTTCAAAATGCCGGTGAACTGATTCTGACCCTGCCGGATGAGTATACTTTTGATACAGTTATCATTTCTGTCGATCAGGGACATCTTTATATGGAGGGTCCCTTTTATATAAAAGACCTGAATCTTGACCTGGGCGAAGGAGAGGTAACGCTGGAAAAAGTATTCGTTTCTGAAAGCAGCGTGATCAATGTAAAGCGTGGCTCGGCTTTCCTTTATGGAACTCTGGCCCAAACCGTGGAAGCACAGTGTAAGGAAGGGAAGATACAGATACAAGGGGATGGTCAGCAGACAGACTACAATTACAATCTGGAGTTATCCGATGCAGATGTGCAGATTGAAGATGAAAATTATCACGGAACGCTTCAAAAAACGATTGATAATGGAGCAGAGGATACGATAAATCTTTCCTGTACAAAAGGCGAAATTTCAGTTGAATTTGAATCGAGCAGGAGGCGGTGATTAGCCGCCGTCCTCTCACAGCACCGGTTCTCGTATTCGGCGCTTTCAATAGTTGACGTGCGCGGACTGGTATGCGACGGATAAATCATAGAATCCGCTCCGTATCAGTCTTTCCTGTTCATCATTTTTCAACGACCGTAATCGTATTTTTCAGCATTCCCATCCAGCAGGAATAGGTGTACGTCCCCTCTTCTTCCGGTGTAAACTCAATTACCACTTCACCGACCGTAAGCTTCACCTGCTGATCAAACGCTGGCAGTACAATCTCGTTATTACAGCCGTTCAGATTCTTCTCATCTACTTCTATCGTCCACACGACAGGAATTCCCGCAGTAACCTGAATATCATCATAGCCGTTGGCATGAAGCATTGTCGTCACATACTGGACGTCTCCCTCAATGCTTGAGACGACAGCTCCATCTGTGTCCGTGCCTGCCGGTGAGACAGTAAAGCCTGTCAGGACAAGGTTGTTCTGGATCATAAAGATTCCCATGATAAGCAGCAGGACAGAACCAGCCTGCAGCATACGCTGCCGCCAGCGCATTTTCAGCATCCCCGCCGCCAGGCCAAACGCAAAGACAAGAGGAATTGTGCCCAGGCAAAAGGAAAACATGGACAGGGCTCCGGCCAACATACTGCCGCTTGCGATGGCATAAACTTGCATGGATTGTAACGGTCCGCAGGGCATCAGGCCATTTGCCAGACCTACTGCAAAGGAGCTGTGATTCCCCACGCTCTGTATTCCGGCGGAGAGCTTTCGTGACAACTTCGGGAAAAGGCGTACAGGCAATGAAAGACCTCCCAGCATATTGACGCCCATGAGCAGCATAAACCCGCCGGCAATCAGGCCGATCACGCCCCGCACCTGTAAGGTGATGGCTGCTTTTTCGCCGATAAAGCCCAGAACAGCGCCGATCAAAGTGTAGCTGGTAAGTCGCCCGAGATTATACAGGATGCTGCGGCACAGGGGCTTTCCGTTTCCGGAAGAAATGCTCTGCGCCAGATTCAGTCCTCCGCACATGGCAATACAATGGACACTGGTCAGCAGACCGATCATGAACAGCGCAAAATAACTCATCCGCTCTTCGCTGATCGCCGGGATGTTCTGAAATATTTCCAGCCAGCCCATATGGCGGGCGATCGCATACACTCCCAGGATGATAACCAGGATTGCCATGATTCCACGGACGTTATTTTCGTTTTTCGAAACTCCGTAGCCGGTTTTTTCGATTGTCTCTATAATGATACTTTCTGTGCAGGGAGGGATAAATTCAGCTGTCAGTTCACTTCTGCTGTGATCCGCGCTTACGGACTGCACACCTGAAAGTGCTGATACAGCCCCTTCCAGCCGACGTTCGCAGCCGGAGCAGGTCATACCTGTAACGTGAAGAATAAGCTTACTCACGAAAGAGTCTCCTTAAAATTGTTTCCAGTTGGAAAAGCGATACGCGTTTTCTTCAAGAAAAGCTTCAGAAACTGTAATGATTCCATCCTCTTCGGTATAATCCTCCTCCGTAATCGGGACAGGGTTACAACCTCCGCTCGTAAGCCCGACTTCATCGGTGGAGAAACGATTCCTGCAGTTCTGGCAGACAAAGTCGTCGCCATCCTGCTCAAAATAAGCATAGGGAGATCCGTTGCAAACCTGACAGGTATTCATTGCGAGACGAACGGTGCCGTCAGAAGCAAGAACCGCAAAAATCTCAACATCGGTTCCATCAACCATGGTATCATAATAACTGGCACTGGTACTTATATCTTCTACATGGATTTCAATTCCGGTCTCTGCAGTGTCGGATATATTTTCCTGTGTTTCATTCGTCTCTGCTTCGGAAGCACAGCCAGCCATGACAATCGCTGCAGCTGCTCCAATAACTCCTGTGAAAAACCATGTTCTTTTTTTGCACATGTTTGATACCTCAACTCTCATTCGGTTTAATCAGATCCTTAATAACCTCTCCGGCCAGGATCAGGCCGGCTACAGAGGGAACGAACGCAACACTTCCTGGAATATCTCTTCGCTGCGTACATTTTCGTTTTGTCCCGGGTGGACAGATGCAGTGCGTCCGGCAGCTGATCTCCATATCGTCCAGGGGGCGGATGCTTTTTTCCGTGGAATATACCACTTTCAGTGCGCGTATTCCGCGCTTTCTGCATTCATGTCGCATCACCTTTGCAAGCGGACATATTGTTGTTTCATAAATATCTGCCACCTGAAATTTTGTGGGGTCGAGCTTATTACCGGCTCCCATGCAACTGATGATTGGCACACCGCATTTTTTTGCCTGTTCGATAATTTCAAGCTTCGCAGTAACAGTATCTACTGCATCGACAACGTAGGAATACTGTGAAAAGTCAAATTCATCTGCATTCTCCGGAAGATAAAAGCACTTCCGGACTTCCACTCGTGCATTGGGATTGATTTCGAGTATCCGCTCCTTCATGACATCCGCTTTATACTGACCGACCGTTCTTCTGGTCGCAATGATCTGTCTGTTTAAATTGGTCAGACAGATTTTATCATCGTCAACCAGTACAAAAGAACCAACTCCGCTTCGGGCAAGCGCTTCCACCGCATATCCGCCGACGCCCCCGATGCCGAATACGGCAACACAGGACGCCGCTAAGCGTTCCATTCCCTCTTTTCCTAACAGAAGCTCCGTTCTTGAAAACTGATTCAGCATGGTTGTGCATCTCCCCTTCAAGCATACAACTCCGGTCTGCGCAACGACACATACGGGCGACTATCGCCTCTCTTGCGATTATTGTCCATATCAATATCAACATAAACAAGCTGCTCCCGGTCGTCAGCTTTCACTATAAGATTTCCATCCGCGTCCACAGCAAGGGATTCCCCCGCAAATACCATCTGTCCCTCTGTTCCTGTTCGATTACACATCACAATGGGAATGCAGTTCTGAAATGCCTGCACGCGGATTTCCCATTCAAACATGACAAGCGGCTCCGCCTTTGTGTTTGCCGTTGGGATCAGGATCCAATCTGCGCCATTCAGTTTTTCTGTCCGGATGCTCTCCGGATAATGACGGTCAAAGCAGACGACAATCCCAAGGTTTCCGAAAGGAGTCCGAAATACCTGAAACCCATCATCCGAGGGAGCATAATAATCCTGTTCGTAAAAACCCGCCGCCTGTGCGATGTGCACCATCTTCTGGATACCCTGTATCTCCCCGGTTGGAGCGATCAGGAAACTCGCGTCATAACGCTTTTGGTTCTCCTCGTAATAAAAATTAGGAACTGCATAAATCCGGTTCTCCCGGCAGGCTTTCCGAAATTCCCGTATCTCGGCAGCGTCCACCTTCACCGCTTTGTCAGATACATCCTGTTTCTCATATTGTGGAAAAAAGGGCAGAAGCGTAAGCTCTGGATATAAGATCAGATCCGCGCCATGTTTAGCCGCATCCTGCAAAGCGGATATACATTTTTTCAGGCTACCGTTCACATCCGGTTCCATTTTCATTTGAAATAAGGCAATCTTCATTATATCACTTCCGCTCCGTCACGAAACGGATGAAATTCTCTGTCTCCTCCTGTGAGGCCGCGTGAGCCGTGTACATCTGATTTCCCATCTGGGCAACATTCATTTCCGGCATTCGCTCACACATCACAATGCGATCTCCGTATTTCTCCAGGATCTCCTGATGGCTGTGCCGATATTCGAAGCAGTCCCTCTGGCTCGCATAGACGCAGTAATGGTCGTCGCCGCTCTCCGGCAGCAGCCGCCGGTTTGCGGACACCATGTCCGCCCAGATCTGATAGACATCCGTGCTGTGCGCGTAGTTCATCATATCCGGCGTGTAGCCGCCCGCTGGGCGCATATTCACTTCGAGTCCGACAAAATCTCCAACCTCGCCCAGACCCTTTCGCGCTTTTGTAAGACGGAAAAATTCCATATGTACAAAACGGCTCTTCGCTCCGAAGGCCTTCACCGTAGCGCGTCCCAGACTGCGCAACGAATCCGGCATATCCGCCGCCACATAGTAGGCGAGATCCCGCTGTTCCAGCACGATGTCCATGATCGACGGCGGCCATACAGTCATGGACTCAAAGAGCGGCGCGCAGTCTGCATCCGTGATCGCATCGTAAGAGCAGATGTCGCCCTCGATAAACTCTTCCATCACATAAGGTGTTTTGGGGAGATTCGCAAAGAAATTTTCCAGATCCCGCTCTCCATCCAGCCGCCAGGTATCCGTCGCGCCAACGCCGACGTCCGGCTTCACAATCACGGGATAGCCGACTTCCACAAGGAAGGTCTTCGCCGCCTCGATCGTCGTCACCTTATGGCAGCGCGCGGTCGGCACGTTCGCTTCCTTATAATAAGCTTTCATCCCGGACTTGCTCTTGAAGCGCCCGACCTCGTACGCCTGTACGCCGGTCGTGACATGAAAATCTGTCCGCAACCTGGCGTCCTGCTCCAGCCAATACTCATTGTTCGACTCGATCCAGTCGATCTTTCCATATTTAAAGGTGAAAAAACCAAACGCCCGGAGCCTCTGGTCGTAATCCTCCAGCGTGTCCAGGCGATAATATTCCGTCAACGCGCCCTTCAGCTCCGGCTGTAGCGCGTCATAGGGCGTGTCCCCGATTCCGAGCACATTCACGCCGTTTTTCTTCAAACGATCGCAGAAGTTCCAGTAAGTGCGCGGAAACTGCGGCGAGATAAACACAAAATTCATACACTCTTTCCTCCACTCTTCCTCACTTTTTCCGGAACATCATAGCAATTATTTCCTACTATGTCAATAGGTTTTAAATCGTTTCCTGCAGGATCATTTTCAGATATTCCCGGTAGCCGCCGCTGAGATTCCAGGCCTCATAGCCCATCTGACGTAAAAGCTCCGCCACTCCCTCGCTCTTTTCTCCCACCTGACAAAAAACATATACCTTCCGGTCATGCGGCAGATCCATCAGTTCACCCAGTCGATCAAGTGGGATATTGATCGCCTGCGGCAGGCTTCCAAAGGAAAAGAGGTCCGGATTTCTCAGATCGACGACAATATCTCTCTCATCCTGTATGGCGGCGTATTCGCAGATATCGATACTGAAAGAGTCCATCATATTTTTTCCTCTCCCGCGCAGTCCCTGGGAATGTAGCTCTCCGCCTCATCCAGCAGATTATGGATCGTCGGATGTTTCCCACAGATGCTGCATTCCGGGTTTTTCTCTTTGCAGTGCAAGGTGCGAAATTCTATTGACAGCGCATCCACATACAGGACCCGACCCGTCAGTAGTTCTCCAGCCTGTACCAGATACTTGACAGCCTCCGCAGCCTGGATGCTCCCAAGGATGCCCGCCACAGCACCGAGTACTCCGGCCTGCGCGCAAGGCGCGCCCTGGTCGTCCGGTATCTCCGGCAGGATACAGCGCAGACAGGGACTACTCTCTGGTATATAGGTCATGACCTGTCCCCGGAAGCCAACTACCCCCGCATGGACATAGGGTTTCCCCGCAAGCACACAGGCATCGTTCACCAGATACTTTGTCTCAAAGCGATCTGTCGCATCGATCACAAAATCATAGGGTTCCAGGACATCAAGGATATTCTCCGGCGTAAGATAAAAGGGATGAAGCTGAACCCACACATCCGGATTGAGCTGTCGAATCGTCTCCCCGGCAGACTCCGTCTTCCAATCGTCGATCCTGTCTGTCCGATGAATAATCTGTCGCTGCAGATTGGACAAGCCCACTCTATCCCCATCCGCAATGCCGATGGTTCCCACACCCGCCGCAGCCAGATAATACAGCGCTGCGGAGCCAAGCCCGCCCGCTCCTATCACCAGTACGCTGGAATCCAGCAGCCTCTGCTGGCCCTTCGGCCCGATCTGCGGCAGGACAAAATGCCGCGCGTAACGAGTCACCTGCTCCTTTGTAAACATCCTTTTCTCTCCCTCATCTCACAGCCCGACGGACCGAAGCGCCTGATCCAGGTCCTGCATGATATCCTCCGGATCTTCGAGGCCGACGCTGAAACGGATGAATCCTCGCCGGAACCTTTCCGGATACAAATGTATCCGCTCGTCATAGCTCGGCTGCGGGAAGATCAGGCTCTCATCGTGTCCAAGGGAGACGGCAAAGGTGACGACTTTCAGCTTTGCGCAGAATCGCTCCACTGTTTTGTCATCCGTATTCAGGCCAAAAGAAATGACCCCTCCGAATCCATTTTTCATCTGTCGCTTTGCCAGCTCATGCCCCGGATTGTCCGAAAGTCCCGGATAAGATACAAAAGTAACATTCTCCCGCTGTTCCAGCCACTCAGCGATCTGCTGTGCGCTCTCATTGATCCGTTCCATACGCAGGGGAAAAGTGACGGAACCACGGAAAATCTGCCACGCGTTAAACGGACTGATCACCGCGCCGACATTGACTTGCGCCTCGTAGCGGATGCGATCCATCGTCTCCAGATCGTTGGAGATAATCGCTCCTCCCTGCGCATCTCCATGTCCGTTGATAAATTTTGTGAGGGAGTCCACCACAAAATCGGCTCCCAGCTCCAGCGGCCTTTGATTGAGTGGGGAGGCAAAGGTATTGTCAACCGACAGGACGGCACCATTTTCGTGGGCAATCCTGGCGATGGCCTCGATGTCCGTAATACCCACCGTCGGATTGTCCGGCGTTTCGATATGGACAAGCCGGGTTCCCGGCGTGATTGCCTTTTTAACCGCTTCCAGATCTGTCATATCCACCATCACGGTTTCCACGCCGAATTTTTTGTTAAACAGCTCATGAAACATGCGGTAAACCGCCATATAGCTGACCTTCGGATACAGCACCCGATCCCCCGATTTCAATAGCGTCCAGAACAGCGCATGAAGCGCACCGACTCCGCTTGCAAGGACGATAGCGTCGTCCGCGCCATACAGGGCCGCGACCTTTTCCTCCAGCCAGTGCTGGTTGGCATTGCCGTTCCGGGAATACATAAGAAGATCGGTCGAAGAATAATTGACCGCCGAGAGGTCGTCCGGCAGCTTATAGCTGTTCGCCATGTGCAGCGGGCGGCGGACAGCGCCGGTTCCCTCATCATAATCCGTCCCGGTATGTACGGCCTGCGTGGAAATATCATATTCTTTGAATTTGTTTTCTTTTTGAGACATCTGGGGACCTCCTGACAAAACGATTCTTCCTGTTCTCGTCGACGCTCCTTCTGATTACATGCCCTGAACTGAGTTTCCGCTTCCCCTGTCTATAAGCGCCTTGATAAACTCCGCAATCAGATGGGCCATCTCCACCCTGCAGTCACAGAGTCCATGCGCAGCTGGCAGATCCTCCCAACGCTGCAGCGCCGCGGTCGAATGCGCAGCAAGCAGCTCATAGAGCGGCCTGACCATCTCTTCCGGCGGCGCACACACGTCCAGGTTTCCGGTGACAAAGCAGAGATTCTGATCCTTCAGTTCCTCATAGGCATTTTCAAAGCCATAATCGTCCTGATGTGACACAATGTCCTCGTAAATTGCATCCAGACCATCGCTTCTCAAAACCCGTCCCTGTCCGAGCACAGCCCGTAACTTCTCCGGCTTCCCTTCCCTTAAAAATCTTGTCGGGTCAAAGGGCGCGATCGCGATAATTCCGCGCAGCCATGGCAGCTTTCTGCCCGCGTTCAGCACCGTATTGCCGCCCATGCTGTGCCCGGCCAGAAATATAGCGTCAGGATCAATGTTCATCCTGTGCACAAAGGCTTCGCTTCGTGCATATTCCGCAATATTTACCGCGTCCTGAATACAATGGGAAACCAGATACTTCCCCTCACTGCCCCAGGCGCCCCGGTGGTGCGGCAGCAGCACGACGCAGCCGATCCGGCGAAGCGCCTGTCCCAGGTCGCCGTTCTGCGCCGATCCGGGATAGCCGTGCAACAGGATCACACAGGGCCGGGGAGCCAGAAAGCTCCCGTCCGGCCAGAGAATTTCGCCATAGAGGTGGCAGCCTTCGCTGACTATGTCCAGAGTCTCATAATCTGCGGGCGCATACGCACCGTCATACAGCTTGTCCAGATTTAAATATGCAAGTTGAATTCGACAGCCCATACTCCTCTACTCCGCGGAAGCGCCTACATTCACCGCTTCCTTCTCCACAGCCTCTTTGCTCCAGTCTCTCTTATACCAGTCTTTGCCGTAGATAAAGCGGGTCACGAGCATGGAAGCCACCGTATCTCCGCAGGAATTGATCAACGTGCAGCCCGCATCGAAGAGCTGTGTCATCATCAGCAGGATCGGAAGCGCCGTCGACGGAAAGCCGAAAGAGGAAATCAGCATCGTCTCCATCGCGGCTCCGCCTCCCGGCACCGAGGACACCGCCACCGACGCGACGACGGCAATCACCAGCGCATAGGCAAAATCGCCAATGCTGCTCAGCGGATGATTGAAGAGTACGCTGCACAGCACGATCTCGTAAACCGTCGCCAGGCATGCGCCGTCCATATGGCAGGTCGCGCCCATCGGAACGACAACCGAACTGATCTCACGGGGAACATTCAGCTCATCACAGGCCTGTAGCTGCAGGGGCAGCGCGGCCGCCGAGGAACGGGTGCCGAGCGCGGTGAGCGCCGGCGTCAGAATGCGTTTGAAGAAATTCTTTACGCCCCAGGGGCCGGCCGCGACGAAGGCGTAAAGACCCAGGAAGATAAAGAAATACGCGATGGCCGTCGGATAATAGATCAGAAGGCCGTGCGCATAGCTCATCAGAAGCTCCGGCCCATAAGTGGCGGTCAGATTTGCGAAATAAGCACCCAGGCCGAGCGGAGCTGCTTTCATCAGCAGGGAGACCATTTTATACATGACGAGCGACATGTTGCTGAGCCAGTCGGCAACGGGGCGGCCCTTCTCACCCAGCACAGAGATCGTAAGACCAAAGAAAACCGTAAAGACAATCAACGGCAGAATATGCTGCCTTGAGAACAGATCCGGGAAGTCGCTCACCGTGAAGGTATTAACGATCTGTGTGCCGATGCTGTCAGCTTCCGCGAGTTCTGTAGACGCGTCCGCCGCAATCGTGATGTTCGTATCCACACTGAACACACCCGTCACGAGGAACATGATAATACCTGCAATAGCCGCTGTTACGATGAAGATTGCGATCGTAAGCACCAGAATCTTCCCAACCTTTCCCGTGTCGGAGATGTTCGCGATGGAGCTGCTGATCGAGAAGAAGATCAGCGGCACCAGCAGGACAAACAGAAGGTTCAGGAAGATATCGCCGATCGGATAGATCACGGAGATACTGTCGCCAAACACCAGTCCCAGAATTGCGCCGATGATAACGAACGCGATCAGGATGATCGGATCCCGGTAAGGTGACCTGACTTTTGCTTTTTCCTCTTTTGCCATAACGTTTCCCTCTTTTCCTTTATTCCTATCGGTAAGATAGGTTATTTTATAGAGAAATTATAGCACTTTTCAGGAAGCGTGGTTATAGGAATAAGTTATAACCGGTTATCCGATTTTTAGATAAGGTGCCGTTCCGCTGCTTCCTCTCCGACAGGAAGAGGATGACTATACTCTTCCGAACTCTGATACTGCTTCAGGATGCTCAGATATCGCTTCCCCAGGCGGCTGAGCGGCATATTCCGCCGCCGGATATACCCGATCTCCATCTCCTCCTCTTCCGCAAGTGGAATCGCCGTGTACTGGTCTCCGTTCAGTTCCTCGCAGATGATCCCGGAGCAGAGCGTGTAGCCGTTCAGACCGACCATCAGGTTCAGCATCGTCGCGCGGTCGTCCGCCTTGATCACCTGACGGTACTCCCTCGTACTCAATACCTCCTCCGCAAAGTAGAAAGAGTTCTGGTCACCCTGCTCGAAGGAAAGGCAGGGATAAGGCGCGAGTTCCTCGAAGGCAATCTCCGATTTCCCAGCCAGCGGATGATCTTTGCTGAGATAGACCGAGATCCCGCAGGTGAACAGAGGCGTGTAGGCAAGCTCATTCCCTGAGAAAATCTTCCGCATTGCCTTCTCATTGAACGCGTTCAGGTACAGGACGCCGAGTTCACTGCGTCCCGTCCGCACATTCTCAATCACCTCACCGGTTTTCGTCTCGTGCACTGCGAACTCGTACTCATCCATGCCAAACTCCCGCGCCATCTTCATGAATGCCTCGACTGCTAAGGAATAGTGCTGCATCGACACGCTGAATTTCTTCCGGCTGATCTTATCAGAACTGTAATGCTCCTCCATGAGCCGTGAGAGTTCCACCATCTGCCGCGCATAGCTCAGGAAATCCTCACCCTCCGGTGTGATCAGGATGCCCCGGTTCGAGCGGACGAACAGCTCGACGTGCAGCTCCTCCTCCAGGTCATGAATCGTGCTTGAGAGCGCCGGCTGTGAGACATAGAGCGCCGCCGCGGCCTTGTTCATGGATTTTTCCTCCGCGATCTTCACCGCATAGCGCAGCTGCTGCAGCGTCATAGTTTCCTCACTCCCTCGTTTTTGATGGGAAACATCATAGCATTTAATTCCTATTACGTCAATGGGTTTATAGGAATTTAGTTTAATCAACTTCGCTGAACGAAGTTGGCGACTCAGATTTTCAAGATTCTGCACTGTGACGAACGATTCGCACGACCGCCTCCCGCACCAGCGCCGGGTCGGTCGCCATGTTAAGCCGGATAAAGCCCCGGAAATTCTTCCCGAACCACTCGCCGTAGTCTACAGCCAGGCGGCATTTTCTCTGAATGAATGCTTTCATACCGCCGGGCTTCACATACGCCCGCAGATCGACCAGCGGCAGATACGTTCCTTCCATAGAATAGACGACCGCCTCCGGCAGCTTTTTGTTCATCTCTGTCTTCAGATATTGATAATTATCCCGGATAACTCCTTTCAATGCTTCCAGCCATTCCTCCCCGCCCTCATAGCCCGCCTGCGCCGCGGTCAGGCCCATGATGCTCAGCTCCGTCTGATTGCGGCCACGGATTTCCCGGTCGTAGGTCGCGCGAAGCCGCTCGTCGCTGATGATGAGCTGTGCATGCAGAAGTGAAGCCAGATTGAAGGTCTTGGATGCCGAATTTACCGTAATGAGCCGATCCCGGTACTTTCCATCGCCCACCATAAGTGCTGGTGTAAAAGTCTTTCCGCCGAAGGTGAAATCCTGATGAATCTCATCGCTGCAAACAAGAGCATTATATCTTCGGCAGATATCCAGCACCTGGTTCAGCTCCTCTTCGCTCCATACACGTCCCGCCGGATTGTGCGGAGAACACAAAAGGAACAACTTTACATGATTCTCCGCAATCGCCTTTTCGATCGCCTCGTAGTTCATGGTAAAACGACCATCCCTTGCCTCGAGATCCACTTCCACCAGCCTGCGGCCGTTGTCCTTCACTGCATTGTGAAACGGATAGTAAACCGGCGTCAGGATCAGACAGGCGTCCCCAAGCTGTGTGAAAACCTGGATCACATAAGTAATCGCTGCCACACAGCCGGACGCGAAACGGATCCAGCTTCGATCCGTTTCACAATGATGGCGTCGCTCCATCCAGTCCGCATAAGCCTGATAATAAGCATCCGACGCGCAGCTGTAACCGTAGACCCCGTGCTCCACTCTCCTTTTCAACGCTTCCGTAATCGAGTCACAGGTCTTAAATTCCATGTCCGCGACCCACATGGCGAGCAGGTCGTCCTGCCCGAAGCGTTCTCCGAGCGCGTCCCATTTCAGACTGTCCGTACCCTTCCGTTCTACCAGATAGCGGTTCAGAAATTCCTGTTTTGTCATGGCGCACCTCATCTGTATTGACAGATTCTATTATACAATCTTTCCACGGTGCGAAGTAATCCAGGGAAATTAGAGCCAGTTATAAGAAAAACTTATAACCGGGCTTTTCAGAGAGCATTTTCCCCAACCGGACAGCTCAGTTCACATTTGCGGCAATAGGTCAACACCGAATGGGCAATGCCATGTCCGGGTATCGGGATGTCCCCCGTCTCCTCGTTCTCCTCGTCAATTGCCATCTGGATATCGCATTGCTTCAGATTATAGCATCCCGTACGGCCGGGAAGCATTTCAAGACCATCATATTCTGAAGCTTCATAGATCTTTTCATCAAACGCATGCTGCGGACAACTGCGTCGGCATAATTCAGCGCATCCTTCACAGGGGTCCCACGCGACAGGCCCGGTGGATGGCAGATTCGTGCTCAGATACATCGCACGGAGACGGACGCGCGGGCCAAACTGGGGCGTGACAAGAATATTGTTCTTCCCAATCACGCCAAGCCCGGCCTGTACCGCTGCGTCTTTCAGCCAGATTCCTCCTCTCTCCACATAGTATCCCATTGGAATACTTTTCACCTCTGGAATATTTTCATCCAGCCAGGCCGATACCTTCTTATTTATTTTTTCCAGCTCGGCATTTCCGGGCGGATTCTTCCAATCCAACCAGCAATCCATATATTTGTCCGCCTCCGGATGATAATAAGTAATTACAAGCACCGACCTCATCCCATCCGGCCATGCGACAACGCCCTCTGGCAGCCCTGTCTCATTTTTTACCGCGCCAACCCGATCAATATGAGGGCGTTTGGGCATCATCAGAAAGGACGGCATTTGTTTTAAATCCCGGATATTGGCGATGCCTGCGCTGCTCGCGCCATATTCCAGCGCCTTATTGATAATATATGAGGAAATAGTTCTTGTGTTCATATTCAGGCTCTCCCCTCCGCTTTGTCCTTCTTAATACTGCGGTAGAGCATGTAAGCGCAGATACCTCCGAGCGCCGCCGATGCCAGCATATAGAAAAACATGTACAGATAACCGGTTCTTCCGGGGAATCTTTCAAGAAGATTTCCTGTGACCGAATAAATAAATGTCTGCGGCAGGCATCCGATTACTGACGCAAAGCCTACCGCCATGCCCGTATACTTTAACGGTATCTTAATCTCATCAATAATCGCAAAGTAGAGAGCCCGAACCATGAACAGACCGAGGCTGAGAACTAAAATCGTAATAAGAGCGATCACTAGCCATGACGGCTCCGCAGGTGAAATGATAAAGATACATAAACCCAGCACCATCAGAAAGAATCCAATTGATACTACCTTCGGATTCGAATGAATTTTATCTGCAATAAATCCTGCCGCAATCCCTCCAAACACAGCAAGTCCATAGGATTTTATCAGAGATATGATGGCCCCCAGAGAAGTGCTTAATCCAAAGAAATTCGTCAGATATGGGGTAATATAGCTGTAGCTTTCATAGATCATAAAGCAGCAGAACATAAGCAAAGTCAGAAGCCATAATTGTTTATTTTTTATTACTATCTTATAATCACTGAAAGAAACCTTTTCTTTTGTATCTTTTTGCTCTTCCGGATCCTCGCGAAGCTTTTTAATGCCAAACCAGGCTAATACAGCGCAGGCCAGACCTAATATTACAAAATACCAGATTACTGTCCGGAATGCGTTTACGTCTTCTCCCATCATATGGAAAATCGGAATAATGAAGGCTCCATAGATAACCGGAAGAAATCCTCGCCCGCCTTCCAAGAACCCATACAAACGCCCCATTTCCGAGCTTTCCCCTAATTCACGAGTCGCTTTCATCATTGCGTTCCACAACGGCAATGTCGTAGCTATACCATAGCCGATATAACAGACCACCAGCACCGGATAAGGCGGGAACATGCTTACGATAGCTCCAATAATACTTGTCAACAACAGTGCAGATGCTATCAGGTGCCCTGCACGGAATCTGTCTGCAAGCCATCCTGCAGGTAAATAGCACGCTACACATGCGATGCCATATGCAGACATAAGATACCCCATCTGAGCGTCTGTCACCTGATATGATTCAAGAACCACATCGTAGTATGACCAGCTCAGATATGGTAACTCATAGACCACTGCTCCACAAATGCATAAGGCAAGCATACCAATGATCTGTTTTGTTCTCCTCTGTTCTTCAGTCATGTCAGAATACCTCTTCAAAAATACCCGTAATATGTCCTCTGTACCACAGCATGGTACACCAGATCGATCATGGTATTGAAATCAAAAACAGGCAGACCGCTGACCTGCTGAATGGCTTTCGCGTATGGCGGCAGGTCGCTGCATTCCAGCAAAATGGCGCCAATCTGCGGCTCCCTGCGCAGAACGTTCTCCACCACAAGGCACAGCGAATCCTTCAGCTTCTCATTGTCGAAGCCTGTTTCTCCGTACCGGATCGCGTGAAATTCCGGCAGATCTCCGATATTTTCCACCACCAGACGATCCTGATTGCTTCCCACCTTCTCCAGCACAGCTTCCTTGATATCAGCGCCGCTGGCGGCCAGAATCGCAATCTTTTTCTGGTCGGAAACGGCGGTTTTTATCATTGGCAGCTGGCAGAGGCTGGACAAAAAAACCGGCACATTCACCGCACGCGCCACTTCCTTCTGAAAATGGGCAAAATAACCGCAGGCTCCTACGATGGCCCGCACACCCTCACTTTCCAGCTTCCTGGCAGCCGCGATAATCTCATCTCTTATGGAAACATCGCCCGCAAACAGCCTCTCTATCTCAAAGGACACTTTCTGGTATAACACCGGGAAGGGATATGTCGTGGCATTGGCCACATTGCCGGGGAGCTTGGGATAAACCAGCTCCACGGCAATAATACCGATGGCAAACCCCGCCGTATAGCGGGGTGGAGTGGTATGATACCGGCACAAATCGCTTTCGGTTTCTAATCTTCCCTGCCAGCTCATATCAGGATTCCCTCATTGAGATAAGTCAGCAGCTGTTCACGGTTCAGCTGCCCTATGCCCAGATCATCCAGTGTCAGGCCGCTCTTATAATAATCCTGTCCGGTCATAACCGACCCCAGCGTAATCATACTGTCGATGACCGGAGTCGGTACACCATACTTTTTGCCAAGTTCATGATAAATATGACAGCCTACCGGCACATCCTCTGTTATGTAACGGTTTCTGATCGTGAACGGGCCTGTACCGTAGCCGGTCGGCCACTGTTCATCAAAAGGTACAATACAGTCGTCGCCCATATATTCCGGCCCCAGGATACTGGTCCGGGAAAGAAAGTTTTTCTTTGGGAAATACTGGATGCCCACACCCATTTTCTCCGCCAGCGCCACTTCCTCCTGATAAAAGGCATACTGCACCTCGGCGATGGACTCACAATACGCATGACTGTATATCGAATAGGTATATTTATCATTGCCGCCGAAAATCCGGCCCCAGTTCTCCATGACTCCCACGCCCAGCAGGGTTCCGGGACAGTGCAATACCGGGTTCACATTACTGAAGCCAATATCCATCACCGTGTTGCCGGAAGTATAACCGTCACCCTGCGTGATAGAATCAAAACAGCCCAGCGTCTTCGAGCTCTCCAGAAATTCCTCCTGATCCTTCGTGGGCAGCGCCGCGCCCCGCAGCGTGATGGCACGATACACCAGCCAGCAGTCCGAGGTCATGACGCCGCCCTCGGTCTCCACACGGGTTCCGTAGGGAGCGCTTGACCAGCCGCCGATGATGACTTTCTTTGTGCAGCCCAGCTCCCTCATCCTCCTGCGCAGCTTCAGGGAGCCATAGTTGTCTGGGATGATATGGATAATCATTCCATCCTCCAGGCAGGGTACAAGCCTGTCAAAAAAAGTCTCGTGGGCAATCGAAGGCACGGCCACAATCACGATTTTGCAGCCCTTCACAGCTTCCGCCACATCGGTGGTGATCAGATCAAAATGAGCGTTTCCAAATCTTCGGAAACCGTACTTATTTTTCGGATTGCCTGTCAGTGTGATACCGGTTTTTTCGAGCCCCGCAAGCGATTTCTGCGCGAAGGGCTCGATATCGCAGATGTGAACCCGGTTTCCCCCGAGGACACAGTCTGCCGCTACCGTTTTCCCCACAGCGCCGCCGCCCAGGACAGCCACCGGCGACTGTTTCCGTTCTTCCAGATCGTGCATTTTCATTTTCCCTTTCTCAGATTATGTAAGAGTGTGTGAACCGCTTTTTCTGCAGTTCGCACACTCCCCTGCTTATTTCATATTGTTCAGTTATCCGGGATTTTTATCGATTTCGCTCAGAACACCGGCAGAACCGCCCCATCGTAATTGTCCGTGATAAAGTCTCTCACCTCGTCCGTCAGAATGGCGTCCACCAGCGCCTGGGTCTTGGCAGAGTCTTCGTCGCCCTCACGCACCGCAATGACATTTCCATAGGTTTCCGCTGCCTCGGACTCGGAGGACTCCACCGCAATGGTCTCCGTCAGGCCGGCCTCAATGGCATAATTTCCGTTAATAACCGCGATGTCCACGTCCTCAATGGATCTGGGAATCTGAGCAGCCTCCAGTTCCGTGATCTCCAAATTCAGCGGATTATCCGTGATATCAAGCACCGTAGCGGTCAGACCTGCATCCGGATCCAAAGTAATCAGTCCGTTTGCCTCCAACAGCAGTAACGCTCTCGCCTCATTGGTCGTATCATTGGGGATTGCCACAGTCGCGCCTTCCTGAAGTTCCTCCAGACTGGACGTTTTGCCTGGATAGATTGCCATCGGCTCAAAATGTACGCTGGCTACCGCTACGATATGAGTGCCATTCTCCTCATTGAAGTTTTCCAGGTAAGGCACATGCTGGAAATAATTGGCGTCCAGATCGCCGGACTCCAGAGCCGTATTGGGCAGCACATAATCATTGTACTCCACAATCTCCAGATCATAGCCTGCCTCTGCCAGATCATCCCGAATAAACTCCAGGATCTCCGCGTGTGGAGTCACTACCGCGCCTACGACGAGCGTCTCCAGCTCTGCAGTCTCCTCATCCGCCTCCGCTTCGGCCTCCTCGCTTTCTGTCTCCCCGGTCTCCTCCTCCGTTTCTTCTTCCGCGGTGGAGGACTCCTCCGCAGAAGAAGAAGTACCCGAGCAGCCGGAAATCAGTGTTCCCGTCAATGTCAGTGCCAGCAATAACAATGCAATTCTCTTTTTCATAATGATATTCTCCTTTTGATTTTTTTTGATTTTTATTTGATTCTTTTATCAATTTTCTTTACCAGCCTGGAGCCAATTTCCTGAAAGAGCTGTACAATCAGTACCAACAGTACTACCGTAATCAGCATTGTCTCATTGTCATAACGGTAATACCCGTAATTCACCGCGATCGCCCCCAGCCCTCCGCCACCGCAGAAACCGGCCATCGCGGAATATCCCAGGATTGTGGCAAAGGATATGGTCACTCCTACCAGCAGCGATGGTTTTGCCTCCGGCAGGATTACCTTGCGGATAATCTGCAGTGCAGAAGAACCCATGGCCTGAGCCGCCTCAATCACCCCGGCGTCCACCTCTTTTAAAGAAGACTCCACCATTCGCGCCACATACGGAAAGGCCGCGGCCACCAGCGGCACAATCGTGGCTTTTGCTCCGATGGTTGTCCCCACCAGGAACCTTGTGAAGGGAAGAATGGCTACCAGCAGGATCAGAAACGGGATGGAGCGGATCATATTGATGACTGCGCCTACCACCGTGTTGACCGGCGTATTCCTGCAAATCCCGTTTTCATCCGTCACATACAGAATCACGCCAAGCGGCGTCCCGATCAGATAGGAAATCAGCATGGACAGCAGCACCATGAACAGGGTCTCCTGTATGCCTTCCCAGAAAAGCTGAAGCAAACCGGCGCTCATGTGGTTCCGCCTCCTTCCTCATAACGTATCCCTCCTCCGAAAAGAATCATCTTCTTTGCCGTATCCGATTGGGGATGTAAAAAGATTTCCCTGACCTCGCCCAGCTCCACCAGCTCCCCCTGGTTCATGACCCCCACACGGTCGCAGACCTGCTCGGCCACTTTCATTTCATGGGTAATGATTACAATGGTGACGCCCCTGGTTTCATTGATCTTTTTCAGCAGGTCCAGAATCGACTTCGTAGTAATCGGGTCCAGGGCGCTCGTGGCTTCATCACAGAGAATGACTTCCGGATCTGTGGCAAGCGCTCTGGCGATGGCCACCCGCTGCTTTTGTCCGCCGGACAGCTGCGACGGATAGGCTTTCGCTTTTTCCGTCAGATCCACCAGCGTCAGCAGTTCCTCAATCCTTTGTTTTCTTTCTTTTTTTTCCACTCCTGCAATTTCTAACGGATAGCAGATGTTCTCCCACACATTTCTCTGCTCCAGCAAATTGAATTGCTGGAAGATCATCCCCATTTTCTGTCTCGCTTCCCGAAGCTTTTGATTGTTCACTTCACAGAGATTGACTCCCTGAAAAAAGACGTTTCCATCCGTCGGTCGTTCCAGGAGATTCATACATCGGATCAATGTGGATTTTCCTGCTCCGGAAAAGCCGATAATTCCGAAAATCTCTCCCTTTTGTATTTCCAGGCTGACATTTCTGACAGCATTCACATTCATTTTTTTTGATGTGAAGCTTTTGCTCACATGCTCGAACCGGATCACCGCTTTCTGCGCCAAGTCCTCTCCTCCTTTCATGTCCTTCTCAAATGTCATTTCCCGCTTCGCAAATCACTCTAACATAAAGGAAAATTCCCGTCTAATACGCAAAATGGATACCCGGTTATAAGTTTTTCCTATTGCAAACAACTTTTAAAATGATTGACATCTATTTCCCCTGTTCCTATAATGATACTATTCCTACTGTTTTAGTATGATTTATGGAGAAGCGCATGGTAAACAAGTTTGACTATTATTTCCCGGAGGCTGCACAGCCGCGAAGAATTCATCTGTATCTCCCCGACGGCTACGGCGACAGCGATGAGCGTTATCCGGTGCTCTACATGTTTGACGGCCACAACCTGTATTTCGATGAAGATGCTACCTATGGAAAAGCGCTCGGCCTGAAGGCTTTTCTGGATCACTGGCACAAAAAGCTGATCGTAGTCGGGATCGAATGCTCCTCTGACGATGTACAGCGCCTGTACGAGTACTGCCCGTTTCATATTTACAGCCGGATTTACGGGGAGGTATGGGGCCGCGGCGATGCAACACTGCGGTGGATCACGGAAGATCTGAAGCCGTTTATCGACCGGACTTACCGTACCTGGCCGCAGCGCGGGGCGACCGCAATCGCCGGCTACAGCAACGGTGGAATGCTTGCGCTCTACTCTGTGCTTCGCTACAACGCGATTTTTTCCAAAGCGGCTGTAATCTCGCCCTCTCTCCTCCCCGCCATGGAAGGTTTCAAGGAAGAAATCCAAAATGACTGCTTATCTCCGGATACGAGAGTATTTTTCAGCTGGGGCGCCGCTGAAGATTCTCCGGAGTATGTCCGCCATCTTTCAGAGAGCATCTGTTATCTGGAGGCCAGGCTTCAGGAGAAGAAGAGTCAGACTTACCTGTACTGCCAGCAGGATGGGCGGCACAACGAAGGGAGCTGGGAACTGCAGGTTCCCATATGGATGCGATTTTTATGGTTTTAGGAGGTCCTGTGTTATGAATGTCATCTTTCTTTCCCCGAATTTTCCGTATCATTTTTATCACTTCTGTGATCGTCTGCAGCGTCTGGGCGTGCAGGTACTCGGCATCGGGGACTGTCCCTATTCCGATCTGAGCGACGACTGCAGCCGCTCCCTGACAGAGTATTACTACCTGCCCAGTCTGGAACAGTACGAGGACGTGTACCGCGCGACCGCTTTTTATATTTTTAAATATGGCCGCATCGACTACATTGAGAGCCAGAATGAGTACTGGCTGGAGCTGGAGGCGCGGCTGCGCACGGACTTTCATATTCGGAGCGGCTTTGATGTCCGGGAGTTGGAAAACGTGAAACTCAAATCGCGCATGAAGACCGGCTACGCGAAGGCCGGCGTAAAAACAGCCCGCTATATCATAGTGGAGGATTCGGAATCCTGCAGGCAGTTTGCGTCGCAGGTCGGCTATCCCGTGATCGTCAAGCCGGACAACGGTGTGGGCGCGGCTAATACATGGAAGCTGTGCTCCGACGAAGAGCTGGACGCGTTTTTTCGTGACAGATCCTCACAGACATATATTATGGAAGAATTTGTTCCCGGACATATCGAGACCTTCGACGGGATCACCGACAGCCGGAGCGACATCCTGTTCTGCACCGGGCAGGTGATGGCGGTAACGCCGCTGGATATGCTGCAGGGGAACGGCGAAAATGTCAGCTATACCCAGAATGTTCAGGAAAATGATTTATACGAGATCGGGACGCGGGTCGTGAAGGCTTTCAACCTGCGCAACCGTTTTTTCCACTTTGAGTTCTTTCGTCTGGATACCGACAAAGACAGTCTGGGGAAAAAGGGGGATATCGTAGGACTGGAAGTGAATATCCGCGCCCCCGGCGGCTATATCCCGGACAAGATGAATTTTGCCTACAACGTGGACGTCTATCAGATCTGGGCGGAGAGCCTGGTTTTCGATCAGAACCGTTCCTTCCCCGATTACCGTTTTCAATCCTATGTAACCCATTTCGCCAGAAGCGGTCGGAACGACTACCTCCGCTCCGCTGAAGAGCTTCGCGCGCGCTATTCCGATAAAATCCTGCTGGAAAACGCCCCGCCGCCCTCCCTCTCCGGGGGGATGGGAAGTCATGTGTTTATTCTGCGCGCGGATTCTATTGAAGAGCTGTGGACACAGGCGGGCGACATTCTTTGCCACCGAGATGAAGGGAGGAGGCCATAATGCTGCATATTGACACACCGGAATTACAGAGGCTGCTGCTCCAGGGAAACTTTGGACTGGAAAAAGAGGGGTTGCGGGTAGATGGAGACGGATTCATGGCACACACGGCGCATCCCTTCCCCGGCGACCGGCACATCGTCCGGGATTTCTGCGAAAACCAGACAGAGATCAACACGCCGGTATGCTCCGGCTATCATGAAGCAGTGGAAAGCCTCGCTGCGTACACCCGGCAGATTCACCGGCCGCTGGCCTCGATGAGCCCCGGGGAATATCTCTGGCCCTTTTCCAACCCCTGCTATATCCGAAATGAGACGGACATCCCCGTTGCGCAGTTCGGCGGTCCGGAGTCGTCCAAGACAGCCTACCGGGATTATCTTTCCCATAAATACGGGCGCTATAAGATGACGCTGTCCGGCATTCACGTCAATTATTCTTTCAACGAGACGCTTCTGCGAGAGGATTTCCGGCGCAGTGATTTTGACAGTTTCAAGGATTACAAAAATGAACTTTACCTGAGACTGGCCAGACGGCTGGTGGCCTACGGCTGGATCCTGGTGGCCGTCACTGCAGCCAGCCCTCTGCTGGACAGCTCCTATGTAGAAAAGGAATCTTTTGACCGGGACATTTTCCAGGGACTTGCCTCCGTCCGCTGCAGTGAGCTGGGCTACTGGAACAGCTTTGCTCCGATCCTTGACTATACCGGCATTGCCGCTTACGCGGACAGCATCCGCAGCTATGTACGGCGCGGCTGGCTGCAGGCCCCCACGGAGCTGTACTATCCCATCCGGCTCAAACCGGCCGGTCTCAACCGGCTCGAAACACTTGAAGCAAACGGCGTAGACCATATTGAGCTTCGGATGTTTGATCTCAACCCGCTGACGCCCGCCGGTGTGGAGGAAAAAGACGTCGCCTTCGCAGAGCTGCTGATTGGCTGGCTCGCGGCATCCCCCGATCAGGGTGTCTCCGACAGGGATCAGGTCCAGGCAATCCGAAACTATAAAAATGCGGCGCACTACGACCTGAAGACGGTCAGCCTGCTGACCCCGGACAATCAGTTTTTCTCCGTGGCGCACGCGGCCCGGAATACGATCGGATTTCTGAAAGATTTCTATCACGACTATCCGGCTGAAGTGCAGGAAATTCTGACATTCGAGGACGACAAATTTATCGACGGCGAAAACCGCTACGCCTGGCAGATCCGGAAAAATTTTTCAGGAGGCTACGCAAAAAAAGGAATGGAGCTTGCCAGAAAGCGCCGCAAGGAGGCTTTGCATGTGTGAATTATTCGGCGTGAGCGCCGATGCGAGAATAGAAGTAAACGGGCTGCTGAAAGAATTTTTCTCCCACAGTGAGCGGCATCCCAACGGCTGGGGACTCGCCGTATTCCACGAAAACTCTGCATCCGTAGAAAAGGAGCCGGTAACGGCGGTCCACAGCAGCTACCTCAGGAAGCGGCTTTCCCACCGGATCGCAACCCGCTCCCTGATCGCGCATATCCGTCTGGCCACCATAGGTTCCATGGACTATGAGAACTGCCATCCCTTTGTGCAACGGGACCGCTATGGACGCTGCTGGACTTTTGCGCATAACGGCACGATGTTTGACTGTCCGGTTCTGAGTCCCTACTTTCATGTGCAGGAGGGTCGCACTGACAGCGAGCGGGTTCTCTGTTATTTCATTCAACAGATCAATGAGGCGTCGGCTGCCGCCGGGCGGGAACTGACAGCTGAGGAGCGCTTCTCCCTGATCGACCGGCTCGTCTGTCGGATGACGCCAGGCAACAAAATGAATTTCCTGCTGCATGACGGCGAAGCGATGTACGTGCACACGAACTACGCAAATTCCCTCTACTTTGCGCAGAGGGAAGAAGGCGTCCTGTTCGCCACCGTCCCACTGGGGCATGAACGCTGGGAACCCGTGCCCTTCACAACCCTGTGCGTCTATCAAGGCGGGCGGCAGGTCTATACCGGAGCCTGTCATGGCAACGAATATTTTGACAACGAGGACGACATGAGATTTTTATATCTGGACTCCGCAGCGCTGTGAGCAGCATCATGCCGGCAGAGGCGCAAGGAATACCCGCAGGGAGCGAAATGCCTGCCCTCCGCAGAGTCCGCCTCCAATCACTCTGCCTTCCCGCAGCGCACAGCTGGCATGAATGTGTATGAACAGCGGACTCGTCTTATCCGGATAGACCTTCGCGAGCTCCGGATCCATCCGCTCTCTTTTCATCACTTCCCCTGTGAAACCGACGATTTCCGCGGCATCCGGACATTCCACCTTCGCCAGATGCATGGGGATGCTGTCATCAATCGGAACATTATAAACTGTGTGGATCACAGAGCCTACCGCTCCGATGATATATACGTTCTCCCAGCCATTGTCTTCTATGAACGCCGTAATCGTCCGGAGGATATCCGCTCCCCGCGGAACTGTTACTTCGTACAGGCCATTCATGTCCTCACCCCATATTTATCGATCACACCCATCTCGCCCATCAGCGTCTCCAGCTCCGAGAGCTTCTGCCCGGTATATTCCTCGTAAGGCTTCCGCAGATGTCCGCCCGGAAGACCGAGGATGCGAAGCGCCGCCTTGATGACAACCGGATTGGAAAAAGTGTACAGCGCCTGCAGGAGCGGGAACCATTTGAAATACTCCTGACGGCACTCTTCGATGATCTCCATGGAGGTCCATGGTCTGGAGTAGCGCGCAGCCTCCTCCGGGATGATATTTCCTCCGATATTCGCCGTACCGGTACCTCCCACCGCAAGGGTCGGGAGCACGATCGAATATTTCGGATAATCGCAGCACATGATCTTCACCTTTCCCTCACACAGGCGCTGTACCTGGACGAGCTGTTCCACGCTCCCCATCGCTTCCTTGTCCACTACAAAGTTGCTGTGAGCGTCCGAGAGTCTTTGAATGGTTTCCGGCATCACCTGCACGCCCAGGCGGCTGGGGTTGTTGTAGATGCCGCAGGGGAGATCGACAGAACCCATACAGGTATCCAGATGCGTGAACACCGCGTGCTGATTGATCAGCACATACGGCGGAATCGTGAAGATCACACCATCCGCCCCCTGTTCCTGGCAATAGCGTGCAAAATTAACACTCTCCTGTGTCGTCAGGGACGCTGCGCTGAAAAATACGGGAATTCTGCCCTTCGTCATAGCGATGATTTCCCTGACGATCGTCTTCTTCTCCTCCAAAGTCAGGAGCGTTACCTCCGCCGCCGAGCCCAGAATAAAAAGCTGGGAGGTCCCATATCGAATCTGTCGCTCGATCAGCGTATGGTATCCCTGAAAATCAATCCGGTCATCTTCCGTAAACGGCGTGGGCATCGCCACCCAGGAGCCCTCTAAACGCAACATACTTCCTTCCTCACTTTCTCCTGCTTTTATAGATAGATCTGCTCGTCCACGCCGAGATAGTCCAGCGCGATCCCACACAAAGTGAGCATCCCTGTGGACAGCGCCTTCCGGTCCACCCGGAATCTCCCGCTGTGAATCGGTGTGAATTCCTTCCCCTCGCTTCTGCATCCAATCCGCACGAATACGCCGGGATACCGCTCCCGGATATACGCGAAATCCTCCGCGCCCATCGTTCCCGATTCCAGCAGAATCACGTTTTCCGTCCCGATCAGGCGCCCTGCCGACAATTTCGTCCGCTCTACCCAGTCATTATCATTTTCGAGGGGCGGCGGGCCTTCTGTCAGCTCGACCCTTGCCGACGCTCTGTTCGTCTGTGCCACCCCTTCGGCAATCTGTGACAGTCGTTTCCTCAGGTGATCCCGCGTTTCTTTTTTCAGTGCCCGAAGCGTCCCTTTCATGCTTACCCTGTCAGGAATTACGTTGAATGCATCGCCATCGCTATGAATGCTGCAGACGGAAACAACCGCGGAGTCCAGCGCGCTCACCTCCCTGGATACCAGATACTGCAGCTGGCTCACGATCTGCACCGCAGTCGCGATGGGATCGACGGTTGTGTAAGGATGCGCCCCATGTCCGCCTCTTCCTTCCACCGTGATTGTAAACTGATCGACACCTGCCTGGATTGCCCCGTATTTCAGGCCAATCTCTCCGCCGTACAGATCCGGCATGACGTGACACGCCGCTACACCGCCGATCTCATTCAAGTCAATCTGATCCGTTTCCAGCAGCAGCTTCGCACCTCCCAGCGTTTCCTCCGCCGGCTGAAAATAGAAGAAAATGCTTCCCGCAAAATTCTCCTGATACGTTTTCATCAGCTGCAGCGTGCCCAGAAGGATCGCGGTATGGACGTCATGTCCGCAGGCGTGCATGACGCCCTCGTTCCGGCTTCTGGGGTCATGATCCGGATCCTCCGTCACCGGAAGCGCATCCATATCTCCCCGCAGTAAAAGACTTTTTCCCACACCGGGCTTTTTTCCCCGCAGTACCGCCAGCAGGCCGGTTTCGCCAATATGCAGGATTTCATCGCAAAGGCCCGGCTTCCGAAGCATTCCTTCCACACAGGCGCTGGTACAATATTCCTGCATCCCAAGCTCCGGATTTTCATGAAGCGTCCGGTACAGGCTGTAGACATCCGGTTCGATCTGCCAAAGCAATTCTTTTATTTTCAAGTTCACCCTCTCCTTCAGAACAGGAAACCTGACTGTCCGACAGCCAGGTTTCCAAAATGATCATGGATTTACTGCAGATAATCCGGCAGGATCCAGAAATCGCTCTGGGTCTCCATAAACTCTTTAAATTCCTCAGACTGATACGCGTCGATAATGTCCTGAACCCAGCCCTCATCCTTGTGCGTTCCGTTCACTACCAGCTCCATCAGATTGTCCTCCAGGATCGCGTCCTGCGACTCCGCAGCCAGAGCGGTCGCAAAATCAATGCCCGCATTATACGCGTCCGAGCCTCTCAGGATCACATAGGCGAAGTCCTCTCTCACACTGGGAATCGTGGAGCCGTCCATTTCGGTAAATTCCAGATTATAAGGATTTTCCACAATGTCCGCCAGCGTATACTGCGTCTGCTCCACATCTTCATCCATCGTAATCAGCCCCAGCGTGCTCAGAAGGAGCAGGGAACGCGCTTCATTGGAAGCGTCGCTGGGAAATGCGATCGCGTCGCCCTCCTCGATGTCGGCCAGATCATCCTTACTCCCGCTATATATGCCCGTTGGAACTGTCGGAATCGGCAGTACCGGCGCCAGATCGGTATCATAGCTTTCATTAAAACTCGCCACATACGCCGCATGGGAATCCACATGGAAATCAATCTCATCCTCACTGAGCGCGATCTCCCTCTGTATCGAGTCGGTAATCTCCACCGGCGTCAGCGTATATCCTTCCCGCTCCAGGATCGGGGCGATGCCCGCCTCAAACAAGTCGCTGGTGGCGGTGGGCATTCTGCGATATTTCAATTCCCGCGCATACTCGCTGATCCCGCTGGTTTCTTCTTCTGCCTCTTCGGTCTCCTCCTCAGCTTCTTCAACCGATTCTGTTTCCACGGTTTCCTCTGCCTCCTCGGTCCCGGCCACAGCCGTCTCCGTATCCGTCGAACCGGAGCAGCCTGTCAGGGAAGCCAAAATCGCTGCTGTTAATAAAGCTGTTACAAATTTTACCGATTTCTTCATTTTTCTCTCCTCTTTCTTTTGTTTTTATTTGATAACGACGTATGTAAGCCGTTGATCACAGATTTTTGCTCAGTCCAGATGCCTCATTCTCCGGGATATGGTATCGCCAATAGACTGAAGGATCTGTACCAGCGCCACCAGCAGAATAACGGTCACAATCATCAGCGGTGTGTTCATGCGCTCGTACCCATAGGTCAGTGCCAGATTTCCGACACCTCCGCCGCCAATCGTCCCCGCCATGGTCGTAGAACCCAGAAGCCCAATGGTGCCGGTAGTCAGCGCCAGAACCAGCGAGGCCTTCGCCTCCGGAATCAGAAAATACCAGATAACCTGTGGAGTGGTCGCTCCCATGGACTGCGCCGCCTCGATGATGCCGTTGTCCACCTCCAGCATCGAATTTTCAAACAGCCTCGCCAGATAGGGGCCAACATGGACAATCAGTGGAACCAGCGCTGCCGTAGTTCCCACTCTGGTTCCTACGATGATTTTCGTCAGCGGCATGATCGTTACCATCAGAATGATAAACGGAACACTCCGCACGACATTCACTACTGTACTTACCACAAAAAATACCGCTCTGTTCGCATGCAGCCCGCCCGGTCTGGTAAGTACCACAACAATCGCCAGCAGCATCCCCAGCACCGCACCCGCGACAAGAGACCAGCCGACCATGTAGAGCGTCTGCGACGCCGCCAGCGTGATCGTGGAGAGAGGTACGCGTAAATATTCCTCGATCACAGTTCCACCTCCTCATATTCGTATTTTTCAAACAGATATTCCTCCACCTCGTCAATCTGAGCCGCATCTCCGATGACCTGAAGCCCGATGACCGTCAGGATCGAACCCTGCAACTCATTGACGGAAATAAACAGCGTCTGGAAATCGGCGGAAAACCGGCTCCTCAGATCTGCAAGAAACGTGTCGCATATGTTCCCTCCAATATGGCGGATTTTAAACGCCTTCGACTGACCTTTCCGTGCAGCTGCCTCTCGCAGAATCGTCTCCGGGATCGTCTGCTCCACCACCGTCTCCACAAACGCCTGTGTGATTGGTCTTCGCGGATGCGCGAACACCTCTTTCACATCTCCCTGCTCTACGATATAACCGCCTTCCATGACCGCCACCTTATTGCAGATCTTCCGGACGATGTCGATCTGATGCGTGATGAGCAGGATTGTGACATCCAGCTCCCGGTTGACCTTCATCAGCAGATTCAGAATGGAATCTGTCGTCCTGGGATCCAGAGCGCTGGTCGGCTCATCGCACAGAAGGATGCTTGGATCGGTCGCCAGCGCTCTGGCGATACCAACCCGCTGCTTCTGGCCTCCGGACAATTTGGAGGGATAGACATCTGCCTTGTCAGACAATTCTACGAACTGCAGGATCTGCAGCACCTTTTCCCGGATCTGCGCCTTCGGCGTGTGATTCAGTACCAGCGGCATTGCTACATTTTCATAGACTGTCCTGCTCTCCAGCAGATTGAACTGCTGAAAAATCATGGATATGTCCTTCCGCGCTCGGACCAGCTCCTGACCCTGCAGTTCGCTGATCACCACGCCGTTCACCGTCACTGTCCCGGAGGTAGGGCGTTCCAATGCGTTCACCATACGGATCAGCGTAGATTTTCCCGCACCGCTATATCCCACAACGCCATAAATATCGCCTTTTTCCACCGTCAGGTTAATGTCCCTGCAGGCATGCACATTCTGTTTTTTATCCGCAAATGTCTTTTCCACATTCTGAAACTCGATGATCATATTATTTCTTCATCCTTATCGCAGAAGATCCATCGGCGCCGTCAAACGCCTCTTCGTTATGCCATTTACCTTAACATGAAGGGAATTTTTCGTCTAATACGCAAAGAATATAGCCGATTATAAGAAATTTTTATAACTGTGAACTTACTCATGCCTGAAGGCCTGCCTCAGATCCGCGATCAGATCCTCCACGCTCTCAATCCCGACCGACAGCCGCAGGATGCGGTCCGTGACACCGGATCGGATGCGGTCCTCCTCCGGAACGTCCGCGTGCGTCTGCGTCGCCGGATAGGTCAGCAGGGTCTCGACGCCGCCAAGGCTCTCCGCGAAAGGAATCAGTTTTGTCTGTTTCAGGACACGAAGCGCGCACTCCCGGCTCTCCACCTCAAAGGTCAGCATACAGCCAAAGCCCGTCGCCTGCCTCTGGCACAACTCATATTCCTTTGTTCCTTCTATTCCTGGATAGTAGACGCAGCGTACTTTTTCCTCTGTCTGTAAGTATTTCGCGATGGCAAATGCGTTCTCCTGCGCGCGCTCCATCCGGATCGGCAGCGTCTTGATGCCACGCAGGATCAGCCAGCTGTCGAAAGGCGAGAGCGCGGAACCAGTTGTCTTCAGGATGAAGCGCAGTCGCTCCGAGAGCTCCGCAGAACCGACCACCAGGAAACCGGCCAGCGTATCGTTGTGACCTCCCAGATACTTCGTGCCGCTGTGAATGACAATGTCTGCCCCCAATGTGAGCGGTTTCTGGAAATAAGGCGACAGAAACGTGTTGTCCACGATCAGCAGAAGATCGTGACGCCTTGCGATCTCAGCCATCTTTCGGATATCAATCACATGCATCATCGGATTGGTCGGCGTCTCGATGAAGATCGCCCGTGTATTTTCCCGGATATTCTCTTCCACCGATTCTCCGCTACAGTCAACCCTGTCAAACGCAATTCCGTTCTTCTCGCTGATATGGTTGAACAGACGGACGCTCCCGCCGTAGAGGTCCGCATCCGCAATCACATGGTCACCGGGTCGGAACAGTTCCATCAGCACGGCAATCGCCGCCATCCCGCTGGTAAAAGCCATCGCGTCGCCCCCCTGCTCCAGAGCCGCCACCACCTGCTCAAGCCGCTCCCGCGTGGGATTCTGCAGCCTGCTGTAGTCATAGCCGGTGCTGCGTCCCACCTCGGGATGTGCGAAGGTTGCCGTCTGATAAATCGGAAAGCTCACGGCACCTGTCCGGTCGCCGTCAAAATGTTCTCCATTTCCATAGATACACTGCGTCTCGATTCCGTAATCCATTTGCCTCTCCCATCTGTCGGTATAAAGATAGCATCATCTTAACACACACGATTTTTTACCGATAATCGGAAAAAGAAATGTCTGGATATAAGAAAAATCTATACCCGACCCTCTTGGATTATACGAAAGAAATGCGGAAGTACACTGATGGCACTTCCGCGAATGGATAAAGCTATTGTCTTTTCAGCTTTTCTGGAAGCACTGGCTCTTCAACCACCTCCGCCCGCCCAATCTCTTCAGTTAAATCCTCTCCCTCCTCCATCAGCCTCGCCACGACCACCATCCGGTTCGTCCTGCTCCCGCATCATCAACTTTCATACAATACAGTTTTGCAGGCATGAAAAAAACTCATCCCACCCCCGATAAGGAGCAGCATGAGTTTTTTTACACGAAGATAAGGATTTATTTATTCCTCACTCATAATAGTAGGAAACCCAAGCGCTCGTTGCTGAGTGCCTGGGCTTCCGGTTATTATCATGTATTCAATTTTTCGGGACGCGGGGATTTAGTATTGCTTCAAATCATTTA
>MSHD01000007.1:0-99014 GCA_001941045.1 Lachnospiraceae bacterium Zagget2
AAGTAAACTTTTCACTTCAGCAAAGAAAAAATAATGCCGATTCTAAAAGAGCAGTGGTTGCAAAGGATAAAGCAGCATGATATAATTTTCGTGAGAAAAGTGTCCAAACTCAACAATGAAGATGTATTCAAAGTTGAGTTTGGGAGATTTCTAAAAACTGTATTATATCAGGAGGAAGATCATGATTCGAGCTTCGGAAGATTATTATAAAAGCCTGGTGGAAAGATTAAGAAAGCTTCCCACAGAGATGGAATGGGTGGAGTTTAAGTGTAATAACGAGAATGTTCAGATGATCGGAGAATATATTTCAGCTCTGAGCAATTCTGCCGCGCTGAACGGGAAAGAAACGGCATATGTTTTATGGGGCATTGACGATACCACGCATAAAGTGATCGGAACAGAGTTTTCCCCGGCGAAAACAAAGAAAGGTAATCAGGAACTGGAAAACTGGCTGGCAGGTTTGACTTCTCCTAATCTGGATTTTGCTTTTACAGAAGTTATGATGGAAGATAAGAAGGTGGTTGTCCTTGAAATACCGAAAGCAACGATAAGGCCGGTAAGCTTTGGCGGCACGGAATATATCCGGATCGGGTCTTATAAGAAAAAGTTAAAAGAATTTCCGGAGAAAGAACGCGCACTCTGGAGATCGTTTGAAAATACGGCATATGAACTTCGCACGGCGGTATCGAATGTTACAGAGGAAGATGTGACGGCGCTCCTTGACTGTGCCGCTTATTATACATTATTGAAGTTGCCACTGCCAACAAACCGCTCTGGCATTATCCATAACATGCTGGACGAAGAATTTATCCGTGAGATGGATAACGGAAATTATGAAATCACAAATATGGGAGCATTACTTCTGGCAAAGAATCTGAATGATTTCAGAAATCTGAAGCGGAAGGCAATCCGCGTTATCCAGTACAAAGGGAATGGAAGAACCCATGCACTCCGTGAGAAAGTGTTTACCAAAGGATATGCCGTGGAGTTTGATGATATCTGCGATTATATCAATACGCTTGTCCCGCAGAGCGAGGAAATCGAATCCGGTTCAAGAATTGAACACCGGATGTTTCCGGAGAAAGCAATCCGTGAAATGGTCAGCAATCTGATTATTCATCAGCAGCTGGATGTGCGCGGAGCCGGTCCGATGATGGAAATTTTTGATACGAAAGTAGAGGCGTCGAATCCAGGCGGATTGTTGGTGGATATAAACCGGATTATTGACACTGCGCCGCATGCGAGAAATGAATCTATGGCGTCCTTCCTGCGGATGGCAAGGATCTGTGAGGAGCGCGGAAGTGGATTTGACCGCATGGAAGAAGGCATGAGTGATCTGAAAATTCCAGCGCCGAAGGTAGAGACCGGTGATGATTTTACTCGAACGAAGCTGTATTGGTATCCGAATCTGAAAGACTGGAAAAAAGAAGATCGGATACGGACATGCTATCTGGCGACCTGTTACTATTACGTGAATGAAATAGATGTTTCCAATTCCGTGCTGAGGGGACGCTTTGGAATAGACGAGAGGAATAAGGCATTGATGTCAAGAATTATAAAAGAAACGCTGAATGCGGAGCTGATTAAGATCGCAGATCCGACGGCGGCTGTGAAGTTAAGAAAGTATATACCGTATTGGGCATAAAATTTCGTTGATGGGTAGTTGATTGTCGACCTGTTTTTTACGGAAAAACCTTGAAAACCCGCCGATTTTAATGAAAGATTTCGTTGACGGGTAGTTGATTGAGGGGAAGAATGATGGCTAAAGAAAAAATCAAAGTTTACACTTATACGAGGGTATCCACAACCATGCAGATCGACGGATATTCTCTGGACGCACAGAAGAACCGCATGAAGGCATATGCAGACTATAACGATTATGAAATCGTCCATGAGTATGAAGATGCGGGAAAATCCGGCAAGTCCATCGAGGGCAGGCTTAAGTTCTCGCAGATGATGGAGGATATCAAATCAGGAAAAGATCATGTTTCGTTTGTGCTGGTGTTTAAACTGTCTCGTTTTGGAAGAAACGCAGCGGATGTGCTCAGTACCTTACAGGTTATGCAGGATTTTGGTGTAAATCTGATCTGCGTGGAGGATGGGATTGATTCTTCAAAGGACGCGGGAAAATTGATGATTTCCGTTCTTTCGGCGGTCGCAGAAATCGAGAGGGAAAACATTCGTGTTCAGACAATGGAGGGGCGCATCCAGAAAGCCAGAGAAGGACGATGGAATGGCGGCTTCGCTCCGTATGGGTATCAGCTTGTCAATGGAAAGCTTGAAATCAATGAGGAGGAAGCTCCTGCGATACGAGTTATTTTTGATCAGTATGTGAATACGGATATGGGGGCAAATGGGATTGCAAAGTACCTGGAAAACCATGGCATTCATAAGATCCCGCGTCAAAACGGGAAAAATCCGCTCTTTGATTCGCATTTGATTCGCCTGATTCTGAAAAACCCAGTTTATTGTGGAAAAATTGCGTATGGGCGCAGAAAGACAGAGAAGGTACATGGAACAAGAAATGACTACCGTCTGGTTGAGCAGGATAATTATCTTCTGGTGGAGGGGCTGCATGAACCGATCGTGTCAGAAAATGTGTGGCAGTCTGCCCAGGTAAAGCTGCTTTCCCAGGCAAAGAAATATGAGCATGTAAATAAAGTAAAAGATGAACGAACTCATTTGTTATCCGGAATTGTGAAATGCCCGGTATGCGGCGCCGGTATGTATGGAAATAAGAGCATTAAACATAAAAAGGACGGTACGAAGTATAAGGATTTTTATTATTATGGCTGTAAACATCGGAAGATGCTCTATGGGCATAAGTGTGACTACAAAAAACAGATTCATGAGGAACTGTTGGACGATGCGGTAGCAGAGGTCATCACAAAGCTGGTCAGCAATCCGAAGTTTGCAACGATGATGCAGGATAAGATCAATACGAAAGTGGATACCACTGCCATTGATCAGGAGATTGCCAGTTATGAGAAGCAGCTTCGACAAAGTTATAGCACGAAATCCAGGCTGATGGAGGAAATAGATTCTCTCGATCCGGATGACAGGCATTACATCAGAATAAAGGCAGATCTGGATGACCGGCTCTATCGCATGTATGATAAAATTGAGGAGCTGGAATCAAAACTTGTAGAAGCACGGGCAAAGAAACAGACCATTGAAGCGGAGAAACTGACCGGAGACAATATCTACAAAGTGCTGATCTACTTCGATAAACTGTACGCAGTGATGAATGAAGTAGAAAAGCGCCAGATCATGGAGGCATTGATTGCAGAGGTACAGGTATATGAGGAGCGTCAGGCGAACGGACAGTGGCTGAAATCCATCAAATTCAAGCTGCCGATCATTGAAGAAGATATGAATATAAGTTTGGACAATGATGAGCATATCGAGACGGTTGTCCTCTTGGACAACCAAAAATCAGAGAGAACCTGATTCCTATGTGAAGTTTATTCTCGATATGGAGGACTACTATAGGATTGTAGGCAGGAGATAAGAATTTAATATAGCCCTGTTTCAAGAATGGAAGATGTGATTGTAAAAATCATTTCACTTCAGGAAGAAATCAATCAGGATATCGATGAGCTGGTGGATTTGAAGACCGAGATGGTTCAGGTGATAAAAGCAGTGGAGAATACCGAGTTTCAGACGATTCTTGAGAAACGCTACCTGTGTTTCATGTCATGGGAGCAGATTGCCGTGGATTTGGGTTATAACGTCCGCCACCTGTACAGGCTTCATGAGGAAGCACTGGAAAAAGTGGTAGTGCCTTAATCATGTCACCTGATGTCACTGGATGTCACCCGGTTCTTTGTGATATGATATACTCAGCAAAATTATAGCGAGAAGCTCTTGTGGGAGAAATCCTGCGAGAGCTTTTTTCGTGGCGTGAAACTCATCCTGTGGCCTTTGCGGAGGCGCAGCCGTGACAGGCGGCAGATAGACGGAGGTGGAATCATTGCCAAGAAAACCAAAACATCCCTGTTCCCATCCGGGCTGCCCGGAACTTGTGGAATACGGGGAACGCTACTGCGAGAAGCATCAAAGGGAAGAAAACAAACGCTACGAGAAGTACGACCGGGACCCGGCTGTACGCCGTAGGTATGGACGAGCTTGGAAACGTATCCGTGACAGTTACGCTGCAGCTCATCCATTGTGTGAGCTCTGCCTTGAGAAGGGTGTCTATACGAAGACCGAGGAGATACATCACAAGCTGCCGCTCTCTGAGGGAGGAACGCACGACCGTTCCAACCTCATTGCACTGTGCAAGCCGTGCCATGCGCGAATTCACGCGGAGCGTGGCGACAGGTGGCACAACCGAACATCAAAAAATAATAATAAAAAGAAATCGGGAGCGTAAGCAACATACGTTGTACGCTCCCTTTAAGAACAGAGTTCTTTCAATCGTGGTTTCATTCTACCACTGAGCTCTGGAGATTGTCAATAACTTTTTTGCCGAATTCATATGAGCTCGTAATCAGCGTGTTTTTTGAAAACCAGTCGGAATGGCGAAGCATCCTTCCTTCAAACAGTTCTTTTACCTGCTGATAGGCTTTTTTTCTGGATTCTGAACTGCTGACTATTTCATTATATGCATAAAGCATGCAGACGTAATCATAAATACAGCTGTTTTTTAATTTTTTATCACGAGAGGACTCCGATATCCCCGGAACTAGCTTTACACGATTGACGACACTGCTGTGAGGCCTGTTACCATTGGGCTTCAATTTGTTAATTAAGCAGTTGCTGTGCGCACAGGCGTTTCGAATATCACGTACCGAGTTCAATAAAATTCGGTCACCGATGGTGGCTCCATATTGATCTGTGTAAAAACTGCACAAATGTACCAGATCACCAAACGAAATCAGTTCAACAAAAACCCAGACGGGGAAGTCGGGATCATACTTGTCAATTAACTCTCTGCAGTAGTTGCTTTTGTGCGAACGTATGGTAGTGAGAACCCGATTGTTAGAAGTATTTGCAATAAAGTTGCGAACTATGCAATATCCGTCTTCGTTAGGGTTGTTTTCAATGGCATTGAGAAGAGCGACCTTTAAAAAGTGTTCTATATCAAGGCACATCTGTAAAATCTGGTAGCGTAAATGCCTATCGATGGTAGACAGTTCTTGAAGGTATGCGAAATCCAGATTTATGTACTGTCCTGCGCGTTTACTAGAATTGGGATATTTTTGGTAATTCTCCCGATAAGCTGCGAGTTTCATGTAGTAATTATGTTTTTCGAGGAAATCTTTTGCGTCTGTTTCAGATATCAGTTCGAAAGAGATTCCTTTATTTTTCATATGTTCAATGAGTTGTTGTGATGTAAGCAACGGTTTCATTGTAGTTACGCTCCATTCCTTATTTGCAAAGATTATACATCAGGAAAGAATGAACGTAAATAGCATAAATCGACATGGAACGATTTAATTTGACAGTTTTTAATACACGAACCCCTGGGGGCGGTGCAAATCTCTGTTCGGCCTTCCCCAGGGAACGGTGCGGGGGTCAAACGCACAAAAATTTGAATTCAAACGGGGTATTAACCCCTCGGTCATGAAATGAGGTGAAGAGCATGGCAAAAGACGGCACTGCCAGAGGCGGCCCAAGGCCGGGAACCGGTCCGAAACGCAAAGCCCTGACAGACAAAATCAATGACGGCGCAACCGCAATGGTCATCGACCTGCCGGAGCCGTCCTCTTTTGAAGGCGCGGATATGCCGCCGGTTAAAGATTATCTGAAAGCGAAGCAGAAAAACGGAAAAGACTTGTGTGCTGCCGAGGTTTATGAAGAGACCTGGCGGTGGCTTAAGGCACGTGGCTGTGACAGGTTGGTGAGCACCCAGCTGATTGAGCAGTACGCGATGTCGGTGAGCAGGTGGATACAGTGTGAGGAGTGCATTTCTGATTACGGATTTTTAGCAAAGCACCCGACCACTGGCAATGCTATTGCTTCCCCGTATGTTTCCATGAGTCAGACATACATGAAGCAAGTCAACCAGATCTGGTATCAGATTTACCAGATTGTGCGCGAGAACTGCTCGGTTGAATGGCGGGGAGCCACACCACAGGACGATGTGATGGAGAGGCTACTCCGCACACGGAAAGGAATGGGATAAATATGATTGAGAAAGTAAATCCGAGCCATCCGGATAAGGTGGCGGACAGGATTGCCGGAGCGATTGTCGACCTGGCATACACTTTGGATGAGAATCCGAAGATTGCTGTCGAGGTGCTGATTGGCCATGACATTTGTCATGTCATCATCGAGACCACGGCGGATTTAAATGAACTGGAGGTACAGGAGGTAGTCCACAGGATTGCCGGTCCGGTGGTTCCTGATATCGTGATTGTGGCGCAGGATAAGCTGCTTGCTGACAACCAGGCAGATGAAGTCCGCTGCGGCGACAATGGCATTTTTAAGGGTGTGCCTCTGACATATGAACAGAAGCATCTCTCTGAGATAGCCCATGCCATCTATGAAAAGTACACTTCCGATGGAAAGTACATCTTAGACGGCGACCGACTGATTATCTGCCAGAGCAATGCTCCGACAGATGAGCTGCAAAGTGTGTATCCGGATGCAGAAATCAATCCGCTCGGCGACTGGAGCGGCGGCACGGATGTTGATACGGGTGCCACCAACAGAAAGCTCGGCTCTGATATGGCTGACTCCGTTACTGGCGGTGGTCTGCATGGCAAGGACTTATCCAAGGCGGATGTGTCTGTAAATATCTATGCTTTCTTGAAAGCACAGGAGTTGTCGGAAAATGTCGAACTTTGCTGTGCCATCGGCGACACGGAGATTGATGGAGTTCCTTACTCCGATATTGTGGAGCAGGCAAGGAAGTACATCCAGTCTGTTGGCGGCTTTGAGAAATTTGCGGAATGGGGGCTGTACTGATTATGAAAACTACATCTGAAATGCAGATGGTGTCGGCTGAGAAGCTGGTGCCATATGTAAATAATGCGAGGACACACTCGCCGGAGCAGATTATGAAGCTCCGCTCTTCTCTGCGTGAGTTTGGTTTTATCAATCCGGTCATCGTTGACCGTGACTATGGTGTAATCGCTGGTCATGGGAGAATTGAGGCAGCAAAAGCCGAGGGGATTACCGAGGTTCCTTGTGTGTTTGCTGACCATCTGACCGAGGCTCAGAAGAAAGCATATATCCTCGCTGACAACAGGATGGCGATGGATGCCGGATGGGATGAGGAACTTTTGCGTATTGAGATTGAGTCCCTGCAGGGCGAGGACTTTGATATCGGTCTGATTGGATTTGATGAAAAAGAACTGGCTGACCTGTTTTCCAATAGCTCTGACAGCGAAGTCGAGGATGATGATTTTGATTTATCGGAAGCGCTGGAAAAGGCAGCGTTTGTGGAAAAGGGTGACGTCTGGACAGTTGGGAGACACAGGCTGATGTGTGGAGACGCAACTTCCGCAGAGGATGTGGCCCAGCTGATGGATGGCAAAAAGGCAAACCTGATTGTGACGGACCCGCCGTATGGCGTTTCGTTCAAGTCATCGGACGGTTTAACCATTCAGAATGACTCTATGAAGGGTGACGACTTCTACACATTTCTGTACAAGTCCTTTTCTAACATGGTCGCTCACATGGAAAATGGCGGCGCGGCTTACGTGTTCCACGCGGATACGGAAGGGAGCTGCCGGTGGCAGGCCCTGTAGCTGTGTCAAAATTTTTTGAAGAGCCGATGAATGGCTTTTAAAAGCCGTTTTCTTGTGTTACAATACCCATGTAATAAACGCAAAGTAATGGAGGCGTGCAACATGGATTTGAAGAAATTTATCGGAGAATCTACGGAGTATGACAAAAAACAGGCCGTGGAAACAAAGAAACCGAAGAGTTGGCTGAAAAGTGTCAGTGCCTTTGCCAATACGGTAGGAGGTGTGCTTATTTTTGGTGTTACGGATGATGAGCAGGTGGTTGGCCTTGAGAATATTAAGAGTGCATCGGAATATGTCAGTCAGAAGGTAAAGGAACGTATTTCACCGTTCCCTCAGATTGTGATGCAGCTTCATAAGGTGGAAGATGGAAAAGATATTTTAACGGTTCGTGTTCCGGCAGGAACTGATACGCCTTATTATTATGTAGCAGATGGTGTCACTGAGGCGTACATTCGGATTGGAAATGAGAGCGTCCTTGCTGATGCAACGGAGTTAAAGCGCCTTGTCCTTAGAGGCAACAATTCATCGTATGATGCCCTTATTTCACCATATGATTATGAGGATTATTCCTTCAGCAAACTGCGCGAACGCTATAAATCATGGACAGGCAACAGCATGACGGAGAAGATGATGGATTCCTTTGGTGTTCGTGACGCAAGCGGCAAGCTTACGAATGTAGGTGCGTTACTTGCAGATGATTGCCCTATTCGACATTCGCGACTTTTCTGTACACGATGGAATGGTTTGGATAAGAGTGGCGGACAGATTGATGCAATCGACAGCGGAGAGTTTTCGGGAAGCCTGATTATTCTGCTGAACGAGGGGCTTGCCTTTGTGAAGCGTAACATGAAAACTATGTGGAAAAAGACAGATGACTCTCGGATTGAGATGCCAGATTACTGCGAACGCAGCAAATTATGAGCCTGATCTGGCTCCTAAGTTTTTCTCAAATCGGGTGTGTTTTATTGTCACACTTGGAATTTGAATTTTAAAGCCTCACGGGATGAAGCTTTAAATGAGGCAATAAATGAAGCTTTAAAACCAGAAGCGTTAGATTTGATTGCGTTGATGAAGTCTGATCCGACTGTAACACAAGCTGCCATGATACAGACATTGGGATTGTCCAGGAGTAAAGTGCAGCGAGTCATAAAAGCATTGACAGATGATGGATATATCAAACGTGAGGGTTCCAAGAAGACTGGACGCTGGGTAATATTAAAGGAAGTCTGATGGATATGTTTGCACATACTGTCGTGTTCTATGTGACATCAATATCGTTTTCTCGTGCAACGTAGAGACGGTAGTATTATTGTCCAAACTTCATGCAAAGCAGCATATTGAAGTGGAGCTCCGCATGGACGAGATGGATCTGACGGCGGCGGAGAAAGAGGCGGCGATTACGGAGGCGTTGAGATATTTTGATATGCTGTAGCAGGAGACAGCAGCAAGTTAAAAAACGGCAGACATTCCATTTTGAAGCTGAACTATACCAGATTGGAATGTTTGAATATCCCCCCACCGGGCTTGTGCCGGTCAGAAAATCTGTTATGATGAGAACTGTCAAAGTCATAGCACTCATGCAAATAATGCGAAAAACCACTCGTAACCCCAGGGAGTGGTTTTTTGTTGCGTTCAAAAAGAGACAGTTGACGGCAGGTTCGGCGTTTGAAGGATGGCTCTTCTGATATTCCATAATGTAATAAATGCTGTATTTTTTGGAATGGCAAAATATCCCCCACCCGGACTTACGGAAGTCGAAAAGACGATTATAATTATAATATAATAAATATTTCTTTCATGAAGGGAGAAGAAACAAATGAAAAAGTCAAAGAAACTGCTGTGTGTACTGCTCAGCGCAATGCTGATGGGGTCGCTCCTGACCGGCTGCGGGGGAAGCGCCACCGACAGCAACGGAAACACGGGAGATACGTCCACATCGTCGGATTCCGCGTCGACAGGTGAAAAGAGCATGGTGATCGGGACAGGTCAGAGCTGCACGACGCTCGATCCGGTACAGAATTATGACGGCTGGTATACGGTTTGCTTCGGCATCGGGCAGACGCTGACGAAGTTCGACGACGATTTCTCCGTATCCGGTTGGCTGGTGGAAGACGACTATACGGTTTCTGATGATAATACCGTCTGGACTTTCACAATCCGCGACGACGCATGTTTCTCCAATGGTACGAAGCTGACGGCGGAGTTCGTGAAGGCTTCGATTGAGAATGTGTTTGAGAACGGAACCAGAGGGCCGGAGTATTTCACTTACGAGTCCATTGAGGCAGACGGCCAGACGCTGACGATCACGACCGCGGAAGCGGAGCCGATCCTGCCGAACAAGCTTGCAGACCCTCTGTTCGTCATCATTGACACCACTGTAGACATGACGAACATCGCGGACGATGGTCCGATCGGAACCGGTCCCTTTGTTGTGGATACTTTTGACGTGACCACCAAGGAGATTACGGTCGTCCGCGATGAGAATTACTGGGCGGGCGAGGTGAAGATGGACAAGATTACCTTTATGTACACAGAGGATCAATCCACCCTGACCATGAGCCTGCAGTCAGGCGATGTGGACGCCGTGTACAATCTCAGCATGACCGCGGTCAGTGATTTTGAAAACGATTCCAATTATAATGTAATCCGCACAGCCAGCGGGCGCACGACGCACGGCTTTATGAACCAGAACGGTCTGCTTGGCGACGAGGTGCTCCGTCAGGCGCTGCTTCGTTACATTGACAGGGAGACCTACTGCGAATCCCTGCTGAACGGCCAGTACGTGCCGGGTAAGACGCTGGTAACCTCCGCCTCCAATTATGGATATGATGAGCTGACGGATATCAACGCCTACGATCCGGAGGGCGCGGTGCAGCTTCTGGACGACGCGGGATACCTCGACATCGATGGGGACGGATACCGCGAGACGCCGGACGGGGAGAAGATCGACCTGACCTTTATCTATTACACCGGCCGCCCGGAGCAGCAGATTGTGGTGGAAGCGATGCAGGCGGAGTGTATGAACCTTGGTATCAAGATTACGCCGCAGGTGTATGACTTCCAGACCGTCATGGACCGGTTGCAGAGCGGCGATTACGACTTGTGCTGTGTGAGTATCAATATCATGAATATTGGTGATCCGGAGAGCCATCTGACGACCTATTTCACCAGCGACGGCACCTACAATTCCTTCGGTTTCAGTAATGCGGAGTTTGACGCGATCGTTGAGGAGCTGAGCGCAACAGCGGATGCGGATAAGCGTGTGGAGCTGGTGAAGGAGGCGGAGCAGATCCTGATGGACGAGAGCGTGTGCATCTACTTCTGCTACCCGATCATGAATTTCGTGACGACGAGCAATGTGAGCGGAATCACGAGCACCCCGGCGGATTACTACTGGGTGAGCGAGAATACAGATATCCAGTAAAGACAGGAATTCCCCGGAAGGCAGGAGCCTTCCGGGGTTTATAAGAGAGGTTTGACGTGGAAGTAAACGTACTTTTGTTCGACGATTTTGATTCCCTGGACGCATTCGGCCCCGCAGAGGTACTGGGAAATGCGGCGGGAGATTTCCATCTCAATTATCTGTCCGTGCCGGGCAATATGATAAACAGTATGCAGGGGGTCAAGGTCTGGACGGAGCCGTTGGAACCGGAGGAGGTCAGCGGGATTGTCCTGATCCCGGGAGGCCGCGGGGCGAGGAGAATCCTCTTTCAGGATTCGGAAATGCTTCGCCTGATCAAGAGGGCGGTTTCAAAAGCAGAATACTGCATGATGGTGTCCAGCGGCGCCGCGATTGTTTCCCAGACCGGACTTCTCTACCGCAGGAAAATAGCGGAATGCAAAGTAGATGAAAACCGGAGACGAATGTTTATGGGCGGAGTTTCCATCGTGAAGGGCGCGAGCTGGGTATCGGACGGAAAATATTATTCCTCCTCCGACTCTGTTTCCGGTATCGCGATGGCGCTTTCCATGGTCGCGGATCTGGCGGATCTGGAACTTGCGGTGCGGATCGCGGAGCAGATGGGATATGACTGGGATATGGAGGACGAAAGGGTTTTCCAGTAGAAATTTCCCCAAATGGAACTTCGGCAAACAAAAAAGAAATGAGGAAGATTCGGTGGTTTTCAAACAGCACAGCCTGCTGAAAAAAATAATAAAAAGGCTGCTCCTGCTTGTCGTATATATTTTTATCCTGTCGGTGGTGGTGTTTGTGCTTGCCCGGCTGGCGCCGGGAGATCCTTTGCAATCCTTTTATGGAGACGCGGTGGATACGATGACGCAGGAGCAACTCGACGCAGCCAGGGCAAGGCTGGGGCTGGATCAGAGTATTGCGGTGCAGTATGTCCGCTGGATCTGTAATGCGTTTCACGGAGATTTTGGAATCTCCCTGAAATATAAGATGCCGGCGCAACAGGTCATTTCCCCGTTGATCGGCAACACGCTGGTTCTAGGTGTGCTGGCATATGTCATCGTTTTCGCCCTTGCGGTTGTGCTGGCGGTGGTCTGCGCGCTGCATGAGGATGATTTTCTGGACAGGGCGATCTGCAAGATCGGGACGGCCGCCTATTACATCCCCGGTTTCTGGCTGGGCGTCGTACTGGTGCTGATCTTCAGCATCAACCTGGGGTGGTTTCCCAGCAGCGGTGCGTATGATGTGGGAAAGGCAGGCGATATTGGAAATCGTATCCGCCATCTAGTGCTGCCGCTGATCGTCATGGTCGCAAGCCATCTGTGGTATTACGCCTATATGATCCGAAACAAGCTGCTGGATGAGCTTCGGAAAGACTACGTCCTTCTCGCAAAGGGGAAGGGGCTGACCCGGAGCCAGATCGTATGGAAACACTGTCTGCGCAATGTGGCGCCGACGATTGTCAGCATCATGGCGATCTCCGTCCCTCACATTACAGGAGGAACCGTCGTGGTGGAGAACGTGTTCGCTTACCCGGGGATTGGGAACCTTGCGGTGGAGAGCGCCAAATATCACGATTATAACCTTCTGATGCTCTCGGTCCTGATCACCGGCGCGCTGGTATTTTTCAGCAGCTTTGTCGCGCAGCTCGTTAACGAGCAGATTGATCCGAGGATGAAGGAGGTGGGGACGATCCAATGGTAGAATGTCAGGAATCGGATTTTCGACTGGTGGGAGCCGATTACCGGATCCATGTACCGCGGGAGAAGAAGTCTGGTTTGCGTGAGCGGCTGAAGGGGAAGCCGATCATTTCCCTGGTTTTGCTGAGTCTGCTCCTCCTGGGCTGTGTTTTTGCAGGACAGCTGGCAAATCACGACGCCAGCGGGTTTTATCTGCAGAATCTCAACGAAGCACCCAGCGCTGAATTTCTGTTTGGGACGGATTCCCTCGGACGGGACATTTACTCCATGATCTGGTATGGATGCAGGACGTCTCTGGCGGTGGGTCTGATCGGAGCGGCGGTTATTGCCGTGATCGGGACTGTATATGGGTGTATCAGCGGGACAGTCGGCGAGCGTATGGATTCGCTGATGATGCGTTTCACGGAATTGTGCGGGAGCATTCCCACCCTTCTGTTTGTGCTGATCCTGTCCGCATTGTTTGACACGAACAGCGTCGTGTCTATCGCGCTGGTCATTGGAGTCACGGGATGGTTCGGGCTGGCGCGTATCGTCCGCAGCGAGGTGCGGCAGATCCGGAACAGCGATTACGTGCTGTATGCCAGATGCTGCGGCGGAAAATTTATTTATGTAATGCTGCGGCATCTTGTCCCCAATTTTATTTCATCGGTCATGTTTGTGATCGTTTCCTCGATCAGCAGCTGTATCACAATGGAATCCACCATGAGCTTTCTGGGGCTTGGCCTTCCGACGACCGTCATATCGCTGGGAAGCATGCTGTCCCTTGCCAACAAGGCGCTCATCATGAACACCTGGTGGGTCATCATTTTTCCTGGAGCCTTTTTGCTGGTGCTCCTCATGTGCATCACCAACGTGGGAGCGTTTTTCCGGGAAGAAGCCAACCGGATGCCAAGTAAGCTGTAGATTTAAATTTACATAAAACAAAAAAGAAGGAGAAAGATTATGAGAAAGATGTGTTCCCTGTTACTTATTTTAAGCCTCTGCCTGGGGTTGGCAGCCTGCGGCGCACAGAGCGAAATCACTGCTACGTCCGGAACGGAATCCGATACAGGCGCGGAAACGGATACTGCGTCGGACAGTACATCGGACACCGCGTCCGACTCCGACCTGAGCAATACGCTTGTGTATGCGGGCGAGGGGGTCAGCACGATCAATCCGGTCCTTGAAAGCCATGGAGAGCTGACGGACATCATTTTCTCCGGTCTTATGAAATACGACGCCAACGGACAGCCGATTGAAGATCTTGCGGAGAGCTATGAGTATGATGCGGATACGTTTACCTATGTGTTTACGCTGCGTCAGGATGTGACCTGGCATGACGGAGAAGCTTTTGACGCGGAGGACGTGGTCTTCACCTACAAGGAGTTGACCGAAGATGAGACGCTGTCCTCCAGTATTACAAGCAATTATGAGGATATCACGGACGTTGTAGCGGTGGACGCTTATACGGTTTCCATTACGCTTAACAGCTATAACGCCGCAATTCTTGACTATTTTACTGTGGGTATTCTTCCGCAGCACCTGCTGGAGGGCGAGGATATCAACACGACGTCCTTTAACCAGTCCCCGGTCGGCACCGGAAGGTATAAGCTGGTCGAGTGGGATACCGCGGGAGGCATGATCACACTGGAGCGCAACGAGGACTATTATGATAAAGTCCCGAATATCGAGCGTGTTATTTATAAGACGGTGGGCGACGAGACGACCAAGGCAACGATGATCCGTTCCGGCGAGGCGGATCTGGCATGGCTGAATGCCAACTATGCTGCCCAGTTCGCGGATGATGAGAACTATAACAGCTGGGTCTTTACGACGGCCGATTACCGCGGCGCGTCCATGGATATGTCGTCCGATTTCTGGCAGGATAACGCGGATTCTATCGGCGTCCTGAACTATGCGCTGGACAAGCAGGCGATTGTGGACAGTGTTCTGAACGGGCAGGGATGTGTGGCGTACAGCCCGATTCAGCTCAATCCTCTGGGGACGAACTCCGACGCGGATATTTATTCCTACGATCTGGAGAAATTCGATGAGGAGATGGAGGCGCTCGGCTGGGCCAAAGGTTCTGACGGCATCTATGAGAGAAACGGACAGAGGTTCCATTTCACGATTCAGACCCGCGACTATGAGGAGGAGCGTGTGGATATCGCAAATCTGATGTCGAGTATGCTTCTTCAGGCAGGAGTGGAGATGGAAGTGGTGCTGGTCACGGCATTTGACTGGACAGCAGGATACGACGGATTCCTGGCCGGATATGCTACGCAGTTCGACCCAGACATGATCTATACGCAGTTTGTCACCGGAGCGAGCGATAATAATATGCACTATTCCAACGCGGAGGTGGACGCGCTTCTGGAGGAAGGCCGTCATACCGAAGATGTGGAAACCCGAAAGGAAATCTACGGCGAGTTTGAAGAGGTCTATGCGGAAGCGCCCGGTATCCTGCTGGTGGCGTATCTGGACGGCAATTATGTAGGTGTTTCCGGCCTCGAGGGACTGGATACGACCAGGGTTCTGGGGCATCATGCGGTCGGCGTCATGTGGAACATTGAGGAGTGGACACTCAGCAGATAGACGAAAGAGCAGACAAAAATGAGCGAACCGATCTTGAATCTGGAAAATTATGCGGTGAGTTTCTACACGCCAAAAGGTGAGGTTCAGGCAGTGCGGGGGATCGACTTCTCCGTAAAGGAGGGGGAGATTCTCTGCATTGTCGGGGAATCCGGCTGCGGAAAGACTGTGATGTGCGAGAGCGTCATGAAACTTTTGCCGCCTGAAGCGCGCATCAAGTCCGGGCGCGTCACGCTGTGCGGAACGGATATCACGGATTATCGGGAAAAACAGATGCGTGAGATCCGGGGTAATCTGGTGTCGATGGTATTCCAGGATCCCATGATGACTCTGAATCCTACGATTCCGGTTGGAAAGCAGATCACAGAGGCTCTTTTAAAACATAAAAAGATGAGCCGGAGCGAGGCGCGTGCGCGCGCGGTCGAACTGCTGGATCTGGTGGGCATTGAGGACGGAGAAACACGGTTTTCACTGCAGCCGCATTATTTTTCCGGGGGAATGCGGCAGAGATGCGTGCTGGCGGTCGCGCTTGCCATGTCACCCAGACTGCTTTTCGCGGATGAACCGACGACAGCGCTGGATGTGACCGTGGAGGCGAAGATTCTGGATCTGCTTCTGGATATTCGCGATAAAACGGGGATCGCGATCGTATTTATCTCTCACGATCTGGGCGTGGTTGCGAAGATCGCGGACCGGGTCGCCGTGATGTATGCGGGGAAGATCGTTGAAATCGGCACTGCTGAGGAGGTGTACTACGATCCCAGGCACCCGTATACCTGGGGGCTTCTCTCTTCGCTGCCCGCGCTTGCCGCTGATGGGAAATCGCTTCGGAGCATCCCCGGTATGCCGCCGCAGCTTCTCGACCCGCCGCCGGGGGATGCTTTCGCTGAGCGCAATGAGTATGCGCTGGCGATTGACTACGAACAGGAACCGCCGATGTTCAGGGTGACGGATACACACTATGCGGCTACCTGGCTTCTGGACCCGAGGGCTCCGAAGATTACGCCGCCGGTATCCCTGAAAAAGGGGAGTGGGATATGGAAAAAGAACCGATTATAGAAGCAAGAAACCTGAAACAGCATTTCCGCATCAGCGACAGTTATACCGTTCGGGCGGTGGATGGCGTCTCCTTCGGGATTGCGAGGGGAGAAGTGTTTGGACTCGTGGGAGAGACCGGCTGCGGAAAGTCGACGGTGGCGCGCGCTCTTGCGGGGATCTATAAACCGACGGAGGGGCAGGTGCTGTATGAATCAGTTCCCGTCTCGGGAAAACAGGCATCCAGAGAACAGCGAAAGAAAATGCAGCGTGAGATTCAGACTGTATTCCAGGATTCGGCTGCCGCGCTTAATCCCCGGATGACGGTCGGGCAGATTATCATGGAGCCGCTGCGCATTTACCATATGTGTTCAGAGAAAGCGGACACTCAGCGGAAAGTGGTCGAAATGCTGGGCTATGTGGGGCTGGATGCGACTTATCTGAAAAAATATCCGGGAGAGCTGTCGGGAGGACAGCGTCAGCGGACGGCGATTGCGCGAAGTTTAATATCAGATCCGAAGATGATCATTGCAGATGAACCGATCGCGTCGATGGATATTTCCATTCAGGCGCAGATTGTGACACTGTTCCAGCATCTTCAGCAGGAGCATGGGTTTTCCATGCTTTTTATTGCGCATGATCTGTCCATGGTTCGTTTTATCAGCGACCGGATCGGCGTTATGCTGAAAGGCAGGCTGGTTGAGATCGCGCCGACGGAAGAATTGTTTGAAAATCCGATTCATCCTTACACCCGCTCGCTTCTGTCCGCCATGCATGTACCGGACCCGATCTATGAAAAACAGCGGAAAGTCATTGATTATGACAGAAGTCGGGAACTGGGTTCGGAGCTGGTCGAGCGCCGGGAGGGACATTTTGTGCTTCAATAGCAGGGATATCTGAATATCCCCCCGGGGAGCTTGTGCGGGAAAACAGCGTGATGTTAAAATATCGCTGTTACACGATGTAATATGCATTTTCGGACATTTTTTATGAGGATCGCTACACAGGATAAGAAGCTGACCGAGGGGATTATCTGGAAACAGCTGCTGCTGTTCGCGTTGCCCCTGCTCGGCTCCAGTTTTATTCAACAGTTATATAATACGGTGGATCTGCTCTTCGCAGGAAATCTCATCGGGACGGATGCCACGGCGGCTGTGGGGGCGAGTTCCCTCGTGATCACCTGCCTGGTTGGTTTTTTCACGGGACTTTCTGTCGGGACAGGCGTCATCATTGCAAACAGGGCGGGATCCGGCGAATGGGATGACGTAAACCGGACGATTCATACAGCGATGGGGCTCAGCCTGCTTGGCGGAGCCCTGCTGACTGTTCTGGGAATTGCCTTGTCGCGTCCGGTGCTGACGCTGATGGGAACGCCGGCTGAGATCCTCGACTCGGCGGTATCGTATGTCCGGATCTATTTTCTGAGCATGATACCATTGGTCATCTATAACATGAACGCCGGGATCATACGATCCATCGGCAATTCCAGAATTCCCCTGCTGATACAGTCCGTGGGAGGCGTGACCAACGTACTCGCGGATTTTGTGAGTATTTATTATCTGCATATGGGTGTGGAGGGCGTCGCGTGGGCGACGATGCTGTCCCAGGGGATCGCCGCTGTCTTGTCCATGCTCTTCCTTATGAGAAGGGGAGAACGCTATCGTCTCGGGTGGAGAAAGATCCGGATAGAGGGAAGCATCCTGAACCGCATCCTGCGGATGGGCGTCCCGGCCGGCCTTCAGAGTATGGTGATCACGCTGTCCAATGTCTTCGTCCAGTACAAGATCAATGGTTTCGGCGTGGACGCAATCGCTGCGTTCTCCGTATATTTCAAGGTGGAACTGTTGATCTACCTGCCGATCGTGGCCTTTGGCCAGGCGATGACGACGTTTGCCGGTCAGAATATGGGTGCGGGAAAAGTCGACCGGGTTCAGAAAGGCGTGAAAGCCTGTATCGGGATGGGCGTCATCTATGCAGTTGCCTCTGCGATGCTTTTACTCTATTTGGGCGAGGGCGTATTCGCGCTGTTTGACCGGGATGCTGCGGTGATCGCCTGCGGCTTGAGAATCATCCGGATTACATTCCCGCTCTACTGGCTCTATGTGGTTCTTGAGGTGCTGGCGGACGCCATCCGCGGAATTGGCAGGTCGCTGCCGCCGATGGAGATTATCCTCTCGACGATCTGCGGTTTCCGAACTGTCCTTTTGATAATCTTCACGTCCCTGTGGGACAGTATAGAGGCGGTAGCCGCGGTCTATCCGGCGGCGTGGTTTATGGCGGCGCTGTGCCTTGCCATTTACTGGAAGAAGAACGTCCCTGCGGGGACTCCTGAAGGAGAAAAAGAAAATGGTTGAAATCAAACAATTACAGTATTTTGTGATATGCGCAAATCTTTCATCCTTCAGCAGGGCAGCGGATGTCCTGTATACCTCTCAGGCCAATGTGAGCAAGGTTATCAAATCGCTGGAGGAGGAGATGGGCTGTGCGCTTTTTGTGCGCAAAAACCGCGGAGTTGAACTCACGGAAAGAGGAAGACAGGTATACCGCTACGCTGCCCGCGCAGTAGACGACCTGCAGCGGATGGCGGATTCCTTCCGTATGAGAAAGGAAGAAGAGCTGCTGCTCTCCTGGAATCCCAGTTCCTGGATGGCAGCGGCATTTGCCGACTTCTATCGGGAGAACGATATGAGCAATGTAGGTGTGCACATCATGTCCGTAAGCACGGAGGAAATGATGGAGCGCGTTGCGTCCGGACAGGATGAGATGGGATTCTGTTATCTTCTGGAGGAGCAGCTGCCTTTGTTTCAGTACAGGCTGGATCGAAATAAACTGGAATTTCTGGAATTGAGACGAACGGAGCTGGTGCTTTACTTCGGCGCAGGCAAAGCGGCGGATGCTTCAGGCGAAGGTTTTTCAATGGAGAAGGTGAATCTTGTACAGTGCTATGAAGATGAATTTACCATGGGCAGTTATGCAGATTTCTCAGCAGAGAGGAAGGAGACTCTGGGCGGGGCGAAGGTCGCAGTCATCACGAACAGCGATTACGTGATGAACCGGCTGCTCCAGAAGACTGACCTCGGGAATATCAGCGGAGCGTATCTGGGCAGTGATGAGGAATCGGCGCAGTATACCCGCGTTTCCCTGCGTGATCAGACAAAGCCGGTCGTTTTTGGCTGTATACGAAGAACGGAGGAAAAACGGAGCTTCTGGGCAGAGAAGTTTCTGGATTTTGTGCGGAAACGAATGGATGCGTAGATGCGAAAAGACGTATCATGCCTGGATGTGAATGTAGAGACAGTTTGATGAGATCGAAATTGTTAATTTATGTGTTGTATATAGCATTTTGATAAACTCCTGTCATAGATTGACAGGAGTTTATCATATAAATTTAAAGACAAAAACTTTTTGATGGCTTCTGGATCGAATTTATATACCACTGGTTAAAATACAGTTCCTTCGGACCACAATGGGGTTCATAAATCTGCCATGAATTTCGCTCCTGTTCGCAAATGTCCATATACTCCGGAGTGGCTCCGCGGATGGGGAGTTCCTCCACATTCTTTACATTTCGATACTGGACAATCTCAAATTCACCGCAATCATCAAGATATGCGATGACCTTGTCAGCCGAAATGGTCGCGCGATAAAGATGCTGTTTCTCCTGTGGACGGTAATGTTTATGGCGGGCGGCAAACCATTCGGCGGTATCTAAAAGCAGCGTCCATGAAATGGAATATTTGGCTTTTTCAATGGGCTCGCTGCCTGCGCGATAGACGACGAAGCTGTCCAGGTTCCGGACAGTTTCCGGCAGAGCCTCACGCCAGTTCTCCGGGCGATAAGGCAGAGCCATACGCACATACTTGCGGATGATCGAGGACAAATCCCCATGATGGACATAGTGGTGGAGTGCGATTCTGCACTTTACTTCTTTGGGCAAATTCTGTTCATGGAGGTAGAGCAACATGACTGCGTTTTCTGCATCGTAGTAAGCTACCTTTTCAAATTCTTTCCAATCTTTTTTCTGCATTGCTTTCAGACCCTCACTTAAAATAAAATCGTTCATACGGTATCCTTTCTGTGAATGTATGTAATGCACAGGCTCAGTCTGCATCGCGTGGAAAGAGGCAGATTGCAGCCTGTGCCGTTTTCGGGAAAGAGGGCCGATTTGAAAAGTGTGGAGCTTTCAAATCAGGCGCGGGTTCCCGAAAACGGCGGGATTCCCAAAGGGGTGCAACCCCTTGGCGGGCGGTATCCAAAGGAGGGCGGAGCCTTCCTTGGCACACGACTTTCCCTCGGAAAGTCTAGTGTGTTATACCTTTGAGAAGACGCTGTTAAACGAAAATGGAATACGCCCCTTCGATGCGTAGTCCGTTTTCGTTTTTTCTGACGGGAAAGGTAGCCGCCTTTGGGCGGCTGCATTGACCGGCAGAAACAGGCGCGAAGGACAGACATTTGTCTGGACTGCGTGCCGTAACAGCGTCGGAGCAAAGGGATATCCTTATGACCTTCTATTGAGAAAATTCCCCGCGGAGATGATTCAGGGCAGTTTCTTCTGTCCGTTTTGCCCGGCTGTCACTCAGATGGAAATGGATCGCCGTGCCGATCAGCGTATGTTCCATATCGTCAGTAAAGCCGTATCTGTAGAGGACATAGGTCTGCTCTCTGGCGCTCAGCTTTTTAAGGGCGGAATATAATTCCTGCAATTCTTCTCTGCTGACCACGATCTGCTCTGGCAGTTTCGCGTAAGGGTCGGCGATCGCTTCAATCCGAAGAAGCCGTTCCTCCCCACTTAAAACATCATCGAGATAGACGCGCTGAAAATAGATTTCTGACTCCGGATCAGTTATCTGCTGCTCGAACTGCTGTCTGGCTTTCCGTATCAGGTCGGCCATGGAATTTCGGATCGCCGACGCTGCATAGGTCAGGAACTTCATGCCGCGTTCGCCGTCAAAGAGCGGAACTGCTTTCAAGAGGCCGAGGCTTCCCTCCTGCATAAGATCGTCCACTTCGATATCCATATCGCTTTCTTCAAGGTTATGATTCTGATAAATGTCAATCGCGGTTTTCCGGATAAACCCCCAGTTGTTCTCAACCAAAGTGGCAAGGGCGGAAAGATCGCCTTTCTGCGCAAGGCGGCAGAGCTGCTCATTGGTCTGCATGGTTATTCTCCCGCGGCGGTGGCTGCATCGTGGACTGCATTAGATATACCAATGCATATTTGAACGGTTTTAGAGACTCCTCATTTACACCATCCATGCCGTACCAGAAAGGACAGTGTCCGTGTGGTGGAGACGCTGATTACCGCAAGCCCGGAGTTTTTTAAAGGGAAGAAGAAAGCAGAGATAAAAGAATATTTTCAGACAGCGCTGGACTTTATCAGGGCGCATCAGAATCCGGATACCATCCTGTCTGCCGTGGTGCATATGGACGAGAAATCACCCCACATGCACCTTTCTTTTGTCCCGCTGACGGAGGATGGCAGGCTGTCGGCAAAGGATATCGTCGGAAATAAAAAGAAGCTGATCTGGTGGCAGGATGAGTTCTGGAAACACATGGTAAAAAAGTATCCGGAACTGGAGCGCGGCGAGAGTGCCAGTCAGACCGGGCGCGACCACATCCCGCCGCGGGTGTTCAAGGAAATGACCAGGCTCAATAAACAGCGGGAGAGACTCGACGGACTACTGACGGGGATGACGCTTCTGAATATGAAAGCCAGGACAGAAGAAATCTGCAAGCTCTTGGATTCCTATATCCCCGGCGTGGAGAAAATGCAGACGTAGTCGAATAAATACAGTACGGCGTTCACGGCGACAGTAACAGAAAATAAGAAGCTGAAGAAGAAAAACGCGCAGCTTTCGCAGTCTCTCGATAAAGCTACGGAAGAAAGCACGCTGAAGAAGATTGCCGATGCCAGGCTTAGAAGCGATTATGAGGAGGCGATTGCGGTGTTGGATCGCATTCCTCCGGAGATTATAAACGTTTATGCTCGGATGCCTGCCGGAAGGAGGAGCAAAGCCCATGAAGAAGTATTATGATAACGCAAAGGATAATGCTGCTTTTGAGCGCTGCGTGGATGTGATGGCGGGAATGTTTGTGAAATATGGACCAGGCGTTTTGGAAAAGCACAGGGGAAAAGAGGCTGATGCACAGATTGATGAGTCCAAAGACAGAGAGGGCAGATTGAGGGCGGCATAAAAAATATGTCGAAAATAGCATTTACACGTTGTGTATTTATCGGGGATGTGCTATGATAAATACACAACGTGATTGCTATTTGTGGGAGAAAAGATTATGGAGTGCAAGGAAAAAATAAAAGAACTTCGGGAGTGTACGGGAATGAACCGTAAGGAATTTTGCGAATACTTTCAGATTCCCTATCGAACTGTGACGGAATGGGAATTAGGTAACAGGCATGCGCCGGATTATGTGCTGCGATTGCTGGAGTATTATATTCGGACGGAAAAGATAAGTGAGAATGACAGTGATCATGTGCAAGGGGGGAATTATAATTATGACAGGAAAGACTGTAAATGAGACAATTCATGCAAAGGGATTTGATATCAGTATTTATACGAAAGATTTTGAAAATGAATATATTTCATTGACCGATATCGCGAGGTATAAAAGTGATGACCCGAATGACGTAATCCGAAATTGGATGCGTGGTCGTGAAACGATAGAATATCTAGGATTATGGGAGAGCCTCCATAATCCAGATTTTAAACCCGTCGAATTCGACGGGTTTAGAGGACAGGCGGGGCTAAATGCTTTCACGATGTCGCCGACAAAATGGATCGAAGGTGTGAACGCGATCGGTATCGTGACGAAATCAGGTCGTTATGGAGGTACATTTGCCCATTCGGACATCGCATTTGAGTTTGCCTCATGGATATCCGCGGAATTTAAGTTGTATATTATCAAAGACTATAAAAGACTGAAATCTGATGAAAACAGCAGATTGTCGTTAGGTTGGAATCTGAATCGGGAGATTGCAAAGCTGAATTACCGGATTCATACCGATGCCATAAAAGGNNAATCTCATTCCCCCGGAATTGACACCGGAGCAGATTTTCTACACCTATGCCAGCGAAGCGGATTTGCTGAATGTTGCCTTGTTTGGCCAGACAGCAAAGCAGTGGAGAGATAAGAATCCGGGCAAAAAGGGAAATATGCGGGACGATGCGAACCTGAATCAGCTGCTGGTGCTGGCGAATATGGAAAGCTATAATGCGGTTCTGATTGAGCAGGACAAGCCGCAGTCGGAACGACTGGTGCTGCTGCGGGAGCTGGCTGTGAAGCAGATGCAGACATTATCTTCTTTGGATACAACGCAAATCGCGGCCTTGCCGGGAGGGGGAGAGAAGTGAAAAAGAAAACCAAATGCTATATTTATACAAGGGTATCCACTTCTATTCAGGTGGATGGATACAGTCTGGACGCCCAGCGGGACAAGCTACGGAAATACGCAGAATATGAGGATATGACGATTGCCGGGGAGTATTCCGATGATGGTTTTTCGGGCAAGAATATCCAGGGAAGATTGGAATTCCAGAGGATGTTGAACGACATCCAGGAAGGAAAAGACGGCGTCTCTTTTGTGCTGGTGTTTAAGCTGTCCAGGTTCGGACGAAATGCCGCCGATGTGTTGAACTCTTTACAGCTGATGCAGGATTTTGGCGTGAACCTGATCTGCGTGGAGGATGGCATCGACAGCTCTAAGGATTCCGGCAAGCTGATGATCTCCGTATTGTCAGCGGTAGCCGAGATTGAGCGTGAGAATATCCGCACACAGACAATGGCAGGGCGGGAGCAGAAAGCCAAAGAAGGAAAATGGAACGGCGGCTTTGCTCCTTATGGTTATCGACTGGATAACGGACAGCTTTTGATCGCAGAGGACGAAGCAGAAGTGATACGCCTGATCTTTGACCGCTATATTCGCACGAACGATGGAATTAACGGCGTATGTAGTTATCTGAACAGTCACGGGTATACAAAGAAACTGCGGCAGAACGGCACGATACCGGGGTTTTCATCTAGTTTTGTGAAAGGTGTTTTAGACAATCCTGTCTATGCAGGAATGATAGCTTATGGCAGGAGAAAGACTGAAAAGAAAATCGGGACAAGAAATGAGATGCACGTAGTAGAGCAGTCAGAGTTCCCGGTTTATGAAGGACAGCATGAGGCTATCATCTCTGAAGAAGACTGGAATCTGGCGCAGGAAAAGCGCAAAGTGAATGCGTTCAAGCGGGAGAAAATCAACGACCCGGAACATGCGCATATCCTGTCCGGCATCCTGAAATGCCCCTGCTGTGGGAAAGGAATGTACGGAAATATTGCAAAGGCGCACAGTAAGGATAAGAAAACTCGCTATTACTATTATTGCAAGAATACTTTAGGTGCAACCGGCCATAAATGCACTTTCCGAACTAATATCGAGCAGACGGAGATGAACCGCATGGCGGCGGCGATTATTTCTGCGATGGTCAATAATCCTCAATTTGCAGAAGCAATTAAAGAAAAGATTGGCTCTACCGTTGATACGACTGATATGGAAAAGCAGATCGAAGGATTACAGGCGCAACTGCGACAGGCTTTAGGAACAAAAACACGATTGGAGCGCCAGATGGACAGCCTTGATATTACGGACAAGTATTATGACCGAAAGATATTGGATCTACAGCGCAGATATGATGAGCAGTATGGGAGAATAGAGGAAATCGAGTCTCAGATAGATGATATTCAAAGTCAGATTCGAAGCATCCGGCAGGAGAAAATCTCCGGCGATAATATCTATCAGCTCCTTCTGGCATTTGATGAGGTCTATGGTGAAGCATCCGAGGTAGAGCGAAAAGAATTCATGCGGGCTTTCATTGAGAGGATAGAGATTTACCCGGAAAAGCGAGAAGATGGCTGCTGGATAAAGAAGATTGTATTCAACTTCCCCGTTCCAGTGAACGGGGAGGATGTGAAAGAATTGCCCTTGGAATTTCAACCAACAGTCGAGACCTGCGCTCTCTTAACGAAATCAGGCGAAGCGTAGATGGAGTTTAGATGCCAACAACGAGAAAAATTAAAAAATCCAATTTAATGCTCACTTTTATTGCTCACCTGTGTTATAATAGGTGAGCAATAAATGATATAAATCTGATGTGTAAAAGAATTTTGTGTCCTATAAGGTAGGGCAGACAACGCTTGAAACCGATGCCTGCCCTGCTTTTTAATTTTTCTTCGGTTTCATTCCCCAGAAGACCACATTCATAAGAATGATAATTACAGCAACAACAATCATGGATACCCAAAATCCCATATTCAAACCAAGGAATTCTGTGGTGTCAAACAGCTTCATCCAAATATCTGTCATAGTCATAATCGTTTTCCTCCTTTACAACAGCTCGCCATAATGACGAACATACGCTTTTTTCAAACTGGTTGCCAGCAGCATATAGAGCAGGATGCAGGGAATCAGATAAAGGAAATAACACGCAGGCAGAGCAACAAAGCCCAGTAATGTTCCCAACGGTGTAAACGGAATAATGGTTAACACTGTGATTCCTGTCATCGTCATCAATGTCACAGGCGCGGAAGCACGGCTCTGGATGAAGGGCAGCTTGGGTGTACGGATCATGTGAATGACCAGCGTCTGGCTCCACATGGACTCCACAAACCATCCTGCCTGGAACATGGCCATATATCGAAACTGCAAATCTGCAAGTTCTGCACCGCTGAAATAGGTGGCAAGGTCGTTATACAGAACGCCGCCGGATATAAACATCGGGCAAAACACGAAGTACATGAAAATATAGGTCGTGAAGTCGAAGATGGAGCTGGTCGGCCCGAGCCAGATCATGAAGCTCCCCACGCTGGATGCGTCCCACTTCCTCGGAACAGCAATGAATTCTTCATCCACATTGTCCCAGGGGATGGCTGTGCAGCTCAGGTCGTAGATCAGGTTCAGGAAAATCAGGTGTATGCTCATCATGGGCAGGAACGGCAGAAGTGCCGACGCCGCCAGCACAGAAAACATATTACCGAAGTTGGAGGACGCCGTCATCTTGATATATTTGATCATGTTGGCGTAGGTCTTGCGCCCTTCAATGATTCCTTCCTCCAGCACCATCAGGTCTTTTTCCAGCAGGATAATATCAGCCGATTCCTTCGCCACATCCACCGCTGTATCCACAGAGATTCCGATGTCCGCAGCTTTCATGGCGGCGGCGTCATTGATGCCATCCCCCATAAATCCAACCGTGTGACCGTTTTCCCGCAGAACAGATACGATGCGGGCTTTCTGGTCAGGGGTCAGTTTTGCGAATACATCCGCCTCCTCTGTGGCCCTGGCAAGCTCCTCATCTGTCATGTGGTCCAGGTCAGAGCCCAGAAGCATACCTCGTACCTTCAGCCCTACCTGGGCGCAGATGGTGCGGGTGACTTTATCGTTATCGTCGGTCAGGATTTTCGTGTGGACCCCGTGGGCAGCCAGAGCCTGAATCGCATCGGCAGTTGATTCCTTGGGTGGGTCGAGGAAGGCAAGGTACCCGATCAGCACCATATCTGTCTCATCCTTTGCGCTGAAAACATCAACAGAGGATGGATTGGTTTTATGGGCGATGCACAGGACCCGGAACCCCTTCTCATTCAGCTCATCTGCCGTTTGCAGGATTCTTTGACGCACATCTTCATTCAGCGGATTCACCTCGCCGTCCAGCTCCGCAAAGGAGCAGACGGAGAGCATTTCTTCCACTGCGCCCTTGGTGATCATCTGCGTTTTTCCGGTCTTATCCTGTACTACCGTGGTCAGGCGACGACGAGCGAAATCGAAGGGAATTTCATCCACCTTCACATAATGCTCCGACAAATCTGTCAGCTGTGGATTCTCCCGCTCTTCCTCCTCGGTCTTCTGGATGATTGCCAGATCCATCAGGTTTTTATATCCGGTCTGGAAATAGCTGTTCAGGTATGCGTGGCGCAGCACCCGGCTGTCCTCTTCGCCATTCACGTTCAGGTGATACTCCAGCACCACTCTGTCCTGGGTAAGCGTTCCAGTCTTGTCCGTGCCGAGAATATCGATTGCGCCAAAATTCTGAATGGAGTTCAGATTTTTAACGATGGTCTGCTTTTTGCTCATGGAGACAGCACCTTTCGCCAGGCAGGTCGTGACAATCATGGGCAACATCTCCGGCGTCAGACCCACTGCGATAGAAATGGCGAACAGGAATGCGGACAGCCAGTTTCCCTTTGTCAGACCATTGATGACAAATACCAGCGGCACCATGACCATCATAAACCGGATCAACACCCAGGAGACAGCATTGACGCCTTTGGTAAAGCTGGTCTCCACCGCTTCTCCGGCCACTGCCGACGCCATAGAGCCGAACAGTGTATTGTCGCCGACACAGACGACCACAGCGGTGGCGCTTCCGGAAATAACATTGCTGCCCATAAAGGTAATATTGGAATAGTCAGTCACGGTGTCCGCCGGTTCCGCTACGAGAGGCGTTTTCTCGATTGGCTCGCTCTCACCGGTCAGACTGGCCTGACTGGCAAACAAATCCTTTGCCTCCAGAATCCGTACATCGGCGGGGATCATGTCTCCGGCAGACAGATGGACAATATCCCCCACGACCACCTCATCCAGTGGAAGCTCCGACTTAGGGGTGTCTTTACGAGTGACAGTGCAGGTGGTGGTGATCATGGCCAGCAGTTTTTCCGCTGCATTGCCGCTCCTGGATTCCTGTACAAAGCGAAGCGTGCCGGAAATCAGAACCATCGTCAGGATAATAACGACTGTTAAGCAGTCAAAATCCTCCGGTTCACAGCCAAACAGAGAATAGTATGGCAAAATCATGTCTGTGATTGTGGAGACGACGGCCAGGCAAAAGAGGATCGCCGTGAAAGGGTTGACAAATGCTCCGGCCAGGCGCTGCACCAGCGATTTCTTCTTTTCCTTTGTTACATGATTAGAGCCGTTTATGCTGCGGCTGGTTACAACTGCCTCCTCATCCAGTCCGGTCAGTGCAGTATGCAGCTGTGCCAGAACGGAGAGGGTCGGATTCGTTGCCGCAAATGTGATGCGGCTGTTCTGCTCATCCCGGATCACGGCCTTTTCCGCCATCTGATGCAGAGCCTCGTGGGTTATTTTCCTGTTCATTGGCTTTTCCTCCTCTTTTGTTCTGTTTTAATTCTACAAAAAAAGCAGGGAAGATCACATGGTCAAAACCTTGCGATTTCCTTGCTTTTTGACAAGAATCATCATGATTTAGCAGCGACCACTTATATCCTGTCGCTGAATTTGTAGCCGATGCCCCAGATGGTCAGGATGTACTCCGGTGCGTCGGGATGAGGTTCAATCTTCTTCCGCAGCTTCCGGATAAACGCCATGATATTGCTGTCGTCCATCAGATACTCACTGTCCCAGACCGCCTGATAGATCTGTTCCTTGGTGAAAACCTCACCTCGGTTCTTTGCCAGAAACAACAGAATATCAAACTCCTTCGGCGTCAATGAAATCTCATTCTGCCCCATCTTCACACGCCGTGCAGCGGGGTAGATATGCAGCTCGCCGCAGATGATTTCAGAAGCATTTGACACGCTGCCGGCATCGCTCAGCTCCAGCATCAATGTCTGACTGTTTCCCTGTGCCAAATCGGAGAGCGCTTCCAGTAGCTCCTGTGCGCCTGCGGCATCCACTGGCGCTGTTTTCAGTCTCTCATGCAGCCAGGAAACCGTAACGGAATCCAGGCTGACAAAACCAATTCTTTTCTTCATGGGACACCTCCTTACAGCAGCTCTTGGTGCTTCTTAAAGTAGAAGTACTTTGCGCCGCTGATGGCAAGCAGATAGCAGATTACATCAAGCAGCAGAAAACCATAATAGCCTGCCGGAAGAGCAGTCAGTCCCAGATTACCGCCCACTGGCGTGACAGTAAATATCGTAAACAGGACGACTCCCAGGATCGTGACCAGAAAGACCGCATGAGAGGGCTTGCTCTGGAGGAACGGAATTTTGCTGGTACGCAGCAGATGCAGGATCAGCACCTGTGTCCACATGGATTCCAGAAACCACCCGGTCTGAAACAGGGAAATGAAAGTCGCCTGTCCAGACGGGTCCAGTCCGGCAAAACTGCCCCCGCAAAGAGAAGGGCAGAGAACGAAATACAGGAATGCGAAGGTCAGCACATCAAAGACGGAGCTGATCGGGCCGAACCTGCACATAAATCGCCCCAGATGTTTCCCGGTCCAGTGAATCGGAGCCTCCAACTGTTCCGCATCCACATTGTCCCATGGCAAGATCAGGCACAATGTATCATATAGAAGATTTAAGAGCAACAGCTGGAGCGAGGTCATGGGAAAGAAGGGCAGCAGGACGCTGGCGACGACGACGGCACAAATATTTCCAAAGTTGGAGGACGCCGTGATTTTGATATATTTCGCCATGTTTGCAAATGCCTGGCGTCCCTCCAGAATGCCCTGCTCCAGCACATTCAAATCCTTTCTGAGCAGAATAACATCGGCGCTCTCCTTGACGGCCTCCGCCGCCGTATCCACGGAAATCCCCACGTTGGCGGCCAGCTCTGCGGGCAGGTCGTTCATTCCGTCCCCCAGGAAGCCGACACTGTGGCCGTTCTGCTGTAAAAGCTCTACGATTTGTGCCTTCTGTCTGGGTGCCAGTTCCGCAAAGACGGTGGTCTGCTCGATAAGCAATGGAAGCTCGTTTTCTGAGATCTGCTCCAGCTTGGCACCGGTCAGGATATGGTCAGTCTCTATGCCGAGGCGGGAACAGATGGAGACAGCCGTGTTCTGGTCGTCCCCGGTCAAAACACGAACATCCACCTTCAGTTTTTTCAGTCGTTCCATGGCCTCTGCAGCGCTTTTCTTCGGCGCATCGAAAAAGCCGAGATACCCCAGAAGGATGAAGTCTGATTCCTCTCCGCTCAGAACAGAAGCGTTCGTTCTCCGGCAGGCAACGGCAAGGACTTTCATGCCGTCCTCGGTCATCTCGTCTACGATGGCGTGGGCATCCTGAACGGAATTTCCCTGAATCGGAATTTGCTCTCCCTTAAACTGGACATACTGGCACCTTGATACAACCTGCTCTACATTGCCCTTGATGATATGCAGATTTTCCGTTTCACCTTTCAGCAGGATGCCAACGAACTTGTGTGTGTAATCAAAGGGCTGCTCATCCAGAAGGGTGCTGCTTTTAGAAAGCGTTTCAAAATGTGCTTCCATGCCGGGCATCTTCCTGCAATTCAAAATCGCCGTATCCAGGTGATTTTTCACGCCGCTGTGATAGTAGCTGTTCAGAAAGGCATAATCCAGGACTGTTTCGCTCTCATTTCCCAGGACATCCATGAAATATTCCAGCGTAACGGTATCTTCGGTCAGAGTGCCAGTCTTATCCACACAGAGCAGATCCATGCTGCCCAGAGACTGCATGGCGTTGATGTTTTTTACCACCGTTTGCTTTTGCCCCATGGAAAAGCTGCCCTTAGCCAGACAGGCGTTGACCACCATCGGCAGCATCTCCGGCGTCAGCCCCACCGCAACAGACAGGGCAAACAGAAATGCCTCCAGCCAGTTGCCCTTGGTCAGCCCGCTGGCGAGAAAGACGACCGGAACCAGAATCACCATGAACTTGATCAGCACCCATGCGATGGATGCTGCCCCACGGTCAAATTCCTCTTTTCGGTTTGAGGGCGTTGCAGAAAAATTTCCGTAAACGGTATCGGCTCCGACGGCCAGAACGATGCCGGTTCCCCAGCCTCCGGTGACGGTCGTTCCCTGGAAGACAGTGTTACTGTATTCGCTGATTTTGGTCGGAGCTTCTGCCAGTGGCAGGGTGTTCTTTTCCAGAATCCTGCTTTCCCCGGTGATGACAGATTGAGAAACAAAGAAGTCTGTTGCATCCGTCAGGCGAATATCTGCCGGAACCCGGTCTCCGGCTTCCATACGAACAAGGTCGCCAACCACCAGATTATCCGAACGCACTTCCTGCCAGATGCCGTCCCGGCAGACAGAGACAGTGGTTTGTACCAGTTGGGTCAGGCGATCGGCAACACGCTTTGCCCGAAGCTCCTGAATCAGTCGTATGATACTGCTCAGAACCAGCATCAGGCTGATGATAAGAACCGAAGAAAGCCCTTGCCCATATTGCTCTGGCATCAGAATATCTGTGAATAGCAGGATAACCGCCAGCAGGAAAAGGATCACTGTGAAGGGGTTGATAAATGCTCTGCGGATGCAGTGCGGGATAGTATTTTCTTTTTTGCCGCTTACTGTCTGTTCATTTCCGCCATATTTTTTCCGATACTGGCGCACCTGCTCCCGGGTTAAGCCCTTTTTTCCGGAATGGGTTTCCCAGGTGACAGTCGAACAGGAAACGCAAGCGTATTCCTGTATTCGGGGATGAACTCTCTCTTTCATAGGTAAAGCCTCCGTGCTGCGCAAGCCTTGATGCTTTCATTATAGCATAGAAGGCAATGTGCAAATCTTGCTTTTTTCTTGCTTTGAACAGACTACAGTATCGAAGTATATTGACCTTCAAATGAGATAAGAGCAATTGAGGAAAATGAGCAGAAATTCTATGAAATGTCAAAGTGTCTTATCAAAGACAAGAAAATGTTTGGTGTAACAAGGGAACGGATACGCCAAATTGAGAAGAAAGCTTTGACGAAACTTGCACACCCGGTGAGAAAGAAAAAACTTGAGGGATTTCTATGAGATATTTTTTGCAAGGGGGCTGTGAAAAAAAGCCCAGAGAAGGTTCGCTGGCTCCGTAATTCCGACGAGAAACTGACATTATAGCTGATGGGTTGTAATCCAGTGCAGCAAATCCTCAAAGCCGGATTCTCCCGCAGCTATTTTAAGAAATATATCGGATAATTCTTCCTGCGTATAATCAAGCTCCACTTTATTGAGCGCAAGAAATACAAGCATCGCATGAGCACCGATGCGTTTGTTTCCATCGACAAAAGCGTGATTCTTTACAAGGCCATAACCTAATCGGGCTGCCTTTTGCTGAATGGATGGATACACATCTGTATTTTCAAAGCTGTGAAACGGTGCATTCAAGGCTGAGTCAAGCAGTCCGTCATCACGAACACCATCGCTGCCGCCGGTTTCTTCCAGAATCTGTGTGTGCAGTAATAAAATCTGTTCCTTTGAGAGAATAATCATTTGGCCAGTACCTCGTATGCCTCATAATTTTTTGCAAGCAGCCGTCTGGATATAGAAAGAACATCCTCATCGCTTGCGGTTTGCTCTGCTTCAGCAGAACTAAACTCGATAAGCAGATAACGCGGAGTGTTATTCTTTAAAATAACAACTGCTCCATTTTCATCAACCATGCGAGCGACTCGTGAGAAGTTCTGGTTAGCCTCCGTGATGGAGACAAGATTACTGGTATTTACATTCATGTGTAGGACCTCCTTTATGTGATACTGTTAGTATATGCAATTTTTAGGAGAAATTCAACCTATTTCTGATATTGATTGGAACCAAGGGGCGGTGCAAATCTCGGTTCGTCTTCTCCCAGGGAATGGTGCGGGGGTCACGCGCACAAAATCGCAAAAGTTTTTAGAGGGATAGTATAATGTGCCTTTCAGTAGTTGTTGATGAAAGGCACATTTATTGGTAAAATTCTATTTTCGAGGCTTAGATCGGGCTTAAATACCATCGGTTAAAATACAGCCTAAATTTCCATAATTTTGGGTTCTGCCGTAAAGGAATAGATGGTAGCAGTGCCATGCTCAAAAGCAAATACTGTCATCAGGTTGTCATCTACTGTATACATGCTGCTCAATGATGCCTTATTGGCCTCCATCATGGCCACCCTTGCTTCGCGCCGCAGATCCTCTTTTACTTCGCCTTCCACACGAATCCAGGTTCCCTTGTGCATCGCGCATATTTCGACTTTACCATTTTTCTTCATCTGCTGGTATACTTTTTTCTGGTTGTTTGTGACGATATAAAGTTTGCCTTCATATTCACAAACCGCGCCGAAAGGACGTACATGAGCCTGACCGTCTTCGCTGGTGGCAAGATAGAATGTTCCGCAGGATTTCAAATACTCTAAAGCTTCTTTCATGGTTTAAATACTCCTTTCAAAATATGGATTGATTTTTTCTGATTCACGCCTATAATTATATATAAAAGGAGCAAAAACACAAGTACGATATTTTTTGATACCGGTATCAGAAAGGAACGTGTATATGGCAAAAAAAGAACTATTCGGGTTGTGCCCCTATGTTACAGCACAAAAAGTTCTGACTGGAAAGTGGTCTATGTACATTTTATATCTCTTATCAAGTGGACCAATCCGCTTTAATGAACTGCAAAGGCGTATGCCGGAAGAAATGACCCATACAACATTATCCCGACAGTTGAAAACGCTGGAAGATGAGGGACTGATTGTGCGAAAGGAATATAACCAGGTTCCTCCTAAAGTTGAGTATTATCTGAGTGAGATTGGCGAAAAATTCAGGGACGTTCTGGCGGAACTTGAAAAATGGGGGAACGAATATATCAAATATATGGATTCTATGTGAAAAGTGCATGATGGCCAACAGCCAGATGAATAATTATACTCCGGTTTATAGCGTGAGGAAGCAGGAACAGGAATGAAGGAGAAGCAGATTTATGAATGTTGTTATTATTAATGGAAGTCCAAGACCAAAAGGAAATTCTGACTTACTCTGTGATGAGTTTATCCGCGGGGCAAAAGAAAGCGGACATCAAGAGACGCATTATGAGTTTGATGGTAAGCCGAGCCTGCAGTTCTGCTTCAGGTCAGGCATGAGAATTGCTAAAACATGGCATACAGTGCAATTCCAAGGCTGGCGGTCAGAACCGGCGGCAAAAAATCGGATGCTATGGCGCCAATAGCCGAACCGGAAATCCAGGAAGTGTATGCCAAATTGCTGCAATCCTACGACGGTATGCATTACCCTTGAACGACGAAAAGCGTTAGCCGACATTGATATCAGAAGGGGGGGGTGATCTATGTCATTCTTACCGTTTTAAAGTGGATGGGAAGGAGACAGAAAGACATCTCCGTATCTCCCTTTCATCCTGCGGAAGCTTGGAAAATCTGAAAAAAGGATTAGAGATTATAAAAGATTATCAAATTTGTCAAGAAAGGCGGTGACAGCCATGCCGGAATTACCGGAGGTAGAAACAATAAAACGGATAATAGAGCCGCAAATACAAGGGTTGATGATTGAAAATATTACCGTCAGCCGACCTGAAATGATTGCTCATCCGTCAGCAAATGAGTTTTGCCGGTGTTTGATGGGTCAGACGGTCAGCAATATGACGCGCAGAGGGAAATTCCTTTTAATCCATTTAAAAAGTGGCGACAGGCTTATCCTGCATTTGCGAATGACAGGCTGTTTGCTTGTAACACCGAACGATTATCCGCAGGAAAAACATACACATCTTGTATTTGATCTGGAAAACGGTACGGAATTGCGCTATTCCGATATGCGGCGTTTCGGACGTTTCTGGATGTTGAGAAAAGACGAGGAAGATACATACAGCGGAGTTGAGAAGTTGGGCCTTGAGCCGTTTTCCCCAGAGTTTCATGCCGGGTATTTGATTGAAAAATTAAGCAGACGTAAAAAATCCATAAAAGAATGCCTGTTGGATCAAAGTGTAATTGCCGGAATAGGAAATATTTACTCGGATGAAATATTGTTCGCGTCGAAAATTTACCCGTTAAAATCTGCAAACGCGTTGACGAATCAAGAATGGAACACGCTTGCGGAGGAGATTCCGAAACAGCTGGAATTTTTTATTGAAAAGAATCGCATAACACCGGAGGACTATCTGCGCGGAAAAGGCAGGGATTATCGAAACACGCCGTATTTGCGCGTATATGGCAGGACAAAACAGCCGTGTCCTAAGTGCGGAGGAGTTTTGTGCAAATGTGTAGTCGGCGGACGCAGTAGTGTGTATTGTCCGGCTTGTCAGGGGAAAGAATGACGGCCTGTTTACCCCTGGGATAGACAGTCTAAAAAGAGCTGTAAAAGCGGGCTCATCCACTTATTCTTATGATGAGCGCAGGCGATGGTCAGTTTTCTATGAAGTATCAGCAGAGGCTGAACCATACTGGTATTTAAACAGGTCGAATCCGACCTGTTTGGAGGACAGGCGGAGTTTAAGCTGCCATGACGAATTTATGATGATCTTCGGTAATTCCCGGGTGTGCAGTTATATTTCAGCCGGAACATTTTTGTGAAATAACTGGTATCGTTGAAGCCACAGTCCAGCGCAATATCCTTTGCTGATCTGTCTGTGGAGCGAAGCAGGGCTGCCGCCTTTTTCAGCCGGGTTTCCATGACATACTGCATGGGCGTTGTGTTCAGCATTTCATGAAAGCAACGCAGACACGCGCTGTTGCTGACAGAAACGCTTTTCGCAATCTTTTCAACTGTCAGTTCCTCCATATAGTGAAATTCAATATACTCCATCATGGAACGAATCCGGTTGACTTTTGCCAGTTCCCGTTCTGAGAGATTGGATTTTGAAAAATCCGTATTTTGCAGGATACTGCGGAACGCTCTGGATAAGTAAAACCGGGCAAGATTTTCGAAATCATCCTGTTCTCCGGCGATGGCTTTCCAGGCAATCTGAAAATGACGAAGCACTTCTTTCTGCCAGGGAATCTCCTGTTTCAAGAGAAGGAACCGCGTTGCGGCATTGGAATAGAAGGGCTGCACCAGGCCTTGCCAGAATACACTGTCCATACTGCCACCGATGAGGCGGGGATGAAATACGGCAGAGTGGAGCTTTCCGGGAGACTGGGAGCTGTTTTGGATGGCGTGCATGGCTTTTGCATTGATGAAAATACCGTCCCCACTGACGAGCGTTTGGTGGGCATTTTCCACGTCAATGTGCAGACGTCCTTCCGTGACCAGCACGATCTCCCATTCCTCATGCCAGTGCCAGGGAATTTTTACCTGACTCAGATCATCGGTGTAACAGGCGATCGGGAATGCCGTATCGCCATGCCTGGAAAGTTCCTGATCATGCAGATCGGTGATGATGTTGCAGATAGAAAGCCCCATACCATTCGCCTCCACATAAATGAATGTTTTATCTTATTTTTACGGATGTATCCTTACACATCCATTTTAAATTCGATGGTATTATTATATCATCAAAGGAGGAAGATGACAATATGACACACTTGCTTTTGTTTATTATTTATATAGCTTTTGTCAGTCTGGGCCTGCCCGATGCGTTACTTGGCTCCGCATGGCCGTCTATCTATCCTGAGTTCGCGGTTCCGGTCTCCTATGCAGGGATTATTTCCATGATTATTGCGCTGGGAACCGTTATTTCCAGTCTGCAAAGTGACAGGATGACCATTCGGTTCGGAACCGGAAAGGTCACGGCGATCAGTGTAGGGATGACAGCGCTTGCCCTGTTCGGCTTTTCAGTTTCCCATTCCTTTCTGGCGCTCTGCCTGTGGGCCATTCCCTATGGTCTGGGAGCGGGCAGTGTGGATGCCAGTCTGAATAACTACGTGGCGCTTCATTATAAAAGCAGACATATGAGCTGGCTTCACTGCATGTGGGGGATTGGCGCCAGCATTGGTCCTTATATGATGGGAATTGTCCTGACGAGAGGATTGCGCTGGAACAGTGGGTACCGCATCATTTCGATTTTACAGATCGGTTTGACAATCATCCTTGTGCTGAGTCTGCCACTATGGAAATCTCTTAAAGGAGATGAGGAGGCCATGTCGCCAGGGACGCCGCGAAAGGCAATGCGCTTTTCGGAGATTCTTTCTGTGCCCGGCGCAAAAGCTGTCATGGTGTCTTTTTTCTGCTACTGCGCGATTGAACAGACGGCAGGGCTGTGGGCGGCCAGTTATCTGACGTTGCAAAAGGGCTTTTCGGCGGAGCAGGCCGCCAGCTTTGCCTCCATGTTTTATCTTGGTATCACCATCGGCAGGGCGTTCAGCGGCTTTCTGACCATGCGGTGGAACGACCGGCAGATGGCCCGGCTTGGACAGGGAATCATTGCTCTGGGCTGCTTTGCCCTGCTCATCCCATTTTCGAGTGGATTTGCGCTGGCCGGATTCATTTTCATCGGGCTGGGCTGCGCGCCTGTTTATCCCTGCATGCTTCACGCTACGCCGGAGCAATTTGGCGCAGAACACTCACAGGCGATCATTGGTGTGGAAATGGCCAGCGCCTATGTGGGAACCTGTCTTATGCCGCCTTTGTTCGGAGTGATTGCCAATTCTGTCAGTATCAGTCTTTTACCGCTGTATCTCCTGATTATCCTGCTTCTCATGATGGTGATGTTCGGAAAGCTGAATGGAGGCCACAGATGATGTTTGTGGATTATCATGTGCACTCTGAATTCAGTGATGACTCGGACTATCGAATGGACGAGATTGCAGAGGACGCATTGGAAATGGGGATGAAGGAGCTTTGCTTTACTGACCATGTGGACTATGGAATCAAGCGGGACTGGGATGATCCAGGAGGCATGATCTATCGAAATGGCGGCGCCGGGGAACCGGAAAGGATGCCTCTCGCCAATGTGGATTATCCCCGTTATGTGAAGAAAATCCGTATGCTGCAGGAACGGTATAGGAATAAGCTCACGATCCGGCTGGGAATGGAATTTGGCGTACAGTGGCATACCATCCCGCAGTATGAAGCACTGTTCAGGCGCTATCCCTTTGATTTTATTATTCTTTCCGTTCATCAGATCGAAGACAAGGAGTTTTGGACGGGCGACCTTCAGCGAGACCACACTCAGCGTGAGTTTTATCTGCGATATTATTGGGAATTGCTATCTCTGGTTGAGAACTACCATAACTACAGCGTCCTGGGCCACATGGATTTGATTTTGCGGTATGACCCGATCGGCGATTTCCCGTTCTCTCAAGTAGAACATATCATTGAGCAGATTTTAAAGAGGGTCATAGCAGACGGCAGGGGAATCGAGGTCAATACTTCCTGTTATCGGTATGGTCTGGACATGACGCCGTGCAGAGAGATTCTGGGAATGTATCGAGATCTCGGAGGCGAGATCCTGACGATCGGCAGCGACAGCCATAAGCGGGAGCATCTTGGAGATTATATACCGGAAACGTTGAACGAGCTGAAAGGTATGGGATTTAAATATATCTGCACATTTGAACAAATGGAAGCGAAGTTTCATTCATTATAGGGAGGCGGACGAGCGATGAGCCAATCCAATATTATCATGTACACAACGGAAGATGGGTTGACAAAGATAGAGGCCACCTTCGACGAGGATACAGTCTGGCTGTCTATGGATCAGATGGCGGAATTGTTTCAGCGAGACAAATCGACCATTTCCCGACATATAAAGAATATCTTCGCTGAAGCTGAGCTCTCCAGACCGGCAGTTGTTGCAAAATTTGCAACAACTGCGAACGATGGAAAAACCTATCAAGTCGAATACTATAATCTGGATGTTATAATCTCTGTCGGTTATCGGGTGAAGTCTCTGCGAGGGACACAATTCCGTATATGGGCGAGTGGAATCCTGAAAGCAGGATGAATTGCTGTCGCCTGTTGAACAGCACTTTATAGAGAGTATAAAAGAATTGGAAGCGCTGGAATAATGAAAGAAACGCTCAACCCCGAATCAACGGTATCCCAAGCCTGACAGAAAATCTGCCATATAGTGGGGTGTGCTGCTGTTTTTTTACTGATGGAAATGGTGGTGTTCCTTGTGGTATTTATCATTGCCAGATGGATAGCCACAGGTCAGGCAGGACTTGTCGGATTCAGAAAACCAGAGTAGAATGATAAATGGAATTGACATTATATAAAGGACAGATGCGGAACATGAGAAAGAATAAAGTAATCAGCACAGGAATCATTATCATTCTGCTTGTTGCTCTGGTTGCCGGCGCGGGGCTTTATTTCACATTGAAATCCTGGCCACTGCGCTTTAAAAAGGAGCTGAATACCTTTTTCGGTGAGGGAAACTGGGAAAAGATTTCCGCGGAGACGAATGAGAGTAAGATGTACTCGGTTCATCATTATTTTTCCGACGGGCTGTACGATTACGACAGTGCCGGTACTTATACGAAGTGGTATCTCTTGTATACAGGCGGTGAGGAAGAAGAAATATGGACCATCACAGATCACACATACAGGATTAATCATAGTAAATACAGCTTTCTGAGTCCTAAATGTTATTCAGCGAAGCAGGCTCTCGTTCTTGAGCTCATGGAGATATCCTGTGATATCGCAGCAGAGGACGTCCAGTATAATCTGCTGACGAAAGTGTTGAGTGAAGAGCAGGCGGAATGCCTGCGCGTCAATATTTCCTATCACAATGGGAACCCGTCGCCGTCCTTTTATGATCAGCTTGCCGGGCAGGACTGGTTTAATGTGAACGAATCTAACGCTGAGCAATACTTGAAAACGGATCTGTACGAATTCTACATTGACATTTTGCTGTATGATTATAAGTTCAGCAAGCTGTCGGAGGCAGATCAGGAAGAACTGCTGAACAGTCTGGACGCGATTGAACAGCTGCTTCTGGACACTTACGGGGAGTATGCGGATTACGAGATTTACCTGGGCGGAATATGAGATGACAGGAGGTCCTCTATGAAAATCAAACTGAATCCGGATGAAGAAATTGTGAAGGTGGTAAAGGCGGGTCTGAAGGAAAAAGGCGGATATTGTCCCTGCCGCCTGGACAGAACCGAGGATACGAAATGTATGTGCAGAGAGTTCAGGGAGCAGATTGCCGATCCTGATTTTGAAGGCTTCTGCCACTGCATGCTTTACTACAAGGAAAAATGAGGTTTAAACACCTTTTGACAAGGCCGTTTTCAGGTGTTACTCTGTTGTAAGAGGTGACCGATATGGATGAGAAGTGGAGAGATTATTTATACAAGGGCGTGGCAGTTTTCCTGACGGTGGCCATGTGCATTCTGTTTTTCTTTGGAGTATTCCGTTTCCAGGAGCTGCGGAATTATGCGAAGCTGATTGTGAATATTCTGATGCCTTTTATTTATGGGGCAGTGATTGCCTACCTGCTCGCGCCGGTCTGCGCCCGTGTAGAGGCAAAGCTGATTGAGTGGGCGGAAAAATATAAAAAGATCGAAAAGCTGCGCAGATTTGCGAAAGGGCTGTCGATCCTTTTTGGCCTGCTTTTTTTCTTCCTGATTATCTACACGCTGCTTGCAATGGTGATACCGCAGTTGATCGCCAGCGTTCTCGCGCTGATCGATGCGATGCCGGGCTATATCGAGTCGACGACCGAGTGGCTGGAGCATCTGGTGGAAGACAATCCGATACTGCTCAGCTATGTGGATGAGTATTCTGATACGATTCTGGAGAGCCTGCAGAATTTTGCGAGGACAAACGTGCTGCCGAATATCAACAGTATTATAAGCGGTGTGTATACGGGCCTCTGGAATACAGTCACAGTTGTGAAGAACCTGATTATCGGTGTGATCGTGGCGGTTTATCTTCTGAACAGCCGCAGAAATCTGGTCCTGCAGAGCAAGATGCTGGTGCATGCCCTGTTTCCGCCTAAAAAGAATCTCGCAGAGGGGAAGGAGCAGCCTGCGGACTGGATCATCCGGGAGGCAGGTATTCTGAATGATTATCTCGGAGGTTTTGTGAAAGCGAAGCTGGTGGATTCTTTGATCATCGGTCTGATCTGCATGGTTTTCACCGCGATTGTCGATATGCCCTACGCGCCGCTGATCAGCGTCGTCATCGGTGTGACGAATATTATTCCCTTTTTTGGACCGTTTATCGGCGCGATACCCTGCTCGCTCCTGATCCTGATAGTCAGCCCGATCAAATTCGTGTATTTTGTGATCTTCATTCTGGTCCTGCAGCAGTTTGACGGAAATATTCTCGGACCGAAGCTGCTCGGTGACAATACACACCTGAGCAGCTTCTGGGTACTTTTCGCAATTCTGTTGTTTGGCGGCCTGTTTGGGGTTGTGGGTATGGTTATCGGCACCCCGATCTTCGCCTTCTTTTATCAGCTTCTCAGCGGCTGGGTGCGCGATCGGCTGGACAGGCAGAAATAAAAGCTATTTCTTACGATGATATTTTTCCTCGCAGTACTTGCAGCGATAGATTTCGCGCTTTTCGTCAGTCAGGACGAAGATGTGGTCAAGCTCCTGCTCGATAGACGTGATGCAGCGCGGATTTGTGCAGCGTGCGATATTCTTGATTTCCTTTGGCAGAGACAGGGTCGCTTTTCTTACAATCTCGTCGTTCTCGATAATGTTGACCGTGATGTTGTGGTCGATAAAGCCCAGTGCGTCGAGATCGATCGCATCCGTCGGACACTCGATTTTGATGATGTCTTTCTTCCCCATCTTGTTGCTGCGCGCGTTTTTGATAATGGCGACGCAGCCGTCGAATTTGTCAAGATTCAGATAGTGGTAGATCTCCATACTCCGTCCGGCTTCGATATGGTCGAGTACGAAGCCCTCATGGATTCCTCCGATGTTCAGCATACTTTCACCTCCAGAAGTGTGAGAAGCAGAGCCATGCGCACATAGACGCCGTATTGTACCTGCTTGAAATAGACGGCCCTCGGGTCGCTGTCCACCTCCACGGAGATCTCGTTGACTCTGGGAAGCGGATGCATGACGATCATGTCGTCCTTCGCGAGGCTCATTTTCTTCTTGTTCAGTATGTAGAAATCTTTCAGACGGACGTAATCCTCTTCATTAAAGAAGCGCTCGCGCTGTACACGGGTCATGTAGAGGATATCAAGCTCCGGCATGACGTCCTCGATGCGCTCCACCTCGCGGTAGGGCAGTCCGTTCTCATCGAGCATTTCCTTCATGTAATCCGGAATGCGCAGTTCTTCCGGAGAGATGAAGATGAAGTTCACGCCTTTGTAGCGTGCCAGTGCGCGTACGAGTGAGTGAACAGTACGTCCGAATTTCAGATCGCCGCACAGGCCGATCGTGAAGTCCCCAAGGCGCCCTTTCAGGGAGCGGATGGTCAGAAGATCGGTCAGGGTCTGCGTGGGATGCTGGTGTCCGCCGTCACCGGCATTGATGACCGGAATAGAGGAAACGCGGCTCGCCACCATCGGAGCCCCCTCCTTCGGGTGACGCATGGCACATATATCGGCATAACAGGAAATCATTCGAATGGTATCGGAAACACTTTCACCTTTGGCTGCGGAGCTGCTTGCCGCGGAAGAAAAACCAAAGATATTGCCGCCGAGATTCAGCATGGCGGCTTCGAAACTAAGACGGGTGCGGGTACTGGGCTCATAGAAAAGGGTTGCGAGCTTTTTCCCGTCACAGGCGTGCGCGTATTTCTCCGGATGCAGTTCGATGTCGTGGGCGAGTGCAAGCAGATCGTCCAGCTCCTCGACGCTGAAATCCAGAGGACTCATCAGATGTCGCATAGATACCTCCTGGATGTGTATTATAAAAGTCCCGGGCGGCGGCTGTGGGAGCGCGATAGCGCGAAGCAGCCGACTTTTAACCTTCCATAAGAATACACGATACAGCAGGAGATTTCAAGAGGGAGTTTCCTCCCTCCTGTCAAAATCATCAATTAATATTTATAGTGCGTCTGCCGTCGTGATCTCGCCCGCGATCGCGGAGGCCGTCACCGTCGCAGCGCTCGCGAGGTAGACAAAGGAATCCTTGTGTCCGGCGCGGCCCTTGAAGTTCCGCGTACCGGTGCTGATCAGCGTTTCGCCTTCACCGATGACGCCCTGGCAGCTGCCCCAGCAGACGCTGCAGTTCGGATTCATGACGATCGCGCCCGCATCCATGAAGATCTTCAGGAGGCCTTCCTTCAATGCTTCTTCATAGACACTCAAAGAAGCCGGAACGACGAGGAAACGCACGAGCGGATGCACTTTTTTCCCTTTGAGAATCGCGGCACCGACGCGCAGATCTTCGATACGTCCGTTGTTGCAGGAACCGAGGAAAGCTTCATCGATTCTGACGCCGGCGACTTCTTTTGCCGGGCAGACGTTGTCCACGAAATGCGGTTTCGCGACGATGGGGACGATACTGCCAAGATCGATGTCGTAGACGGCAGCGAAATTCGCGTCCGGATCGCTCGTGAAGCAGGCCTTTGGCTCCCTGCCGCGCGCGTGCAGCCAGTCGAGCGCGACCTCATCGACTTCCATGAGAGCGGTCTTGGCCCCTGCCTCGACACAGAGATTGCAGACCGCGATGCGGTCGCTCATGGTCAGTGTTCTCAGTCCATCCCCCGCGAATTCCATTGCTTTATAGTTTGCGCCGTTCGCGCCGATCTGTCCGATAATGGTCAGGATCAGGTCACGGGCATAGACGCCCTCCGGCAGCTTCCCATGCAGATTGAAGCGAAGCGTCTCCGGTACGAGCACCCAGGATTTGCCGGTAACCATCGCGTAGAGATAGTCGGTGCAGCCGACTCCGGTACCGAAGGCGCCAAGTGCGCCGTAGGCGCAGGTGTGGCTGTCCGCGCCGAAGATCAGCTCACCGGGGCGGACGTGATTTTCCATCATGATCTGGTGGCAGACGCCCTTGCCCTCATAGAAGGTAATGCCGTGTTCCCGCGCAAAATCGCGCATCTTTTTTTGAGATGCGGCGGTCTTCGGGCTGTCAGCCGGGACATTGTGGTCTACGATCCAGACCAGCTTGCTCACATCTGCGATGTGAGGATGCTTCAGTTTGTTATTGTACATGTCGATTGTCAGGTGCGTGGTTCCGTCATTGCTCATGAGCTGGTCGAGCTCGACTGTGTGGATATCGCCCGGTTTCACAGAATCCACGCCTGCAGCGCGTGCGATAATCTTTTCCGCTATCGTCATTCCCATGTCATTCTCCCTCCCTGTTCAGCGATGCGATCAGGCCGCCCTGATCGAGGATGCCCTGCATGTAGGGCGGAAGCTTTGTGCAGGCAAACTGCTGTCCGTTCACGGTAGCGACGCCCTCCGTGAGCGACAGCTCCATCTTATCGCCCGCCTTTACGTGGTCGTAGAGATCCTTGCAGACGATGACCGGCAGTCCGATGTTGATCGCGTTGCGGTAGAAAATGCGCGCGAAGGATTTCGCGACTACCGCCTGTACGCCGAGCGCCTTGAGCACACTCGGAGCCTGTTCTCTGGAAGAACCGCAGCCAAAATTCTCCGCCGCAACGACAAAGTCGCCGGGACGCACCCGCGACGCGAAGTCCGGGTCAAGCGACTCAAAGGTGTGCGACTTCATCTCATCAATCGTCGGGAAGAGCAGATACTGGGATGCGATGATCTGATCGGTGTCGACGTCCGTGTGAAATAAAAAGATGTTTCCCATATGTTATGAATCCTCCTGTTGCTCCGTAGTTTCTTCTGAATCCGGAAGCCAGATGTGAACCTGCGCGATCCGGTTGTGTTCGACGGTTTCGGCGAGCAGACGGACGCCGCCTTCTGTGGACGCTTCCTCTCCGGCGGCCGGCAGATGGTCCAGAAGTTCGATGAGAACGCCGCCGACGGAATCGTAACCCTCGGACTCAAGCAGCAGATCCTTTTCCTCAAGGCCGAGTTTTTCATTCAGATCGTCCAGACTCATGGCGCCGTCTACAATATATTCGTGATCAGAGAGCTTGCGGATCAGCTCGTCTTCATCGTCGTCATACTCGTCGCGAATGTCGCCGACAATCTCTTCGAGCAGATCCTCGATCGTGACCATGCCGCAGGTCACGCCGTATTCATCAAGCACGATCGCAAGGTTGATCGAGCTTTTCCGCATCTGCAGCATCAGATCAGAAGTTTTTTTCAGTTCGTGGGTGTAGAGCACGCTGCGCAGAATGTTGCGGACGCTGAAATGCTCCTTATCTTCATAGATCAGCAGATCCTTGACATTGATCATGCCGATGACCGTGTCGGTATTGTCTGCATAGACCGGATAGCGGGTATATTTCTTCTGCCGGTACAGATCGATGACCTCCTGGTAAGTGGCGTCGACCTGTACAAAATCCATGTAGACCTTCGGGACGATGACGTCCTTCACCGTGGAGTCGCCGAAATCAAAGACATTGTTGATCATCTCGCGCTCTTCGTGTGAGGTGACGCCTTCCTCGTGGCTCACGTCCACGATCGTGCGGATCTCCTGCTCCGTGTAGGAGTCTGTCTTCTCGTTCGGATTGACTCCCATGAGGAACATCAGAGCGATGGAGAGCTTATTGATAATGAAAATCAGCGGAGTAGCGATGACAGTCCAGACGTAGATGGGACGCGCGTTCTTAAGCGCGATCTTTTCCGCCTGGATCGTGGCTTTCGTCTTCGGCGTTACCTCCGCAAAGACGAGGATAATCAGAGTCAGCGCGCCGGTGGATATGCCGGGGCCGACGCCTCCCAGCCACTTCGTGGCCAGTGTCGTAGCCAGGGCTGAGGCGGATATATTGACAATATTGTTACCGATTAAAATGGCGCTCAGCATCTTGCCGGGCTCCTCGATCAGACTGCTTAAAATCTCGGCACGGCGGTCGCCCTCCTCGACAAGGTTTCGCACACGGATGCGGCTGACCGTTGTCATGGCAGTCTCTGAGGATGAGAAAAACGCGGAACAGGCCACAAGAATAATGAGAATCAACACCTGTATGGCGTCGCTTGGGTCCAAAACAGTTCACTCCTTTCTGAATAGTTACAAATATACGCTATTTTCGTGATAAAAGCAAGACTTTCTGACATAATTGCCCGGCCCGTCTCATATAGATAGCACATAGAATTCAGTACGTCACGGGATGAGGTTTATCTGATGAAACATTCTGCACAATATATCAGCCGGGCTCTGCGGATTGTAAAAGCCCTGCTCGCGGCATATGTCATGACGGCATTGTTGCTGTTTCTGACGGCATTGATCCTCTATCGCTTTCAGCTTGATGAGGGGAAGGTACAGATTGCGATTATTTTCACGTATATCCTGTCGTGTTTTGCCGGGGGATTCCTGGCCGGAAAGATGATGCAAAGCCGCAAATTCCTGTGGGGAGTATTGCTCGGTTTGTTGTATTTTGCGATCCTGACGCTGGTTTCACTCGCAGTGAACCGGGAGACGGGGAGCAGCGGCTCAGGTCTTGTCACAACATTTCTGTTGTGTATGGGCGGCGGAATGCTGGGCGGGATGCTGTCCTGAACTCGTGTCTTGACGCGCCGCGAGGGAGTGTGCTATACTTACCCTGTTCATTTGAATCAGCGCTTAAGAGGAGGGAATACAAGATGAAGCATGTGAAGACTCTGAATACGCAGACCCTGCAGAACACGATGAAGAAGGGCGGTTGCGGCGAGTGCCAGACATCCTGCCAGTCCGCATGTAAGACGTCCTGCACAGTGGGAAATCAGACCTGCGAGAACCACAAATAAGATTTTGATTGAAGATGACGGAGCAAGCAGCGGCATGAACGCCGCTGCTTCTTTCATGATATGCTCTTTTTATGCCGGGCGAGGGAGGATTTGGACTTGGTACACAGATATAAGAACAACGGTTATAACATTCTGCTGGATGTGAACAGCGGATCTGTCCATGTGGTGGACGAGCTGGTCTACGATATGATCCCTTATTATAAGGAAAAAGGACTGGAGGGAACCGTGGAGCTTCTGCGGGATCGCTATCCTGAGGAGGAGATCCGCGAGGCGGCGGAGGACCTTGATGAGCTCATCGCGGCGGGAAAGCTGTACACGGAGGACATTTACGAAAATTATATCGCGGAGATCGCGGCGAACCGGAAGCCGGTCGTCAAGGCGCTGTGTCTGCACATTGCGCACGACTGCAATCTTGCCTGCCGTTACTGCTTCGCAGAGGAGGGCGAGTACCACGGCCGCCGCGCGCTGATGAGCTACGAGGTCGGCAAAAAGGCGCTCGATTTTCTGATTGCGAATTCCGGGAACCGCCGGAATCTTGAGGTGGACTTTTTCGGCGGTGAGCCGCTGATGAACTGGCAGGTTGTGAAGGATCTTGTGGCCTACGGGCGGGAGCAGGAGAAGCTGCATGACAAGAATTTCCGCTTCACGCTGACGACGAACGGCGTGCTTTTAAATGATGAGGTGCAGGACTTCGTCAACCGCGAGATGGGGAATGTCGTGCTGAGCATCGACGGCCGGAAGGAAGTGCACGACTACATGCGTCCCTTCCGGAACGGGCACGGCAGCTACGACCTGATCCTGCCGAAGTTCCAGAAGCTGGCGGACAGCCGCAATCAGGAGAAATATTACGTCCGCGGCACCTTCACCCGCCACAATATGGATTTCTCGAAGGATGTGCTGCATCTGGCGGACCTCGGCTTCAAGCAAATCTCCGTCGAGCCGGTCGTAGGCACGGAGGATGAGGACTATGCGCTGCGCGAAGAAGATCTGCCGGAGATTTTCGAGGAATATGATAATCTGGCCGCGGAGATGGTGCGGCGTCATGGCACGGATAAGGAGTTTACTTTCTTCCATTTCATGCTTGATCTGACCGGCGGGCCCTGCGTGGCGAAGCGGCTGTCCGGCTGCGGTTCCGGCACGGAGTATCTCGCGGTCACGCCCTGGGGCGACCTCTATCCCTGCCATCAGTTTGTGGGCGAGGAGAAGTTCCTCATGGGAAATGTGGACGAGGGGCTGAAGAGACCGGATATCCGCGAGGAGTTCAAGTCCTGCAATGTCTATTCCAAGGAGAAATGCAGAAACTGTTTCGCAAAATTCTACTGCAGCGGAGGCTGCGCGGCGAACTCTTATAAATTTCATGGCTCGATTAACGACGCCTATGACGTGAGCTGCGAGCTGGAACGCAAGCGCGTGGAGTGCGCGATTATGATCAAGGCCGCGGAAGCGGAGAAAGACGAGGAGAGAGGATGAAAAAATCAAAAGCAGTCGTCACGCTGCTGCTGACACTCGGGATCACAGGTCTTCTGCTCTATATGGCAGTATATGGAGTGGGAGAGAACAGCTTCGGGGCGGCGAAGGACATCAACTTAGGGTTGGATCTGGCCGGCGGCGTCAGCATCACCTACCAGGCAGTGGGGGATGAGGAGCCGTCCGCTGAAGACATGGCGGACACGATTTACAAGCTGCAGAAGCGTGTCGAGAGCTACAGCACGGAGGCGGAGGTCTATCAGGAGGGTTCCGACCGGATCAATATTGAGATTCCGGGCGTGAGCGACGCGAATGAGATTTTAAGCGAGCTCGGCCAGCCGGGATCGCTGGAATTCCAGACGACGGACGGCGAGGTCGTCCTCGAGGGCACCGACGTGTCGAACGCGCAGGCCGGGTCGACGACCGACAGCATGGGAAATAAAAGTTATGTTGTGGAGCTGACGCTGACGGACGAGGGCGCGGAGAAATTCGCGGAGGCGACGGCAGCCAATGTGGGCTATCAGATCGCGATCGTCTACGACGGCGAGGTGATCAGCGCTCCGGTCGTCAACGAGGCGATCACCGACGGCAGGTGCCAGATTTCCGGCAGCTTTACCTACGAGGAGGCCGACCAGCTTGCCTCGACGATCCGCATCGGTTCGCTCTCCCTGGAACTTGAGGAGCTGCGCTCGAATGTGGTCGGCGCGAAGCTCGGCGAGGAGGCGATTGAGACGAGCCTGCTGGCCGGGGCGATCGGCTTCGGGCTGGTCATCCTCTTTATGCTCATCGCCTATCGTATCATGGGGCTTGCGGCGGGCGTCGCGCTGACGACCTATGTGGCCCTGGTGCTGGTGCTGCTGAACGGCTTTGATATGACGCTGACCCTGCCGGGTATCGCCGGTATCATTCTTTCCATCGGTATGGCGGTGGACGCGAACGTGATTATCTTTGCGCGTGTGCGGGAGGAGATCGCCACGGGCAAGACGGTCCGCACGTCGATCAAGATTGGCTTTAAAAAAGCCCTGTCCGCGATCGTGGACGGCAATATCACGACGCTGATCGCGGCGGCGGTGCTGGCCGTGATGGGGACTGGCAGCGTCAAGGGATTCGCGCAGACACTGGCGCTCGGTATTGTCGTGTCGATGTTCACGGCGCTCGTCGTGACGCGGCTGGTGCTGAACGCGCTCTATGGTCTTGGCATCCATGACGCAAAGTGGTATGGCGCGGCGAAGGAGCGAAAAGCCGTCAACTTCCTCGGAAAGAGGAAGATCTTCTTCACGGTCTCGCTGGCGATCATCATTCTCGGGATCGGGTACATGGGCTTTAACGCAGCCTCCGGCAATGGACTTCTGGCCTACGGCCTGGAGTTCCAGGGCGGCACCTCGACGACGGTGGAATTTAATGAAGATATGACAATCGAGGAGATTGATGAGCAGGTCGTGCCGCTCGTCGCAGAGGTCGTCGGAAATAACGACATTCAGACGCAGAAGGTTTCCGGCAGCACGCAGGTCGTGATCAAGACGACGGAGCTCGACCTGGAGACGCGTACCGAGCTGGATGAACGTTTGACGGAAGAGTTTGAGCTGGGAGACGATGCGATTACCGCGGAGAGCATCAGCGGCGTGATCAGCAGTGAGATGCGCAGTGACGCGATCATTTCGGTTATTGTAGCGACGGTCTGCATGCTGCTCTACATCTGGATTCGCTTCAAGGATCTGCGCTTCGCGGCGAGCGCGGTGGCGGCGCTGCTCCACGATGTGCTGATCGTGCTCGTGTTCTACGGTGTGGCGCGGATCTCCGTGGGAAATACCTTCATCGCCTGTATGCTGACGATCGTGGGCTATTCGATCAACGCGACGATCGTCATCTTCGACCGCATCCGCGAGAACCTCGGCGAGATGAAGAAGAAGGACAGCCTGGAGGAGCTGGTCAACAACAGCATTACCCAGACGCTGACCCGGAGTATCTACACCTCACTGACCACCTTCGTCATGGTGGCGGTGCTCTTCATCCTGGGCGTTGCTTCGATCCGGGAGTTTGCGCTGCCGCTGATGGTCGGTATCGCCTGCGGCGCGTACTCGTCCGTGTGCATCACGGGGGCGCTGTGGTATCTGATGAAGACGAAGATCAAGGGCGTGGAGAGCGAAGAATAAGGACATTACAATCAGGGAGAGGGACGCTCTGCAGACAGGCAGGGCGTCCTTTTTTTGCTGTTTGAAGGGTTCCCCTTCACAGCCTTCGCCCCTGCATTCGCAATCCCGCCCGCTTCGCGGGCTTTCTCGCCCCTTGCGGGGCTAAGATTGCTCATTATGGGGCGGTGACTGCTTCGCAGTCTTTCCGGAAATATATGGTCTGCCCCTTACAAGCAAGCTTGACGTGACAGCCCATATATTCCCAGAAGGCTGTGAAGAGGAACCTTGAAGATAAACTTAAGGAATTTTATGGGCAGACGGCGAAAAGTGTTGAATTTTCAACGTTTTTCGCCGCTTTTGCCACTAAAGTGCTACTGGTTCAGTGTGATTCTTAAATTTTACTTTAATAATTCTACAGTTTCGCGTAGCTGTTCAATAGTCTTATGATTATATACCCGGTTCCCGATGTCCTTGGATTTGTGCCCCATGAGGAGGTCAATGCACTTTCGGTTGCCTTTGGCATTGTCCAGCTCTGTCTCAAAAGGGTGACGTGCTTCATGCGGTGTCTTGGCCGCACCGATCTGCTCCATCACCTGATTCCAGAGTTTATAATATCCAGATAGCGAAAGCTTCCGCCCCTCACATTCAAAGAGATACCCGCTTTGCGAGTGTTCAACACGGGTTTGGACGAATTCAAAAATCTTTGAATGAATGGGAACAATCCGGTTCTTTCCGTTTGCAGTCTTGATGCCGGCGCGGAACAGCTTTTCATCCAGATCGACCTGGTCGATCTTCATGGTCAGCAGTTCTGTCCGCCTGAACCCGGAATAGAGGAAAATCAGCACGGTGTCGACCCATTCGCGGTCCGCGATCTTCCAGAGCGCCTGAATCTGTTCTGGCGTGAACGGCTCCCGGGTTGTCTCTGGCGGAGTTTGCGTGGTAGTAAGGGGAGAATACATCTTGTCAATGATATCCAGCTCGTAGGCGAATTGGTCGAGATGCGCCCATAAGTTCTTGATATTGATCTGCGTGGAGACGCCCAGCCCGCAGTTGTCGATCGCTTCCTGCATGTGGTAGGCGCGGATGGCACGGTATTTCATGCCATAGTATTTGTAGCAGTGTTTATAAGCGGCTCTGAGGGAATACTGGTTCGCCTTGCCGAGGCGGGGGAGCTTGGACTCTTCCCATCGACGGTACAGCGCCGCCAGTGTGACTTTTTCCCGGTCGATATTCCATGGATTATTATTGTACTGCGCCAGAAGGATGTTTGCCTTTTCCTCCGTTTCGGCGTAGGCAATGGGGACCTGGCGTCCGAATCCGTCTTCGTCATACACGGTCACACGGATCACCCACGGCCGGGAGCGATTGCCCTTCATGCGTGTGATAGAGCCATATCCATTTGGTTTGCGTCTTGACATAATATCATCCTTTCTCATTGCCAAAATCAAGGAAGAATGATATAATCTCATTGCTTAGCTGAAATCATTCATCCTTGGTTTTGGTTATTCATCTGAATCCCCGGTTGTTGCAGCAGCCGGGGATTATTTAATGTTGTGCAGCCACCATAAGTGTGTCCTGAAGCATCTTGGGGAAATTAACGTAAAAGGTCCTGTATTACTACAGGACCTTGAATGAATACGGTTCGCCAAAATGGGAACAATGTCTTTTATACGGCCGGTAAACGGCTTTGTTTTGCATATTCATTCTAACTGTAGCTTATGTTTTTGTCAACAAAAATATTCAAAAATCTCGATAGGTCCTAAAAATTTGTGTAACGTCTCTGAATTTCAGCATCAAGTATATCCAACTTTTCGTTTGAAAGTTTTATATTACTTAAAATGTCATGATCTGTTTTGGGATCACGTATCCTTATTTTACTTACAGTAGTAATCTGATTGACCAAAGCAATGCTTCCAATTCTCATTTTACGTACTTCGTTTCTCATTCGATCCAAAAGCCGTAGCTCTTTAATAGCAGCGTTGGAGCGAGCTGAAATTTCTTCCATATTATTTTCTGGAATATGGCTTTCCGAATTCATACCAAGTTCGTTTATCAATTTAAGCTCGTCTTGTATATGTTTGCTGGTTGATGAAATCTTGGCATTCAAACTGGTAAATAACTCATTGCCAAGGAAGACATCGCCGCTGGGAAGGCGCTCAATGTTGGTATTGGGTTTCACTGAGGTCAGAGGAACGATGGTAACAACAGGTGAAGATTTGGGATTGTTTTTCTCGACCACTACCGCATAATGCAGGCCGCCCTCTTCGCTGCCAACATTGAATCCAAGATGAACTTTTATAATTTCTCCACGTTTATAACGGCGGAGCCGCTGGGGAGAAAAGGAGGGCTCAAAATCAAGGAAAGCTATCCAATCCGAAATCCAATAACTCAGTTTATCAGCCTTTCCCATCAATTTAGGATCACCGGATTCTATCAGAGAATCAAGGTAAGAGGAAAGCTCAGATAGTGCTTGATCCTTGTGGGTGTTTAATTCAGGTATCGTTTTTTCGTGGCTCATACAAGTCCCCTTTCTCGTTTGGTATTATTCCTTCAGGGCTGATTTTGGTATCTGATTTATAATATCAGGTCTTCATTCCTCCGGCGCGATCATACTGTCGGCTCGGATCCCGATCACCTTCCCCAGGCGCATCAGCTCATAGCTTCTCCATCACTGCAAGCCCGGGCTCGAAGAAGATGATATAGTTGTCAAGCTCTACCTTCTGTCCGTACTTCTGCCGATACAATTCCAGGGCATCGCTCAGAAAATCCTCTGATACATTCAAAAATTCCGCAGTCTCAGACAGGCTCTGGCAGCGGCGTTGGTATGCCTGGATGATGCCGTGCAGCCCGATCAGATGGTTATAGGCCCACAGGCGAGCGTGGCGTTCCTGCTTGCGGTTGCCTGTGTCGGCCTGGTCGAGAATGTCGCTGGTGGAAGTGTAGTAATGTCCCAGTTCTTCCGCAAGGACGCAGGACTTCTCCACAGAAGCCAGGTCGCTTTTGATCGCGATCCGGTTGCCTCTGATGCGTCCGGCATTTGCCTTGAGAGGCTTTTCTTTTATGATGAGCCCGCTGCCTTCGGTCTCTATCAGCAGTTCCTCGAAGTCCATGCTGCATCCTCCATGGGTTGTTAAAAATCTTTGACAATTCTGTGTAAGCTGTTTATAATATGCTTAACAGGAAAGCCGGAAGATAGATGAAGCCTATCCGCTCCGGTGGAAATCAACAGTTACATTTAAGCAAGCTGCCTACTCCGGCCAAGAGACAAGGCGGCTTGCTTATTTTCTATAATTCAGAATAGCTACAATGAGCATGCACGTGGTCAATATGACCATGAATTCCTCATATGTACTCATAGGCATTCACCCTTCCTACAGGATAGAACGGATGACTGCACGCCTCCCCAGCTTCCCTGGTAAACATATTATATTGTCAGCGTTCAGATCAGCGGCATTCAGCCGCGCTATTCCCACTCACTGTCGTCGTTCATGATATCTTCATCATGCTGTATTTCCTCCGGCGTCGCGCCGTCCAGTGCGTGCGCAGCGTTGAGCATGGGCTCGTTAATCTCATCCATGAGGGAGTTGAAGCCTTTCCTGACGGGAGCAGGTGGCGTCTCCGGCTCCGCGGCACGGGGAGCTTCTTCCTTGCGGCTGCCATCGTCCAGATCGAGCGCGCGCAGCACGATGGCCTGTGCGATATCGTCAGACCTGCGGTATTCGATGATGATGTCCTTCTCAAGGCCGGTGACGGTCAGGGAGTCGGGAGTGGAGGGGAGCTCTTGCTCTTGATCGTCCCATCCCATTAAATCAGCAGGGGTAGTATTCAATGCCTTGGCTAATGGTTCGAGAATAGGTGTAGGCATATTTTCAATATCGCCATTCTCATATCTATATATCGTGGCTCTCGACTTCCCTATCTTTTCGGCTAAAGCGTCTGCAGTAAGCCCAAGTTCAATTCTGCGCTGTTTTATTCTATCGCCAGTATTCATTCAAGTATCACCTCCTGTGCGGGTATCATATCATAAGTTTCGCAAATTCGCAACAAACTTTGCACAAGAAAATAAAAAAATCTCAAAAATGAGAAAAAAAGGATTGACAGAAGAGTATGTGAGTGCTATCATGCAATTAGTCGCAGATATGCGACAATGAGGAGGTGATGTGAAAATGGTAAATGTAAAAAGATTAAAAGGTAAAATTGTCGAGTGCGGTCTTAGCGTAGAAAAGGTAGCTGATATCGTAGGAGTTGACAAAGCTACCCTTTACAGAAAGATGGGAGCAGGCGGTGAAACCTTCACGATTAAAGAGGAAAATTCAATCGCAAAGGCTTTGGGATTGAGTTCGGATGAGTTAAATGCTATTTTTTTTGATCATGAAGTCGCATAAATGAGACATCAAAACTATTGACAAACCTCTGAGCTCCGCTCATCGGTAAGAAACCTCTTTCATTTTGCTATCATTTTCATATCACAGAAGGAGGTGACAGCGAAATGGTGGTACAGACGACGATCCGGATGCCGGAGGAGCTGCATCAGAAGCTCAAGGCGGAGGCGGAGCGAAGGGGACTGACACTGAATGCGCTTTTGATTCATGTGTTGTGGAAGTGGAGCAGGGGACAAGTGGGGTGACAAACATCTGAGATTGTTATGATGGAATGCGCAGTAGGGCTTAGCCAAAAGAAAGGATGAAACGTCTTCTGGCTGCTGCAACAGCCGGGGACACCGGAAAGGAAAAGAGATGGAAAAGGCATACAGGGATGAAAAGATTGATTACAGCAATTACAGGGAAGGCAAGAAGAAGGTGCAGATCAAGAGGGACTGTCTGGAACTGAATTACGGCGTCCAGTATAGGAGATGGAAAGGAGTTCACTGCGATGACCGCCAGCTTTTCTGCAACGTGTATGAGATGCTCGCTGAAGCGCTGGACGCAATGGAGGGCGTGGACAATACCCTGATCTGGATCGGGTTCAATACGCAGTATGAAAAGGAGATGAAAATACTGGCAGACATTCAGGAAAGATTTAGCCATTGATAGCCAGAAATGGCCATGCAAATTCAGAGAAAGGAGCTGAACATGAAAAAGAAACGTAGGTCAAATAACAGGCCCGCGGGTATCTGGGTGCCGACATGGTTTTACAACTTCATGCGGTGGATCATTGTACCGGGCGCCATGGTGCTGGCGATCATCGCATTGCTCGTGAAACTTCATGGTTAAGCGGAAAGAGAAATGACGGACACGGCGATTGCAATACCTGATAACACCCAGCTGACGATATCAGGGACCGTGACGCGGGTGAAGTCTCTGCGGCTTTTCCATATGTAGGTCTCGCCCTGCGGCGTGATGGAAAAGTCGATATCGGTACAGAACCGCTCATCGTAGAGTATGGGCCTGACCTGAAAATTGATGTAGCCATACTCGGAAAGGGATTGCAGTGGCCTGAGTGTAGATTCCGGGAATTTCTCATAATTATCAGGGGACAGGATTCCTTTGTCGATAAGCTTCAGGGTTTTTAACTGGTCTTTGGACAGTGGGTTCATTGCAATCATGGTCAGGGCTCCTCTCTATATTTGCCTTGATTATAACATGAAAGAGACATGAAGCGAAGAAATTATTGACAGCAATCATCAAGCCGGTGGAGCCATCGGCGTATACAGGAGGATGGAATGGTATTTAAGGATAAGTTGAATGATGCGCTACGTTCCATGGGCATCAGCCAGTCACAGTTATCTGCACTTACTGGGATCGGCAAGTCATCCATTAGCCAGTATTGTTCTGGCAAGAACATTCCCGCGGAGCAGCGGCAAAAGGAGATCGCCACCTCACTGGGGCTGGATGAAGATTACTTCCAACAGGAAGAGGTGAAGGCGATCAAGCAGTCGGGCAAAATCGCAAGGCTGACCCCGGAGGAAGCTGCAGAGTTGTTGGGAATGTCAAAAAATACGGTCAGAGCCGGCCTGCGTGACGGAGTGTTCCCCTGGGGATACGCGATTCACGGGGGAGGCGGAAAATGGATCTATTTCATTAACGCAAAGCGTTTTGCGGAGGTCGAGGGGATAGCAATATAGGACACGGACAGGCAGGGCGCGGGAAAGCCCGAACGGCGGGCACAACATACTGCCATATAGACCTCTTATCAATTACAGCCGGTTCGAATCCGGCCCGCGCCATTCCCGGCTGGCCGCCGGGGGCATGTGTTATCTCCTTGTTACACTTCCCGGCTGCCTTCGCGGTGGCCGGGAACTTCAGGGGAGAGGGGCTTCCGGGTTCATCCCCGGCGGCTTCACTCGGGCGCAGCTGCAGGCACCCACGGAATCAGGCGAACAGATTTTCCGGAAACCAGCTGCAGCAGTTGCCGGACAAGCCCCGCCAAATGGAGCGGCGGGGGCCGGCCACTAAGAGGGGCGGTAGTTTAAGTGTAAGAACCTCGCAGTGGATTGCACTGCGAACGATGCCGGGTCGTGACCGGCCTGTCCCGTTTCTCGCGAGGAAAATGAAAACAGGAGGTACATAGAAGTGAAGGAAGTAGTGTGTGCTGCCACGGGTATCACCGTGGCGTTCGCCGGAATCATCCTGATGTGTGCGAACAGTATTCCGGTCGCAGCAGCGGGACTTGCGGTGATGCTCGGCGGTGTGGCGCTGCTGTGGAGGGCTGACGTATGAAGCGGCGGTCAAGGCGATGGCTGAAACGGTTCCTGCGTGACAACGAGCTTTTCCTGGTCGCGCTGCTGGACATCGTCCTGCTGGGCTTCCTGGTCATGTTTCTGATCTGGCTTTTCACGCCGACGAAGGCGTCAGCGATGGAGGCGGCGGAGCTGCCGGAAGCATCATTGGAGGAGCAGGAGGCATCGGAAGCCGCGCTGGAGGCTCTGGGGCTTTCTGAGAGTGACCTGACGATGACGGATGAAGAACTTGCCGAGGAGGCGTATTACGACAGCCTGGAGCTGCTCGCGCTCTGCGTCGAGGCGGAAGCGGGCAACCAGAGCCTGGAGGGTAAGCGCCTTGTCGTGGACGTGATCCTGAACCGCGTCGATGATCCGGACTGGCCGGACAACATTGTGGACGTGATATCGGATCCGTACGAGTTCAGCACGTTCTGGGACGGGGCGATCGACCGGGTCTGGGAACCGTCGGGGGAGACCTTCCAGGCAGAGAGGATGGAGCTGGAGGAGCGGAGCTGGCCGGAAGTCTATTATTTCACGGCTGGCGGTTACTCGAAATATGGCACGCCCTGGAAACAGGTGGGCGACCATTATTTCAGCACGAAGTAGGAGGCGTTATGTTTAAACGGGACGACCTGAATAAGATGCCGCTTTCTGAGCTTTTATACCATCATGAAAGATCGGGAATCGCCTTTGTGATTAAAGACGGGCAGATTGCCTGGGCGAAATGGGAAAGGAAAATTTATGAAAAGTGTAAAGATCAACAGTCTGGAAATTGAGAATGTAAAACGGGTACGCGCAGTCAAAGTGAAGCCAACAGAGTCAGGGCTGACTGTAATTGGCGGGCGGAATAACCAGGGGAAGACCTCTGTGCTGGATTCTATCGCGTGGGCGCTGGGTGGAAATAAGTTCCGCCCGTCCATGCCGCAGCGAGAAGGTTCAGCGATTCCTCCCAACCTCAGGGTAGTGCTGAGCAACGGGATTATCGTGGAGCGCAAAGGAAAGAACTGCGATCTGAAAGTGACTGACCCGACCGGGAGGAAAGCAGGGCAGCAGCTCCTTGACAGCTTCATTGGACAGCTCGCGTTGGATCTACCGAAATTCATGGAAGCATCAGGGAAAGAAAAAGCCCAGACTCTCCTGCAGATTATAGGCGTGGGGGATGAGCTGGCTGCGATGGAGCAGGAGGAGACGACACTCTACAATGAACGTCTGGCGATGGGTCGGATCGCGGACCAGAAGACGAAATATGCCAGGGAGCAGATATATTATCCAGAGGCTCCCCAAGAATTAGTATCCGCTTCTGAACTGATCCGGAAGCAACAGGAAATCCTTGCAAGGAATGGGGAAAACCAGCGGAAGCGTGAGAACCTGCACCGCCTGGAACAGCAGTACCAGCGGATCAATGAGCAGATGGAAGAGCTGCTCCGGCAGCAGGCCGCGGTCGAGCAGGACCTGGCCATTGCGCGGAAGGACGCCCTCGATCTCCATGATGAATCGACAGCGGAGCTGGAACAGAGCATTGCCAGTGCCGAGGAAATCAACCGGAAGGTGCGGGCAAACCTGGACAAGGAAAAGGCGGAGGACGACGCTCGCATATACGAGAACCAGTATAAGGGGCTGACAGCGAAAATCGAAGAAGTGCGCATGAGGAAAAATGCCCTGCTGGAGCACGCGGAGCTGCCGCTGGAAGGCCTGTCGGTGAAGGACGGCGAATTAGTATACCATGGCCAGAAATGGGACAACATGTCCGGCTCTGACCAGTTGAAGGTATCTACCGCTATCATACGGAAACTGAACCCGGACTGCGGCTTTGTCCTCCTGGACAAGCTCGAACAGATGGACCTGGAGACTATGAAAGAATTCGGGAAATGGCTGGAGTCAGAGGGGCTGCAGGCGATCGCTACACGGGTCAGCACCGGTGCGGAGTGCACAATCATCATCGAAGACGGCTATGCGACAACGCCGGAAGCTGCAGCGGCGGTGTCGGCTGAGCCTGTAAAAAATATCAGTTGGAAGAAAGGGGAGTTTTAATGAATATCATCAGGGGAAAGATCCCCGGCGCGAAAAAGGTAGTCTGCTATGGGCCGGAAGGAATTGGCAAGTCTACTTTTGCTTCACAGTTTCCGGAACCTGTTTTTATCGACACGGAAGGAAGCACAAAAGATCTGGATGTAGCGCGGACAGAAGCACCCAGCAGCTGGGCGATGCTTTTAGAGCAGGTGCAGTATTTCATCCGCCAGCCAGGCAGTGTGCAGACGCTGGTCATCGATACCGCGGACTGGGCGGAGCAGCTCTGCGTATCTGGCCTGACAGCAAAGTACCAGAAAAACGGTATCGAGGATTTCGGTTATGGGAAAGGTTATATTTATCTGCAGGAGGAATTCGGGCGTCTGCTGAACCTCCTGACCGAGCTGGTGGAAAAACAGAATATCAATGTAGTCCTGACCGCCCATGCCATGATGCGAAAGTTTGAACAGCCGGATGAAATGGGGGCCTACGACAGATGGGAGATGAAGCTGTCGAAGAAAGTAGGTCCCATGGTAAAAGAGTGGGCGGATATGCTGTTGTTTGCCAATTACAAGACCATTGTAGTAAACGTCGACGGCCAGGGGACCCAGAAAGGCAAAAATAAAGCGCAGGGAGGCAGGCGCGTCATGTACACCTCCCATCACCCCTGCTGGGACGCAAAAAACCGCTATGGCCTGCCGGACGAGCTGCCGTTCACCTATTCTTCGATCGCGCAGATTATAGAGGCGCCCAGGCAAAGCCTGGCGAAAACCATCGTTCAGCAGGAAAAAATGGAAGAGCCTGTGCAGGCAGCGCTGCCCCTGCAGGAGATGAAAACCGAACCGGTACCGGACTACATCATGCTGCAGCAGTCCCGTGAGGAGAATGTCCCGCGTGAACTCCTCGACCTGATGAAGGAGAGCCATGTCTCAGAATGGGACATCCAGAACGCAGTAGGCGGCAAGGGATATTTTCCCAGCGACATGCCGATCGAAAAATACCCGGAAGATTTTGTAATGGGCTGCCTGGTCGGGGCATGGCCAAAGGTGCTTGCGATGATCGATGAGGTCAATGCAAAGACAGTAATACCATTTAATTGAAAGAAGGAGATGGAATGATGGCGGAAATGACAGACAGGGAATTTAACTGGGATGACACAATTACAAAGGACTCACAGGATTTCATCCTGCTCCCGGAAGGAGACTATGATTTCACGGTTGAGAGTTATGAGAGGGCCAGGCACCCCGGAAGCGAGAAGCTGCCGCCCTGCAATAAGGCGATTGTCAAAATCCGGATTGATACGGAAGAAGGGCCGGCTTTTATCAACCACAACCTGTTCCTGTATTCTAAGACAGAGGGGATGCTGTCGGCGTTCTTTGCAGGTATTGGTCTGAAGAAGAAGGGGGAACCGCTGAAAATGAACTGGAACCAGGTGCCGGGCCGCCATGGGAGGTGCAGTGTATCTGTCCATACATGGACGGGCAAGGACGGGAAGGAGCGGAAAGGGAATAATATCAAACGCTTCTACCCATGCGAAGATGACGCATCTGCGGCGGGTAAATACAGGAGCGGTGATTTCTGATGCCGATGGAATTACGGCCGTACCAGCAGGAGGCCAGGGACGCCATTTTTCGAGAGTGGGAAAACGTTGATAAAACGCTCCTGGTGCTTCCGACAGGGACGGGGAAGACGGTAGTATTTGCCAGGGTCGCGGAGGACTGTGTGCGGAATGGCAGCCGCGTCCTGATCCTTGCGCACCGTGGGGAGCTGCTTCAGCAGGCAGCAGACAAGCTGGAGAAGGCCACAGGCCTGGGATGTGCCACGGAGAAGGCGGAAGAGAATTGCCTTGGCAGCTGGTACCGGATCACCGTGGGTTCTGTGCAGACCATGATGCGGGATAAACGACTTTCCGCGTTTCCGTCGGATTACTTTGGGACGGTCATCATTGATGAAGCGCATCATTGTATATCAGACAGTTACCAGCGTGTGCTGCAGCACTTCCCGGATGCAAAGGTACTGGGTGTCACAGCTACCCCTGACCGCGGCGATATGAAGAATCTCGGGCAATACTTTGAGTCTCTTGCCTATGAATATACGCTGCCGAAAGCAATCCGGGAAGGCTATCTCTCACCGATCAGGGCATTGACGATCCCACTGAAGCTGGAGCTGGCGGGAGTGGGAATCCAGTCAGGAGATTTTAAAGCCGGTGATATCGCGACAGCACTGGATCCCTACCTGTACCAGATCGCGGCTGAAATGGAGAATTACTGTATGGACCGGAAGACCGTTGTATTCCTGCCTCTGGTCAAAACCAGCCAGAAGTTTCGCGATATTCTGAACGGGTACGGGTTCCGTGCGGCGGAGGTCAATGGGGAGAGCAGGGACAGAGCGGAGGTTCTGGAAGCGTTCGACAGGGGAGACTATAACGTCCTGTGCAATTCCATGCTGCTGACAGAGGGCTGGGACTGCCCGTCAGTGGACTGCATTGTGGTGCTGCGTCCGACGAAGATCCGCAGCCTGTACAGCCAGATGGTAGGACGTGGGACCCGACTCTGTGAGGGAAAGGATCATCTGCTTCTACTTGATTTTCTGTGGCATACCGAACGACATGAATTATGCCATCCCGCCAGCCTGGTCTGTACGGATGCGGAGGTGGCGCAGGTTATGACGGCCAATATTGAGAAAGCCGGCTGCGCGGTGGATATAGAGGAGGCGGAGAAGCAGGCCGCCTCCGAGGTGGTGGCGCAGCGTGAGGAAACCCTGGCAAAGCAGCTGGCAGAAATGCGGCGGCGCAAAAAGAAGCTGGTGGACCCGCTGCAGTTTGAAATGAGCATCCAGGCGGAAGATCTGGCCGGATATGTGCCGAGTTTTGGCTGGGAGGCAGCACCGCCGTCTGACAAGCAGAAAGCCACGTTGGAAAAGCTTGGTATCTGCCCGGATGAAATCGATAATGCGGGAAAAGCTGCAAAGCTTCTTGACAGGCTGGCGAACCGGCGAAGGGAAGGACTTACAACGCCAAAGCAGATCCGCTTCCTTGAGGGAAGGGGTTTCCAGCATGTGGGGACATGGCAGTTTGATACCGCCCGCCGGATGATTGACCGGATCGCGGCGAATGGATGGCGCATTCCGCGGGATATTATCCCGGCAGAGTATAAAGAGGCATAAACGGCATAATGAGGCAGGAACTTACAGAATTATTAAACCATATCGATCCCGCCCTCCTGGATTACCAGGACTGGCTGAATGTAGGCATGGCGCTGAAGCAGGAAGGGTACCAGGCCAGCCTGTGGGAGTCATGGAGCAGGCGGGACCCCAGGCGATTCCATAATGGGGAGTGTGCGCGTAAATGGAAGACCTTCCAGGGGGCCGGTACGCCGGTGACAGGAGGAACGATCTACCAGCTCGCACTGGATCAGGGCTGGGCGCCGGAAAGTGAACCCGGCCATGAGCTTGGCTGGAATGACACGATCTCGCGCGACAGCGACGATCTCAGGGTCGTAGATAAAAACTGGATAGAGGGACGCGAAATCCATGAGCCCGAGGACTGGCACCCGGAAAAAGAGCTGATCACCTATCTTGAGACACTTTTTGGCACCGACGATATTGTCGGCTATGTGACCCGGAGCTGGAGTAAGCCGGACGATGATAAGAAGTATCCGGATAAAGGCTGCTGGGATAGGACTGCGCGGCAGTTAATCCAAAAACTGAGTGTATGCAAAGGTGATATCGGTTCGGTACTGGGGGACTATGACCCGGAAGTGGGGGCATGGATACGCTTCAACCCGTTGGACGGGAAAGGCTGTAAAAACGAGAATGTGACAGAGTATCGCTATGCGCTGGTGGAATCAGACGAGACCGATCTGGAAAAGCAGAATGCGATCATCCGCGAGCTGGAGCTGCCGGTCGCCTGTCTGGTACATTCCGGGAAGAAGAGCCTTCATGCGATTGTACGGATTGAGGCGGCCAGCTTCGAGGAGTACCGGAAGCGCGTTGATTACCTGTACAAGGTCTGTGGAAAAAACGGCCTGAAAGTGGACCAGCAGAACCGGAATCCGTCGCGGCTGTCCCGGATGCCGGGCGTACTTCGGAACGGGCATAAACAGTTCCTCGTAGATACCAATATCGGGAAGGCCTCCTGGGATGAATGGTATGAAAGGATCGAGGGCGTTAACGACGACCTGCCGGAGCCGGAGAGCATCGCGGACATCTGGGACAACCTGCCGGAGCTGTCGCCGCCACTGATTGAGGGCGTGCTGCGACAGGGACACAAGATGCTGCTGGCCGGTCCCTCCAAAGCCGGGAAGTCATTCAGCCTGATCGAGCTATGCTGCGCGATCGCGGAGGGCCGGCGCTGGCTGAACTGGGACTGCGCCTGCGGGAAGGTGCTGTATGTGAACCTGGAGCTTGATCGCGCGTCCTGCCTTCATCGGTTCAAAGATGTGTATGAAGCGCTCGGATGGTCGCCGGACCATCTGGACAACATCCACATCTGGAACCTGAGGGGAAAATCTATCCCCATGAATAAGCTGGCTCCAAAGCTGATCCGACGTGCCGCCAAAAAGAATTATATCGCGGTTGTGATCGACCCCATTTACAAGGTCATTACCGGCGATGAAAACAGTGCGAACCAGATGGCCGATTTCTGCAACCAGTTTGACCTGGTATGTACGGAGCTCGGCACGGCAGTCATCTACTGCCATCATCACAGCAAGGGCACACAGGGGCAGAAGCGCTCGATGGACCGCGCGTCAGGATCCGGTGTGTTTGCCCGCGATCCGGATGCGCTCCTTGACCTGATCGAACTCGAGCTGAATGAAGACCTCCTGAAACAGGAGGAAAACAAGGCGGTATGTGCCGCATGCAAGCAATATCTGAATTCCATTTTGGAAGACTGGGAAGACGATGTCTCCCAGGATACGATGTGTAGCGCTGCTCAGATGCTGGCTTACTGTAAAAAGAAGCTGGCAAAACCCCAGATGCAGGCTCTCGACAAACAGGTTGCGGTGGCAAAGGAAAAAGTGAAAATGCTCAGCGCCTGGCGCATTGACGGGACGCTCAGGGAGTTCCCGAAGTTCCCGCCGGTCAATCTGTGGTTTGATTATCCGGGGCACCGTATGGACCGCACAGGCGCTCTCAGCGACATTGAGCCGGAGGCGGAGAAGCCGAGCTGGCAGAAGGCAGCGGAAAAGCGGAAAGAGCAGACGAAGAAGGACAAAGAGAAGAAGCGCAACGATTTTGAAATCGCATTCTCAAATATCGAAATCGAAGGGCGGGACGTCCCGGCGCAGGAGCTCGCCGAGCAGATCGGTACATCCGTAAAGACATTGCTTGCCTGGTTTGGGAATACCCAGCGGAAGCGGAAGGATCTTGTGAACGATTTTGAAAAATTTCAGGCAGACGATGGCAAGGTTTACATCCGGCGGAAAACGGTTCCAGGGGGTGCGCAAAAAGGGGTGCGCAGTGCGCATGACTCGGTTGTGCGCACCCCTGCACAGGGGTGCGGCGCATCGGAAAATCACGGTCATGCGCACCCCTGAAATGAGGGTGCGCAGGTGCGCATGACTCGGTTGTGCGCACTGCGCACAGGGGTGCGGCGCATCGGAAAATCACGGTCATGCGCACCCCCAAAATAGGGGTGCGACGCATCGGAAATTTTCGGTCATGCGCAGTGCGCAAAAAGGGTGCGGCGCAACCATATACTACGTATATGTGGTGGTGCGCACCCCCTCCGTGGGGGAGGGTAAGTCGTCGCGTCTAAGCTCACGCGACCGACGCCTCACCCCCACGCACACGGAGGGCACCAAACCTTGAGCACAGAAAAAGAGGTGGACAGGATGACAGAATTTTTTTTAGCGATGGAGCCACCGACCTGTACGCACCAGGAGAAGCAGGTGCATGTGGTAAAAGGCAGGCCGGTATTCTATGAACCGCCTGAACTCGTGGCGGCGCGCCAGAAGCTCCAGGGATATCTGGGACAGCATACACCCAAAGAGAGCTACACGGGCCCTGTAGAGCTGGTTACGAAGTGGTGTTTCCCGCGGGGACGGCATGGGAACGGTGAATACCGTACGTCGAGGCCGGACACAGATAATCTCCAGAAGCTCCTGAAGGATTGTATGACGGCAGTGGGATTCTGGAAGGATGATTGCCTGGTCTGCAGGGAAATCACAGAAAAATTCTGGGCGGACGTCCCGGGAATCTACATCCGGATTAAGGAGCTGCCATGAAAAATGCCAAAATGATTTACCAGCTCATGAATGACCTGCTCCGGTACCTGCTCAAGTATGGCGACATTGAAGTATTTACCGAAGCCCAGGCTGAACAGGCACTTCGGGAGTCGGAGGAAATCTGCAGGAAGTATAAAACTGCGCCGAACGGCATCGGATATCTGGCGTGGAAGCTGTTTTCGGCTGCGAATGGGTATTTTACAAAGCGGGAAGACATGAAGAGGAGGGGCCTATGAAAGGACTGACAGAAAAGCGCGAGGATGGCACATGGAGACTGCGCGGCGTTTCCTGGGAAGATATTAGGCCAGGCACTGTGTTGTCCATGGAGACGCATGAAAAGCTCTACTGGGCGTTGTGCAAACTCAGGGACTATGAAGACACCGGACTCTCGCCGGATGAGGTGGAGCGGATGAAGTGGAAGCTGTTGGAAGGAGAAAAGGGCGAAGATGACTAACCGGGAAGCGATAGAAGCGCTGAAGATTGACAATGGCATCGAGATCAGCGGAGGCGCAGATAGGATGATTGAATTTCTCCGTGGGCTGGAAATGGCAATCGACGCGCTGGAGGCGCTGGAATCGATGAACCCCATTCCCATCGTCTCTGGATACGCTGACGGGAATCCGGTATACGATTTCTGGGAATGTCCTTGTTGCGGCGCGGATTTTGAGATTAACGAAAAGTACAATTTCTGTCCAGAGTGTGGGCAGCATATGAAGAGAGAATAACCATTTATGGCTGCGAAAGAATTTCTGCGAAAAATCAGAAAATTAGACAGGGATATTGACCGAAAAATCCAAAGGCTGCATGAACTGAAAGAAATGTCCGTAAGCACAGGCAGCTTTGATTATTCTAAGGACAGAGTGCAGGCTTCCACAGCGGCGGACGCACCTTATGTCCACATGCTTGAACAGATCACAGAACTGGATAATGAGATCAGCGCGGATATTGACTGTCTGGTTGATATGAAGGAGCAGGTCGAATGGATGATGCATAGCTTTACACCGAAGCAACAGGCAGTTATCAGGAGCCGGTACTTTCACAGCTACTCCTGGGAAGATATCGCAATGTTGCTTGGGTGCACCGTAAGGAATGTCCATTACATACATCAGGCTGCGTTGCAGAATATGGATCGCAAGATGTTGTGACTGATGGAGAAATATATGAACAAGATATTGAATTTCCCTTTGACATTTCACAGTGCCTGTGGTAAAATCGGTACAATGAAATAGTAGACATTGAAGCATCCAGACTATGCGTCGGGTGCTTTTTTATTGTTCCCCGGAAAGGTTTTCTTACATGGAAGCATGGTGTCGCTTCCCTGATTCCTTTATTTTCCGGGGAACTTTTATGTACAGGAAGAAGGTGTTGCAGAATGAACAGGAGGCAAAAACGATTTTGTGATGAATACCTGATTGACTGCAATGCTACGCAAGCGGCAATTCGGGCAGGGTATTCAAAGAAAACAGCGAAACAGATAGGCCAACAAAATTTGACGAAACTTGACTTGAAAGCTTATATAGACGCTGAACTTGAAAAAATCCATAACAAAAAGACCGCTGATGCACAGGAAGTCATGGAATACCTGACTTCAATCATGAGGGGTGAACACAAAGAACAGTGTCTGCAACTTGTTGGTGATGGTGTACAGCAGATCACGGATATTGATGTGGCAGCCAGAGAACGGATAAAAGCTGCTGAACTGATTGGGAAGCGGTACGGGATTTGGAATGACAAGGTGGGGATTGATATGAACCTCCCGGTATTTTTGGAGGGGGAAGATCAACTTGAAGAATGATTTGCGTCGGCGCAGAAAGCAGCGCCAACGGAGGAAAGAACGGCTGAAAAACCGACCGCCAAAGAGAAGTGTGCAGTATGAATTGATTGATGGGAACTGGTCCTTCTACCCGGTTGCGGAATGCCGGTGCCACGGCGGCTACCTGACACGGGGGCTTGCAGACACACACAGGTGCATGCAGCGCCACTGTACTGGGTACAGGGTGATGGCAGATGACGAATGATGCGATCCGGATCAACCTCCCTTCCGTGGTAGGAAGAGGATACAGGGATTTCTGGAATTTTCGGGGAAGATACCGGGTTGTGAAGGGCAGCCGCGCGTCTAAAAAATCAAAAACTGCCGCCCTTTGGTTCATCTACAACATGATGAAGTACCAGGAAGCGAACACGCTGGTGATTAGAAAGACCTTCCGGACACTGAAGGACAGCTGCTTCACGGAGCTGAAATGGGCAGTCCACCGGCTGCAGGTGGACAGGCTCTGGAGGTTCACGGAATCGCCGCTGGAGGCGACCTATCTTCCGACCGGCCAGAAGATTTACTTCCGTGGGCTGGATGATCCGCTGAAGGTCACGTCGATTACAGTGGATGTCGGAAGCCTGTGCTGGATGTGGATCGAGGAATCCTATGAGATCATGAGAGAATCTGATTTTGAAATGCTGGATGAATCTATCCGCGGCGCGGCGCCGGAAGGATTATTCAAACAGATCACCTTCACGTTCAATCCGTGGAATGAAAAGCACTGGATAAAGCACAGATTCTTTGATGAAGTCACCGGGCATGATTCGGAAGGGAAGCCGATCTATACGCCACGGGAAGCTCCCATTTCAGCAGACGGTGAGATCATGGCGATCACCACCAACTATACCTGCAATGAATGGTTGGATAGTGCTGATCTGCGAGTATTTCAGCGGATGAAGGAGAACAATCCACGGCGGTACAAGGTTGCCGGGCTGGGTGATTGGGGCGTGGTGGAAGGCCTAGTATTTGAAAATTGGACAGAACAGGGTTTTGAACTGATCAACCGAAAGGACTACCTGCAGCTTGATGAAGCGGCAAAGAAGAAAACGCTGTATGTGGTCCGGGAAGATGTGAAATCTGTGTTCGGCCTGGACTTTGGCTATACCAATGACCCAACCGCACTGTTCGCCGGGTTCATTGATTTGAAGAACCGAAAGATTTATGTGTGGGATGAACTATATGAAACCGGCCTGTCCAACCGAAAGATTTTTGAAAGAATAACAGCTATGGGCTATGGGAAAGAACGGATCACTGCCGATTCTGCAGAACCAAAGTCCATTGATGAACTGAAAGCTTACGGGCTGCACGTCAAGGGCGCAAAGAAGGGGAAGGATTCCGTCAACAATGGGATCCAGTTCATTCAGGATTTTGAGATCATTGTGCACCCCCGTTGTGTGAACTACATGACGGAAATCAGCAACTATACCTGGATGCTTGATAAATTCGGGAACAAGCTGAATGTCCCGATTGATGACTTTAACCATCTGATGGATGCAATGCGCTATGCAGTTGAACAGCATATCAGCGGCAAAGGATGGATGTATTGACAGGTGGAATCGTGAAGGGAGGTGGGGTATCAATGCTCACAGTAGACGAGATTAAGTTGTTCATAGACGAGGATGACGCTTCGGTGAAGAAGAAGCACGCGAGGGAAGGAGAACGGTACTATGAAGCCGACCATGATATCCGGCGTTACAGGCTTTTCTACTTCAATGCGGACGGGGACATTGTCGAGGATAAGACGCGGTCCAATGTAAAGATCCCGCATCCTTTCTTCACGGAGCTGGTCGACCAGGCTACGCAGTACATCCTTTCCGGCGAAGGGCCGTTTGTAGTATCTGATGATCCTGATCTGCAGAAGGAACTGGATAACTATTTCAACTACAATGATGATTTCATATCGGAGCTGTCAGACCTGATTACGGATTGCCAGACAAAGGGATTTGCTTATATGTATGCCCTGAAGGGTGCTGATGACCGGATAAAGTTTGCCTGTGCAGACTCGCTCGGCGTTGTGGAGGTGGAAGCGCGGTTTGCATCCGACCATAAGGATCACGTGCTGTATTGGTATATTGACCGGATTGATAAGGATGGGAACCGGATCAAGAAGATCATGGACTGGGACGACCAGCAGACCTTCTTTTATTTCCAGAAGGATGACGGCGAGATCGAGAAAGACATGAATGAACCGCTGAATCCCCGCCCGCATGTTGTCTACACCATCGCGGGGGACAGGAATACATACTGCGAGTCGTTCGGCTTCATCCCCTTCTTCCGGCTGGACAACAACAAGAAGCAGTTCAACAATCTGAAACCAATCAAGGACCTGATCGACGACTATGACATCATGGCGAGTAGCCTGTCCAATAACCTGATAGACTTCGATACACCTATCCACGTGGTCAAAGGTTTTGAAGGCGATAACCTGGACGAGCTGCAGCAGAACCTGAAGACAAAGAAGATCGTTGGCGTCGGGGAAGGCGGCGGACTGGAAGTCCACACGGTTGATGTGCCCTATCAGGCGAGGCAGGCCAAGCTCGACCTGGATGAAAAGAATATTTACAGGTTTGGCATGGGGCTGAATATGTCAGGCCTGAAAGATACGTCTGCTACTACCAATATGGCGATCAAGGCTGCCTATTCGCTGCTGGATTTGCGGTGCAAGAGGCTGGAAGTCAAGGTCAAGCGCTTCCTGCGTGAGATCGTGAAGGTCGTTGTGGACGAGATCAACAAGGCAAACGGCACAGATTATCAGGCAGAAAGTGTCTACTTCCAGTTCACGCACGAGATCATGAGTAATGAGCAGGAGAATGTGCAGAACGAAAAGACGGAAGCAGAGCGGAAACAGGTAGAGATCAACACGCTGCTGTCCCTTTACAATGTCCTGGGGGACGAAACGGTCATCTGCGCGATCTGCGAAGTTATGGATTTGGACTATGATGAAATAAAGGACCAGCTCCCGGAAGACGGGGAAAAGGAGGTCCGGCAGGCAGAACAGGCTCTGGACCGTGTTGTCCCGGAAGGTGGTGCAGCTGATGACGAAGGCACAGAAGGAAGTGCAGCAGGCACATCTGGATGAAGAAAAGAAGGTCATCCAGCAGCTGAAGCGGGTGTATTCCCAGGCGGCGAAGGACTGTGAAGAGAAGATCGCTGCCCTGAATGCCCGGTCAGATATGCAGAACCTGCAGTCTGTTATCTACCAGAAGCAGTATCAGCAGGCATTGAAGAGCCAGATCGACGGGATACTGGCCACCCTGCAGACAAATGAGTTTGAAACCATCGCGGATTACCTGGCGGCGAGTTATACGAACGGCTTCACCGGCGCGATGTATGACCTGGCAAAACAGGGGATCCCGGTGATCGTCCCGATCGACCAGAGCAAAGTGGTCAAGGCGGTTGAGACGGACAGCAAGATTTCTACCACCCTTTACAAGAAGCTGGGTGAGGATGTCGATTACCTGAAGAAGTCCATCAGGGCGGAGCTGTCGCGGGGGACGGCGAATGGTTCAACATGGCTGGAGATTGCCGCCTATATCGCAAATGGTATGAACAGCCCGCTGAAAAAAGCGATGAACAGGGCTATCCTGATTGCCAGGACGGAAGGGCACAGGATCCAGCAGGAATCACAGCTTGACGCGCTGCACGATGCCCGCGACAATGGCGCTGACTGTGTGAAACAGTGGGACGCCACGCTGGATAGCCGGACGCGCCCTGACCATCAGGCGGCGGACGGGCAGCTCCGGGAGCTGGATGAAGATTTCAACGTCGGCGGCGAACGCATGAAAGCACCGGGCGTTGGCGGTTCTGCACGGAATGTGTGCAATTGCCGCTGTTGCATGCTGCAAAGGGCGAGGTGGGCACTGGATGAAGAGGAACTGAAAACCCTGAAAGACCGTGCTAAATACTTTGGGCTGGATAAGACAAAGGATTTTGAGGAGTTTAAGGACAAATATTTGAAAGCAGTTGAAATTAAAACTGATTCAGGTATAATCAGATTATCAGGGAGTGAAATGTATGCAGTGAACCAGTACGTAGGCTTTCAATCCTATGTGATTAATGAGAAACTGCGGACAGTCGGTGAAACGGCGCTGAGTGATTCAGAAAAGAAGATAGTGTCTGATCTGGATAAAGCGCTTGAAAAGTTCCCGACATACACAGGAACGGTGACGCGTTCTTTACAGTTTGGTGATTCGGATGCAGTTGAGGAATTTGTAAGCCAGTTTGAAATAGGGAAATCGTATTCCACAGCTCAATACTTTAGCACAACAAAAAGCGATGAGCTATATAACCCCGAAGGAGAAGTTCAGATTTTTATCATGGAATCAAAGAGTGGCAGAGATATTTCTTCCGTGAATAAAGATGAGTTAGAAGTCCTTTATGGCAGAAATGAGAAGTTCATCACTTTGAATAAAACGGAGCAAAATGGAGAGTGGTATATTATCTTGGAGGAAGATAAATGAAAGAACCAGATTATGCTGAAGAACGAAGGAAGCGGCTTACACAGATGATTACTTTTAAACCGGTTGGTGAAAAGCGAGAATTCACAGAAGAGGAAAAGAAAAGGAACGATGAGCTTATGGAACAGGCTTTGCGGGAATCCGGTGTAATTAAACCAGATGAAGACTGGGTAAAGGTTGGTATGAATGGTGATACCCCTGTGTATGAAACTGTGAAAAGAAGTACCAATAATGGTAAGGAATGATTATCAGGTGAAGTGGGCGAATGAAAAGTTGCTGACAGCTATGAAGCTGTATGAATCAACCTTTGGCGATGGCTTTCCGCTGATGTGTTTCAGCGATAAGTCCCCGGAAAAGGCTGTTCAAATTATCAATGAATGTGTTGAACAGAAAAAGGATGTCTATGATCTGGGCTATTTGTTCGGTGATGTGGATATCCAGTATTGAAACAGAGATAACCGTGTTGATCACGGTTGAAAGGCACTTCCGAACAGGGGGTGCTTTTTAATTTGAGTATTTAAGGGCTTGCGATATGCACAGCTCTTTTATATTGCCCGAAATACGGTAATGGCATGAAAACTATTCCGGAAATATGTCAGGCCGGACAGATAACGGCCACCCGGGTGGCACGCAGCCACAGGGAGAAGGGAGAAACAACATGAAGCTCGAAGAACTGTTAGGTGAGGAACTGTACAGGCAGGTACAGGAGAAGATTGACGCGGCGAACGCCGGGCAGGAAGATAAGCTGAAGCACATCCGCTATGCAGACCTGTCCGAGGGCGGTTATGTATCGAAAGGGAAGTTTGATGATTTGCAGACCGACCTGACCGGGAAATCGGCTGAACTGGAAAAAGCAAACGGCCTGATTGAGCAGCTGAAGAAGGATGCGGGGAAGGATTCCGAGCTGCAGGCAAAGATCACGGCTTACGAGCAGGAGATCACAGAACTGAAAGCGGAAAACACGGCCCTGAAAACCGACAATGCACTGAAATTCGCCCTGAAGGATGCCGGCGCCGCGGATATTGATTACCTTGTGTTCAAGGCGAAGGAGAAAGGCGAAATCAAGCTGGACGATGACGGGAAGATCAAGGGGATCGACGGCCTCATCGCAGGGCTGAAAACGCAGCATCCGACGCAGTTTGCTTCTCCTGACGGGAACGGTCGCAAGATGATTGACGAACATGAGCTTCCGGGCAGTAAAGGGGAAAAGGCTGTCACGAAGGAGAAATTTCTCCAGATGGGTTATGCGGAGCGTGTTCGGTTCAAGGATGAAAACCCGGAACTTTATAAACAGTATACCAACAGAAAATAAGAAAGGCAGAGGTGAAAAATCATGGCAAGAACTGGTAATTTTGGCGGCTTTGAGTTTGACGAGGAAGTGTTTGCCGACATGATGGCTGAGGAAGATTACTTCCGGACGCCTGTAATCGCTTCCGGCATTGTCGCCCAGGACGATACGATTATGGATCTGATCGGCGAGAAGGGCAACGTCGCTTCCATCCCGATCTATAAGCCGCTCTCCATCTATGAGGACGGCATGGAGGCGCTGAATAACGATGGCGTGAATAACAACACCCCGGTCACGGTGTCGGGCAGCAAGCAGACCTGCATGCTGATCCAGAGGATGAAGGCGTTTAAGACGCAGGATTTTACGAAGGAACTGACCGGTGCGGATCCGCTGACCCACATCAAGAATAAAATCGCCGGCTATTACAGCCAGGTGTGGGAGCGGGAGCTGCTGAATATCGCGAAGACGGTCACGTCCATCGAGGCGCTCAAGGATGCCCATGTCCTTGATCTGACTGACAAGGACGACCTAGCCACGGCGGAGATGCTGATCGACGCGGAGCAGAGTGCGCTCGGCGACATGGCCGGCGGGCTTGGCCTGATCGTGATGCACTCGATGATCTACGCTGCATATAAGAAGCTGGATCTGGTCGAGTTTGAGAAGTATGTGACGCAGGGTGCGATCAAGCAGGACATTGAGCTTCCGACTATCGGTGGCAAGTATGTCCTGGTAACGGATTACAATACGCTGGACAATGGCGTCTATAATACCTTCCTGTTCGGCGAGGGCGCATTCCGTTCCTGCGACAAGAAAAACTACTCGAAGCAGTATTACACGGACTATGATCCGGAGACGAATGCGGGTATTGAGAAGTTCTACACGAAGCAGGGCAAGGTGCTGCATCCGAACGGGCTGTCCCTTGCGGTGGACAGCATCGCGGGCGAGTCCCCGACGTTCGCTGAGCTTGGTACTTCCGACAACTGGTCGCTGAAGTACAACACCAAAAATGTGAAGATCGGCCTGATCCAGACGGGTACTGCTACCGCGTAAGCGGCGAAAAGGAGGTGTTCTTATGATCGTGAGTGTTGAAACACTGGCTTCGCTGTCGGAATTCGCCGATACTGACGAAGACATGCTGAAAAGGAAGCTGCTGGCAGTGGAAAGCCTGATCAGGTCCTACACCAACAACAATTTCCAGAACCGGCATATCCGCTTTGAAGGATACAGCGAGGGTAGTCAGGTTTTCGGGACATCTCCATATCTGAAAGCAGGTGATACGGTACAGATCACGAAGTCCGATGTGAATGATGGGCTTTATGTTCTTACGGCGGTTGATGAGGAATCTGTTACGGTGGACGGGGAGCTGTTCACCGTACCGCTGAACCGTGTGACAAAGGTCGAATACCCGGCAGTGATTCAGGAAGGCGTGATCAATCTGCTGATGTGGGAAGTGGAGAACCGGCAGAATGTCGGTGTCAAGCAGGAAACACTTTCCCGGAACAGCGTCACTTATTATGACCAGGATTCCAACAACACGGTGATGGGCTATCCGGTGGCGCTGCTGGGCTTCCTGCGTCCGTTCATGAAAGCGAGGTTTTGAACGTGAAGAAGATTGGCGGGAATACGGCGGCGGTCTTTCAGACTAAAGTGGTGACGAAGAATGCGATTGGCGAAGGCGTTTCGGTATGGGCGGACACGCTGGCTGTGAAAGGGTGGCTTGACCTGTCAGGCGGCGACTCGAAGCATACCACGTTCAACGCGAAGATTCAGGAATCCACGCATGTCTGGCTGATGGATTACCAGGCGCTCCCGGACACAGTCACGGAGGAAACAGCACAGATGGTGATCGACGGGAAAACTTATGAGGTGCTGCTGATTGATGATCCTATGGGGATGCATGAACATTTTGAAGTCTTTTTGAAATATACGGGTGGTCAGAATGTCGGTTGAATTCACAGACAATACCATGAGGGTCAGGGAACAGATGGCGGCTGCCGTTCATTCCTTCCTGTATGAGGCAGGCGGGGAGCTGCAGTCGCAGGTCATTCGGAACAGCCGGACGGACACAGGGCAGACAAAAGGTTCCTACAAATATGTTGTGGACAAGGGAACCAATGAGGCAACAGTCTATGTCGGAAGTGAGCTCGATAATGCAATATGGGAAGAATTCGGTACCGGCGAATATGCCCTGAATGGCGATGGGCGTAAGGGTGGCTGGTATATTCCGGAAGCCAGGCTCAGCGCCAAGGCAAAAAGCCGTATGAAGAAGGTCATCGTGAAGGGCAAAGTGTATTATTACACAAAAGGCAAAAAGCCGAACAGGCCGATATATAACGCATTCAATTCCATGAAGGACAGGCTGAAGAAGCGTCTTCAGGAAGTCCAGAATCAGATGTGAGGGAGAATGTCATGGTCAGTATTTTAGATTTTATCAGTGAGAAGCTGGAAGAGGCCGAAATCCCCTATGAATTTGGGGAATGGACGCAGCCGGTGTCCTATCCGTATTTTGTCGGTTCATTTGATGAAACGGATTTCCGGTATGAGGATAACTGTACGGCCGGGACATTTACGCTCGATGGATGGGCGCGAGGTGGCGGCGCGCAGCTTGCCCTTGCGGAAGTATCGGATACAGTAAAAAAAGTGTTTGCGAACCTGCAGGAAGTCCGGGACAACCGGTCATTTTTTGTGCGGTTCGGCGGATCCCAGCCTGTCCCGTCAGGGGAAGAGGGGCTGTATAAGGTAACGATTACATTATTCACCAGTGAATGGGAAGGAGAGTAAAAAATGGCATTAAAAACGCATGGCATCACGACCGAGACGATCAAGAAAATGATCCTGAATGCAGGCGTGATCTATAAGAATCTGACATATGCGGACGGCGCGTGGAGCGGCACGGTCCTGGGTGCAACGTCCGGCGGCATCAAATTCAACTGGGAAGCAGAGTGGCTTGACATCGAGGTGGACGGCGCGACGGTGCTTGTCAAGGGCGTCAGCAAGAAGAAAGTAGGGGAGTCGGCCTACATTGAAGGAAACATGACGGAAGTGACAGAGGATATCCTCGTCACGGCCATGCATCTTGTGAAGTCGGAATCTACCGACTCTAATTATACGAAGTATATCAGCAAGTCCAACATTACAGAGGATGATGACTATCTGGAGAATATCGCATACGTCGGAACAATGTCCAGTGGTCAGAATATCATCATTATTCTCCCGAACGCGATCTGCACGGAAGCTTTTGAGATCGAGACGAAAAATGCTACGCAGACCACATACAAGGTGAAGTTCGAGTGTACTGCTGACCTCGCAAATGACACGTTGGATAAGCTGGACATCGCGCTCTATTATCCGGTAACAACTACCACTTAAAGGAAGGGGAAAGATAAGATGAAAGTCAAGGTTATCAGAAAATTCAGAGATAAAGAAACAAAGATTGTGCATAAGGCAGGAGAGGTGCTGATTCTCTCAAAGAAGCGCTTCGCTGAAATCCAGAAAGCAGGAAGCTTCGTGGAGGAGGTCGAAGTAACCGATAAGGGCGCTGCAGATGAGGCGTCGGCGGAGGGGCAGGGAGGGACTGAATAATCATGGCGGAACTGGAATTTATTGACCTGACGGTAGATAACCTCTTCGATTGCTGCGCCGTGATCGACGCAGTCGGAGCCGAACAGATGCTGGCTGCGTTTGATAAGGATGAAATTGCCGCTCTGATGAAATCAGGGAAGGATGTCAAAGGCGTTGGAACAGTGATTGGAATGAAGATTTGTGGGACACTGCTCAAAAATCTGCCCAAAGCAAGGAATGAGATATGCCTGTTCTTTGCGAACTGCTGTATCTGGGATAACGGGACGAAAGTTACGGCTGAGGAGATCCGGAAGCTGAAGATCGGACGTTTTGCGCAGCTTATCAGGGACTTTTTCAGGAAGGATGATCTTTCGGATTTTTTTACGGAAGTGGCCGGATATCTGGATTTGGGACAGAGCGGTTCCGAGAACTCCTCTACAGAAGATATAGCAGCCCAGAGTGTTACCTGAACAGCGCAATCAGGCACAGGAACGCATATGCAGCGATCGGCACGATTCTCGACCAGAATGAACGGGAATCGGATTGGTCGCTGTATTTAGCCTATGTGGCAAACCCGCTGATTGATGATATGGCGTTTGAAGATTTCCGCGGGAAGATCAGGAAGAAGCCTGAGGCTGCGAAAACAGGTCGAAAAACGGAAAACGCGCCGGGCAGGGAAGAAACACAGGAACAGGTCCGGTTAGCTGAAGGGATATTGAAGGGATTCGTGCCATGGAAGAAAGGAGGTGGAACTGGTGGCGATTGATGCTTTTTCCATTATAGGGAAAATATCGGTGGATTATTCTGAGGCATCATCCGGGCTTTCCAGCGTGAGGGATTCCGCAAAGGACACGGCTGAGTCGCTGGAAGATGTGGACAGCGCTGCGGAAGATGCGGGAGGTTCGGTGGAAGACGCCGGAAATTCGGCTGAAAATGCAGATGGTAAATTTTCCACATGGAAGATGACGCTATCCAACCTTGCCTCGCAGGCCATCAGTTCTCTGATTTCAAAATGTACGGAACTTGCAGGAAATATCATTGAACTCGGCACCGGCACTGAGACGTCGTTTGCGCAGCTGGAGACAATCGCCGGGGCAGAAAACATTGATAGCCTGAAAGCATCCATCAGTGATCTGGCAAAAGAAACCGGCGTGTCCAGTTCTGACCTCGCGACAGTGGCATATAACGCGATCTCGGCGGGCGCGAGCGCGGAAGAAGCTATGGATATGGTTTCTTCCGCCACAAAGCTGGGCGTCGCTGGATTCACGGACGCTGACAGCGCATTGTCTGTCCTCTCCACCGCCATGAACAGCTATGGTGATGCTGCAGGAACGGCAGCTGAGATATCGGACAGCCTGATACAGGTGCAGAATCTGGGCGTCACCACGATCGGGGAGTTGTCTTCTTCCATGGGCAAGGCCATTGCTACGGGCAGTGCGTACAGCGTCAACCTCGGCAACCTGGAAAGCGCTTATGTCAGCATTACAAAGGCAGGTATCAGCACGGAGGAAGCGACTACCTACCTGGACAGCATGATGAATGAGCTGGGTGATTCCGGGAGTGATGTGAGCGCGATCCTGCAGGAACAGACAGGGCAATCATTCACGCAGCTGATGGAGGATGGTTATTCTCTGGGGGACGTGCTGGGTATTCTCTACGATGCCTGTGATGGGGACAGCACGGCATTGATGAACCTGTGGGGTTCTGCGGAAGCAGGAAAGGCCAGCAATGCGATTGTCAACCAGGGGCTGACAGAATTCAACGATAATCTGGAGACGATCACGGGCAGCTCAGGGGCGACTGAAGATGCCTACTCAACGATGGCTGACACGATGGAGACGAAGATCAACATCATGAAAACCAATTTTGAGGAGCTGGGGCTGAAAATCTATGAGAAGTTTGAGGAACCTTTATCCAGCGCGATCACTTTTGTCACAGATAAGGCAATTCCCAAAATTGAAGAACTGATTGAAAACTTTGATTCATACGCCCCTGTCATTGCAGGCGTCACGGTTGCCATTGTAGCATTCAAGGCCGCGATGGCTATTTCCGGAATCATTAATGCAGCCACATCGGCTTTCCAGGCATACCAGACGGCAAATGAGGGTGCGACCGTCGCACAGTGGCTGATGAATGCCGCGATGAGTGCCAATCCTATTGTCATTGTCGTGGCGCTGCTTGCGGGGCTCGTGGCGGCGATTGTCGTGCTTTGGAATACGAACGAGGATTTCCGGAATGCAGTTATCGGCATATGGGATGCCATCAAAAGCGCTTTCAGTACTGCCTTTGAAGCGATCGGCGGTTTTTTCGAGAAGCTGGGGAGCACAGCACAAGCTGTCTTTGAGGGTATGTGGACTACGATAAAAACTGTGATCAACAATATCCTTGGCGGAGTGGAAACTATGGCGAACGGTGTCGTTGATGGAATCAATGTCCTTCTGGACGGCATAGAAGCTATCGCAAACGCTGCGGGTTCCCTGCTGGGCTTTGAACCGATTAACATTTCTCTGTCGTCCGTATCGCTTCCACGCCTTGCAAAAGGCGGCGTTCTGGAGCAGGGACAGATCGGCCTGCTGGAAGGTGACGGCGCAGAAGCCGTTGTGCCGCTCGAACAGAACAGGGAATGGATACAGAAGGTTGTGCAGGAATTCCAGGTACAGGGAATGAACACCGAAACGACGGACAACAGCGGTATCATGGAACTGCTTGAGATACTGGTCAGATGGCTGGTTACGGACGGTAATTTCAAAGACATGCTGATCGACATCCTGGTAAATTACCTCAAATTTGAGTTTGATAACAGGGAAATCGGAAGGCTGGTGAGGAAATATGCTTGACAGCGCAAAATACGTGAATCACCTGAATAAAAGTATTGAATTTGGGAAGAATGGCATATTCCTCACAGAAAATAAACTGCGTAATTATACCTGGGATTACGATACGGATTATGACGAGATCTCGAATCTGCACAAGGGCGTGGCAAAAAGGACATTTAAGGTCATCGTTCACGCCCAAACAGAGGCGGAAGGGCTTGCCGCCCGCAATACTGTCTATGAAATTCTGGATGCGGATGCCCTGAGCGGGGAACAGGGGAAGCTGTACATTGGAGATTATTATCTTAAATGCTGTTGTGTCTCATTGTCAAAAGAGAAGTGGTTTTACACAAAACGTTACATTGAATTTGAAGTTACAGTAGCCTCTGATTGTGGTAACTGGGTGAAGGAAACTACATACTCCTATGGGGCGGTGAGCAGTGACAGCGTGTTGGCTGACGGTGCAAAAGAATATGACTATGAGTACACGTATTACTATGCGCAGGTGGGCGGACAGAAAGTGTTCACAAATCCGGCATTATCCGGGACAGATTTTATCATGAGATTCCACGGCCCTGTCAAGAACCCGCTTGTGATTATTGGGACGAATACTTATGAGATCAATGCGACTGTGGATGACGGCGAATATATTGAAGTGAATTCCATGGATAAAACAATCTATCTGGTTGGCAGTAAGGGAGACAGGACCAACATATTCTGGCTGGCATCGAAACAGAGTTATATTTTTGAGAAAATCAGTACGGGTTCGGTCAATGTGTACTGGGATGGCTCCTTTGCCCTTGATATTGTTCTTTTGCAGGAAAGGGGGGAACCGGAATGGTTGTGATCTATACAGACGGGCTAAAGCGCCCCTGTGGTGTACTGAAGAAATATAAGGTTGATCTCGATATCGGGGCTGAGAACGACTTTGAGATTACCATGCATACTGTCCACCACTGCATGGAATATGGCTCCATCTGGTATGTTGACGGGACGGAGTACGGTGGCATTGTCGATGATATCAAAATTGATACAGACAGTGGTAAGGTGTCCTACACCGGCAGGGCGTGGCGCGGGATCCTGGCAAAAAAAATCATAGAACCGGATGATGGCGAAGACTACCTGACTGTCAACGGCGAGGCGAACGGGATACTTGCAGAGCTGATCGACAGGCTTGATGTGGCAGATATGTTCCAGGCTTCAGGTGTAGACTCCGGCATTACGATCACCAGCCACCAGTTTGAACGGTACTGTACCGGGATTGATGGAATTACAAAAATGCTTGCTTCGGTTGGGGCGAGACTCCAGCTTGTGATGTCCGAGGATTCCGGTCTGGTTGTTTTGTCAGCTGTTGAAGCGGAAGATTTGTCAGAGACGTATGAATATTCCGACGATTATGGCATGAAGCTCATCATGAACGAAGTGCACAGTGGAGTCAACCACCTGATCTGCCTCGGCCAGGGGGATCTCGCGGAAAGGACGGTTATTCATCTGTATGTCGATGCAAATGGTAATGTGGGGGATACGCAGTATTACACCGGGATACAGGAGATCGCGGAAACCTACGAGTATACTTCTGCGGAAGATGAGGATGACCTGATAGATGCAGGAGCTGATAAGCTTGAAAGTCTAAAGAGCGCCAATGCCCTTTCCGCTACACTTGGCAAAACGGATGTGGATGTCAATATAGGGGATATCGTAGGCGGGAAAAACAGGGCGACAGGAATTCAGATGACATGCACGGTCGCGTCCAAAATCGTAAAGATTGAAAACGACCAGCTGACGGTCACATACGAAGTGGAGGATTAAAAAATGGGTTTACAGCTTAATACCGGAGTGACGGGGAACCCTGTCACGGCAGAAGCGGACGGTTCCCTGTACAGTAATGTGTTCGGCTCAGGCCAGTACGTACTGGCGTCGGGGAACCAGCTGGCGGCGGATGTCGTAAGCAACAACGAAATCAGTATATTGGACGGGGATATCATGATGCAGGGCAGGCATGCCTATATTGCAGTAAATGACAGCGAGTCCCTTGCCATCAGTAATGGAACGTCGGGCTATACCCGAATTGATCTTATTATCGCAAGATATGTGAAAGACGCAACGGGACTGGAAACCATGACTCTGGTGGTCCTTGAGGGAGATAAGGTCGGAAGTGCGAATACACCGAGCGCGCCGGCCTATGTGGAAGGAAACATTCTGGATGGCGATACGCAGGTGGATTTTCCGTTGTATGAAGTTGTGATCGACGGGATTAGCATAGCGAGCGTCAACCAACTGTTTGAAGTTATTTCGCCGTTATCAGATATGGGGGATGCGGTCGGAGAGCTGGATGAAAAGGTTGGGGCTGGCGGTGTATTGCCCTCCTCGTACTACAATATTTCTGAAATAAGCACGAAAAATACATTCTACGAAGAAACAGAGGATGCGGGGCTGTGCCGATATGTTACGGCAAGCGGGGAGCATTTGTACTATACCTTACATCGCTTACATGTATATGCCTATTATGCGACAGCTGTGGAAAACGGCCACCGTGTTATAGCGACATTGGGTTGTACAACCAATGCGCGGATCATCCGGATGGAGGCAGTAAGGGAGGGAAAAGCGGATGCAACGAGTTCAAGCAACTATGTTATTCCAGCGAGCGCAGCCCTTCGTTACAGACCCTATAATGGCGCAGTAAGTATGGACAATGTTGGAGGTTATCGGGTCCAGGCTACAGTTGACTACATTGACATCAGTGAAGATCCTGTGGAGGTATAAGGAAGGAGCGAAAGAGTATGAGTTTTAGTATAAACGGTACTACGATATCTATGACTCGCGGTGATACCATGAAGGCTTACATCACGATTACGGATACGAGCGGGAGCGAGTATACGATGCAGGATGGTGATACCCTGCGGTTTGCCGCAAAGAAATACTATGCGGACGAAGAACCATTGATACTAAAAGATATACCGAGCGACTCCCTTATGCTCACCCTTGAGCCGGCTGACACTAAGGAGCTGGACTTCGGAAGTTATGTGTATGACATTGAGCTAACAACATCTGAAGGGGAGGTCAGTACAGTAGTTCCCAAAGGAACCCTTACGATTACGGAGGAGGTTTATTGATGAGCTACATCAGTCAGGCAGAATCTCTGGGTGCGGTCCTTTCAGAGACGGAGACATTGGAAGGGGTTTTGAAGTCTCCAGGTACTATTGAGGGAAACTTATCTTCGACTTCTACGTCGCCGTATGTTGAACTTCCGGCTCTGACCAATCCGGCCACGGCGGCAGAGATCGTGCTGGGATATCAGGCGATCGATAAGAACAGCTACCGGCTCACTGGCACGCTCGATCTTGAAGCGCTGAAAGAGGAGAGCTACAGCGAGGGCTACGAGACAGGCAAGGCTGATGGCTATAGTGAGGGCTACGAGGTTGGGAAAAGCGACGGCTATAGCGAGGGTTATGAAGCCGGGAAAGCAGACGGCTACAGTGAGGGCTATACGGACGGCGTGGCCAGCGTTGACACACAGAGTTACTACGACAGCGGCTACGCGGCGGCGGAAGAAGCGGCTGCGGAAGCCCTCGCTGCTTTGACGGAGGTGGAGTGATGGCGGAGTTAAGTGAGTATATCGCGGCGCTGACGCGGGACCGGGACAGTCTGGCGGCGAACCTGCAGACGATGGGCGTGGAGGCGGATGCGGCTGAGAAGTTCACGAGTCTGGTGGCGAAAGTGCTGGAGATAGCCACGGGCGGCGTATCCCTTCCGGTGTTGAGCAATCCGGCGACGGCTTCGGAAATCCTCGAAGGTTATGAGGCCATAGACCAGGACGGGAATGTAATTACAGGCACAGCACAGCAGACGGTCAACATGGAAACGGGAACCGGCACGCTGAACTATGCGTGGGACGAGGAATCGCTCATGCTGATGATCGAGGAATCGGAGGAGGAAGAGACAGATGCATAAGTCAGAGGTAGTTACAGCTTCCATGTTGAGACCGTGCGGGCCGGTTGTGATGGCAGTATTCTCACGGAAATATCCAGATGGGCTTACGCTTGGTGAAATGAAGGAGCTTGCACAGACACATGGCTTCCTGCGGCGTGCCCTGGTAATGCTCGAGAAAGGGGAGAGTATATGCTGACAGGAAGCATTATAATTGCATCTGACAGTATGTCGGACATACCCGTTGCGCTTGCAAAGACTGTGAAATTCAGACGTGGAACAACGGGGAAAAGTCCGATTTATCAGGTGCTGAGACTGATATATAACTCTGTAACATATCCTGTCACCGTAAAAACGCGCGGTGCAGTGATGGTAGACGCGACGGGGCTTACATGGCAGTTTGTAGCACCGGACAATCGATACGACTGGGACGAGCTGAGAGAATTATCCGTTGCGAATTTTTTGGAAACACTTGCTGCTTCCTGTGAAGAGAATCCGGTGGCGGCCTGGACGGAATTTGCCGACTGGCTTTCCACGGCAGATGTTGTTGAAAGCATACAGGCGCTGCTCGCATCTACCACGAAGCTGACTCACCGTGACCTGTCCACAACGAACATTCCGGAGTTTACTGCACCGGGAACCATATCAGGGCTATTCCGGTGGCTGGAGGGCATCTATCTGGATGCTGACAGTGCGGACAATACAACGATGAAATATGGATATGAAACATCGGCGACCAATCGGAATCGTTTTGACATACCCATGACCTTCACCATATTGGATGCAGATACGGGAGAAACAACCGATGCGGAGTTGGTCTTCCGCTTTTTGCAATGAACTCGGCAGTAGAAGAAGCTCAGCGTTGGCTTGGATACATGGAGCATCAGGATGCCCGTCTGCTGGGTCTGCCCACAGCAAATGTCGGGAAAGGCGGTTACACCATCTTTCCGGAGATGATTAGTGAGGCAGGTTGCGTTTGGAACTTTCAGGGAGTGCCTTGGTGCATGACATTTATATTCGCGGTTTTTATACAAACGTACGGATATGAAGAGACGGTAAAAATCCTCGGACGACCGTGGCCGGGGACGCGTACTGTTGCCCGACGGATGCGCCGACATGGACGTTGGCGGGAACCTGATTATATTCCGTCCCCCGGCGATCTGATATTTCTTGCGCCGGATGGCAGGATAAGCCACGCGGGAATTGTGGAAGCAGTCAGGGGCGGGCAGGTGATAAGCATTGACGGAAATACAGTGGATCCTTATGGCCGAATACCTGCGGAGCGCGGGGGTGCTGTGGCACGTAGAGAAAGACCGATTGGAGATCCATGGATTGTCGGATATTCAGATATGAGGAGGTGAGTAATTGGCAGAATTAAGTGGATTATCAGTTGATGGGCTAACCGTGGAATGTACTGACGGTACATGGTCGGCAAATGTGAACAGTATCACAGGAAGTGTGACAGGAGAAGACGGAACATGTAGCAATTCGAGCACCACGGGTACTCTGGTTTTCACAAATAACAGCGGCGCAGATAAACTTTTAACGTTTGATTACGATATAACTCTGAACGATGGCTCATGTTTCATTGGAAGCGGATCCACATCATCGGATACGGAGACGGAAGAAGAAACAGAAAATACAGAAGAAGATACCGACACCAGTGAAGAGGATACGGAAGAAACCGAAGAAGACACCAGCGTAAGCATGGATGGGAGCGGTTCATATAGCGTGACTTTGGCAGATGGTGGAACTCTACAGATTGTTATTACATCAGGTGCCGGATCAGCTTATACAACGACTATTTCCCTGACGAATATAAGCCTGATAAGCGATACATATGTCACGGTGACATTCCTTGCTCCTGAAAACGGGAGTTACACGGTGGATGGTGTGGAAATCACGGAAGATGTAACCATCACGCGCCATAGCAGCGAAGCATTTATCGTTGAAGCAAAGGTGACGACAAAAGGGTATAAATTCAGCGACTGGCATAATACGGAGAGCGATACCTCGGTGAGTATTAACCTGTCGGGAAATCTGCATTTTGACAGTGATGTAACGATAGCAGCCTTATTTGTAGAAAAAGATATTCCGCTATTCAGCACGGCAGGATCCATATTTCGAGACCTGAATGCGGCTGTAGACTATGCAGTGGAAAACGCCACGACAATCATCCAGCTTATCAGCTCTGGAACACTCCTATCCGATAGCGTTGTACCCGAAGACATTTGCCTGTCTATTCCGATGGATGCGAACATGGAAACATATACTACTGAGTGTAGTATTGTATCGAGTTCTGCGCTTGAAGCGGGAACGTCTTATATGACACTCATAGTGCCTGAAGATGTAACACTTACAGTATACGGCACCGTTGCTGTAAACGGGCGGCAGCAGTCGGGGCTAATCGTATATACCGGATGGCTATACGGAGATTATGGCGCACTGGAAGTCAACGGGACAGTGGAGATCTACGGAATCCTTGCAGCATGGGGATATGTGTACGGTGATGGCGCGGTAATCGCAAAGGACGGCGCTACAGTCTATCAGATGTTCGGCGCGAAAGGATGGCGTGGGGGTAGTGCAACGTCCACCGCACTCGGAAGCGTTTTTCCAATCAATGATTTCGGCCTGGTAAATATTGCATGTAAAAGCGTGTATGAATACGGCTCTATTCTTAATACACAAATGGCAGTATATGCCGGGTCGGCCACATATCACGCTACTGGTATGGTTGCCCTCGGTACAGAAGAAGACGGTGGGATGTTCATACTGTCCGAAGGTGCTTCCATAACCATAGATTCCAACTGGAAAACCGCACAAGTGACTATTTCCGGCAATGCCGTGCTGGCGTATTTGACTGTTAAAGTCGCGGGAGTATCAATCACTTCGTCTGATTATATATTGCCAATCCCCGAAGGGTGGCACATAACCATAGAACAGGGAGCAGCAGTAGAAGTTCAATATAGCTGTAAATTGCAGCCTGGGTCTTCTCTGACTGTTGCTGAGGGCGGAATGCTTACAATCGCGGAAGGTGCTATTACCGGAATATGGGGTGCAGAATATGACAGCCGATACAATGCCATGCTTACAACAAGCGAGTTGCCTGCCGCTATCCTTACAGTAAATGGAACGCTCGTCAATAACGGTGTCTTGTGCACCAGTGACCCCGACGTCGGGAATATTGTGAGCGATGTGTATAAAGTATCAGCAAATGGAGAAACAACGGAAATCGGGGAATTGATGCGTTCCGGATCTGCCACATCAGCGACGGCTGTCACTTTCTATAATGTAGATTTTGAGGAGGCGTAAATGAACATACAGTTTTTAACTGCGGAAGACGCGTTTGCGGAGATAGCGCGGTTGGAAAAGGAGCGCGAAGAAGGCATAATCGTTAATATTGCAGAAAAGATGTGGTGCGGCTGCGGTGCGGGCGATGCCTACCATGAAAAGGTGCGTGCGGAATATGGCGCGCCGGTATTCCATGGTGTTTATCGTCCGGAGATGACAGATATTATCTTTTCGGGCGACCTGTGTATCGCGGAAGTATCCCGCAAACCAAAGATGACAGGCCATCAGGTGTTCCGCGCGGCATGGGAATATCTGACCGATCGAGGCGTGCCCGTGAACATCCAGGGCAGTGATTTTATTCTGTTTGATTTGAGTATGGAGCAGCCGCTCAAAATCGGCTCTTACGGCGCCGCGTGGACAGACAACAAGATGTTCGAGACAACCATCCATTTTTCCATCAATACTGACCGCGACATTATCGAAAGAATACGGTGGGACAGGCCGGAGATGAGGCGCGGCGAGCTGGGGAGCTATGGAGTCACAGCGGAGGAATTGTGGGAGGCTGTGAAAAGTGCGCTCTGCGGAGCGTGAGATGGTTGAACAGCACTATGGAGGCTGAGGCCGACCGGGAAACCGGCCGGCTTTTATCATGCACTGGAAGGAGGTGAGTGACAGCGATGGATAAGATAGCAGACCTGATAACGGTAGAAAGCATCCTGCAATGGATTCTCATTCTGCTGATCGTCGGCTATTTCGTCTATAAGGAGTGGCCGGATTTAAAACAGAGAATCACGTCCGGCGTCAAGAAAGAGCAGGCGGAAGAGTCGCAGGCGGCGAGTGTCAATGAGCGTCTCACGAAGATCGAGGAGCGGCTTGACGCTATAGACGGAAAGCTGAACAGCGATTACACCAGCCTCCGTAATCTGGAGAATGAGGAGGCGAGGGACAGAAAGATGTTCAAGGATAGTCTGGAAGAGCGCGAGATCATCATGCGGGCGCTGCTCGGAGTGATCGGCGGCCTGCAGGAGCTGGGCGCCAATGGGCCAACGAAAGAGGCACAGTCCGAGATCACAATGTACCTGGCAAAACAGGCGCATAAAGCAGAAGTGGAATGAATGTAATAGGAAAGGAGGTGAAATTTATGAGCGTTAAGACAAAGACATGGTTGAAGGCAGCGGGCGTCCGCGCGATCAAGACGGTCGCACAGACCGCGGTGGCCACGATCGGCACGGCGGCGATCATCAGTGATGTGAGCTGGGTACAGGTAGTGTCCGCGGCACTGCTGGCCGGGGTGCTGTCCATGCTGACCAGTGTGGCCGGACTGCCGGAAGTATCGGAGGAATGAGTTGCGCCGGCGCAAGGGTCGGCAGAAAGTGAGGAGATTATGAGCATCAAGGGAATTGACGTGTCAAGCTATCAGGGGGTAATCGACTGGGCGGAGGCTGCCGCCGCGGGCGTGCAGTTTGCGATCCTGAAGGTGATCCGCAAGGACCTGAACCCGGACAAACAGTTTGAGAACAACTGGACGGGTGCGACGGATGCCGGTGTGCCAGTACAGGGTGTGTATAATTATTCCTATGCGGCGACGATCGCGAAGGCGAAGAGCGACGCGCAGGCTGTGATCAGCGTTCTTGGTGAGCGCACACCGATGGTGTGGCTGGATGTGGAAAACGACATCCAGAAGAATATCGGTCAGACGCTGGCGGAGATCATCAACGCATACGGGGAGATCATTACAGCGGCGGGCTGAAAGTTCGGCGTGTATACCGGGCTGAGCTTCTACAATTCCTATATCAAGCCGTATGCGGAACAGATCACTTACCCGTTCTGGATCGCGCGCTATCCGAGCAGCGCTTCCATGAGCCTCTCGGTGGATCCTTCGGATGATAAGCGGCCGGATATATTACATGATTTATATGGCTGGCAGTACAGCTCCAAAGGGAGCGTATCCGGCATCAGTGGCAATGTGGATCTGGATGAGCTGTATGTGGCAGTCGAGACGGTCAATGTCATGCCTTCCCCGGAGGCAACTTCCTATGCCCATAAGGTCGGTGAGGCGATCACCGTGTCGTCGTACTATGCGTCCAGCACCGACGCGATCAGCAAGGCGATCATCAGAAATGCCAGCGGCACGATCATGCGGATCAAGGCGGGTGCGGCCAATCCATACTGTTTTGGAAAGAACGGCGTCGCTACCGGCTGGTGCAACGACGGGGACATTCGATCGAGCGAGGAGGCGGAGGAAACGACGCCTGCAGCCGTGGCCTATACCGTCAGAACCGGAGACACCCTCTCCGCGATCACGAAAAGTATGGTACGACGGTAAGTGCGATCATGGCGTTGAATAGTTCGATCACGAACGCGAACCGGATCTATGTGAACCAGGTGATCCGGGTGAAGTGACGTGTTACTAATTTGTTACTAATTAGGGCAATCCGGCGAGGTTTTTCAAGGGCTTATGCTTTGAACAAATGTTGAAAATTAAGGCTTTTTTGAATCTGAGAAAAGCTCAGATTTTGAAAAACTTAAGGAATTTTAAGAAATGGGCACCCGGATTTATGCTATACTGAGTCCAGAACATAAGGAGGGAGGGCGTCAGATGGACAGCTCCGCGCAGGCAGTCATCCAGGTGAAGAATCTCTATAAAATATTCCGCGTCGGGGAGGAGAAGGTGCGCGCGCTGAACGGCGTCGATCTGACGATCCGCAGGGGCGAGTTCTGCGCGATCGTCGGCACCTCCGGCTCCGGCAAATCGACGATGCTGAACATGCTGGCGGGCCTCGAGAAGCCGACGAAGGGCGAGGTCATTGTGGCGGGTGAGCATCTCGAGCGGATGAGTGAGAACGAGCTGGTCCGTTTCCGGCGGGAGAAGGTTGGATTTATTTTCCAGTCCTTCAATCTGCTGCAGACGATGAATGCGATCGAGAATGTGGCGCTGCCGCTGACCTTCCGCGGCGTGGACAAAAAGACGCGCGAGGCGAGGGCGGAAAAGATGCTGAAGCTGGTAGGACTTTCAACGCACACGAAGCACCGGCCCACCGAGATGTCGGGCGGACAGCAGCAGCGCGTCGGTGTGGCGCGGGCGCTCGTGCTCGATCCGGAGATCATTTTCGCCGACGAACCGACCGGCAATCTGGATTCGCGTACCTCGGAGGAAGTACTGGGGCTCATGCGCAGGGTCGTGCAGGAGAACAATCAGACGATGGTCATGGTCACGCACGACCGGCATCTGGCCGGTTTCGCAGACCGAATCTTCCATATTAGTGACGGAAAGATCGTGAAGATAGAGGAACAGCAGGAATACAGGGAGGACGAGAAATAATGAAAAAACAGTGGGTGAAGAGAATGCTGACAGCGCTGTGCGCGGGTATGCTGACGCTGACGGCGGTGGCAGTGCTGCCGGGAGCGGCGCTTTTGGTGTCCGCCACGGAGGATGCGGACGAGGAGGTCGAAGACGACGAGGAGGAAGAGACGGTCGTCGTGGCCGCCGACCATTACCTGATGGTGGGCGGAGACTGGGTGACGCCGGTCGCGAATGCCGGACAGACTGTGAGCATTGTCCTTCCGGTCGTCAATATGGGCAAGACGGATGTCAGTAACGCGGTCGTGACCCCGGTGCTGAGCACAGATTCGACAGTCTGGCCTTTTGAGATCACGCAGTCGAGCTATTCGCAGACGATCGCAGATCTGCCGGGCACGAATACCGGCATGTCCGACATGGATCGTCGCCGGGAGCTGACCTGGAACCTGACGACGCGGGATGATGTGGGCAGTGGTTATCAGAAGATTTCCTTTGATGTGCGTTATTTCGCGTCCGACGGGACGAGTCAGAGAACAACGCTCGACACTTACATACAGACGAACGGCACGGCTGGCGTCAGCGCAAACGGCACGCAGTCCACGCCCCGCGTGATCGTGACCGGTTTTGAGACGGACCCGGAGACGGTGCACGCCGGTGAGAGCTTTGTGCTGACCCTGCATCTGAAAAACACTTCGACCTCCACGAGCGTCAGCAACATGCTCTTTGAATTTTCCGCGGTCGTGACCGGCTCGGATTCAGATACGACTTATGAGTCTTTCCTGCCGACCGCCGGTTCCAACACGATCTTTGTGGACAAAATAGAACGGAACGGCACGAAGGATATCGAGATTGAGCTCGAGGCGCGCTCCGACCTTGCGCAGAAGCCCTATGCGGTCGACGTAAATATGAGTTATGAGGACGAGAAGGTCAACGCCTATACGAACACGGCGAGCGTCTCAATTCCCGTGAAGCAGGAGGCGCGCGTCGATATGAGCGAGCCGGAGGTGATGCCGACCAGCATCGAGGTGGGCAGCGAGTCCAATGTCATGTTCGAGATCTACAATCTCGGCAAGACAAAGCTCTACAACGTGACGGTCAAGGCGGTGGCGGATTCCGTCAGCGGCGGCGAGGCCTTCATCGGCAACCTCGACTCCGGCGCAACCGGCTCGGTGGATATGTATCTGACCGGCGCGCAGGCCACGATGGATGATGGTCTGGTGACGCTCGAGATTTCCTATGAGGACGAGTCTGGTGAGGCCACGGTGATCGAGAAAGAGATCGAGCTCTATGTGAGCGAGGTCTATGAAGACTACTATATGGACGATTTCGATATGGAAGAGATGGAGACAGAGAGCGGGGGAGGCAGCCCGGTCGCGGTCATCGTCGTGATTGTTCTGCTGCTGGTCGCAGCCATTGTGGTCGTCCTGGTCCTGAAAAAGAAAAAACAGCAGAAGCTCGAGGAGGATCTCCTTGATCTGGACGATGACGATACGGAGCTGTAGGCGGGAGGAAGTCGCATGAAATTTTCGGATTTGCTGCGGATGAGCGCTTCCAATCTGCTGCGGCGAAAGCTGCGGACGGTACTGACCGTGCTCGGCGTGCTGATCGGGACGGCGTCCATCGTGGTCATGATTTCTCTGGGCCTCGGCCTTCAGAAGAGCTCGCTCGAGCAGATCGAGCAGTACGGCGGGCTGACCACGATCGATGTGTACAACTGGACGGATTACTATTCTTCGTCTGAAACGGACACGGATGCGCTGATCGACGACGAGGTCGTGGAGGCGATCGGAGCGATTCCCCATGTGGAGGTTGCCTCGCCGATCTTAAGCGTCAGTGTGATGGCGAAGTTCGGCGGCTATGAGGCCTGGCTGACGGTGTGCGGCATGTCACAAGAGGCGTTGCAGAGCATGGATATCGAAGTCAGCGAAGGAAGCCTGCCGACGGACAGCGATACGCTTGAGTTTTTCTATGGGAATCAGGTCATTACGGATTTTTATAAGGCGAAGACCTATGAATATTACTGGGAGACGGGCGAGCTGCCGGATGTCGATCTGATGAATGACTCTATTTTCTTCATCTTCGACACGGACGCCTACTACAATTCTCAGTATGATTCGAGCGTCTCAGCGCCGAAGAAATATCTCGTCCCCGCCAGCGGCCTCATGGCGGGAGGCGTCGACGAATACAAAGATAACTGCTACTATGTGCTCGCGGATATCGACGCGCTGAGAGCACAGCTGAAAAAGGTGTTCAAAAACAGTGTCATTCCCGGACAGCCGAGCACGAAGTCCGGCAAGGCCTACAAGGACATTTATTATGAAGAGGTTTACGTGCGCGTGGACGATATGAACAATGTGTCCGAGGTCATGGAAGAGATCCAGAACATGGGTTACACCGCCTCGAGCAACGCGGAGTGGATGGAACAGACGCAGCAGCAGATGTCGATGATTCAGCTCGTGCTGGGCGGTATCGGCGCGGTCTCGCTCTTCGTCGCCGCGATCGGCATCGCGAATACGATGATGATGTCGATTTACGAGCGCACGAAGGAGATCGGGATTATCAAGGTTCTGGGCTGCGATCTGAAGGACATTCGCACGATGTTCCTGATGGAGGCCGGATTTATCGGCTTTTTCGGTGGACTCATCGGACTGGTTTTGAGTGAGATCATCTCCCTCATCATCAATCAGGTGGCCGGGGGCGCGTCGGGCGGCTATTATTCAGGAATTTCTTATATCCCGATCTGGCTCGTCGGCGTCGCGCTCGTCTTCGCCGTGCTGGTGGGCATGCTGGCCGGACTCTTCCCGGCGCTGCGCGCGATGCGCTTAAGCCCGCTGGCCGCGATACGGAATGAATGATTGTCGAAAAACTTTGCATACTTCGCATTTGCTTTTGAGATAAATATGTTATTATGATAATCAAAAACGGCGGTGCGAAACGTGAAGACAAGAGAGGAAATCCCTTCCGAATATAAATGGGCGATTGAAGACTTATATGAAAATGACGAGCGCTGGCGCGAGGACTACGAGCGGCTGAAGGCAGGGCTCCCGGAGCTTCAGCAGTATCAGGGGCGGCTTGGTGAGGGCGCGGACGTGCTGCTCGCGATGCAGCGTTCCTGTGATGCGCTGAATATGCTTGCGGAGAAGGTCTATGTCTACGCGAACCAGCGGCTGCATGAGAACACGGATAACGGCGTATACCAGAATCTTGCGAGTCTCTCACAGGGGCTGCTGGTGGAGCTTTCGGGAGCCTGCGCCTGGATAGAGCCGGAGCTTCTGGCGCTCCCGGACGGGACGATCGAGGCATATTTGCAGGAAAAACCGGAGCTGTCGGTATACCGGCAGTATTTTGAGAATATAATCAGACAGAAGGAGCATGTCCTTCCGAAGGAGCAGGAGGCGCTGCTCGCCTCACTCGGCGGCGTGGCGGAGAGCCCGAAGGATATTTTTTCCATGTTTAACAACGCGGATCTGCGTTTTCCGTCGGTCTGCAGTGCGGATGGGGAGCAGACGGAAGTGACGCATGGCAATTTCATTACGCTCATGCAGAGTCGCGACCGCGAGCTGCGGCGGGGCGCGTTCCAGTCGCTTTACGGCACTTATGCCGCCTGGCGCAATACGCTGGCGGCGACCTATCGTGCGAATGTGAAGCAGGAGGTCTTCTTCGCGAAAGCGCGGAAATATGGCTCGGATCTGGAGGCCGCGCTCGACGGGAGCCATATCCCGGTGTCGGTCTATGACAACCTGATTGACGCCGTTCATGAGGCGCTTCCGTCTCTGCACCGCTATATGAAGCTGCGGAAGAAGCTGCTCGGCGTGGAGGAGCTGCATCTCTACGATGTCTATGTGCCGATGACGGAGGATCCGGGCGAAAAGATTCCTTTTGAAGAGGAAAAGAAGATGGTGCTTGAGGGGCTTGCCCCTCTGGGAGAGGAATACCTGGGACTGCTCCGCGAGGGCTTCACGCACGGCTGGATCGATGTCTGCGAGAATCAGGGAAAGCGCAGCGGCGCGTACTCCTGGGGCGCTTACGGGACACATCCCTATGTACTGATGAATTATCAGGAAAGTCTGAACGATGTGTTCACGCTCGCCCATGAGATGGGGCATGCGCTGCACTCCTGGTATTCCGATGAGAATCAGCCCTATATTTACGCAGGCTACCGGATCTTTGTGGCGGAGGTGGCCTCGACCTGCAATGAGGCGCTGCTGATCCGGTATCTGATCGACCACGCGGAGGATCCGGCTCGCAAGGTGTACCTCATCAACTATCTGCTGGAGCAGTTCCGCACAACGCTGTACCGCCAGACGATGTTCGCGGAGTTCGAGAAGATCACGCACGGGCTGGAGGAGCAGGGGGAGACGCTGACGGCTGACCGGCTTTGTGAGATCTATTATGATCTGAACTGTCAGTATTTCGGGGAGGAGACGACCGTTGACCGCGAGATCGAGATGGAGTGGGCCAGGATCCCGCATTTTTACACGCCGTTCTATGTATATCAGTACGCGACCGGCTTCTCTGCGGCGATGGCGCTGTCTGCGCGCATCCTGCGGGAGGGAGAGCCTGCGGTGGCAGATTATAAGCGTTTTCTGAAAGGCGGCAGCTCACAGTATCCACTCGACCTGCTGCGCATGGCGGGAGTCGATATGGAGAAGAAGGAGCCGGTGAAGGAAGCGCTGGAGGTATTCAAATATTATCTGGATGAGATGGAGGCATTGACCGGGCAATGACATTGTATGAGGCGATTTTTCGGAGGAAATCGATTCGAAAGTACAGACAGGATGAGATCGACAGCGGGATACTCGAGGAGATGGAGCACTTCGGAGAGGATGCGCTCGGCATCAGGCCGGATATCCCGGTAAAATGGAAGATTTACCGTGCGCAGGAGCGCCTGATAAAGGGACGCTTTCTGGTGAAGGCTCCTTACTACATTGCCATTTATTCCGAAGCGCTGGAGGACTATCGCAGGAATGCGGGCTGTCTGATGGAGCAGCTCTCCCTCTGGATGCTGACGAAGGGGATCGGCAGCTGCTATCAGGGCGGCGCGCGGGTTCGCGGAGCCGGCGAGCCGGGGATGGAGCTCGTCATGGTCATGGCCTTCGGTTATCCGGCGGAGCCGCTCGAGAGACGCCGCGAGGACTTCCGGCGTATCGAACTGAAAAAGCTGGTGACAGTCCATGGCAGCTTTGGGCCGGTGCAGAAGAAGCTGCTCGAAGCCGCAAGGCTCGCACCTTCCGCTATGAACCTGCAGCCGTGGCGCTTTGTGTCCGCGGATGATCGCATTCATTTATTTGTCAAAAAGCCGGGACGCCTTGGAAAGCGTGCGCAGGAGAATTACAATTTATTCGACGCAGGGATTGCGTTCTCCCATATGCTGATCACTGCTGAGGAGCAGTGGTTCGACTTAAGCTACCAGAAGCTTGACCGCATTCTGGAAAAAGATTTTCAGAATTATATTTATGTCGGCAGCCTGCTGATGCAGGACGCCTGAGGAGGGAATACCATGCCGGAAGACCCAGTACTGCTTCTGAGTTATGTGAACACGGAGCTTCGCGATTTTTATCCGGATCTGCGCAGCTTTTGCGAAGATAAGGGAGTGAGCGAACAGGAGCTTGGCGAAAAGCTCCGGGGCATCAACTACGAGTATGATAAAAATTTAAATCGATTTGTGTAAAAAACCTGTTGACAAAAGCGGATGATTCCGCTATTATAACTATTGTCGCTGATGCAGCGACGATATTTTGCGACAGTAGTACAGTTGGTAGTACGCCACCTTGCCAAGGTGGAGGTCGCGGGTTCGAGCCCCGTCTGTCGCTCTTCAAAAAAGTCAGGCAATCAGATGCCTGGCTTTTTTTCGTGCAGTCAGGAAGGCAAAAAAAGGCCTTGCGGCCTGAACTTTCGAGGGAGTGGGGACTCTTGCGAGTCCCCTAAAGTGTTATGAATGAAATACTGATGTGTTCCTGTTACGTGTGTTATCATAGCAATAAATTGTGACCAAAGTGTGGTAAGAAAATAAAGGATTTCTAAAAATCATTGCAATCCGGACGGAATATGTTAAACTGTAAAACAAAGCTACCAGGCGAGAATGTTTATTAAGAAAGGGATGGACAGAGTATGAATTTCTATAGTAATAAAAACCGGAGAAGATTTGCGGCGGTGATCGTGGTGATTCTTGTGCTTGCCATGGTGGTGCCGCTTTTGAGCTACGCACTGTAGGCAAGGGAGGAAAGTGAAGATGACGTTGAAAAAATATGGGGGCGGTATGCTTCTGGTTATTGGCCTGTTGCTGCTTTTGCCGGATATAACGGTCAGCGCAGCCGGGACTACGATTCTCAGCGGCGTCATGATCGAGGACGTGGACGTGTCCGGCATGACGCGGGACGAGGCGCTCAGAGCACTGGAAACATACGAAGAGGAACTGGGTGGAGAGAGCCTTACACTTCAGATTGGCGGGAATGAGCTGGAAGCTGAGCTGTCATCCTTTGGCGTTACCTATTCCAATGAGGATGTCGTGGATGAGGCGCTGGGGCTTGGACGCACAGGGAATATCGTGAAGCGCTACAAGGACCAGAAGGATCTGCAGTACAGCGGCAAGCAGTACACGCTCAGCCGCACGGCAGATGAAGATATGGTGCGCACCTATGTGGAAGAAAACTGCACGCAGTTCGACCAGGAGGCGCAGAATGCTTCCCTGACCCGTGAGAACGGCAGCTTTACTTTTGTGGCCGGAACGGAGGGACTGGAACTCGATGTGGACGCCGCAGTCAGCGGAATTATTGATTATCTGGAGAATAGCTGGACATCGGGTGAGAATGTACTGGAGCTCTCTGTGGTGGTGACGGAACCTGAGGGAAGTGCGGATGATCTGGCCTATGTGCAGGATCTCCTGGGCACCTATACGACCAGTTTCTCTACCTCGAGTTCCGATCGCTGTAAGAATCTGGAGAGCGGCGCGGCGCATATCGATGGGACAGTGCTTTATCCGGGCGAAGAATTTTCCACATATGAGACGGTAGCTCCGTTTACGGAGGAGAATGGCTATGCGATGGCGGGTTCTTACCTGAACGGCGAGGTGGTCGACAGCATGGGCGGCGGCATCTGTCAGGTGTCTTCGACATTGTATAATGCGGTGCTGCGCGCGGAGCTGGAAGTGACGGAGCGTTCGCCGCACTCCATGACGGTACACTATGTTGATCTCTCTGAGGACGCCGCGATTGCGGGGACATATAAAGATTTTATATTTGTGAACGACACGGATTATCCGATCTACATAGAGGCTTACACGACCTCAGATAAAAAGATTACCTTCAATATATATGGAAAGGAAACGCGCGACAGCAACCGGACAATCGAGTTTGAGAGTGTGACAGTCAGTACGACAGAGCCGACGACGGTGCTGGTTGACGATGCGAGTCAGGGCCTTGGTTACAAGTCCGTTTCGTCCGGGTCGACCGGTTATGTGGCGGAGCTGTACAAGATTGTCTATGTGGACGGGGTAGAGACCGAGCGTATTCGGGTCAATAAGAGCACCTATCAGGCGACGAACCGCACGGTAACCTATGGCACGGCGGGTGACGCGACGATTTCGGAGAATCTGCGTGCGGCGATCGCACTGCAGGATGAGGCGCTCGCGGATGCTAATATCGCGGATATCGTGGCGGCAAACGCAGCAGCGGCCGCTGCTGCCGCTGCACAATGATGGGGCCAAAGGTCATGGAAATAGGAAAAGTATCGGAGACAGTTTTGAAAAGGGCAGTTTTTCAGCAGATCCGGACGAAGCGGGATGAGATCCTGACAGGCCCAGGCGTCGGCGAGGACTGCGCAATCATGCAGCTCGCGCCGGATGAGGTATTTGTCCTGTCCACGGATCCGATCACCGGAACAGATAAGGACATGGGGACGCTGGCAGTGCAGATCACCGCCAATGACCTGGCAAGCGCCGGAGCGGAACCGGTGGGTATGCTTCTGACTGTGCTGCTGCCTCCGGCGGCGGATGAGGAGCTGATTTGCCGTCTGATGGGCGAGGTGGAATGCGCCTGCGAAAAGCTGCATATACAGGGGATGGGTGGCCATACAGAGGTGACGGCGGTGGTGAATCAGCCGGTGCTTTCGGTTACCGGAGTCGGGAAGGCGAAGAAGGGACGGCAGATCACGACCGGAGGCGCTCATGTGGGCGACGATGTGATTGTCACGAAATGGATCGGTATCGAGGGCACTTCGATTGTGGCGAAGGAAAAGAAGGAAGAGCTTCTGCAGCATTTTCCGGCGGCACTTGTGGAGGAAGCCGGGAAATTGGACCGTTTCCTGTCGGTGGTGCCCGAGGCGATGATTGCTGTGGAATATGGCGTGACCGCCATGCACGATGTGACGGAGGGCGGCATTTACGGCGCGCTCTGGGAGCTCGCGGAGGCGTCGGGCGTCGGACTGGCGATTGAGAAGGAGAAGATACCGATCCGTCGGGAGACGGAGGAGTTCTGTGAATATTTTCATCTGGATCCCTATCGTTTGATTTCGAGCGGTTCCATGCTGATGACAGCGCCGGACGGACACCGGCTTGTGGAGGCGCTTGAGGAAGCGGGTATCGGGGCGACGATCGTCGGACGCTGTGTTGCAGGCGGGGCGAAGACGATCCAAAGCGGGGAAGACACGATCGTCCTCGGCAGACCGGAGACAGATGAACTATATAAAATCTATGAATAGAGGATAATGGGATGAGAGAGAAGATTTTAACCTACATGGAGCGCAACAGCCGCGTGGATCTGAAGGATCTGGCGATTATGCTCGGGACGGACGAGGTGACGATTGCCAATGAGATCGCTGACATGGAAAAGGAAGGCGTGATCTGCGGTTACCATACACTGATTGACTGGGATAAGACCAGTTCTGAGAAGGTGACGGCGCTGATCGAAGTGAAGGTAACGCCGCAGCGCGGCCTTGGCTTTGATAAGATAGCCGAGCGCATTTACAATTACCCGGAGGTGGACTGTGTATATCTGATCTCCGGAGGTTTTGACTTCATGGTCATGATTGAGGGAAAGACGATGCGCGGCGTGGCGCAGTTTGTCTCCGAGAAGCTGTCAACGCAGGATTCGGTCTTAAGTACGGCTACGCATTTTATACTGAAAAAATACAAGGATCATGGTTCCATCATGGTTCCCAATGCAAAAGACGAAAGGATTCTGGTGACGCCATGAGAGACCCGCTTTCCAGTACAATCAGAGAGATCAAACCCTCCGGTATCCGCAAATTTTTCGATCTGGTCAGTGAGATGGAGGATGCTATCTCGCTCGGCGTGGGAGAGCCGGACTTCGATACGCCGTGG
>MSHD01000007.1:99179-135473 GCA_001941045.1 Lachnospiraceae bacterium Zagget2
GATGCTTGATCCGGGAGACGAGGTGCTGATTCCGCAGCCAAGCTATGTCTCCTATGAGCCCTGCGCAGTGCTCGCAGGCGGAAAGCCTGTGATCATCGAACTCAAGGCAGAAAATGAATTCCGGCTGACCCCGGAGGAAATACTGGAGAAGCTCACCGACCGGACGAAGCTGCTCGTCCTGCCTTTCCCGAACAACCCGACAGGCGCGATCATGGAGCAGAAGGAGCTGGAGGCGATTGCGAAGGTCATCATTGAAAAAGATATTTTCGTTCTCTCCGATGAGATTTACAGTGAACTGAGCTACAAGGGAGAGCATGTGTCGATTACATCGATTCCGGGTATGCAGGAGCGGACGATCCTGATCAACGGCTTTTCCAAAGCCTACGCGATGACAGGCTGGCGGCTCGGCTATGCCTGCGGCCCGGCGGAGATCATCAGTCAGATGACAAAGATTCACCAGTTTGCGATTATGTGTGCGCCGACCACAAGCCAGTATGCGGCAGTGGAGGCCCTGCGGAATGGGGACGAGGATGTGGCCATGATGCGCGAGGCCTATGACCAGAGACGGCGCTATCTGGTGCACGCCTTCAAGGAGATGGGGCTTGACTGCTTCGAGCCCTACGGAGCTTTTTATATTTTCCCGTGCATTAAGGAATTTGGCATGACATCGGAGGAGTTTGCGGCCCGTTTCCTGCAGGAGGAGAAGGTGGCGGTCGTGCCGGGCACCGCATTCGGCGACTGTGGAGAAGGCTTCCTGCGTATTTCCTATGCCTATTCGCTCGACAATCTGAAGATTGCTCTGGGCAGGCTGGAAGACTTTATTGAGCGGCTGCGGGCCCAGAAGGCGTAGGAGATAAGCTATGGCACTGAATATTGTGCTGTATGAACCGGAGATTCCGGCAAATACGGGAAATATCGGGAGGACCTGTGTGGCTACGGGCAGCCGGCTTCACCTGATCGAGCCGCTCGGATTCCGGATCGGGGAGAAAGATTTAAGAAGAGCCGGGATGGATTACTGGAAAGATCTGGACGTGACGACTTATCTGGATTATGAGGATTTTCTGGCGCGCAACCCCGGCGCGAAGATCTATATGGCTACGACGAAGAGCCCGAATTTATACACGGATACTCATTTTGAACCGGACTGCTATCTCATGTTCGGCAAGGAGAGCGCGGGACTTCCGGAGGAGCTGCTCCGTGATAATCAGGAGAGCGCGATTCGTATTCCGATGAATCCGGATATCCGCTCGTTGAATCTGTCCAATTCGGTCGCCATTGTGCTGTATGAGGCGCTGCGTCAGCAGAATTTCCGGGGGATGCAGCTTGCCGGAAAGCTGACCCGCTACGAGTGGAAATAGCCGACGTGCTGGAGGAAGGCCGTTGAGAAATACGCTGCGAAGATGGTACAAAAGAATGCTTTGCCTTGCGCTCGCGCTCTGCGTGGGCTTTTCTTCGTGCGTTGCGTTTGCGGTGAGCGATGAGACGCAGAGCAAGATCGACCAGACCGAAGAAGAGAAGGCGGCGGCGGAGAACGAAAAAGCGGCGGCGGAAGAGGAACAGAGCAATCTGAGCAACGCAAAAGAGGAGATGGAGCAGTATCTGGCTCAGCTCTCCTCCCAGGCGAACAGTCTGAACGAGCAGGTGGCGCTGCTCGAGGAGGAGCTCGAGACGAAGGAAGCCGAGGTGGCTGCGAAGGAGGAGGAGATCGCCGAGGCTGAGGCGGAGCTGGAACAGCAATACGCGGACATGAAGACCCGCATACAGTATATGTATGAAAGCGATCAGAATACGGTGCTTTCCTATATGATGGCGTTGCTGACCGGCGGGATCACCGATATGCTGAATAAGGTGGAATATGCAGCCAGCATCAATGAGTATGACCGCGATATGCTGGAAAACTACAAAGCTTCCAAAGAAGCGCTGGATCAGCAGTATGCCGAGCTTCAGGACGAGCAGGAAGCGCTGGAACTGCTGAAGACGGAGACGGAGGAAAAGCAGCAGCAGGTCGCGACGCAGCAGGCCTCAACGGGATCGAAGATCAGTTCCTACAACAGTCAGCTGGCTGCTCTGGAGGAAGAAATCACGGATATTGATGAGCTGATCGAGCAGAAGACAGCTCTTCTGAACGAATTGATTGCGCAGGCGGAGGCTGAGGAAGCTGCGGCCAGGATTGCGGCAGCTCAGAGTGATGCTTCGTCGATGAGCGGTACGGTCATTGTCGGCGACGCGAATATTTCGAGGGAGACGATTACATTAAGCGATTATGAGATCATGCTCCTGGCAGTCATGATTTACTGCGAGGCGGGCAATCAGGGCACGGAAGGTCAGCTCGCGGTAGGCTACGTGATCATGAATCGCCTGCGCAGCTCTCTCTATCCCAGCACGCTGGAAGCGGTATTGCGTCAGTCAAAGCAGTTTGAACCGGTCAGCTCCGGCCGTTTTGATCTGGTACTGCAGGCGGAGCAGGACGATACGATCACGAACATTGTGACGGAGTCGTGCTGGAGCGCGGCCAGAACGGTCATAAACGGGACAAGCAATGTAGGGGACTCTCTGTTTTTCCGCACCTGGGCGCCGGTGCCGTCCCTGATCACAAATCTGCAGAACAATAACGTGCCGTACTGGATCATCAAGGATCATGTCTTCTATTATTACTGGACGAGCTATACGACTGAGTCGAGCAGCAGCGACAGCGATTCAGAGGAAGAAGAGGACTCTGAAAATGATGATGCAGACAGTGAAGATGAGTAAAAAAAACTCTTTACAAATCAAATTAATCATTGTATAATGTACAAGTTCGCAGACGAGAACAGTTATTTAACAGTTCGATGCGTGGCTCAGTTTGGTAGAGCGCTGCGTTCGGGACGCAGAGGTCGCAGGTTCAAATCCTGTCGCATCGACTCCTTTATAAGGGCGCCGGAAAGCTTGAATGACAGGCTTTCCGGTTATTTTTTAATTTTCTGGTATTAGGAAAGAGAATTACATTATGAAAGAGCAAAAGAGTCATGTTCTCATGCCGCTTCTGGGCAGTGCATTTACTCCCGGACATTGTCTGGAGACCGTGCAGGCGATGGAGGATGCCGGGCAGCGCGGGATCGCCATGGCGGAGTATTATTATTTCAGCGGGCAGCCGGAGGAAGCCGCGAAGGCTGCGGAGCCGTATCTGCTCAGTGAGGACACGTCGCTGCGCCTGTCTGCCTGTCTTGTTTACGCCTATGCAAATCTTGCCACGGATCATATCCGGCTAGCCCGCCGTGCTTTAACGGAGCTGCAGAATTTTTTTGCAGATAATAATGTGCGTGAGGACGCGTCGCCCCGGTTGAAAACCATGTCTTCTTTTGTCTCCATCACTGCTTCGGTGCTGCTTCATCTTCCCCTGCCGGATGATATGCGCTTTGAATCTGTGAATCTGATGATGCTGGAGCCGGGGCTGCGCTTTTTCTTTTGTTACGTGCAGGCGCATTATGTGTATCTGCAGGGCGATTATGGAAAGAGTCTTGGAATTGTGGAGACGGCTCTGGCGTTTCAGCCGCAGGTCTATCCGATACCGAGTATCTATCTTCGGCTGGTTGCCGTTATGGACTACATGGGGCTGAAGGATACAGAAAAGGCGAAGGAGCAGATGCTGCTGGCGTGGGAACTCGCAAGGCCGGATGGGCTGATCGAAGCTTTTGGCGAGCATCACGGTCTTCTTGGCGGTATTCTGGAGGCTACGCTGAAGAAAGACTGGCCGGAGGATTTTAAGAGGATCATCGGCATCACCTACAACTTTTCCAGCGGATGGAGAAAGGTTCACAACCCGGACACGGGGCATGATGTAGCGGACAACCTGACGACGACGGAGTTTGCCATCGCCATGCTTGCGGCGCGGAGCTGGACGAATCAGGAAATCAGCGACCACCTGGGGATCAGTGTGAATACTGTAAAATGGTACGTTTCGGTTGTTCTGAGTAAGCTCGGGATTACGAAGCGGAGCGACCTGAGAAAATATATGCTTCGGTAAATAAGAGACTGCGAAAGCAGCGTCATATCTGTGATTTCTCACGGATGTGGCGCTGTTTTTTTGCTCCCATACTTTTTTGATTGCAAACGGAAGGTGTCGGATTTTGGAATAATTGTTACAATGATACAGGCGGAATTACGTTCGGTATGATGTCGCGGGAGAGGTGAAAATGGAGAGGAAATCAAGGCGTTACGAGTTTGAGGGAGTCGTTCTGGATATCCCCCTGCATTACGACAGCCTGGCTGATATGTATATAGAGGAATATCCGGATTTTATTGAGAATCCTGTGTGGACACGAGACGGGCATCCCGTTATGGCCAGCGTGGAAGACGCCTGTCCTTACTGCGAATGGGATGAACCGGAGCGGTGTATAGACTGCGGTTCCTGCAGGTTCTACACGCCGGCAGCTCCGCACACGTTGATGGGTGTCTGCCGCCACGAAAAGCGCTTATGGGCTGGCAGGCAGAAGTGATTTCTTATAGAGGTGGCGAAACAGGAGGGGAGGCCATACCATGAACAATACAAAATTATATCCTTTTGAGAGAAATCGTTACTATGCCGGGAAGATGCTCACGTCCGCGGACTTCCAGGCAGAGCAGACTTATTTCAACAACAAGCGTCGGTTTGTCAACAACCTGATGTATGGTTCGGGTGTGGTCTGCGGCTGTGGCGTATTCAGTCTCGATGATCTGTCGCTCCTTGTGGAAAGCGGCGTTGCGATTGACGGGCTGGGACGGGAGATTGTTGTGGAGTCTTCCGTGGTGAAAAAGCTCTCTGCGATCGAGGGCTTCGAGAACCTGCGGACAGACGAGGCCTGCCTCTGCCTGCGCTACCGGGAGGAGCCGATTCATACGGTCTACACCGTGAATCAGGGAACCGGGGAGGACGGCCGTGAGGAGTATGAGTACAATCGCATCAGCGAGTCCTATCAGCTGTTTCTGATGGATCGGGAGGATGATGCGGCAGAATATGAGATGGAGAGTGAGTTTTTCACGAGTCTTACTCTCTTTGAGGATGAGGATTTTCTGGTGAAGCTGTCTATGCCGGCCACGGTCTGCCGCGGAAAGAATGTCCGGCTGGAGTTGATCGTGCAGAAACTCTCTTCACAGAACCGGAAGCTCTCCTACCGTGCGGTTCTGCAGACGCCCGTATTTCTCACGTCGGAAGGAACGCATGAACTGTCGGTGGAGATCCGTGATGCTTCGCTTGTGGAGGGCGAGACACTGAAAAAAGATTACTGGCTGCATACACAGGAGGCGCCGGTGATTGATACGAGCATTCTGGTGGAGAGCGGAACAGCCCGTGTTTCGGTGGATGGCGCGGCGAAGGAAGCCCCTTCCGGCAGTGCACTGAATATCGCGCTCACGGATATGAAACCGGGCGATCTGGTCAGCCAGGAACTGGGACGTATCAGCCTGGAGATGAAGAGTATGGGCGGCGCGAAGGATTACGTCTGTCTTGCAGATCTGAAGCTGGTTCGCACGGAGAATGCCTATATTATAGAAGAGGTTCTGGAAAAGGGGATCAAGAACTATATTATGGCTCCCTCTCAGAGCAGGATGCGCAGTCAGTACATGGAATATTTTTCAAAGGATCCGGATATTTTCCGCAGCGGAGAGCCGAACCGGCCCGCTGCAGGGGAAACCGGGCCGGCTGCCTGGCAGGGGCGTGCGATCGAGGCAGCATCCGGTGTGCTGGAGATTCCGCTGGGAGAGAATGCCAGAAGAGGAGACGTTCGCTATTCCGGTGAGATCATGCATGGCCTTGGAAAGGGAAACGTACACGTAGAAATCGGTTACGAATATATAGCGGAGGATCCGGCGCTTGGCATCACTTCCAGAAATACAATCTATGGGAATCCGAAGCTGTTTCGCGATGAACAGCTGACCGCTGTGGATGTGGAGACGGCTGTGAAGGTCATGAACGACAAGGGAAGCTTTATCGTGGCGGCAAAGCTTCTGGAAAATGTGAATTATCTTGTGCTTACCTATCGCTGGGTTGCAATTCGTTTTCCGGCGGGGAATGATCTGGATCGAAGCGAAAATTACAGTGACAGGAGCATTTCCGTGGATACGCCGACGGTGGTTATGGGGACGCGGGAGAATTTTTATTTCCATGTGCGCTACAACAATATGGAGGCCTGCAGCATCGCCTACGAGCTGACAGAGCCCGGAAGCGGCGAGATTACTTCGGACGGCGTCTACACCTCGCCGGCGAAGGAGGGGGTGTATGAGATCCGCGTCTACTGTGTGGACATGCCGGTGATCTGTACCTATGCCTATGCAATTGTGAAGAAAACAGGAGCTGAGACGGAGGAACCGTAAGCCGTGGATAAGATTTATCAGTCGCAGCGGATGAGACTCGCCTGCGTTCGGACTGTAAAATCGAATAGTGTCAATGATATTCTGATATGCCGCGACCTGAATTCTTCCGCAGGAGCGCTGTATACGGTGCTTGCCATCAAGGATCATGCTGTGGTGCGGCGTTGCCTGGAGGCTTTCCGGAATGCCGGTATCTCAGGAGAGAGAGCCTGCGTGGAAAGTTTCTCTGATCAGGGTGTGTTCTGTATGGTATTTGTCTACAGGCAGGAACGGCCGTTGAAGGATTTTTATACGGGCAGTTTCTACTCCCTTACGGAGTGTGAGACGATCTGCAGCAGCGTCATCATCGCCTGTATGACGGCCGGACTGCCTTATCCGCTGCTTTATCTCGCCCTGCGGCAGGGGCAGCTGAATCTGGCGAAGGATCACACCGTCTATCTCGGGTGGCAGATTGACTTAAGCGAGCTGGACTCCGGCAGGACGGAGCGGGACTGCGCAGTGGAATGCGCGCAGATCCTAAGGGAGCTTCTGAGCGCGAAGGCGGCGCAAAAGGCTTACAGCTATCGTCTTCTGGAGAAAAAGATCGGCAGGAAGAGCTACGACTCGTTCACGGAATTATACAAGGATATTCAGATCGCGGCTGCGCCGAAAAAAAAGCGTGGCATCCGAAAGAGACTGATGGCCTGGATTGCCCGCAGACAGGATATGATCTTCCGCATCCTGCTGTTTGTCTGCACAGCGCTGGTGCTGATCGTTCTCGCGTCTTTGTTGTGTCAGCTGATTTTCGGGGATGTGCCCTGGCTGCGATTATTATTCAATGGATTTAAGACGATCGGTACGGAATCGTTGACCGGATAAAGGGAGGTGCTTATGAGGAGGAGAATACCACTTCTGATCGGTTTTCTCTGGCTGTTTGCTGTGATCGGGCTTGCTGCCATCTGTGGAGGAGACTGGCCCGGTGAGCTGCCGCGCTCCGTATATCTGAGCGACGCCCTTGAGAAGGGGAGTGAGTTTGAAGCTCTGTGTTATTCGGAAGGACTGTATGCCGTGCTGACGCCGTCCTCATCGGAGGACAGGGAGGGTCGGAGAATTGTAAGTTTAAGTGAGACCGGCGAGGCCCTGGCCGTAACCCCGGTTCTGGAGCTGGAGAGCGGGGGAAGCCTGAGCGCTCTAAGTGTAACTCCGGAGGGCTTTTATCTTACGGTGATCCTGGACGGAGGAGAGAGTGCGGGTTTTTATTTTGTGGAGAGCGAAAGCCTTTCCGCGGAAAATCTGTCCGCGGAGGAGCCGCCGGAGCCTCTTTCCCTTGCACTGGCGAGCTCCGTAAAAGCGGAATATGGGCGCAGGATCAACTGGGCCGGTTATGCGGACGGAACGCTCCTCACCTGGAAAGACGATGGAACCGGGGCAGTGTATTACGAGCAGGCCGTGTCTGATGCGGCCGATTGTGAGCAGATGCTCATGGACATGGGGCAGGAGGCAAATATTCGCCAGCACAGCACGATCTGTTATCTTGTACTTCTGTTTGCCGGTTGGGTCATATGGTTCCTGGTTGTGAGGCTGCTGCGGAACCGAAGTTATACGGTATATGCGATTGTGCTCGTCGAGGCGCTGCTTCTCGTCATTACGGTGACCGGTGTGATGCTGGCTACGCGCAGCAGTCAGAACACGAGCGAGTCGGAGACAGAGCGCTACAGCCGTTATTATATGAAGTCGCTGCTTGCAGATATGAAGGCGCTGCAGCCGCTGGAGGATTTTGAGGCGGAGGCCTTCTATCAGAGTGATACCTATGAGGAGCTTTTCAGCCTTCTGTCAGGATTTATTTCCGATGAGGGAACGGCGGATGTCTTTGCGGATATCTGTATCCTGAGGCCGGAGGACGGCTGCATTCTGGTGAGTGCCAGCGGGAAGAACGGAGCGCCGCTCTCAACGGTTTATGGACAGGACGCGGAGCTCCTGGAGATGGATTTCACGGCTGACAAAGTGACGGTATATACACTGGCGGCGATTCGCGGTGAGGATGATGGGAGTCTCTTTTCGGAGGCGGCAAATCGCGGATACCTGATCTTTGCGGGTATTCTGTTCCTGACAGTGAGCGCAGTGTGTGTGGCGCTTCTGCTGATCCGGGGCAGAGAGCTTAAGAGGCTCTCAGCTGCCATGTTGCAGGTGTCGGCCGGACAGGAGGCATCCGCGGGTGGGAGAATCCGCAGCCGCGATACGGCGGTCATGTGGAACAGCCTCATGGAGATTCAGAAGAAGATTCACAGGATCAACTATACGCGCTATCGGATCCTTGAGTCCTGCTACCGCTTTGCGCCGAAGAATATAGAAAAGCTGTTCGGACGTGATTCGATCACAGAGGTCGCGGGCGGAGATACGGTCCGATTGCATGGGATGGTGGCTTTTATCACAACCGCTGAGCCGTCTGGTATGGAGGAAATGACAGCGGAGCAGATGAATCAGTTTGTCACTCTGGTGGAACAGCATCAGGAAGAAAACGGCGGATATTTTGTGTCCGGGAACGCAGATCTGACGAGTCTGAAGCTGTTGTTTCCAGAGGGAAATGGGCGAAGTGTTGAATTTGGTATTTCCTTTCTGCGGGAATTCTATGAGGGGTCAGTGCTTCAGAGCCTGCAGGCGGGGATTCTGATCCACTGTTCGGACTTCCTTTATGGAGTGGCCGGAAATGAGCGGCAGAGCTTTCCGTTCCTGCTCTCGGAGGAAAAGGCAGAGCTTGAGCGCTTCGCAGCATGGTTTCGGGGAATGGATCTTCGGCTGGTTATTACGGCAGAGGTGCTGGAGCAGGAGAAGCCGCAGGGAACACATCGCTATCTGGGCTATCTTTTCCTCGACAGGGTCGGAAAGCGGCTTGATCTCTATGAGGTGCTCGATGCCTGCCCGCAGGCGGAAAGGCGGCTGAAGACGGATACGGCGGAAAAGTTCGGAAAAGCGCTGGAATTGTTTTACCAGCATGATTTCTATCTGGCGCGCGGCGGTTTTTCAGACATCATGAAAGCCAATCCTGATGACCGCATGGCCAGGTGGTACCTGTTTACCTGCGAAAAATATCTGAATCAGTCCTGGTGTGAGGGCGATATCTGCAGACTGCGTTACGATCATTGACAGAATATAGTCAGTATAAGATTACCTGAGAAAGGAGGAGTGCGGATATGGGAACGAATCTGTTCAGTACCCTGATCTCAACGATCAAGTCGAAGATTACGCCGCTGGTCACAAAGTTCAAGAACTGGACCAGCTGGAGCTTTATCCGTACCAAACTGATCTCCTCCATCCGGGATTTCTTTTCGAAGATCCTGGACATCAGGCCCAGGCACAAGAAGGACTATTATGAGGTCTTCGGCTGGCTTGTGAGCCGCCGTCTGGCGCTCGCGCTGGTGATTGTCGCGGGGGTGCTCAGCGTTTACTATCTGTTTTGCGTGCGCAGTGTTCTGCCTTCTTCCGGTTCGGATACGGTGAAAACATATTCCTATGATTCTCTGCTGCTGCGTTTTACGAGCGGCACGGTACAGATCACGGCGAAGAGCGGTTACCTGGCCTACGAGGGAGAGGTGGCGTCCGGCGCGGTCACCGGCTACGGCACTCTGTACAATGCCGAGGGGGTCGTTGTCTATCAGGGAAATTTTGAAAACAACGAGTATCAGGGAACGGGTACTCGGTACTACGATGACGGAACCATGATGTACACGGGAGAATTTGAGGCAAATGCGTTCAGCGGGACGGGAAAGCTGTACCGCGAGAATGGAACGATGGAGTACGAGGGGGATTTCGCGCTTGGCATGAAGGATGGCTCCGGTCAGCTCTATGATATAAGCGGGAATCTGGTCTATGAGGGAAACTTCAGTAAGGACAGTATTGTCTACAGCGAGATTCTGGGACAGAAGGCCTCCGAAGTGGCGGAGATCTATTCCGGAAGTCGGACGGTGTATGAGCAGGATGACAGTTACGCTGTGGTACTGGATGATATTGACGTGGTTTATGCCGATAACGGGGAGAGCGCGGCGCTGGATGAGGAGATCACGATCGGACAGGTGATTGTGTTAAGCAATGAATTTTCCACGGGCAGCACGAAGCTCAGCACAAGGGAGGAACTTGAAAATTATTTTGGGGCGGAGTTGCTCATACGGACAGAGGAGCTCACGCTGGCGGAGGCGGTGGCCTTTGCCCGTGTTGATTCGGAGGATACGGAACTGGTGCTCTCACAGGAATATGACGACTACTATACGGTGGAGGAATATGGCGGAAGCGCCAGGGCTTTTACAGGTACCCGGGACGGCTTAAGCTACACCTTTGTATCCTCCGGGACGGACGGTACGTTTTCCTTCTATATTATTCAGTATCAGGAGTAAGGGAAAGGCGGAACAGATGAGAAAAAGAAATCGAACAGCAGCCATTCTTGCAGCGGTTTTGTTTCTCGAAGGGACGGGCATTACGGCTCTGGCCGCGGGGAGCACGACCCTGAAGCTCGAGACTGCGGTGGAGCAGGCCTTTACGAACAGTTCGGAGTATACGGAGCTGAATAATGAGCTGTCCATGAAGCAGGTGGATCTGGCACAGGCGGTTCTGGCGGCCAGCCCATATGCAGAGGAAGATTCCGGGGAGGAGACGGCTGCAGAAGAGACGGCGGTGGAGGACGACACGGCAGCGGAAGAGGCCGGGGAAGAAGAGACTTACCTGTGGTCGCCCTTTATGGAGGCGGTGCCCGCGGAGGGGCAGAGCCTATCAGAACTCTACAGCATCCTGATCGCGCCGCTGCTGGCGCAGATGGACGTCGAGACCGCCGAGGCGGCGCTGGAGAAAGAGCGGCTGTCGGTGCAGGAGGAGATCGCAGGGCTGTATGCGGATATCGTCACGCTGCAGCAGAAGATAGAGCTGGAGGAGGAGCGGCTTGCAGAGGAGAAAACGTCTCTGACGAAGATCAAGGCGCTGCTCAGGACCGGGCAGGCCACGCAGGACGATGTGGACGCACAGGAGGATGAGGTCGGGTCATGTGAAGAGAGTCTGAGCGAAAAGCAGGAAGAACTTGAGGAGGCGAAGGCGGAGCTCTCGGAAGCCATGGGCGTAGAGCTGTCCGAGAATGTCAGCTTTGCAGAGCTGGAGGTGGAGAGCGAGCTCTGGGAGGGAAGACTCGGGGAGCTGATCGCGGGCACGCTGGAAAACAGCAGCTCGTATCTCGCGTCCTGCGCGAGCGCGCGGAATATGCTGTGGGCCTTCTGGAAGGAATATACGGCGCGCTCTGAGAATTATCAGGTGCCGGACAATATTTTACAGTATATGTTAAGAGCGGTCGCCGGATGGGCGATCGACACGGAGGAGTTTCAGGAGGAGTATGACGCCTACGCGGAAGCGCGGGCCGCGGCCCTTGCACAGCCGGTGGCGGATGACGACGGCGCATATTCGCTGTATGACGACGTGCTGAAATACCAGAACCTGGTGATCGATATGGACAGTCAGGAGGAATCACTGACTGAGCGTGTGGAAGAAAGCTATGAGAATCTGCTGGACCGGAAGGAACGGATTGAGGAGATTCAGGAAGAACTGGAGGCGCTTGAAAAGAAACAGAAGGTTTACCGGGTGCGCTACCGCATCGGCGAGCTCTCCAGGGAGGAGTATGATGCGCTGACAGACGAGTATGAAGAGCTGGAGATGGAACTGCTCGACGCGCAGGGCGAATATTTCAAAGCGTATTACGCGCTCGACAGTGTTACCGGAGGGTATCTTCAGGAGCTCACAGAGGAGATCGGGAACGATTCGGCCCGGACTTCCGGCAAGGAGTCTGAGAGTAGCTATGTCAGCTCCGGGGATTCTGCAGAAAGCGATTCGAAAGGCGTATCTGACACTGCCTCTGTGACGGCTTCCTCTGCTGATGCAGAGGAGGCAGAGGTTGTTTACTACATAAAATCGCACTCGGCCGAGGAGGAATTTTCCTTTGGGGTATCTGTCCCCGGAGCTTACTCCGAGGAGATTGCGTATTACGAGCTCTGGTGCGGGAACCTGCAGGTGGGGGAGCGCACGGCGACCACAGAGGAGATTCGCCACTGGCGGCTGCTCGCGTGGAGGATGTCCGATGTGAAGGTCTGTTTCTATGATGCAGACGGGGCATTTCTGGGAGAGTGCACGTTTGACCCGACAGAGCCGATCGGTATCGTCACGACAGCGCCCTACGCCGGGCAGACGGACACGACCGGGAATTAAAAGGAGGACTGATATGGCAGATTATCCGATTATTGCAGATGTGAGCGCGTATATCGTGCGGACACTCCGCAGCAAGATGTGCCCGGAGCCCATACCGTCTCCGAATAATATTGAGATTTCATCTCCCGCGGATCAGGACGTGGATTACATTCTCGGACTGTACCTCTACGATATCCGCGAGGAGAGCGACGTGACGCAGCAACCCTATATCCAGAAGGGACGCGTCCAGATAAAAAAACCGCCAAGGCCCTATGGTCTCTACTATATGGTCTTTATCAACGGCTCCTCCCAGATGGGACTCAAGGCGCCGGATATACAGAAAATCATCGGAAGGGTGGCACAGATTGTGAATGACAACAGTTCCGTCCTCCCGAACCAGCTGCAGTCCTGGCTGGATACCCAGGAACCTCCGATTGTACTGTCTCAGGCGAAGATAAGTCTGGAGGAGAAGGTGAGGGTGTGGCAGGCGATTAACAAGCCCTATCAGATCAGCCTGTTCTACAAGGCGGCGCCCGTATTTTTATCCAGCGAGATTGTCATCGACACCCCCCGTGTCGTGGATGCGACATTTGGACTGCATATTACCGGGGAGGAAGGAGGAGAGGGATAACAGGTGGATGCATCTGAGATTCGTCACAGCCTGGATCTGCTGGTCAGACTGATTGATACGACCACAGGTCTTACGGTGGAGGAGAGGAACGTCCGGTTCTGGAAAGACGATCGCCCGGTGCGCCCCATTCCCAGAGGAAGCGGAAATTACGTATTCCTGAACTGCGGAAGGGCGGACGGAGAGCTCAGGGTCAGCGTGTATGGTTATGAGCCGTACCGAATGACGATTCGTTATGAGGGGCTGGACAGCCGGATGCCGACAAAGGAAGCGTTCCTGATACCGTCGGAGAGCGCGTCAGGGGGACAGCCGGTTATCACCTTTTCAGGGAAACTCCCGGGAATCACGGAGATCCAGGCGGTAAGCCCCGGCCATGCCGGGTGCTGCATCAGCGGTTTTGACGAGCGAAAGCGGATCATGAAGCTCTTCAAAACGCACAGGCTGGGCATGGACGACATTTTCTATGGCCTGGTACATCCGCAGCAGCAGACTTATGAACCCTTTGAGGTCGTGAAGGAGCTGCAGGACGGCTCGGTGAAGATCAGCCGACCGCTTGCGGAGGCGTTCACAGTGAACGCGCCCGTCGCCCGAATAGTATTCGGGAGCGTCTCAGAGGATGGCAGTTATCTTCTGCGTGTCAGGGATGATGCGGAAAATCTTGTCTATCTGGTTCGCTACGTGGCGGAAGGAAAGGCGGCTTTCCGGACGGTGGATTTCCATCGCGCCGGAGAAAGGAAACTGGAACAGGAGGAAAGCGTATGGGACAACTTGTAGTGACAGGCGGAAGCGCCATGTGTACGTTCGGCGCAGCGCCGGGGACGATCAATGTGACATCCCAGACCATGTGTCTGGCCTGCGGAAGACCGGCGGCCACGATCCAGGACTGTCAGCCCGCTAATGTCACCTTTGGCATGTGTTCCTCCCTGGCCAATCCGCAGGTGGCGGCCGCTACAGCGGCGGCGAACGGGGTGCTGACGCCGCAGCCCTGCGCACTCGTCCCGGCGGGAACCTGGATACCGACCAAACCGACAGTACTGATAAGTGGAAAATCCTGTCTGACCAGCGACTGCAGACTGATGTGCGCCTACGGCGGTTCTATCAGCATTGTATCGCCGGGACAGACGACGGTTATGGTCACATGATTATCGGAAACAAAACGAAAGGAGAACTACTATTATGGCAGAATATTTTACACCCGGAGTCTATGTGGAAGAATATGATAATTCTCCGCGGAGCATCGAAGGTGTAGGAACCAGTACAGCCGGATTCATCGGCTTTGCGGAGAAGGGGCCGGCGATCGGCGCTCCCTCCCTGGTTACGAGCTTCAAGAGCTTCAGCAAGCAGTTCGGTGGATTCTTAAGTGAATTTACCCACGGCGATTATCGCTATCTGGCGAACAGCGTCGAGCAGTTTTTCGTCAACGGCGGAACCAGATGCTATGTGTCCCGCGTGATTCCGGACGGCGCGAAGGCGGCGTCGAAGGAGCAGGGTATCCTCTCCGTGGAGGCGGCGAATGAAGGGAAATGGGGCAATCGTATCCAGATTTCTTTCAATACCGTTGAAAAGAAGAAGATGCAGCTCATCGCCCAGTCCGGCACCGGTTACATCGCGAAGTCGGTGGACGGCTTCCGCGAGGGCGATCTGGTCGATGCGAATGGCGAGTACAACCGCATCGCGACGATCTATGACAATACCGTGACCTTCGAGCAGCCCTTCACCGGCGAGGTGGTGGACACCGGCATCATCCCGAAGACGGTTCTCTATCTTGTGAGTGTGGACGTGAGCGTCCGTTACAACGACGAGGTCGAGAATTACGGCGATCTGAGCTTCAACGTGAAGGCGACAAACTATGTCGGTTCCAGACTGGCTTTGAGCGAGCTGGTGAAGGTTTCCATCGGCCAGCCGGAGAAGATCGGGAATCCGATCGAGGCGATCTTCGGCGAGGGCAATACCAGCGGCATGCTGAATCTGGAGGGCGGCTCCGACGGAAGCATCGATGCGGTGACGGCGGCGACCTTCATCGGTGTAGACGGCGGCCCCGGCAAGCGCACAGGTATCCAGTCCTTCGTGGAGAACAGCACGGTCAGTATGCTGGCGATCCCCGGCGTGACTGATCCGGAGGTGATCGTGTCGCTCGTAGCGCACTGCGAGAATCTGAAGAGCCGCGTGGCGGTCTTCGATATGCCGAAGGACGCATATAAGACGAAAGACCTGATCGAGTACCGTGGCATTATTGATTCGACCTACGCCGCGATGTATCACCCGTGGATCCAGGTCTTCGACCGTTCCTCAAACCGCAGCGATTTCATTCCGCCCTCGGGCGCGGTCATGGGCGTCTACTCCCGCACCGACATCAATCGCGGTGTGCACAAGGCTCCGGCAAACGAGATCGTGTTCTGCACGGGCCTGAAGGTGAATTACACCAAGGCGGAGCAGGATATCCTGAATCCGGAGGGCATCAACCTGATCCGCGCGATTCCCGGACAGGGCATCCGCGTGTGGGGCGCGAGGACGGCCAGCAGCAATTCGGCCTTCAAATATGTCAACGTGCGGCGTCTGTTTATCTATGTGGAGGAGAGCATCAAGGCGAACACCAACTGGGTGGTCTTCGAACCGAACGACGCGACGCTGTGGCAGAGAGTCAGTCTGACGATCTCGTCCTTCCTCGACAGTATGTGGAGACAGGGCATGCTGGCAGGATCCACGCCGGCAGAGGGTTATTTCGTAGAGATCGGTTCGTCCACGATGAGCAAGGACGACATTATGAACGGCAGGCTGATCTGCAACATCGGTATCGCACCGTCCCGTCCGGCCGAGTTCGTGATCTTCCGCGTGACCCAGCACACGGCTGAGTCCGGCGGAGGAGAAGAATAGACAGGCGGACGCGTCAGTGAACAGAAAGGAGAGATAAAAGATGGCGACATATGAAAACAGTAAAGGACTTTCCTATCCTTTGACAAAGATGAATTTTCTGGTCACGGTGGACGGCGTGTCGGGAACGGCGGCCTTCAGCGAGGTGACCGGAGTCGAGTCGAGCGTGGACGTGATCGAGTTCCGCCAGGGCAACGCGAACAGCCTGGCGCCGGTCAAGATTCCGGGCCTTGTGAAGCACGGCAACGTGACGCTGAAATTCGGCTACACCCTGGACAGCGCGTTCAAGACCTGGGTGCAGGAGTGCGTCAGCGAGGTTCGCGGCGAGATTCCGCGGAACAATGTGCAGATCGAGATGATCGATATCAACGGCGGCGCGCCGCAGACCATCGCGACGGCAGTGACCGGAACCAGGGTCTGGATCCTGACGAACGCCTGGGTGACGAAGTACAACGCACCCGACCTGGACGCCAAAGACCAGCGATGTGGCGATTGAAAGCGTCGAGATCGCGTATGAGGAACTGGTGATTCCGAACTAAGCGATAAGCGGGTGGCTGCAAGGCAGTCACCCACCCCGCAAGGGGCATTGGCGATCCCGACAGGGACGAGCCGCGGGATGTTTCCCGCGGCTGGTCCGTATCCGGATCATAATCAGCAAGGCAAAAAGGAGAAAATGTATGGAGACTGTATTTGATTTTACATTGCCGAAGGGCTATATGGACGGCAGCGGACAGCTGCACCGGAAGGGAAAGATGCGTCTGGCGACCGCCGGAGACGAGATCGGAGCGACGCGGGATCCGCGCGTGCTCAGCAATCCGTCCTACCTGACGATCGTGATCCTCGGCAAGGTCGTGACAGAGCTGGAGGGACTTGAGATGGTGAGCGCGAACGTGATCGAGAAGCTGTTCACCGCGGATCTGGCCTTTCTGCAGGACATGTATCAGCGGATCAACGACATCGAGCCGCCTACGATGGAGGCGGTGTGTCCGGACTGCGGAAAGATTTTCCGGGTTCCTCTAAATTTTACCGTGGAGGGATAAGGCTGTACCCCGAGGAGGAGCTTTATAAGGAGATGGCGTTCATTTCCTATTATTTCCACTGGGGCAGCGGGGACGTGATGGGGCTCGATCACGTGACCAGGCGGAAATGGTGTGGTGAGATCTCCCGCATCAACGAGAGCCTGAATCCCTCCAAAAACAAGAAGGAGAAAAGTATTCTTGACATGAAACCGACGCGCTAAGGAGGTGAAACGCCATGTCAGATCTGTTCAGTTTCGATATCGGTCTGAACCTGGATCGCAAGCCGCTCGTCAACTTCAATTTTGTGCTTCGTGTGGAGGCGCTGTACGATCTGCCCTGCAAATCCATCAAATCCTTCAACAGGGCGAACGAGTTTGAGTACGTCCAGGAGGGCGGCCTGAACGATTATGTACATATGCTGCGCAAGCCGATCTCGCAGCCCTTTACCTTTCAGGTGGAGCGCTACGTGGGCGTGAATCTTCTCGATCCGCTGACGCTCGGCACAGACCTGGTGCTGCCGGTCATCCTGATGGTGAACCGGACCTACGGGAGCGATCAGACCGTGCGCTACTATCTGTTCACCGGCTGCACGGTGATTTCGAAGGATTTCGGGGAGCTTGATTCGGAGCGCAGCGCCCTCCTGGTTGAGACGACGACGATCGCCTACCGGGAGATGTTCTGCATTGACAATCCCTTCGCGGGGATTACCGCGGATGCGTGGAGCTTTGACGGAACGAGCAAGGAAGGCAGCGGGACGCGTTCTGCGCGGAAGAGCGGCGCGGCGGAGCCGGGTAAGAGCGACATGCAGGCTCTGGCGAAGAAATGGATGTTTGCCGATGGAGGTTCGGCCAGAAGTGTGCTGACGGAGGAAGAGCTGAGTAGTCAGGATGCGGGCCAGGCATTTAAGGGAATCAACGGCAGCGCGGCGGGACATGCGACGGAGGCCCGCAAAGCTGAGATGGAGGGGGCTGCCAGAAAGTGGCCGCCGACGAAGAGCGCGGCGAGCGTAGCCTCCTATCTGTCGGCGACGACAAAGACAGTCTGATGATGCGAAAGGAGGAGAGCCATGCTGACAATCAAAGCGCCGATAGCGATCAAATGCGGGAGAGCCATGGCATCCTCCCATGAATCTTTTGCGCAGCGCATCCTTGGAAATTATCAGCTGGCCGCTGCGAAAATGGAGCGCGAGGATCTACTTCATGTGGTCATGGCGCCGCCGGAGGTCTACATAGGCGGAGGCGCGCTGACCAGTATCGTGGAGGACACGCGCGTCCGGAATATCCGCGAGATGAAGCTCACGATGATCAACAATCTGCTGAACCGGATTGCCGTGGCGGATGAGGTGAAGCTCAGCTATCAGGACCGGGTGTATATCACGGATGTGCTGCAGCGGCTCGGCGTGACGAATGTCAGTTACTTCATGAAACAGGTGTCCGAATTGAAGCAGGAGAGCCGGAATGTGGAGGAGCTGACGGAGCTTTACTGGAATCACATGGAAGAACTCAACCGGACGGTGGAGCAGTATGGAAATCTGGCCGGCGAGAGCCGGCTCGTGGAGCAGAGCCTGAACCGGGAGAGTACGCTCCATCTCCATGAAGAGATTATGAATCGTCTTCAGACCGGTGTACTTTACCAGATCCTGAGTAATTTTTATTCTGTCCGGACGGAGGCGCAGTATATCAACGCGCAGGAGCTGAATTTTGCAGAGCAGCAGCGGACCGTGTCACGGATTCTTCTCAACCGTCTGGAGACGGAGACGACGGGGACACAGGTTCCGTTCGTGTACCGCCATGAAAACTATTATGAGGAGAACGCGCAGGAAGGAGATACCCTGACGGAGAATGCGGTGAACAGCCGGCTCACCTCAGCGGTGCTCCTGAATCTTGCGGACAGCCTCATTCAGAATCTGTCTGTGAGGCAGATTCGTGGCTCGGACGTCTGGATCCATCTGGAAAACAGTCTTTATCAGTCGGCGGAAAATACGTTCCGGCGTATGCTCTACCGGACGGAAGGGCAGAATGTCCGGCTCAGCGTAAGGCAGGACGCAAAGGAGCAGACTCTTAAGATGCAGGAAAGGGAGATCACGTCGCTGCGTGAGCTCCTGAAGATCGCGGGGACGGAGGCACAGCTCCCGGGCGGCCGGCCGGCTTCTGTACAGAGAGGGGAGGCGCTTCCGGAGGAGGGGATGCGGCCGGCTGATATCCGCTACGGGGAGATTGCTTCGGAGACAATAGAGAATACCACGTCGCTGCAGATGCTGACAGAGCGGATAAAAGAAATTGTCACAGCGGACACGGGGCTTCCGGGGCGGAGCGCAGGGTTCCCTGAAAATGGGGAAGAGTGGAAGACGGCGCAAACAGAAACAGAGCAGCGGGAGAAGGCGGAAGAGAAGAGCCACCGCGGGACGGAAGCACCGCGCGCGCGCAGACGCACGGCACCAAAAAGCCGGGAGGAAGCGCCGCAGGAAGAAAGAGCGGGCGCGTCGGCTCCGGTGGAGCTCACGCTCCTTGCGGAAGGCAGCGCGGACAGCGGCTTTCGGGAGGAAGGAAGTCCCGGAAAAGCTGTGGGAAGCTCAGATGAAGAGTTGCTGCAGGCGCAGATCGCACAGACGCTGAAGCAGTATTTTTCCTCAGTCTACCCGTCGCCGGGTGAGCCGGAAGAAAGCCTTCATCCGGTATCTCTGTCATATTCCCGGTTGCAGGAGCAGGAAAACGCGGCGGAAAGTCAGGACAGAAGGGATGTCCTGCCGGAGAGCAGCGGCGGAGATACCGTCCGAAGCATTCTGGAGCGCTGGCAGGCGCCGGAGGAGAAGAAAGCGGCGACGGAGATCATGCAGTCCGGATCGGATTTCACAGTTCAGGAATCTTTGATTTATCCGGAGAGAGAGCCGGAAACCGGATTCATGGAAGAGCGGGAACAGATCCGGGAACGAACGGAAAGGCTCGTCCGCGGGGAGGATCATTACCACATCCGTCAGGACGCAGCGGAGCAGACATTTTATTCTGTTGAGGAAGCGTCTTCGGAGGAGCAGGCGGGTCTGCAGGAGTCTGACGAGGAACGTCTGGAGCGTGAACTTCAGGAAATCAATCGCAGAAATGTGGAGAACTACGAGCGATATCAGCAGCTTGTAAAGATCCGGCAGCAGGAGGAAGCAGGAAGAAAGCAGAAGGAAAAGCCGTCACTTCTTAAAATGCGCGAGGAGAGCCTGCGGGCGTTGGAAAATCCACAGCAGGTGCTGGAGGAACACCTGGGCAGGACCCCGGAGGAAGCGACCCCCCCTTCCAAAGTGGATCGTAAGCTGATCGAGAGCCTTCCGGAGGAGACGAGAGTGCTCTATCAGAGGCTGGAGGAGCTGCAGGAATCCCGTCGGAGCGCCGGACGTCAGGGGGAGATGGAACAGAGCCGGGATATCAGCCGGCTTGCCCGGGATATCCGTCTGATCGAGCGGGAAAACACGAATGTGACGCAGGAGGTTTCAGAAGACCGGCACGAGATTCGAGAGGTGCTGAAAAGCGTGACGGAGAGAAGCCAGGATTACGGGCAGGCGACTTTCCCTCCGGGCAGTCAGACGGAGTACAGTCATCAGGAGCTGTCGCTGGTTCATAAATCCACGGAGAGCACCCTGGACGAGGAAACCCTGCAGGAGCTGCTCGCGCAGAACCAGACGATCCGCCGCGATGTGGAGACCACGAAGCGTGTGGAGGAGAATGTGCAGACGCAGACTACGAGTGTACAGAGGCAGACGAGCCGGACTGAGGTGGAAGAGCGTGAAGATATTGAGCGGCTCATCCAGAGAGGCCTGCGGCAGCAGATGGGAGCCCTGTCCGATCAGATTTATACGAAACTTGAGCGGCGGCTGGCGAGCGAAAAGCGCCGCAGAGGATATTGATATACAAGGCAGATCAGTGAGAAAGGAAGCATGGATTCATGAATACAGCGCTTTTTCAGAATGCTCTGAACAGTCTGACCGGGAACGCGACAAAGGCTGTGCTCTTTGTCCGGCAGATCAAGGCGAACGATACGGTGGATGCGGCCGCGAAGGATGCGGATCTGCTCAGGAGAAGTCTGAACTCGACGACAGCGAGCGCGCTTTCCTCGGGTATAAAAAGCAGCTACAGCTCGATCGTGAAGAGTGGGAGCCTGACGGGGAAAGGGTATCTGGCTCTGGAGCTCCAGTATAATCCGAACACGCTTTATCTGAACACGCAGGGCAGCGGCAGAAAAATCCGCTATGCTGGAGGAAACCTCGGAGGAGAGGCAGTCAATCAGACGGTTCAGGAATTCAGCAGAACCGTCAGCAGTCTGTCCTGCCAGCTCGTCTTCGACGACGTGAACGTGAGCGATGCTTTCATGCTGGAAAACCTGTCTCCAACTCTGGGGAATGCGATCTCAATGGGTTCCAGCACGGTCAAGAAGCTGAAATCCACCGGTTCGGGATATTCTGTGCAGCCGCAGATGGAAGGGCTCATGTCGCTGCTGACACAGGAGATTACGCGGCAGGTGATCTTTTTCTGGAGTGGGATGTTCTTCCGGGGAGAGCTGAACAGTGTGGACTGCAATTACACGATGTTCAACAAGAGTGGGGATCCGGTCCGCGGGACGGCGGATATCACGATCAGCCAGAACCGGGAGTCAGATGCCGACAAGTCAGAATGGGACGCGGCCTTTACCAGAATCTTCGGAGCGGCAGGGGTAGCGGGTACCTCTGGCAGTAAGAGTACACTCAGCAAGCTGACAAACAACAACTTTTTAAATTTAAATTTATGATATCGGAAGGGAGGAAGTCATGAGCGCGGTTGCAGGTACACTGAAAAGCACATTGGCGGGTATGACCGGCAATATTACAAAGGCCTGTATTCAGATTTATGATCAGCGTCCCACTTCGGTTACGGTCGTGGAAGCGGTGGCGGCTGGTGGAAAGGCCCTCCCACTGGCAAGCGTGGCGAACGAAGTGGCTGCGAAGGCGAGGGAGATGCTGGGGAACGGGACCTCTGCCGCCGGGACGTCGACAGGCTCTGTGAGGACCTTTCAGGTGATGTTCAATCCCTCCACACTACATCTGAGCGGTTACGGTTTTGGAGATGGACAGGTCACAAGAACGAATTTTACGGCTACGAATAAAAACAAGGAACAGAGCGTCGGTATGGCGCCGGAGGATATCCGGATCACGCTGGAGGTGAAGCTGCTCTTTGACCGGACCGATCCTTCCGACGCCTTCCTGTCCGACAAGCTGAACCTGTCCGCTACGGCGCTGGCGACGAACGTGGTGAAGACCGGAATGTCGCTGGCCAGGAAGGCAAACCACTCTGTGCAGCAGGAGGTCGAGGCTTTCACGGGAGCCCTTCATTCCAACCGGACGAGGAAGATGGCCTTTTGCTGGGGAAAGCTTCGCTATGACGGCTATCTCGAACGGGTGAACGCGCGCTACACGATGTTTAATCCGCTCGGTATTCCGACGCGGGCGGAGGTCATGCTCTATATGATTTGTGCGGACAAGGATGTCGCGGAGAACAATATGGGAGCCTGGAGGACGAGCTATAACAGGGCTTTTGGGAGCGGGAACAAGAGTCTTGTCAGCACGTCGCAGAAAGTGGGAAGCCTTTTAAACTTTAAACTGTAAGGGCAAGGAGCGGGAAATGGCGTCGTTTACCTACGCGAGTCTGAAAACAAAATATGAGAACTTCACCTATCCGGTGGCAGTGCTGAAGATCGGCGGAAAAGATCTGGCTGAGAATCAGGCGGGGCTGGCCGGCTCGGACATCGAGGTTGAGATGACCAGTGGTTTTGAGGCTGCCGCAGCGACCTTCTGGATTTACAACTGCTATGATTATATCAACAGTGAGTTTCTCTTTGACGCCATCAGCCAGTATATTTACATGGGTTCGAGTGTCGTCATCAGTCTGGGCTACGGCTCCTCCGCGCGCGAGGTCTTTCGCGGATTCATCTCCGGCGTCCGTTTTGCCTTCCAGGAGGGCGGCGTCCCGGGGGTTGAGGTGAGTGCGATGGATGTGAAGGGGATCATGATGAACGGCAGTTACTCGAAGCAGCTGACGGCCACGAAGTTCTCCGGGGCGGTGAAGGAGATTCTGCAGAAAACCGCTTACTCCAAACTGAAGTCGGATGATATCATCACGAGTCTTGACGTCACGGACACGCCGGATCAGGCCGCTGACGACCGGACGATCGAGATGGTCTGCGAGAACGATTATGAGTTTGTCGTGAAGGCTGCGAAGAAATATAACTACGAGTTTTTTTCCGTGGGAGGCACGGTGTATTTCCGCAAGGCCCGCAGCAACACGGAGCTGCTCATGGAGCTGGGGCCGGGGAACGGGCTTCGCAGCTTTGAGATCAGTTACGATTTCACCGGCCTCGTGGAGACTGTCGAGGTTCGCGGAATGGATGTGGGCAAATCCGAGGCGATCTCCTCAAAGGAAAAGCTGCAGAATAAGATTTCTCAGGGGAGCAAGGCGAAGTCTCTGCTGAGCAAATCCGAGAAGGTCTATATTGACCCCACCGTGACGAGTGTGACGGAAGCGGGTTATCGCGCAAAATATCTGGCCGAGGACATTTCCTACCGGCTGGGTACGCTGGAGGCGGAGTTCATCGGGATGCCGGAGCTGGTGCCGGGACGCTTCCTGAAGATCCAGAGCCTCGGGACTGCTGTCTCAAACACCTTCTACCTCGTGACGGTGCGGCATATCATGGACAGCGACCGCGGCTACATCACGAAGGTCGTGGGTCGGGCGGCAAAGATGGAGTAAGAGAAAGGAGAAGCCCATGGGACTCTTTGACATCATAGATGATATGGCGGAGAAGCAGGTCATGAAGACCGACACCGGCGACAACCGGATCTTCGGCGTCGTGATCGGTCTGGTGGCGCAGAACTACAGCAAGGATATGCCGGGTCGCGTCTGCGTTACGGTGCCTACCCGTGACAAGGGGGCGAACGAGCTCAAATGGGCACGCGTCGCCATGCCGTCGGGCGGTTCCGGCTGGGGGCAGTACTTTCTGCCGGAGGTCGGCGACCAGGTGCTCCTCGTGTTTGAACAGGGCAATATCGAGAAGCCTTACGTGATCGGCTGTATTCCGAAGGACAGCGATGAGATCCTGAAGAAATCTGTCGATGAGAAGAATCAGTATAAAAAAATCGTCACAAAAAACGGGAATCAACTCTACTTTGAGGACAATAAAGAGGGCAGCGGCGAGAAGGACAAGATCCGGCTTGTCACGGCAAAAGAGTCGCATCGGATTGAGCTGGATAATGAGAACAGTATGATCACCCTGTCTGACAAGGACGGAAAAAACTGTATCAAGCTGGACACAAAAGAAGGAAATATGGAGATCACCGCCGCGAAGACCCTCACGATCAAGGTGGGTGAGAAGGTGGAAATAAAGCTGGACGGAAGCGCCGGAGAGATTTCCGTGAAGGCTACGAAGCATGCGGAGACGCTGCAGAGCGAGCTTTCGATGAACGCGAACAGCGCGCTGAAGCTCACAGCATCCACGCTGGAGGCGAGCGCGAAAGGATCGCTCAAGCTGTCAAGCAGCGGAGCTGTGACGATATCCGGTACGCCGATCAAGATCGGATAAAGAATGAGGAGTGTGGGATAGATGCCGAAAGGAGATTTTCTCGGAGCGGGGATGAAGTTTCCCCCTCAGATCAACAGGGCTACGGGACGTTTTGCCGTGTCGTCCCAGGAGGAGAGTGTCAGGGAATCCATTTACCTTATCCTGATGACACAGCAGACAGAGCGCTTCCTGAGACCGGATTTCGGGAGTAACCTCATGTCCTATACCTTTATGGACATCAACGCGACGACCATCAATATGATGATCCGCTCGCTCAGGGATCAGATCACATCCCAGGAACCGCGTGTGCGGGATGTGGAGATCACAACGGACTCCGAGGTACGGGACGGTTGCCTGATGGTAGAGATTGACTATATGATCCGTGACAGCAACACCAGTGACAATCTGGTATTTCCCTTTTACTTAGAAGCGTCAGCTGAGGAAGAAGCCTATGAACAGGAACAGTATGAAGAAGAATATGAATGACGCCCGGATCGACGGTCGTTCGCGGGAGGAGCTGGAGCGGCAGATCGAGGAGTTAGCCGCCTCCTATGTCCCGGAGTGGCGTTTTGACCGTGAAGACCCGGACATTGGCTCCGTTCTGGCGAAGCTGTTTGCCGGACAGATGGCCGGAAATATCGTGCGCTGCGGGCAGGTCCTGGACAGATATCACACGGAATTTGTGAATTTTCTGGGTGTTTCTCTTCTGCCCGCCCGCCCCGCAAAGGCGACGGTCGTCATGGAGCTGGCTCAGGACACCATCCCGGGTGTGGAGGTGCCGAAAGGGACAAAGCTTCTGGCCGAGTCGGACACTTACGATGGACAGCTCATCTTTGAGACGCTCCACGATCTCTATGTCACGAACGCCTCCCTTGACTGTGCGTTCATGACCCAGAAAAAGGACGGGAGAATTATTCCGCTGAAAGGGCATTTCTCCCTGCCGCGTATCGTGGAGGAACCGGAATCTGACACGGATGAGGAACCGCAGGAAGCGGCTCTTAAGGCCTTTTATCTGTTTGACTCCTGCGAGGAAGGAATCGGGCAGTATGCGCTGATCTTCTATCACTCCTCCGCGCTTGATCTGGAAAATGACAGTCTCTATGTCCGGATAGAGGGAAATTCTGCGCTGCCGGACGGTATCCGCGAGGGTGCATTCCGCTTCTTTTACCACACAGAGGAGGGACTTGTCCCGGTGGAGTCCGCGGAGGTTCTGGAGGACGGTAAGACCGTGCTTCTTCAGAAGGAAAAGGAGAATAAAAAGGTAGAGCTGGACGGACAGTCCTATAGTCTGCTGGCGCTCTGCGCAAAGGAGCCGGTGCGGGAGGCGTATTCGGTTTCGGATATCAGCGTCTCCTCCTCCGGAAAAGCGATGCCTGCCCAGTTCGCGAACAATGGAACCGAGGATTTCGATACTGAGGATTTCCTTCCCTTTGGCGAGACGCTGTCTTTGTATCAGGAGTGTTATATCGGCCATGACCTGTATTTTTCCAGGGCAGGAGCCAGGGTTACGATCAGTTTCGACCTGTCCTTCCTGGAGCACCGCATTCTCGGCGCGCCCCGCGAGGAGGATACATCACTGAAAATTATCAAGAGAAAGCCGAAGGTCTACTGGACGGACGCTGCCGCCGACGCGAGAGCCGAGGAGATTTCCTTTGAATACTTTAACGGACTGGGCTGGAAAAAGCTGATCTGTGACGGGGAGACCCGGAACCTGTTCGCCGGGGATACAGGCGCGCATTATGAGATTTCCTTTCTCTGCCCTTCCGACTGGGAGAGCTCCGGCGCGGGCGCTTTCGCGGGGCGCTGCATCCGCATCCGCCTTCTGAAGGCCGACAACTGTTATATGGTACCCTGTGTTCACCATTATCCCAGGATTGAGAAGCTGCGGATTTCCTTCTCCTACGAGGATCGCTGGATGAAGGCAGAGCGGCTCGTCTCAATCAGCGGCACCATGCGAACCGACCTGACGGAAAAAGTTCGTATGGGAGAGGCCTTCACGGCTTTTTCAGGCGGGGAGTATGAAGATGACGCTCTGTACCTGGGCTTTGAGAAAAAGATCGAAAAAGGCCCTGCAGGACTGCTTTTCCAGATCGACGATCATGCGCGGTTCCAGGGAATCCGCTGCAGGTTTTCTTATTACAGCCCGCAGGGCTTTCGTCAGATGAAGGTCGTCGACCAGACGATGGGCATGTCCCGTCCGGGAATTGTGCGCTTCCTTCCGCCCTCTGACATGTGCCGGACGACACTGGAGGGCAGGAGTGCCTACTGGATACAGGTCAGCCCCGTGGACGGTGAAGAGAACCGGCTTACCGGGGAGCCGCCGCTGATCCGCGATATTCGCTTTAATGCGGTTGAGACGGCGAATATCGAGACGATGGATGAGGAAGATTTTTATATCGACGCGGCTGCGCCCGACATGGAGGTGAGTCTCGGCGTCAGCCACATTCTGGATGTGGAACTGTGGGTTAACGAAAAAAATACGCTCTCACGTCCTCTGATGCAGCGTATGCTGCGGGAAACGCCGGATGAGGTGCGTGCGGAGTACGATATGCTGGGTGAAGTCAGTTCCTTCTATGTGAGATGGAGGGAAGCGGATCGGCTGGATTTCCCGGAGTCGAGACGGAGTTTCCTGCTCGATCGCATGAACAGCCGCCTGATCTTTGGCGACGGCGTACATGCAGATTTCCCGAGGGTGACGAATGATGTGGCTTTCCGCACGGTCATCCGCCGCTGCGCCGGCAGTGAGGGAAATGTGGAGCCTGGACAGATCAACGGTTCCATGGGCAGCCTGATGTTTATCGGGGAGATTCATAATCCTGCGAAGGCTTATGGCGGGAGCAGTATGGAGACGCTGGACGGCGCGCTGTGCCGCGGAGCAGGGATCCTGAAATCCAGACATCGCCTGGTCTCCATGGACGATTACATACAGGAGATACAGAATTATTCCGATCTGATCGCGCAGGTGAAGGGAGTGACCGGCCTGGACGCAGACGGCAGGAAGGACGATCAGGCGCTCTGCTTCCTGATTCTGATGAAGGATTTTGATGTTGGCTCCTACTCCTTCCACAGTCTGTCGGGGCAGTTGAAAAAGCATCTGCAGGAGGCCTGTGAGCTTACAATCGCTCCGAAGGATCTGTATCTTGCGGAACCGGTGTACGCGAGGATCAGTGTGAGTCTGTGGGTGTGTGTTCCGCAGATGGACGACAGCTTTGAGACGCAGAATCTGCTTCTTGACACTTTGGAGCAATATCTGAATCCGGTATACGGAAACGCCGGAGAGGGCTGGCCCATCGGCGCACTGCCGAGGCGTGCGCAGCTGATGATGAAGCTGAACCGGCTTCGTAGTAAGGCCGTGGTTCGCAGAATGGCGGTAACCGTGTCCTGGCAGGACCGTCAGGGAAGCCATGAGGCCGATCTTAACAGTGCCCCGGAGCATCCGTTTTTCGTCTGCAGAAGCGGAGAGCATAAGATTCATGTTATGCTCCAGGACGAGCAGTAAGGAGGAGGCAGCATGCTGAATAACCGGAATCTGGACGACCGGACATATGAAGAGCTGATGGCGGAGGCTTTTACGGAGATTCCCATGTATTCGGAGGAGTGGACGAATTTCAATCCTTCCGACCCGGGGGTCACGATCCTGGAAAACCTGACGGCCTTCCAGATCCTGCAGCAGAATCATATCAATGAGATTACGCCTGCGATCCAGCAGAAGCTGCTGGAACTGGTCGGTTTTCGCGCGCAGAAGGGGCGTCCTGCCCGCGTGCTGCTGGCTACGGAAGGCCAGCGGGAGGAAATCTGCCTCGCAGCGAATCAGAAGTTTTTCCTCGGTGATCTGTGTTTTGAGACGAACCGTTCCTTCCATCTGAAACCCTGTCATCTTACTGCCATATATGGAAAGTGCGGCGGAGAATGGCAGGACTGCTCACATCTTCTGGACCGTGAGGTGCGGGTACCGTCTGTCATATTCGGTACACATCCGCAGGCCGGTGACAGCCTGTGGCTTCTGGCGGATGCCCTGCCAGATGCAGGGGAGGAGCTTATTTTCTATGTGAAGGCGTCGGAACGCCATAAGCGAAATCCTTCTTCTGCAAAGGGCGGCAGCATGTTCGCGGACATCCGCTGGGAGTGTTACACGGAGGAGGGCTTCGTCCCCATGCATGTGCGCGACGATACCGGCTGTCTTCTGACGAGCGGGGAAATCAGGATGCGGCTGCCCGCGCAGAATGCACTTCCCTGTCCGGACGCTCCCGGAAAGTGTTTTGCGCTGCGCGCCGTGCTTACGCGGGCGCAGTACGATGTGGCGCCGCGCCTTCTGGCGGTCAGCGGATTTCTGTTCGAGGTCTGGCAGAAGGACACAAGGGCAATCTGCTATACTTCGAACCGGACTGCACGCGTCAGTCTGAAAAGCGGACTTCTTAAGGAGGGTTACATCACAGTTTTCTGTAAGGAAAAGAAGGGTTCCTCCTACCGGAAATACACGCGCGCCGGTGTCCGTGCCGGAAAAGGGAGATATTTTGACTACGAGGAGGCGCCGGACGGCACGCTTACTTTTATTTTCGATAAGGAGCGCTTCGGCTACAGTCCGGAGAAACTGAAAAATGCCGTGAAGATCGTGGCCTACTCGGAGGAGATCATGCGTCAGTATTATCTGGGAGAGGTTCTGGGGATGGATCACCAGACGCTCCGGCTTCCGGCCGGTCATGTGGTGGCAGAGTCCTTCTGTATCATTGCGAAGCGGCCTGACGAGAACGGGGAGGAGCTCTACGATTTTGTGCGTCCGAGCCGTTTCGGAGAGGATGATCTGAGCTACTATCTCTATGAGGATGAGGGGAAGATTGTCATCGAGGACGCGGGGCGCTTCATCGGAGCGAGCCTGTATATGGGGGCTTTCGCGGTCACACGCGGTGAGGAGGGCAATATCCGTGAAGGCAATACACTGTTTGCAGAGGATCCTGTTGGTGCGCGCTTCTACAATCCCGGCCCGGGGACACGGGGCTGTTTCCGGGAGAGTCTGGATCAGGTAAAACGACGATTCCTCGAGGATTTGCAGAGACCCTGTACTGCGGTGACTGCCGCCGACTATGAGCGCCTCGTGAGGGAGACGCCGGAGCTCTGCATTCATAAGGTGAAGGCCTTCATGGACGAGAGCAGGAATCTGGTACGCATCGCGGTAAAACCGGACACGGACGAGGAGTTCCCGGAGCTCTCGGAACATTACCGGGCGGCAATCGAGCGACAGCTTGAAGAGCGTCGACTTCTGACGACGCGGATCGAGATCGTCGGGCCGGTCTACACGCAGGTGGATGTGCTGGGGACGGTCTGTGTGAAGCGTCATTATGAAAACAGTCTTCAGGAGATCGTTGACACGGTGCGCACGGCGGTGGACTGTGTCAGCTCAGAACGTGGTTTTGGCGAAGCGCTGCGTTTTGATCAGATTTTTCACCAGATCGAGGAGCTGGACTGTGTGGCTTTTGTCAGCGACCTGTCCCTGCATCCGCGGAACCAGGCACTGGCAAGGATTCAGGATTCCGATGTGATTCCGGCGCAGAATTGTCTCTGCAGCGCCGGTGAGATTCAGATCGAGACGGTAGTGAGCAGAATCTGAGGGAGGAGAGACGATGGCGGACAGAACGACATACAGTATAAGAAAAAACCGCTTTGAAAGCGGCTTCCATCCCGGATTTGTGGTAGAGAGAGACGGGGCTTTACGTGCCTGCCCGAATGCGGCATCCCATTATCTCTATCTGAAGGCGATTGACAGTGGGCAGGCGGACTCTGAGTGGGGAAGACTGTCCCTGGATATCCGGCGTCCCGAGGACATGATCTGTTATATCCGCGTGGCGGCACTTAATGAGGATTCCTTCTACCGGGAGGGAAAGCCCGTGCGGATCGAGAATTTCCTCTGCAATGCGGCCGAAGCGAACAGCATAAAGAAGGAATTTTTCAGCAGGATCGAGGCGCTGCGTTTTGTAAACCGGGAGGATATGCTGCTCTACAGCCTGAAGGGCAGATATCTCTATCTGATGCTTGAGATTGTCGGGGAGGGAAGCTGCGAGATCGGCGGCCTGCGCATTGATGCGCAGGGGGACAATTTCATGTATACCTTTCCTGCCGTCTATCAGGAGAGGAACAGTTTTTTTCATCGCTGGCTCTCTGTCTTTTCGAGTCTGTACAATGATTTTGACGGAGAGATCGACCGCCTGCCCGCACTGCTGGATCTGGACAGCTGTCCGCCGGAATATCTGCCCATATATGCTTCCTGGCTTGGTGTGGATGTGGGAAATGATTTCCTGGATGAGGCGATCTTACGGCCGCTCGTAAAAGAAGCCTACGCGTTGAACCGGATGAAGGGGACGAAGGCGGCGCTTGAGCGCGTGGCCCGGATCGTACTCGGTGAGAAGGTGCAGGTGCTTGAGCGCAATGTGATGGCGGATTATATCGGGCCGGAGCAGATGGCAGAGTTTGAGCGGCTCTATGGGAACAGTGTGCACGATGTGACGATTCTCGTGAAAAAGCCCCTTTCTGAGCTCACAAAGGCCCGGCTGCTGTTTTTGCTGAACCAGTTTAAGCCCGCGCGGGCGCGTCTGCATATCATCAGCGTACAGCGGGAGGGCGTCCTCGACGATTATGCTTATCTCGATATGGACGTGAGGATCGCCGGACAGAAGAGAGGAACGCTGGACGAGAGTCAGGTGCTGGACGGCGCCGTCCGGCTGGAAGGATAGAAAGAGAACAGGAGGATAAATCAGAATGACAATTTCAGAGACAAGACAGGCAGATGTGGTTCAGCTGAGCGTGGAAGGCAGGGTGGATACAAACACAAGCCCGCAGCTTCAGAAGAGCATACTCCAGGCATTTCAGAAAGGGAATAAAGTGGTTCTTGACCTGGAGAAGGTGGATTATGTGTCCAGTTCGGGACTGCGTGCGCTGCTGATCGGTCAGAAGACCGCGAATTCCAAGGGCGGAAGCATGAAGCTGGTTCATGTGTGCAGCGCCGTCATGAAGGTGTTCGATATGACAGGCTTTTCCAAAATGCTGACGATCGAGTAGCGCATCATGATCCGTTTTGAACATGTGCAGAAGCGGTATGATGAGAGTGCGGCGCCGGTTTTCGGCGATTTCTGTGAGACTGTCCGTCAGGGGGAGTTCGTACTGCTGACCGGGGAAAGCGGCGCGGGAAAGAGTACCCTGCTGCGTCTTATTCTGAGGGAAACGCCCTTGACGGGTGGCCGTATCCTTGTGGCAGGGCAGGATATCGGAAAAATCCGCGGAAAGGATATTCCGCTTTATCGCAGGAAGATCGGGGAGATTTTTCAGGAGACGCCGCTGATTGCTGAGGAAAATGTTTATGAAAATGTAGAGCTGGCAAGATTGATTGCCGGGGGAAAGAGGAAGGATAACCGGATGGTGATCACCTCGCTTTTCCGGCTGCTCGGCATCAGTCACCTGCACCGAAGCTATCCGGCGCAGCTATCCGGAGGGGAACGGCAGAGGGTGTGCCTTGCCAGGGCGCTGGCGAACTATCCGGCGCTGTTGCTGGCCGATGAGCCCACAGGAAATCTGTCACCGTCGGAGTCAAAGGAGATCATGGGTCTCTTTGAGCTGATTCACCGGCAGGGAATCACCGTGGTAGCGGCCACGCATGACCGGGAGAACGCGGCGGGACTTGCATACAGAGAGATTGCTTTGAAAAGGAAGGGAGAATGATATGGAAAGGATGGTGGACCTGAAGCTTCAGGCCAGTAACGACACGCTTTATACGGTGCTGGACGCCATAGAGGCGCATCTTACGAAATGCGGCTGCCCGAAATCCGTGCAGACGGAGATTCTGGTAGCTGTAGAAGAGCTCTATGTGAATATTGCCAGCTATGCTTACGGGGACAAAAAAGGCGAGGCAGCCGTACAGATGGATGTCCTTGGTGATCCGGGACGCTGCAGGGTGACACTCATCGATCATGGCATGCCCTACAATCCTCTGGAAAAGGAAGATCCCGACATCACGCTCTCCGCGGAGGAGCGGGGCATCGGCGGTCTGGGCATCTATATGGTAAAGCAGACGATGGACCACGTGGAATATCGTTATGAGAACGGCTGCAACATTCTGACGATTGAGAAGGGTATCGGACCGGAGGAGAACGCATGCGGGTGACCGACAGGCTGATCGAGGATGCGAAGAAGCGGGCCAGGAAGCCGGAGCCGGAAGATGAGGAGATGGACGAGTACATGGAGCGCAGGCGTCAGTCTTATCTGAATGAAAAGAAAGCGGTGTTTGACGACGATACGTTCGGTGGCTTTAACACGCAGAAGAGCGTATTTGACCGCACAGCGATTTTTCGTACGGGTGAGAGGTACGATGGAAAGTAAAGGAGAGACAGGATGGACGTTGGCAGAATTTTTGCGGGGGAAGATCGGGAACAGCCCTTTGCGAGCTATGAGGAATATATGGAATATCTGTTCGTCTGCGTCAACGAGGCGATGGACCGTTATCTTTCCGGGCTGAAACAGGTCTACGCGACGGGACAGGGCGGCTATAAGAACGTCCTGTATCCGGATCTCGAGATCGCCCATGACACCTGTCGCAACAAGCTGGAACAGTTCGCGTACCAGGCCGCGCAGAACGGAGCGGAAGAGCCGGCGCAGAGGGAATCCGAAGAGCCGGACCGGGGTGAGGAGGATCCGGATCTGCTTGACCTCTTTGCGGACTTTGCGGACAGCAGCGACTCTGCAGCTTTTGCCGGGAGCGGAAGGTCAGAGGAGATGGCGGAGGAGATGATCGCGTACATAAACAGGCGGGCAGAGCATTCTGTCGAAGCGGGAATCTCCCTGCCTTTTCACGATATCTGTCGTCGTCTGGAATTTGAGAATTTCACCGTTTTCTGCCTGGCGGCGAGTATCCTCGCCTCCACGCAGACCGACTATGCGGGCGTCTTCCAGGTGATCAATGAAAATGGAAATCTCTCCGCGCCGACGATCGAATCTGCGGCGAAGCTCTACTACGGAGGCCGCTTTTCCATCACCGGCGCCTACGGCGACATGTCGGTCTGCCTGGAACAGCTCCTGCCGCTTTTAGATCTGCGCGTGCAGGGCAGCATGCCCTTCTCGACTGTCGTATCTCCGGACAAACGGGTGATCGATTTCCTTTTCGGAAAGCATCCCCTGCGCCTGGATGAAAACTATATCCGCTTTTTCCAGATGCTCACCGGGGAGGGGGAGCTCGATCCCATCATGGCAAACGAGGGTGTGCTCGAGGCCATGGAGATCTCCTATGGAGAGGGCGTGCGGATCTTCTCTTACTACGGGGACGAGGGCAGCGGCAGAAAATTTTTTATTAAACATTTCTGTGCGCGACACGGCCTGCAGGCGGTGTCGGTCAACTGTAAGAAGCTCTTCGATTATGATTTCTCCTTTGTGGACAAGGCGCTTTGGGCGGTGACGCGCGAGTGCATCCTGATCGGGGCCTGCTGCTGTCTCAGTGATCTGAGTTATCGTGAGGAGGAGAAGGAGAAATTTTTCGGCTACATGGATCTGGCCTTTTCGAAGCTCACGCGGCACGGTCTTCTGGTCTTCGCCCTGAGTAAGGAGAAGCTCTCCATGAAGGACATGACGAAGGAGGAGTACACAGAGCTCGAACTTCCGACGCCCTCCAATCAGGAGCGCGAGGACTGCTGGAACTATTACGCGAAGAACTATGCGCTGGCGCAGGATGTAGATCTCTCCGAGATGGCGACCAAGTTTCTCTTTACGCCGGGAAAGATCCGCTCCGCGCTCCATCAGGCGAGGAGCTACGCCACCATGGACAAGAGCATCGAGATTCCCCGGGCGACGCTCTTCCGCGGCTGCAACAACCAGATGAGCTCGGAGCTGACGCAGAAGGCGACGAGGGTCAAGGCGAACTTCGGTTTCGAGGACATCGTCATGAACCGGGATCAGCGGGAGACGCTGGAGCACGCCATCGACCAGATGACCTACCGCAAGCAGGTCTACGACAACTGGAACTACACGAAGAAATACCCCTACGGGCGTGGCCTGTCGATCCTGCTCTTCGGCGCGCCCGGCACCGGCAAATCCATGTGCGCCCAGGTCATCGCCCACGAGCTGAACCTGGAGCTCTACCGCGTGGATCTGTCGAAGGTGATCGATAAATACGTCGGCGAGACCGAAAAGTCGATCTCGATGATCTTCCGGGAGGCGAAGAAGTGCAACGTCGTCCTCTTCTTCGACGAGTGCGACACCCTCTTTGCCAAGCGCTCCGACGACGGCGGCAGCAATCAGTCTTCGAACAATAACAAGACGGCGCTGCTGCTGCAGGAGGTGGAGGCTTACGACGGCGTCTCGGTGCTGGCGACGAACTACAAGCACAATATTGACCCGGCCTTCTTCCGGCGTATGAAATACATCGTCGAGTTCCAGTTCCCGGACGCGGACACGCGCGAGATGCTCTGGAAGACCACGATCCCGAAGGGGACGCCGCTCGGCGAGGATGTGGACATCCGCTTTCTCGCGGAGAAGTTCGAGTTCGTCGGCGGTAATATCAAGAACTGCATCCTCAATGCGGCCTTCCTGGCCGCCGCGGACGGAGACGGACAGGAGGTCTGTATGAAACATTATCTGCAGGCGATCCGCTATGAATTTGTGAAGACAGGGAAGGTATTTACCAGATCGGATTTTGAGCCCTACGCCTCTCTGATCGGGCTGTAGAGAAAAGGAGGAGCGCATGCCGGAAAGTTATAACAAAGACGCGTATAAGAAGGTCTACCAGCATCCTCAGTGGAGACAGACCGCGGATGTATATGAGGCAGGTTTCGCGCAGAACCTGCACCGATCTCCCGTCGTGCAGGACGCCGCGAGGGGAGCGCTGGTCAGACTCAGTAACATGCTGAACGCCTACTACGGGATGCAGGACAAGAGATGGGAATTCTATGCACAGACCGGACGTCGTGAAATGGGAACCCGGGAGGAGACGGATGCGCTGCGGGAGGTGGCCACCTCCATCTCGAAGACGAAGCTGCAGGTCACCCGGACGCTTCAGGAAGCACTGCTGCCGCAGCAGGCGGACGCGGCTGCCGGGGTCAACGAGGGTCTTCTGGAGGATGTCATCAACGGGGAAGGCAGCGTGGATGATCAGATGTCCCTTTTGTATAATGCGGTATCCAATACAGGAGGAACGGATGAACAGCAGGCTTCCCGCAGACGGACGCTGCAAAATATGATGCGCGGCATGGGTTCCGACAAAGAGTCCGGGCGAGTGAACCGGATCGCGGAGTTCGCGGGCGACGAGTTTCTGAAGAAGGGATCCAGGGCTCTCTATGATCAGAGCTTTGGCAGGCAGGGGAAAAAGTTAAGATCCTTTTCCGGTCCGAGGCAGTTTGAAAAGGCGGCGCTGGAGAGGGGAAAAAGAAAAGAGGAGAAAGAAAGGGAAGGCCAGAATAAGGGAAATCTTTTTTCCAGGGCTGTTTCTGCAGTCCGCAGAAGGCTGGGTGGACGGGAGAGATCTCCGCAGGAGGAACCCGTGACTGCCCAGGGCATGCTTCGAAGCGCCGGCGCCTCCACCACGACGCTGCGGCTGCTCGGAGCTTATCGCATGCTGGGCGCGGGAAAACGGGACCTTCTCTATTTCCGGCTGGCGCTGATCGCATGGATGGTGCAGGGAAGGCAGAACTCGATGTATGAGATTATGAGAGCTTCCCACAG
>MSHD01000007.1:135625-227571 GCA_001941045.1 Lachnospiraceae bacterium Zagget2
GGTCCGGAGCAGGCGGAAATATGTTCCAGGGTCTTGTCCCCGGCGGCAGGACACAGGAGGGAGCCGTCGATTATGACGCGCGCAATTACAATGCTCAGGATATGGCGCTGAATCTCTACACCAGTCCGGCTTATAAGGTCATGAACGCGGGAGCCCGGCTGGAGGATGAGGAAGAGGCGCGCGCCCTGCTAAGAGGAGGATCAAAGGTGTATCTTGGATCTTCCCGGGAGGAACAGGGCAATGAGGAGCTGATGGATAAGGTATACGATGTCATTCAGGTGGCGTCCCGCCTGACCCAGGATACGCTGGCAGAGCGTGGCTCGGAAGCCAGCGACCAGGCAGAGATCCTGCCGGTCGCGGAGGTGATGACTCCGCTTGGCCCGGTTGCCTATGCCCAGGGCGGCGCTTCTTTTGAAGGACGGGCGGCTTATCGTGGAGTTACGTACCGGGGCGGCGGCGTATGGCCGGAGCTGAAGGGCGCCGCAGGTTCTACCTTTACCACAAATTCTCTTACCAGCACGTCTCAGCTTGCCACAATTGCGGCTGGATTCTATGATGATGGCAGAGGAGAGAAGGCAATGGTGCGTTTCCGGCTGGACGGAAAAGGTTCCGTCCGGATCGCAGATGTGAGCCAGATCCAGGGGGAAGCGGAGGTCCTGGTTCCGGTGGGGACGACGTTCCGCATTGAGCATGAACTGGCGGACGCGTATTACCGGCAGGGTTCCGTGAATCAGATCTGGTATCCGGAAGAGATGGACGAGGCGCAGCTGGCGCAGGCGCAGATGCACGAGAACCTGCCGCTTGGCTACCAGGGCATGTGGCGAAAGGTCAGACTGGTTGTTGTAAGGGAGATTTCCGGTCCCGGTGAACAGAGAAATCTGCAGCAGCAGGGAGGCCGCCGTAAGAATCAGGCGAAAGCGCAGGAACTCTCAAGGTACCGCGCACAGATGGGCGCGCGCCGGACGGGGATGGCAGGCTTATTCGGAGCGGGCAGATAAACGAAAGGAAGCGCAAATGGACAGCGAGAAAAGGGAAGACTACGGTTTTATCGAATATTATTTTCCCGGGACGGGGCCAGGAGAGCCCTTTCGGGATGGGAAAGAACAGCTTGCCGTCTGGCAGCGCTTTGTGGATATGCTGTGTATGATCGCCCTGGTGCAGAAGGAGCATCGGTGTCCCTCCGGCCTCGAAAGGATCGGCTGCCTCTTAAGCGATGAGGAGCTGATGAAGACGCTGGAACCCAGGGAGAGATCTGCATTTCCTGAAAAGGAGCGGGTCCGGGCGATCTTTGACTCGCTGATCCGTCGTGGAGAGATGGGTGAGGAGGATGAGACGGTCCTCCCACTGTGGCAGTTTCTGAACACGGGACGCCTCGCTCCGCTGGAGATCCTGGCCTTCCTGCTGGCGGCCTGCGCCGATCTCAACCGGAAATATGAGAGAATCTTCGGCGTACTCCAGGAGGATCGCGAGAACGCGGCGAAGCCGATCGTGGGTCTTACGCACGACCTCGGGGCGCTGTTCCTGAGCGAGGAGGAGAATGAAATCGGAACCCTGCTGGATACGGAGTCCTTTCTGAACCGCTACCTTCTGGAGGAGATGAAGGAGGGGCGAGAAATGTCCCGCCTGTCCCGGCCGCTGTCCCTCAGGCGTGAAGTCCTGGAAGTCCTGCTTGACCGGCCGATTTCCATGGAAGCGCTTGCACGCTGTGGTGAGATTCTGGAGGCACCAGAGGAGCTGCCGGATCATTTCTGCCACAGGGAACTTTTTGAAAGGCTGACAAATATCTATGCGGCCATGAGTGCTTCCGGGCAGGAAGGGCTGATCCATTTGCTGGGGGCGAAGGGCTCTGGCCGCCGTTTCCTCGCGCAGACATTGGGAACGGTCACGGCGTCGAACCTCCTCATTCTTCGTCTGAAAGAATTGCTGGAGCTTCCGCAGGATCGGGCCTTTGAGATCCTTCATCTGGTGGTCTCAGGGAGTATTTTTGAAAACGCGCTGATCTATCTTTGCGGAGACGATGTGCGTCCTGATCAGCTGCCTTTGCTTCAGCAGGTACTGTCGTTTCTGCAAAGCCGCGTGAAGCTGTTGCTTGCCGGCAGTGAGAAGGCCTGGTCCGGGGAGCTTCACGTGCAGGGTTCTTACTGTGTGCTTGCGGTGGAAGCACCGGGCGCGTCGGAACAGAAATTCTTCTGGCAGGAATTTGCCGGAAGAAACCGGGCGGTGCTCGCGGAGGACGTCGATCTGACGGAACTGGTTTCCAAATACAATATGACGCCGGGGCGTATTTCCCGGACTGTGAAGAGCGCCGTCATGGAGGCGCCACTCACGCAGGAGGGCTTTCTGCTCTCGAAGACGCTGCTGGAGGAGCAGATCCGTATCGGAAGCGGGGTCGAGTTCGGCGACTATGCCGTACGGCTTCAGAGCCCCTTTACCTGGGAGGATCTCCAGGTGTCGGAGGAGAGCAGACAGCTCCTTACAGAGGCCTGCGATCGCGTCCGCTGCCGGAGTATCGTGAATGACGAGTTCGGCTTCGGCCGGAAGCTGCCTTATGGAAACGGAACCTCCATCGTGCTCTACGGACCTCCGGGCACGGGCAAGACGATGGCCGCCCAGGTGCTCGCAAACGAGCTGGGGCTCGATATCTACCGCATCGATCTCTCCCAGATCGGCAGCAAGTATATCGGTGAGACGGAGAAAAATCTGGGCGCGGTCTTCGAGGCGGCCCGCGGCTCCAACGCGATCCTCTTTTTCGACGAGGCGGACGCCCTCTTTACAAAGCGGACGGATGTGGCGAGTTCGAACGACCGCTACGCCAACGCGGAGACGGCATATCTGCTGCAGAAAATAGAAGAGTATTCCGGCGTCTCTATACTGGCGACTAATGTGATGCAGAATTTCGACAGCGCCTTCAAGCGAAGAATGACATACATGATACCGATCGAGCAGCCGGACGAGGCGGCCAGGCTTCGCCTCTGGGAACAGGTCTTCCCGAAGGAAACGCCGATGGAAGAAAATATCGATTTCTCCGTGTTCGCCAGAGTGGCGGAGCTGACCGGAAGCGGTATCAAATCGGCGGCACTGTCCGCGGCTTACCGCGCCGCGGCGGAACATAGAAAGATTACAAACGACGACCTGATCCGCGCGGTGGAGGCGGAATACAGGCGGATCGGAAGAATGGGAATCGGCAAGGAGCTCTACGGGGCGCTGTATACGGGAAGGGCCGGAGAGGCGATGCGTACCGGTCTGGCAGGGAAAATATAAAAAAGGAGAAAGACAGATGAATACAGGTTGGATCGGACAGGATAACCTGGCCAGTTTTCGGAGTCTGCTGCTGCCTGAGGCAGCGGAGGAGCTGGAGAAGGGAGAGCCGCTATGTGCCCTGGGCCTGACAGAGGAGGGCGTGGCCTGCGGCGCGGCCGCCGCATGGCTCAGCGGGGAGACGCTGGAGATACGTTCCTTTTACGTGGCACCGGAATACCGCCGCCTGGGCGGAGGCCGGCTTCTGATGGAGACTTTTCTTCGCTTTGCCGCAAGGCATGGCGCCGCGCTGGAGTTCAGCTATACCGGGACTACATCGGAGCACGATACGATCCCGCCGTTTCTCGGCGCGCTGGGTTTTGTCCGGATCGATACGGAGGAAACCATCTATTCTCTGACTGTACGGGAACTGGCAGAGAGTCCTTTTTTCAAAGGGACGGCGCCGGATACTTCCGCTGTGCTCTCCTTTGAGCAGCTGCCTGTGCGGGCGCTGGAAGCAGCTTACAAAAAGGAGGCAGCGGTGGGCGAGGATTATCTTGAAGGCGGACTGACCGGACCGGATGTGGATGTACAGACGAGCGTGGCGGTGATGAGCGGCAGAGAGATCCGTTCCTTTATGGCCTTCACCTCCTCGGAACCGGGCAGTCTGTACCTTGCCTGGGTAAAAGGCGGTGAGGCAGAGGATCTGCCGCTGCTGTTCCGCGCGGCCTTTGTCAGGATCTGTGAGAAATATTCGCCGGAGACCCGGTTCATTGTACAGGCTGTCATCCCGTCTGCGGTCGCGCTGATCCGGGGAGTCATCCCGGCGGCGGAACCTGTCTCGCATACATGGGTTAAGGAAAGTGTGTCCGCGAAAGCGCAGAAGGAGGAGTGAAGATGTGTTATACAGATCAGGAACAGTCATTAAAAAATAAGACAAAAAACGCAGAGCCGGTCCGTATACAGGTGCAGCAGACCGGGACGCAGCAGGTGAATATGACGGCAGCGCCGGGAGCGGAAGTCCTCCTTGCACAGAATGTGGAAACACAGCGCGAGCGTCAGCAGAACGCGGCGCTTACGCAGGAGATTCAGCAGGAGCTTCCCGCAGCGCAGGCTCTCAGGACGGCTATCGGTATTCCCATTCAGGGCCTGAAGCCCGCGAAACAGAGCTTCAAGGAGCGTCGGAGGGACAAAAAGAAGGCGCAGGCCGTCAAAGACGCGTCGTGTCCCGTGGTGAAGGCGGCATCCTACGATATGCTCACCGCGCTGCAGAACAGCCGCGCGGACAGGGATAATGCTGCGGAGCCGCACAAGGAGCTGATCAGGAAAAGCGGCGTGGACGGCAGAGTACTCCACGCGTTCGCCAGAGGCTACAGGCTGAAGGGCTCCAAAAATAAACGACCGGCGACGTCGCGTGACGCCAGAAATAAAGAGCAGGACGATCAGTTTTACATGGACTATTGTTCCAGGGATCTGAATCGTAGAAAACCGCATCTCGAAAAAATGGTAAACGAGCTGATCAGCCATCAGTTCACGCCGGAGATATTCACGGAGCAGTATCTGCGCAAACATATGCGCGAGATGGGAGAGCTTGGGGACCGGATGCTCTGCATGGACAATGTGATGAAGGATCCGATCAACGCGCCATTTTTCAAAACGCTGGACCCTTACCGGACGCAGGCGCTGGAGGCGGGATTCCGGATCTTTGTCAAATATCAGGCGGCCATGCTTCAGATCACGGCAAAATATGGGGTGGATTTTAATCATTGCAGATACTATGACAAAGAACAGACGCCGGCGATTCAGATGGGAGAGGCCTCGGCGGAGTTCTGCAAACAGGAATTTGACGGTGCAATCAGCGAATATGAGCAGACGATGGAGCGTCTGAAAGGGGAGCAGAAGACGCGGGTCGAGAACTCCGCAAAGAGCTATGCCTGGCGGATGGACGCAGGCAACGAGCTCCTTCAGAGGCTGAAGGCGGATCCGAGGCTTGGGATCACCGATAATGAGGCGACAAGCCAGTTCTTCAGCCGCAGCCATGTGTTCCTTCAGGTGGGAGATGAGTTCTATGAAGAGAACGTGGAGAAGATGAAAATGCTGCTGGACGTCAAACGCCTGGGAGATGGGAAACCGCCGGAGGAACTCTACGAGCGTATACGGGAGCTTGCCATCCCCCGCGTAGAGCGCATTATGGCATGTGATGTGGACGCGTTGGCGGAACTCACCGATGAGGCTCTTATGGTCCGCTCGGAGGAGATCAACGAGCTTTGCATTGATAATATGTTCCTGTCCGATCTGATGAAGCTGCGGCATCCCCGTCTGGATAAGGTGAACGCGCAGGAAGGATCTGCAGAGAATCCGACGCTCCGGAATGAACTGGTGGCATACAGAAGCGAGGAGTTTTCCTACAAGGTGATGATGCTGCGGGGGCTTCAGGAGCGCGCGCGGGCGCTTGCGATCCGTCAGGCGGTCAGGGATGGTACGCAGGCGAAGCTGTTTGCGGGAAGCGAAGAGGCAAAAGGCGGAATCGAAGATCCGGAAGCCTGGTGCGGGAAGCGTCTGGAGATCGGCGCCAGGTCGATACAGGCGACCCGTGAAAAGAGAGCAGCGAAGATGAAACCGGGAACGAGAGAATTCGATGAGATGCTTCTCAAATGCACAGGTGATGCAAAAGTAAGCCTGGCTCTTGCTAATGCAAGCAGTCCGATGATCCGCGAACTGGATAAAATGATTGCGGGCGATTCGGCTGAGGCGAAGCAGCTCAGAGAGAGAGTGCATGATAAAAATTATTATTCGCTGCAGTACAGCGAGGCGGAGCTTGCTCAGAAGAATATGAAACTGAATATCGGAGAAGCGCTGTTCCGCAGTTTCGATTCCTTCTTCGGGCTGGAGGCCGCGGAAAAGATGCTGACCCCGGAAAGCGCGGTTGCCCTGCTGAAGGATCTGGGAGCCGGGGCAGGGATGCACAAGGGGAAATGGACGATAAAGATGTCAAAGGACAGGCAGATGATAGACACCGAGATGGAGGGAACCTCCGACGAAGAAGCGCTGAAGGCTGCCGCTGAGCAGAATGCGCGGGGCGTGGACGTTTTCCGCGAGGTCATCCGGGCTCAGTACGATATGATTACCCGCAAGTATGGGAATGCGATGGGAGACGTATCCCCGGAGGAGCTGGTACTCTATCGGCGTCAGATTCATAAGGATATCATGGAAAATCAGGTGGCGCTGAACATGGCCAGCAAATATCCGGGATTCCTTGATCTTAGCAGGCCGGAGGATCTGCTTCTCCATCATCGGCTTAATTATTATACTTATGTGGGAACGGTGCTGGACGGAGTCCCCGCAGCCCTTTCCAGCATGCATTTTGAGAGAGGGGAGGAGATGAAGGAAGGATTGAAGATGTTTATGGAAAATGCGCGGCAGGAGTCCTTTGTCCAGGAGGCCGAGGCCTGGCTCCTGAAAAACGATCCCGCGTTTCAGCACGGGCTTGACTGGAGCCAGGGTGTGCGCGTCCCGGAGCAAAACGCGGGATGAGTGATGTGAGGAGACGAGGCGAAAGATGAGCAGAAACCAATGGGAGCTGGAGGCGGAGCACTTCGAGCACGACTGCGAGCGGGCGAAGGAGATCAGCCTTGAAAACCTGCGAAAGCTGATGAGGGATAATCAGAATACGGAGTATGGAAGGGCGCATCACTTTTCCGAAGTGGAGACGGCGGAGGATTACCGGCGTCTGGTGCCGGTCACTGATTATGCGGATTATGCGGATTACGTGGAGCGTATGCGGGCCGGGGAACAGAATCTTCTCACGGTTTACCCGCTGCAGCATTTTGTCACGACCTCCGGCAGCGCGGGAAAGCAGAAGTGGATTCCGCTCTCGGACGAAGCGCTCTCCCGCGCGCTCGTTCCCCTCTGGTACGCCTGTCACGGCCGCACGCCGGGGATCGATGCGGGGCGACATCTGGTGATGAGCGTATTCCGGACCGAGACCGGGGAGCCGGAACCGGAGACACTTTTGTCCGTCGCGCTCTACCGGGCGCTTTATGAAAGGTGGACAAATGCGCTGGAACGGAGTATTCTGGGAGGGGAGGAACTGCTCTTTTCGAGGGAGATCGGGGACGTTCCCTATACGAAGCTCTGGCTTGCGCTCTCCTCACCGGATATGACAGGGATTCAGTCGATTTTTCTCTACGACGCCCTGCTGTTTTTCCGGTATTTTGAGGAAAACTGGGAGAGCGTGCTTTCGGATGTGCAAAGCCGCAGGATCCCGGAGGAGATCCCGCTCGGAAAGGAGGAGCGCCATGCTCTTCTTGCCCTGCCGGTTCCGGATGGGGAGTGGTTTGCAGAAGTGCGCCGGGCGTGTGAGGCCGGATTTTCCGGCATCGTGAAGCGTCTGTGGAAAAATTTTCAGTGGATCAGCGGAATCGGCGACAGCGCCTTTGCGGCGCAGGAGGCGGTGCTGCGGGACTATCTGGGCGATGTGCCGATCCATTATTTCTCCTACACGGCATCGGAGTGTTTTATCGCGGTAGCCATGGAGCCGGAGTTGCGGGAATATGTGCTGATTCCCCGCGCCGGGTATTTTGAGTTTCTGCCGTTCGAAGGGGAAGATTCCTGTGCCAGGACGATCAGCGAACTCACGGTGGGGGAGGAGTATGAGCTTCTCGTGACGAACTTCTCCGGTCTATATCGCTACCGGCTGGGAGACGTGGTGAGGGTGACGGGATTCTGCGGGGAGTCCCCGGTTCTCACGGTCTGCTACCGGAAAAATCAGGCGCTCAACGTAGCAGGAGAGAAGCTGGACATGGGGACAGCGGCGCGGGCAGTGGAGGAATTTTCCGTGCGGTCCGGGCTGCGCGTCTGTGAGTACAGCTTCTGCGATGATAAAGCAAAGCTTCCGGGGCGCTATCAGTGTTTCCTGGAGATAGTCGGGGACGGAGCTGCCGCAGCAGCGCGGGAGGTTTCCGATTACGATATTCTGCTGGATGAGATTCTCTGCGGGCTGAGTGACGATTACCGGGACCTTCGGGAGCTCGGCATGATCGGGCAGCCGGAATTGTATCTGGTAAGGCCGGGGACGCACCGGATGTGTCAGGAGCAGTTCCGGAAAAGGCAGGCGCATACGAAGCCGCTGCAGTATCTGTCAGATCCGGAGATTATCGCGTATATGAAGGAGAGGGTTTTGTAAACCATGCAGTCTGATCAGAAGATGCTGAAAAGAATTTATTATAAAGCGTTGTTTCCCAGCATGATCGCCATACTGGGCGGGACTGTCAACGTATTTTTTGACGGGATCATGGTGGGACAGCGGATGGGTGAGACGGGGATCGCCAGCGTAAACCAGAGCCTGGCCGTCTATCTTCTGCTCTGTATGCTGGGCTCGCTTCTCGCGGCCGGCAGTTCTGTGCTGTCCGCAGCGGCGATGGGCGGAGACAGGCAGCAGGAAGGGCGTGATTACTACTGCATGGCGGTGGAAACAGCGTTCTTCGCAGGGCTGGTTCTCTGCGGTATTGGCTTTGCGTTTTCTGCCCGCCTGGCGCATTTCCTGGGATCGGCCGATACCTGGCAGCTGGTGGAGTCCTATATCCGGGTCACATTTCTGGGCGGAACCTTCAAGATTCTGCTGTATGTGCCCTATTATTATCTGCGCCTTGAGGGCAGGACAAAGCAGGCGGCCATCGCCATGACGATGATGACTGTGCTGAATATTGTGCTGGATTACCTTTTCCTTTTTGTATTTGATCTGGGAATTGCGGGAGAGGCCTGGGCCAGCAATATCGGTACCGCGGTGGCCTGTGTCATGAGTTTTTATTTCCTGTCAGGGAAGAATTCCGGTTTTCGTTTCCGGCCTGTCAGGCCGAAGAGAAAGATGTTACTGGAGGCAATGAGAACGGGAAGTCCGTTGGCGCTGAATAACCTGCTCTCCTCCCTGCGGCTGATCAGTCTGAACAGCATCATGAATATCGCCGGAGGCAGCACGATGGTGGCGGCTTTCGCCATCACGAACAATCTGAATGAGTTTTCCATCTGTGTGCAGAACGGTGTTCCCCAGGCAGGATCCGCCATGCTGGGGATTTACAATGGGGAGCAGGATGTTCCCTCGGTCAGAAAGCTGCTGCAGCTGCAGCTTCGGATGGGGGCCATCTGTGCTTCTGTATTCGCAGCCTTTCTTCTCTTCTTCCGAGGGCAGATGGGAAGTCTGTTCGGAACGGAGCTGGACGTGCGTTTTCCTGTGGCCTGTCTTGCGGTGGGTATTGTGCTCGGCACACTGAACAGTGTCATGTCCTATTACTATTTTGCGGTCATGAATACGGGCATGGCGAATCTGATCACGGTGCTGCGCGTCTTCGTGGCGCCGGTGCTGACTGCGCGTCTGCTCCAGAGCAGCGGAGCAGGGATCTGGCTGTTCTACGGAATTTCGGAGCTTGCGACGGCGATTCTGTGAACCGGGGTGGCAGCTCTGTATTCCCGGAGGCAAAAAGGAAAGGCGGATCTGTATCTTCTGGACGATACGGCGCTGCGGGAGGGAAAGAGTATCAATTTTACAGTCGCCTGTGACACGGAGGCGATCTGCGGGGCCAGCGAGCGGATCACGGAATTCTGCGAAGCCAGCGGCTTTGATGCCGAGCAGACCATGACGATCAGCCTGGCGCTGGAGGAGCTGATGGTCATCACAGCGGAGAAGTCCATGGACAATCAGGGGAGTATGGACGTGCGTATTCTGAAACTGCCGGAGGGCGGTATCCTGCGCATTCGTTCGGAGGGACGGCACTACAACCCGCTGGAGCTCGCGGACGACTCTCTGGAATACCTGGGCGTGAACATGATCATGCAGATGGCAAAAAAAACAGAGTATCAGAGCGTACTGGGGCTGAATACACTGGTAGTGCACATATAGGAGGATAAAAGGATGAAGAATCATTCAAAGCTGGCGATGAAGATCGTGTTGGGGTTCACGATCCTGGCGGTGCTGCTCTGCGCAGCCTGTACGGGGATCGGCTATGTCCAGTACCGGTCCTACATACAGCAGCAGTACAATGAGCGGGCTTACGAGATTGCCGAGGTTTTTCTTGATTACTGCTCGGAGGAGACGCTCATCGAATACCTGCGGCTCTCGCAGGCGTACGAGGCGGGCGAGGCCGGCGAGGAGGATGTGGAGGCTGTCGTACAGTCGGAGGAATATCAGGAGTTTCTCGTGCAGCTCAACCTTTTGCGGGAGAATGTGAATGCGAATGACATCTTTGTGGGCTGGCTCGACATGGACATGCTGTATGCTTATGACGAGGACAACAGCGCGGACTGGACGCCGCTCAACTATGTCTTCGACAGTTACACAGATCCGGAGCTATGCTATTCCTTCGGCGACAGGAGTGCCTTTAATGCGAAATATCTGGAGGAGGCGGCTGCGATCGTTGAGACGGGTGAGCGCTCGGACAGCTACTTCATTTCTGACGGTATCTATGGATACAATACGACCGCCCTTCTGCCGGTTCTTGACGGCGGTGAGGTCGTCGGCCTGATCGGCGTGGAGATTCCCATGTCCACGCTGCAGAGCGCCACGATGGACTACACGGTTCATTCGATCCTGGGTGTGGCGCTGGTGACACTGGTCGGCATTTTTATCTACATGAATTACCTGTACCGCTCCATGGTCGCTCCGATCAACCTGATTGCGCAGGAGGCGAGCCGCTTTGTGCAGGAGGAAAATAAAATTTCGGATCGCCTGGACAAGGTGCACACGAAGGATGAGATCCAGACTCTGAGTGAAACGTTGCTGAAGATGGAGATCGACATCAACCAGTATATTGAGAATCTGACGAAGGTGACGGCGGAGAAAGAGCGGATCGGCGCGGAGCTTAATGTGGCGACGCAGATCCAGGCGGATATGCTGCCCAGCATCTTCCCGGCCTTCCCGGAGCGGAATGAATTTGAAATTTTTGCGTCCATGAATCCGGCGAAGGAGGTCGGCGGCGACTTCTACGATTTCTTCCTGGTGGATGAAGACCATCTGGCGATGGTCATCGCAGACGTTTCCGGCAAGGGAATTCCGGCTGCTCTTTTTATGGTCATCGCGAAGACGCTGATCAAGAACGAGGCCCAGATGGGGCATTCTCCGAAGGAAGTCATGGAGTCCGTGAACAACCAGCTCTGCGAGAACAACGAGGCGGAGATGTTCGTCACGGTCTGGCTGGGTATCCTGCAGCTGTCCACCGGGAAGCTCACCGCGGTCAACGCCGGGCACGAGTATCCAATGATCCGAAGAGCAGGCGGCGGCTTTGAGCTGCTGGACGACTGTCATGGTTTTGTCATGGGCGTCATGGAGGATATGCCGCATGAGGAGTATGAGCTGCAGCTGCATGCGGGCGACAGCATTTTCGTCTACACGGACGGCGTGCCGGATGCTACGGCTGCCGACGGAGAGCAGTTCGGCAGAGAGCGCACGCTGGAGGTGCTGAACCGGAATCCGAATGCGGAGCCGGTGGAACTGCTGAAGCGTGTGAAAGAAGATCTGGATTCCTTTGTAGGAGAGGCGGAGCAGTTTGACGACATCACGATGCTCGGCATGACTTATCGATCAAAAGCGGAGCCTTGCGAATCCTGACGCCGCGTGTTAGAATAGCGAAAGAAATGTCGTAGGAGGTGCAGGCTTGAAGGTATTGCACATTGGAAGAAAAGAAAACATGGAGCGTAACACGGTGAAGACGGATTTCACCGACAGCGTGCAGGTGGTGAGCCTGCCGATGGGGCTTTCAGCGGATGAGTACCTTGAGGCCTGCCCGGATGCGGAGGTTATCGTCGCGGACGCGATCGCGCCGGTGCCGGGAGAGCTGATCCGGGGGCTGCCGCAGCTTCAGATGATTCACTCCGAGGGCGTTGCCTACAACCGGATTGACATCGGGACTGCGCGGGATTGCGGCGTATACGTCTGCAACTGCGCGGGCATGAACGCTTCCGCGGTCGCGGAGCAGACGGTGCTGCTGATGATGGGACTTCTGAAGAATGTGATCGCGGGCGATAAGGCGGTGCGTGCGGGGCAGCAGATTCAGATGAAGGAAGGCTATATGACGCGCGGCGACTTAAAGGAGCTGCGGGATTGTAGTGTCGGTCTCGTCGGCTTCGGCGATATCGGGAAATGCACGGCGAAGCTGCTTGCCGCCTACGGCGCACAGACTTTTTATTATAAGCGGACACCGCTGAGCGTCCAGGAGGAGCGGGAGTACGGCGCAGCCTGTCTTGCGATGGATGAGCTGCTCGCGACCTGCGATATTGTGAGCCTCCATCTGCCGGTGACGCCGCAGACGGAACGGATGTGCGACGCCGCCTTCTTCGCAAAGATGAAACCGGGCGCTTACTTTGTCAATACCTCCCGTGGGGAGCTCGTGGACGACGAGGCGCTGATCGGGGCGCTGCGCAGCGGACATGTGGCGATGGCAGGTCTCGACACGCTCGATCACGAGCCGGTCGCGCAGGACCATGTGCTTGTGCGGCAGTCGCAGGAGATCGCGGACAAGATTCTGTTCAGCCCGCATATCGGCGGCATCACAGCGTCGAGTTTCCGCCGCGGCTATGCGATGATCTGGGAGAATATCGAGAGAGTCGCGCGGGGTGAGCACCCGATCAACGTGAAGTGAGAGGGAGCGGGCCATGTTTATCATCGCGGGCCTGGGAAATCCGGGCGGCAGATACGAAAAGACAAGACATAATACCGGCTTCCGGGTCATCGACCGGCTGGCCGGTAAATATCATATAGAGATGAAGCTGAACCGGCACCGTGCGATTGTCGGGACGGGTCTCATCGAGGGCGTGAAGGTCATGCTGGTGAAGCCGCAGACCTATATGAACGCGAGCGGAGAGAGCATCGGGGAGATCGTGGATTTCTACAAGGTGGACCCGGAGACGGAACTGCTCGTGATTTTTGACGATGTCTCGCTCGAACCGGGACAGATTCGAATCCGCAAAAAAGGCAGCGCAGGCGGACACAATGGTGTCAAGAATATCATTGCACATCTCGGAACGCAGGTCTTTCCCCGGATCAAGGTCGGCGTCGGCGAGAAGCCGGCGGGCTGGGATCTGGCGGACTATGTGCTGGGCACCTTCCCGAAGGAGGACGAAGAGCGCATGGAGGAGGCCTGCGAGCGGGCGACGCGGGCGGCGGCGCTGCTTCTGACGGACGGCCCGGACAGGGCGATGAACGATTTTAACCAGAGGTGATGCATGGATACCTTTTATGAGCCGCTTCTGGAGCTGGAAGCCTTTATGCGGGTGAAGGATGCGCTCGCGAAGGAGGATGGCCTGCAGCTGATCACCGGCTGCGTGGATTCCCAGAAGACGCATCTTATTTACAGTCTGGGCCGGGACTGGCCCGTGAAGCTGATCTTAACCTACAGTGAATTGAAAGCGAAGGAAATCTACGAGGAGTACCAGACACTGGATGAAGAAGTGTTTTATTGTCCTCCGAAGGATTTTCTCTTTTCGCATGTCGATATTCAGGGGAAGGAGCTGCTGCGCCAGCGCGTTCTGGCCGTAAGCCGTCTGCTGGAGCGTGGAGAGTGCGTGATCGTGACGACGCTTGACGCCTGCATGGCGCCGATGCCGCCGCTTGCAGATCTCCGGCAGAGTATTCTGACCATTGGGACGGGCAGCGTGATCGATACCACGGCGATGAAGACGAAGCTCGTGCGGATGGGTTACGAACGCACGGGTCAGGTGGAGCTGCCCGGTCAGTTCGCGGTGCGCGGTGGCATCATCGACATCTATCCGCTGACCGAGGAGTGTCCGGTTCGCATCGAGCTCTGGGACGACGAGGTGGACTCGATTCGCAGCTTCGACGTGGAGAGCCAGCGTTCGATCGAAAATCTGGAGGAGCTGACGCTGTATCCGGCCGCGGAGTTTGAGGCGGATGGAAAGTCACAGCAGGGCGTGAGCCTGCTGGATTATCTGAAAGAATTCCGTGCGCTGGTATTTCTCGACGAGGCGAACCGCCTGCTGGAGGGTGCGGAGGCAGTCGAGAAGGAATATATCCAGAATTATGAGAACCGCGCGGAAAAGGGAGAGATCCGTGCAGACGAAGTCCCCGGGATAATTCCCTGTACAGAGGTGATTGCCCGGTTGAACCGTCTGCGCGGCGCGGCACTCGGCACGCTGGAGACGCTCGATCGGCGGATCGAGGTGCGCAGCCGCTTCAGTATGGATACGCGCCAGACGCAGTCCTATAACCAGCACTTCGAGCTGCTTGTGCAGGATCTGAAGCGCTGGAAAAGGGAGAAATACCGGGTAGTGCTGCTCTGTGCCTCGCGCACGCGTGGGCGGCGGCTGGCTCAGGAGCTGCTGGATGAGGGCTTAAGCGCCTTCTACAGCGAGGAGACGGAGCGTGTCGTGCAGCCCTGCGAGATCATGGTCACGCACGGGAATATCCGGCGCGGATATGAATATCCGCTGATTCGCTTCGCGGTAGTCGCCGAGACGGATGTATTTGGCCGTGAGAAGAAGAAAGTAAGACGGCGGCAGCGCAGCTACGAGGGACGCGCAATCGGGAGTTTTTCCGATCTGTCCGTGGGCGATTATGTAGTGCATGAGAACCACGGACTGGGTATCTATCGTGGCATTGAGAAGATCACAGTAGACCATGTGGTGAAGGATTACATGAAAATCGAGTACAGCAAGGGCTCCTTTCTCTACATCCTCGCTACACAGTTCGATGCGATCCAGAAATATGGCAGTTCCGACAGTGAGAAGGCCCCAAAACTGAATTCACTGGGAGGCTCAGACTGGAAGAAGACGAGCACCCGCGTCCGCGGCGCAGTGGAGGAGGTCGCGAAGGATCTGGTCGAGCTCTACGCGACCAGACAGTCCCAGAAAGGCTATGTATACGGGCCGGACACGATCTGGCAGAAGGAGTTTGAAGAGCTCTTTCCCTATGAGGAGACGGAGGATCAGCAGCGCGAGATTGAGGAGACCAAGGCAGATATGCAGAGCGAGCGGATCATGGACCGGCTGATCTGCGGCGACGTGGGCTACGGCAAGACGGAGGTTGCGCTGCGCGCCGCGTTCAAGGCCGTGCAGGAGAGCCGTCAGGTCGTCTTTCTCGTGCCGACGACGATCCTCGCCCAGCAGCATTACAATACCTTTTTGCAGCGGATGAAGAATTTCCCGGTGCGGGTCGAGCTGCTGTGCCGTTTCCGCACGCAGGCGGAGCAGAAAAAGACGGTTGCCGATCTGAAAAAGGGCCTTGTGGACATCGTAATCGGTACCCATCGTGTGCTTTCAAAGGATGTCGCGTACAAGGATCTCGGACTTCTGATCATCGACGAGGAGCAGCGCTTCGGTGTGGCGGATAAGGAGAAGATTAAGAAGCTGCGGACCAATGTGGATGTGTTGTCTCTGTCGGCGACGCCGATTCCGCGGACGCTGCACATGAGTCTCGCGGGAATTCGCGATATGAGCGTGCTGGAGGAGCCGCCCATGGACCGCGTGCCGGTGCAGACCTACGTGTGTGAGTACGACGAGGAGATGGTGCGCGTGGCGATTCACCGGGAACTCGCGCGCGGAGGGCAGGTCTACTATGTTTACAATCGCGTGGATACGATCGCGGATGTGGCGGCGCGGATCCAGCAGCTCGTGCCGGAGGCTAATGTAGCCTGGGCGCACGGCAGAATGAAGGAGGACAGCCTGGAGCGGATCATGTACAGCTTCATCCAGGGGGAGATCGATGTGCTGGTGTCCACGACGATCATTGAGACCGGCATGGATATTCCCAATGTCAATACGATCATCATCCAGGATGCAGACCGGATGGGGCTTTCCCAGCTCTACCAGCTGCGCGGACGCGTCGGACGGTCGAACCGGACGGCCTACGCCTTCCTTCTATATAAGAGGGATAAGATGCTCAAAGAAGTGGCAGAGAAGCGTCTGCACGCGATCCGTGAGTATTCCGATCTCGGCAGCGGTTTTAAGGTCGCGATGCGCGACATGGAGATCCGCGGCGTCGGCACACTGCTCGGCGAGCGGCAGCACGGGCATATGCAGGCCGTGGGCTACAGCCTGTACTGCAAGATGCTGAACGAGGCCGTGCTGCGCCTGAAAGGCGATAAACGGGTCATGGAAGAAGATTTTGAGACGGTGGTCGATATTCAGATCGACGCCTTTATTCCGGACAGTTATATTCGAAATGAAGCCCTGAAGCTGGATATTTACCGGCGAATCGCGACCGTGGAGAACGAGGAGCAGAAGGAAGAAATGCTCGAGGAGCTGATCGATCGCTTTGGCGAGCCGCCGACGGCGGTGTTGAATCTGCTCGGGATCACGGTTCTGCGCGGGACGGCGCATGAACTTTATATCCGGGACATCAAGGCGAGACCGGATCAGATCACCTTCACCATGTACGAGCGGGCGCGCATCCAGGTCACACGGATCCCGGAACTGATTGAGCGGATGGAAGGCTGCATGAGTTTTCGCCATACCGATCCGCCGCAGTTTATCTTCGGTCTGCAGGGCAGGCAAAGAAAATTCTCAGGTACACTTCTCCAGATTACCGGACAGATTCTGGAAGAGATGAAGATTCTGCGGGAAATGCAGTGAAAGATTCGTGAAGATTTGTCAAAAGAGTTGCTTTGAAGAAAAAAAAAGATTATAATCATATAGATTTTAACAGGAGGAAATAAGATGAAGAAGAAAACAGCGTGTCTTACTGCGCTTTTGCTGGCGGCGTCGATGATGCTTGGCGGCTGCTCAGGTTCGACGATTGATTATACCGCGGAGGCGGCCAGCGTGGATGGTGTGTCCATCCCGCTCGCGGAACTTAATTTTTACCTGCGTTATCAGCAGGTAGAGATGCAGTACATGTATGCATCCTATTTTGGCGATGATTTCATGAACCAGGACCTGACAGGAACCGGTTCCGTATATGGAGAGACGATCCGCGATTCGGTGCTGGAGATGCTGGAAGATTTTTACGTGATTGAGGCAAATGCGGAGGAGCTGGGTGTCTCGCTGGATGAGGATGACGAGAGCGCAGTGTCGGAGGCAGCGCTGGCTTTCCTCGCGGCCAATGACAGCGACACTCTGTCGCTGATGTCTGCGGATGAGGAGACTGTGACGCATGTGCTCGAGCTGATCCGCCTGCAGGTGAAGGTGTACAATTACCTGGCGACGACGATCGACACGGAGGTGGATGAAGAGGAAGCCGCTCAGAAGCGCATTACTTATGTGAGCTCTTCAACGGCGGGGACGACCGATGACGATGGAAATACCGTGGATCTGACCGATGAGGAACTCGAAGCGATCCGCACGGAGCTGGAGACGATCCGGGATGAAGCGGAGGAGAGCGGTGATCTGAGCACGGCCGCGGAGGATCATGAGCTGAGTGCGACCACGACGACCTACGGAGCGAGCGATGAAACGCTGGATGAGGATCTGAAGGCTGCGGCGGACGAGTTGTCCGACGGTGAGTTTTCTGACATCGTGGAGGGCGACGGCTATTATTATCTCGTCTATATGGAAAGCACCTACGATGAGGACGCGACGCAGACGGAGATCGAGAGCATTCTCGAAGAGCGCGAGCAGGCAGCTTATGACGACTGGCTTGACGCACTGCTGGAAGAGGCGGAGATCGTGGTAAATGACAGCGTTGTGGCGCAGCTCGACTTTGAGCGGATTTTCACGGTGAAGACGGAGGAGGAGACGGAAGAGGAAGAGACCTCCGAGGAGGAAACCGGGGAAGATACTGCTGAGGATGAAGAAGACGAGAGCGCAGAGGATGCCGCGGAGGAAGACGCTGCCGCGGAAGAGACCGAGGCAGAAGAGTCTGAAGAGTAACGGATAGAAGGGAGCTTCTAAAAATGAGCGTGACACAGAATCTGACACTGATGACGGATCTGTATGAGCTGACGATGATGCAGGGATACTTTAAGAATCCCGTGCAGGAGACGGCGATCTTTGATGCGTTTTACCGCACAAACCCGTGTGGGAATGGCTATGCGATTGCGGCGGGACTGGATCAGGTGATTGATTATATTAAAAACCTGCATTTTTCTCCGGAGGATATCGAGTATCTGAGAAGCCTTTCTATTTTTGATGAGGATTTCCTTCAATATCTTGGAGAATTCCGATTCAGCGGCGATATTTATGCGATCCCGGAAGGGACGGTGGTCTTTCCCAGGGAGCCGCTGATCAAGGTGATTGCGCCGATCATGGAGGCGCAGCTTGTGGAGACGGCGATCCTGACGATCATCAATCATCAGAGCCTGATCGCGACCAAGGCGGCCAGAGTTGTGAACGCGGCCAGAGGCGACGGGATCATGGAGTTCGGGCTTCGCCGCGCGCAGGGACCGGACGCAGGAGTCTACGGAGCGCGGGCGGCGATGATCGGAGGCTGTATCGGTACTTCCAATGTGCTGACCGGCCAGCTTTTTGACGTGCCGGTGCTGGGTACGCATGCGCACAGCTGGATCATGAGTTTCCCGGACGAGTATACTGCTTTCCGGACCTATGCGGAGCTCTATCCGAATGCCTGCACGCTGCTGGTGGACACTTATGACACGTTGAAATCCGGCGTGCCGAATGCGATTCGTGTATTCAAGGAGATGCGCCGTGCAAAGAAGCTGAACGGTCGTTACGGCATCCGCATCGACAGCGGCGATCTGGCTTATCTCTCCAAGGAAGCCCGCAAGATGCTGGACGCGGCCGGTTTCCACAATGCGGTTATTTCAGCGTCGAGTGATCTCGATGAATATCTGATCGACAGCCTGAAGACGCAGGGTGCGAAGATCACGTCCTGGGGCGTCGGTACGAATCTGATTACCTCAAAAGACTGTCCGGCCTTCGGCGGCGTCTACAAGCTTGCCGCGGTGAAGGCGGGAGATGGGGAGTTTATCCCGAAGATCAAGCTCTCGGAGAACAGTGAGAAGATTACAAATCCCGGAAATAAGACGGTCTATCGCATCTATGAGAAGGCGAACGGAAAGCTGAAGGCCGATGTGATCAGTCTGGTGGACGATGTGTTCGATGAGTCGAAAGACCTGACGATCTTTGATCCGAAGGAGACCTGGAAGAAGACGAAGCTCAAAGGTGGCAGCTATACAGTGCGTGAGCTTATGGTTAAGGTCTTCGACAAAGGTGAATGTGTCTATGATTCTCCTTCTGTCATGGACATCCGGGAATACTGTATCGGAGAGCAGAATACGCTCTGGGATGAGACGAAGCGTCTCGTGAACCCGCATAAGGTCTATGTGGATCTATCCGATCGCCTGTTTGAAATGAAACAGAGCCTGCTCGATCAGATGGGCGTCAAAGAAGAATAGTCAGAGAATAGCACCCATACGGGTGCTATTTTTTTTATCCCCCACATAAGATAGAGAGGATATGAGGCGGCGGAGCGTAAAGCCGGCCCGGGTGGGGGAATCTATGAACGAGAGAGATCTGCAGGTATTGGAACAATATCCGTTTGCGGTAAATGATGCGAAGCGTGTCCGGGGGGCCTGGCTTCTGGATACTGATGCGGGACCAAAGCTGTTGCGCGAGTGTTCCGTGAGTGCGGGCCGGCTTGCCAGGGAACAGCGTCTGCTGGTACATCTTCGAGCACAGGGATTTTTAGTAGATCAGCTGGAGCCGGACAACGAGGGAAACCTGCTTTCTGTTTATCGTGAACATTTTCACTATATGGTGAAAGGCCTCCCGGAAGGGCGGGAGTGCGACACCAGAAATGAGAGCGAGATTCTGCGTGCGGTTTCGCTGCTGGCCCGGCTGCACCTTGCCATGCGCTGCCCGGAGCCTGCTAATACAGAGGGACCTCTGTTTTCCGGACGCGGCGCACTGGAGGAGATGCAGCGTCACAATCGGGAACTACGGAAGATTTATGCATTTATGAAGAAGAAAAATCGAAAAAATGAATTTGAGACGATCTGCCTGTCTTTTTTTTCCAGGGTGCTTGAAGAGGCGGAGCGTGCCGAAAAGCAGCTCTGTGACTGCGGATACGGAGAACTGCGCGCGCAGGCGCTTGCGGAAGGACATTTCTGTCACGGAGAGTACACGCACCACAACATTCTCATAAGCGGGGAGAAGATGACAGTCGTCAATTTTGAAAAATTTGCGATGAATGTACAGATGGATGATCTCAGTTTTTTTATGCGGAAAATTCTGGAAAAACAGGACTATGACTTAAAGCTTGGCAGGAAGATGCTGGAGGCCTATGAATATGAGAAACCTCTGTCAGCATCGGAGCGGGCGTACTTAAGCGTCTGCCTTGGCTATCCGGAGAAGTTCCGCAAGCTCGTGAACTATTATTACAACACGAACAAAGCCTGGATACCGGGCAGGCATGTGGAAAAACTGGAAAAATTCCTGTCACAGCAGGAAAAAAGGATTTCCTTTTCCCGGGAAATGGGCTATACTGGATTTAACATTTAGTCTTACGGAGGTATGAAATATTATGGGCTACAGGGAGATTTACGACGAGTGGCTGCAGAATCCTTATTTTGATGAGGACACGAAGGCAGAACTGCGCGCGATCGCGGACGATGAGAATGAGATCAAGGAACGCTTCTACAAGGATCTGGAATTCGGCACTGCCGGCCTGCGCGGCATCATCGGCGCGGGCATCAACCGCATGAACATCTACGTGGTGCGCCGGGCGACGCAGGGGCTTGCGAATTACATCCTGAAACAGGGGAAGGAGAACGCGAGCGTGGTGATTGCCTATGATTCCCGTCATATGTCGCCGGAGTTCTCAGAGGAGGCGGCGCTGACGCTGGCGGCAAACGGTATCAAGGCTTATCGCTTTGAATCGCTGCGCCCGACGCCGGAGCTGTCCTTCGCAGTGCGCGAGCTTGGCTGTATCGCGGGCCTCAATATCACGGCGAGCCACAATCCGCCGGAATACAATGGCTATAAGGTCTACTGGGAGGACGGCGCGCAGTTCACGCCGCCGCATGACAAGGGCGTGACGGCGGAGGTGCTCTCGATCACCGATCTGTCGACCGTGAAGACAATGAGCCATGAGGACGCGGCCGCTGCAGGCCTTTACGAGACGATTGGCAAGGAGATCGACGACAAATTCATCGGTCATGTCAAAGCACAGGTCGTAAATCAGGACGCGATTGACAGGATGCAGAAGGATATCCGCATTGTCTACACGCCGCTGCATGGCACGGGAAATATCCCGGCGAGGCGCGCTCTTAAGGAGCTCGGTTTTGAGAATGTCTATGTTGTGCCGGAGCAGGAACTCCCGGACGGCGATTTCCCGACGGTCAGCTATCCGAATCCGGAGGCAGCGGAGGCCTTCGCGCTGGGACTTGCGCAGGCGAAGAAGATCGATGCGGATCTCGTGCTCGCGACTGACCCGGATGCGGACAGGCTTGGCGTCTATGTAAAGGATACAAAATCCGGCGAATACATACCGCTCACCGGCAATATGTCCGGCTCTCTGCTCTGCGACTATGTGCTGAGCCAGAAGCAGGCGGCGGGAAAGATCCCGGCGGACGGCCAGGTCGTCAAGTCGATTGTTTCCACGAATCTGATCGACGCGGTGGCGGCAAACTATGGCTGTGAGCTGGTGGAGGTGCTGACCGGTTTTAAGTTCATCGGACAGCAGATCCTGAAGAATGAGCAGACGGGGAAGGGCACTTATCTCTTCGGCATGGAGGAGTCCTACGGCTGCCTGATCGGTACCTATGCGCGCGACAAGGACGCGATCTCTGCGACAGTTGCGCTGTGTGAGGCTGCCTGCTATTATAAGCAGAAAGGTATGACGCTCTGGGATGCGATGCTCGCGATGTATGAGAAATATGGCTACTACAAGGACTTCGTGAAATCGATCGAGCTGAAGGGCATCGAGGGTCTCTCAAAGATTCAGGAGATTCTTGAGACGCTGCGGAACAATACGCCGGAAGTTGTTGGCGGATATAAGGTACTTTCCGCGCGCGACTACAAACTGGACACGATCCGGGATATGAAGACCGGTGAGGTCCGGCCGACCGGACTTCCGCAGTCGAATGTGCTCTATTATGACCTGGAGGACGGTGCGTGGCTCTGCGTGAGGCCTTCCGGCACGGAGCCGAAGGTGAAGTTCTACTGCGGCGTGAAGGGCAGTTCCCTCGCGGACGCCGACGAGAAGAGCGCAGCGCTCGGCGACGCGGTTCTGGCCATGATACAGCCGATGCTGTAAGAAGTCCGAAAAAGGCCTGAAAACAAGGACTTTTGGCTTGACAAACAACAGGAAAACGAGTATAACTGGGATATGCAGTATTTAAATCATTGAAAAAGCCGAGGAGGAAATAAAAATCATGAACAAGGCAGAATTGATTGCAGCAGTTGCGCAGAGCGCTGAATTATCCAAGAAGGATGCCGAGAAGGCGGTAAAGGCAGTTATCGATGTGATTACCGAAGAGCTTAAGCAGGGCGGCAAGGTACAGGTCGTTGGATTCGGTACCTTTGAGGTGGCCGAGAGAGCTGCGAGAGAGGGAAGAAATCCGCATACTGGCGAGCCGATGCCGATCGCGGCTTCCAAGGCTCCGAAGTTCAAAGCCGGAAAGGCCTTAAAGGACGCCCTGAACTAAAGAAAAGGGATCGTTTATGAGGCTGGACAAGTTTCTGAAGGTCTCCCGCCTGATCAAGAGGCGGACCGTTGCAAATGAAGCCTGCGACGCGGGACGCGTTCTGGTGAATGGGAAAGTGGCGAAGGCATCCCTGAATGTGAAGGAAGGCGATGTGATCGAGATCCATTTCGGCACACGGACGGTGAAGGCAGAAGTGCTGGATGTACAGGAGACCGTCAGAAAAGAGGAAGCAAAAGAGCTCTATCGTTATTTATAAGGCATAAGAAGAAGGACCTCCCCATATATTTTAAGAGAATATACGGGAGGTCCTTTTTATGATGAAAATGGAAGGCGCGCAGGAACGCCCTCAGATCAAGGGCGCGCATAAGCTGGCGTTGATGAACCGGCGGACGGGCAGTATCACGGGCGTGTCCGACGTCATTTCCTTTGATATATCGGAAGTGCTGCTGGAAACGGACATGGGGATGCTGAAGATCACAGGAGCCGATCTGCATGTGAATCGCCTGTCTCTTGAGAAGGGTGAGATTGACCTGGAGGGCAGGATTGACAGCGTCCAGTACGCAGAGGTCTCCGATTTTAAGAAAGGCGGTGAGACACTTCTGAACCGCCTGTTCCGCTGATATGAGCAGTGCGATTCTGGATGAACTGCGCTTCTTCGCTCTGGCAGTACTTCGCGGCGCGTTGATTCTGGCTGTTTACGATGTAATCCGTATATTCCGGCGCGTGATATCCCATGGGGTGTGGGCGGTGGCACTGGAAGATCTGTTTTACTGGATCGCAACTGCTCTTCTGACCTTCGAGCTGTTATACCGTGAAAATGACGGCGCGGTGCGGGGTTACGCGCTTTTTGCGATCGCTGCCGGGATGTTGTTCTATCATCAGACGGTGAGCGCCTGGATCGTGGAACATATCGCGGGTATTCTGCGGCTGATCTTCGGTATTTTATTTGCACCGTTTCAGTTTTTGCTGAGAAAACTCAGAAAATTTCTGAAGTTGACGGGAAGATTTCACAAAAAGAAATTGAAAAATCATCTCAAAGAGTGTATAGTTATTTTATTATCGAAATGAGTGGAAGGGAAGTGCGGACGCGTGGCAGCCAGAACAAAGGCGAAGGCTAAAAGCAGACGGATCCGGGAGCGCAATAGAAATCTGGGCGCCTGGGTTATTCTGCTGATTGTTTTGCTGGTTCTTGGCGTGAGCACGGTGGGCTGCATGCAGCTTCGGCAGAAGAATAAGACGTATCAGGCCAGAGAAGAAGCTCTTGAGGAGTCCCTTGCCGAGGAGGAGGAGCGGACGGAAGAGCTGGAAGAGTTTGAAGCCTACACGCAGACGAAGAAATACGTGGAGGAGGTCGCGAAGGATAAGCTTGGCCTCGTCTATGAGGATGAGATTATTTTTAAAGCAGAATAAAAAGCGTATGAAAATGACAGCAGAGGGCTTCCGGATCCGGGAGCCTTTTTCATGTCGAAAACTTTTTTTCTCGAGCCGCTTCTAAATGACAAAGATTGCACCCGGCTTCTTTTTATAATCCGTCTTGCCGATGGGACATGCATGGGCGGTGGAATAGAAATGGCGGAGGTGTGAGTTCATGGAATGGAGCAAGTATGTGCTGGCGTTACTGGTGGGAGGCTGCTTCCTGATTCTTTTCGGGAGAAAGGGCGATGGCAGAGACAAGTGGATACTGGGAGGGGCGGCGGGCGCTTCTCTGGCAGCGATGGAGCTGATTGTGGAATATATGCTGCTGCGGCCTTTCTGGGAACGGGCGCTCAGCGTAATGCGGGGCGGCGCCGTGTTCTCCGCGATCGTGCTGCTGGGCTATGTGCGCGAGTGGCTGGGAACGCGCGGCAGCAGAACAGAGGAGCGCGAAGCGGTCCATCCGATCCGGCAGTGGATAGAGGAGTGTCAGGAAAGTTTTGACCAGCTTTCGCGGAGCTTCTCTCTGGAACCGCAGCCGGCGGAAGGGCTGGACCGCGGAGAGCGGCTTCTGCAGAACCGCCTGCAGGAAAGTCGTCTGGCTGCGGCGGGGCAGATTCATGAAATGAGTCAGATCCTGACCGGGGCCATGGAGCGAATCTATGGAACCCGGGAGGATGAAGAACTGGAGCAGGAGATTGGAAAACGTCTGCGGCTTATGGGCGTACAGGTGCAGAAGGTATTCTTCTACGGGCCGAGAGGGCGGAAGCGGCAGGTCTATGTGACAATGCAGACGAGGCGGAAGATCTGCGTGCCGGTCCGGAAAGTGGCCGACGTTCTCACGGAACTGCTGGACTGCGAGATGATGGCGGCGCGCGACAGCCGCACGTTTGTCGGACAGGAGCGGATCACGGTACTGTTTGTGGAGGGGACTGCATACAATGTGCTTTATGGGGTTCAGAAATCGGTACGGCAGGGAGAGCCGGTGTCGGGGGATAATTTTTCCGTATTCTGGCTGCCGGAGGGAAAATTCTACGCGGGACTCTCCGACGGGATGGGCTCCGGAATCCGGGCCTGCTCGCAGAGCGAGACCGTGCTTGACCTGCTCGAACAGTTCCTCGAAGCCGGATTTTCCAAGGAGACCGCGATCCGGATGATCAATTCGTCGATCGTGCTGCAGCCGGATACGCGGGTGCTTTCGACTGTAGACCTGGCTTCGATCGATCTTTATTCCGGCGTGTGTGAGTTTCTGAAAATAGGATCTGCGCCAAGCTTTCTGAAGAAGGAAAACAGCGTGGAGTGTATCCGCAGCGCAAGTCTCCCGGCCGGCGCGATGGGACAGCTGACGTTTGAGCCCTGCCGTATCCGCATGTATGACGGAAATCTGCTCTTTCTGGTGACGGACGGCGTGTTGAGCGCGCTGCCGGCAGGAGAAGAGGAAAGGACGCTGCGTGAACTGATTGCAAGGTTGCCGGTGGGAACGCCTTCCCAGACGGCGCAGCGTCTGCTTGAACAGGTGCGTTCTTATGGGGAGGGGACGGACGATATGACTGTGCTCGTCGCAGGGATCTGGAAAAGATAGATTGCAATTTTGCAGGATTTTTCTTATGATGAATACTATGAAGAAAAAAGTATTCTCATATCTGGAAAAATGGAAAATGCTGCCTGAGGGGACGGATGTGCTCGTTGGTTTTTCAGGAGGCCCGGACTCCGCGGCGTTGCTGGCTCTGCTCCATGAATACGGGAGGCTGCATGGGAACCGGGTTCTGGCGGTTCATGTGCACCATGGCATCCGGGGAGAAAGCGCGGACCGGGATCTCGCGTTCTGCGAGGACTTCTGCAGGGAGCGTGAGATTCCCTTCCGTGCATATCGCCGTGATGTGCCAGAACTGGCAAAGTCGGAAGCCCTGAGCCTTGAAGAGGCGGGGCGAAAGGCCCGCTATGAAGTGTTCCGGCAGTGCATGGAAGAAGGGTATGGCATGCGGACGGCGCTCGCGCATCATCAGAATGACCAGGCGGAGACGATGCTGTTCCGACTGATGCGCGGCACAGGCCTGAAGGGACTTGGCGGTATGAGACCGGTGAGCCTGCCGTATATCCGCCCCCTGCTCTGCGTTGGACGGGAGGAGATTCTGCGCTGGCTTAAGCAGGAAACGATTCCCTGGGTGGAAGATGAGAGCAATGCGGATCTGTCCTATGAGAGAAATCGTATCCGTCATCAATTGCTTGCCCCGATGGAAGAGATCCGGCCCGGCAGCCCGGCGCGCATGGCCGCTGCAGCGGAGCGGTTTCAGGAGGACGAGGATTTCCTGGAACAGATGACGGAGCGTGCCTGGGAAAGCTGTGTCGATGAGGTGGAGTGGGGCTGTGATATCATGTTTACTCCTTTCGTAGAACTTCATTCGGCAATCCAGAAGAGACTGGCGTTGCGCTGCATAGAGAAACTGAAGGGAGACGCCCGTGATCTCACGGCAGTTCACGCGGAGCAGGTCTGCGCACTCGTGACGGGAAGGCGAGGCAGCAGGATCGCATTGCCGGGAGGCATTTACGCGGAACTGGGTTACGGGGAGATTTCTCTGCGAAAAGTGAAGAAAAGAGCACAGGTTTCCACACCGATCCCTGTCATGCAGGACGATTCTGTGCATTTTGAAAGGCATGAATTTCTGGGGGAGATCTTCTCCTTTTCCCTGGAAGCTGCGGGAAAAAATGAGAAAATTTCCACAAATTGCTATACGAAGTGGTTTGATTATGATAAAATCAAAGAAGGAGCAGTCCTTCGTACCAGGCGTCCGGGGGACTATCTGGCAAACGGGAAAGGCTCTCACAAGAAGCTGAAGGATTATCTGATCGACTGTAAGGTGCCGCGCGAAAAACGTGATAAATGCATTCTGCTGGCGGACGGCAGTCATGTGATCTGGGCAGTCGGTCTGCGTATCAGCGAGGATTACAAGGTGAGCAGCCGGACGGAGAGAATTCTGAAGGTACGAAGAGAAGAACGCGGAGGAATGAGCGATGGAAAAGCATCATGTGGAAACCATGTTGTCGGAGCAGGAGATTGACGCGCGGATTCAGGAGCTGGGCAGGGAGATCAGCTGTGATTATGCGGGAAAGACGATTCATCTGATCTGCATTCTGAAGGGGAGCGTATACTTCACCTGTGAGCTGGCGAAGCGCATCACAATACCGGTCACAATGGATTTCATGCAGTGTTCGAGCTATGGTGCCGCCACGAAGTCCAGCGGCGTTGTGAAGCTGGATAAAGATCTTGACGAGCCGATTACCGACCGGCATGTGCTGATTATTGAAGACATCATCGATTCCGGGCGGACGCTGAACCATCTGAAAAAACTGCTCGCCCAGAGAAACCCGGCCAGTTTGAAAATATGTACCCTGCTCGACAAGCCGGACCGGCGCGTGGTCGATGTGGATGTGGAATATGTAGGATTTCAGATCGAGGATAAATTTGTAGTGGGTTATGGACTGGATTACGATCAACAGTACAGGAACCTGCCATATATAGGTGTGGTAAACTTTGACTGACAGGAGGATAAAGGCAGTTTGAACAGACAACAATGGAAAGGAATCGGCACTTATCTGCTGTTTTTCCTGGTAATTTGCGCCGTACTGGTCTTCTTTGAAAATCAGATGGACGAGAGCACGGCTTACACTTACCAGCAGTTTGAAAAGGTCATGGAGGACGGGGAGATCGTCAGCGCGGTGATTACGCCGAATCAGGAGACGCCCACGGGTACCGTGACCTACGTCCTGACGGATGGCTCCACGAAGACGACGGAAGTGCTGAATACGGAGACGATTGAGGAGCGCTTTTCTGAGCTTGACATTGCCTATGATATTGGCGAGGTGAAGCAGTCAGGCTTTTTTGAGACCTATGGTTTTTCGCTGATTCTCTGCGCGATCCTGATTTTCTATGTGGTCATGACCATGGGCAGAAATGGCGGCGGCAGCAATGCGCGAATGATGGACTTCGGCAAGAGTCATGCGCAGATGGCAAATGGCGGCGATACGCAGGTCGGTTTCCGCGATGTGGCAGGTCTGGAGGAGGAGAAGGGCGAACTCGAGGAGATTGTCGATTTTCTGCGCAATCCTGCGCGTTACACTGCGGTTGGCGCGCGCATCCCGAAAGGCGTGCTCCTGATAGGAGCTCCCGGCACCGGCAAGACGCTGATCGCGAAGGCGGTGGCCGGAGAGGCCGGCGTGCCGTTCTTCAGCATCTCCGGTTCTGATTTTGTGGAGATGTTCGTGGGCGTCGGCGCGTCCCGTGTGCGCGATCTGTTCCAGAATGCAAAGAAGAACGCCCCCTGTATCGTGTTCATTGATGAGATTGATGCGGTCGCCAGGCGCCGCGGCACCGGCATGGGCGGCGGACACGACGAGCGGGAGCAGACGCTGAATCAGCTTCTCGTGGAGATGGACGGTTTCGGAGTCAATGAAGGCATTATTGTCATGGCCGCGACGAACCGGGTGGACATCCTTGACCCGGCGATCATGCGTCCCGGGCGTTTTGACCGGAAGATCGGTGTGAGCCGTCCGGATGTGAAGGGCCGAGAAGATATCCTGAAGGTACACGCAAAAAACAAACCGCTCGGCGACGATGTGGATCTTCACCAGATCGCACAGACGACGGCGGGCTTCACCGGGGCCGATCTGGAGAATCTGCTGAACGAAGCCGCGATCGTGGCGGCGAGAGAGGGGCGCACCTTTATTGTGCAGGCTGATATTCAGAAGGCCTTTATCAAGGTGGGCATCGGCTCGGAGAAGAAGAGCCGCGTGATGTCCGAGAAGGAGAAGCGCATCACGGCTTACCACGAAGCGGGACATGCGATTCTGTTCCACCTGCTTCCCGATGTGGGACCGGTCTATACGGTGTCCATTATTCCGACCGGCATGGGCGCTGCGGGTTATACGATGCCGCTTCCGGAGAAGGACGAGATGTTTGAGACGCGCGGCAGAATGCTGCAGAATATCATTGTCGATCTTGGCGGCCGCGTGGCGGAGGAGCTTGTCTTTGACGATATTACGACCGGCGCGTCTCAGGATATCAAGCAGGCGACCTCGCTTGCAAAGTCCATGGTGACGAAGTACGGCATGTCCGAAAAGCTCGGCCTGATCCGCTACGGCGACGATGAGGAGGAGGTCTTCATCGGCCGCGATCTGGCTCATGCGAGGGGCTATGGCGAACAGGTGGCCGGCGAGATTGACCAGGAGGTCAAACGCATTATTGACGAGTGCTACAGCAAGGCAAAGAAGATGATTACAGAGCACCGCGGGGTGCTGGACGCCTGTGCGGAGCTTCTGCTTGAGAAAGAAAAGATTGGACGCGAGGAGTTCGAAGCGCTTTTTGTGCAGAATAGACAAATTTGAGGTCTCATTTTTGTGAAGTTTGTGTAGACTTCAATTGGAGTTTATGTTATTATATCACTCGTAAACCCCCAATACATTTTTAGTTTTTGCTACACCCCATAAGAAACAAGAAATACCTTCTCCTAAAAAAGACAGCTTACCCCGCTGTCTTTTTTACTGTAAAGATTTGTAAAGGGTTTCTGTCTGTGATAAACTATTTTACAAAGAATGGATTTGGAGGGTATATTTCATGGATAACGCAAAAGATACTATTATAAAAGGGAAAGCGATTCTTGGCATTGAACTGGGTTCCACGCGGATTAAGGGGGTTTTGATCGATGAACAGAACGCGCCGATCGCGTCCGGAGCGTATGACTGGGAAAACCGGCTCGAGAATGGCGTCTGGACTTACTCGCTCGATGATGTCTGGAAAGGGCTCACCGCCTGCTATCAGGATCTGGCAAAAGATGTAAAGGAACGCTACGGCGTACCGGTCGAGCGTCTTGGAGCGATTGGTTTCAGCGCGATGATGCACGGCTACCTGGCCTTTGACAGGGACGGAAAGCAGCTGGCGCCGTTCCGCACCTGGAGAAATACGATCACGCAGGAGGCCTCGGAGAAGCTCTCGGAGCTCTTCGGTTTCCATATTCCACAGAGATGGAGCATCGCGCATCTGTATCAGGCCATGCTGAACGGGGAGCCGCATGTGAAAGATGTGGATTTCTTTACGACGCTGGACGGCTATGTTCACTGGCAGCTGACCGGGGAAAAGGTGCTGGGTGTCGGCAGCGCTTCCGGTATGTTTCCAATCGATTCCGCGACAAAGAATTATGACGCTACTATGATACAGAAATTTGATAGACTGGCTTCGTCGGAGGGGTATTCCTGGAAGATCGGGGATCTGCTGCCGAAGGTATTGCTGGCCGGGGATTCTGCCGGTGTGCTGAGCGAGGAGGGTGCGAGAATACTGGATCCGACGGGAACGCTCCGGAGTGGCTGCCCGGTCTGCCCACCGGAAGGAGACGCAGGGACGGGTATGGCGGCGACCAACAGTGTGAAACTGCGCACGGGCAATGTTTCCGCAGGCACCTCTGTATTCGCGATGATCGTGCTGGAAAAACCGCTTAAGCGGGCACACGAGGAGATCGACATGGTGACAACGCCGGCCGGAGATGCGGTGGCGATGGTGCACTGCAACAACTGCACGTCAGATCTGAATGCCTGGGTCAGTATTTTCCGGGAGTTTGCACAGAGCTTCGGCGTGGAGGCGGATACGGACAGGCTGTATGGTACCCTGTACAATAAAGCGCTGGAAGGTGACAGGGACTGTGGAGGTCTTCTGTCCTACAATTATTATTCCGGTGAGCATATCACGGGCTTTGAAGAGGGACGTCCGCTGTTTGCCCGCACGCCGGACAGTCGGTTTACGCTGGCGAATTTCATGCGCATGAACCTGTATTCTTCCCTTGGCGCATTGAAAGTGGGACTGGATATCCTCCAGAAGGAGGAAGATGTCGCAGTCGACAGGATTACCGGGCATGGCGGTCTGTTTAAGACAAAGGGCGTCGGACAGAAGATCCTTGCCGCGGCCATGAATGCCACCGTATCGGTCATGGAGACTGCGGGTGAGGGCGGTGCATGGGGAATTGCCCTTCTGGCCTCTTACATGCTCCGCAGAGAGACCGATGAGACACTGGAGGATTATCTCCAGAATAAGGTCTTCGGCGGTGATGAGGGTGTGAAGATGGATCCGGATCCGGAGGACGTGAAGGGGTTCGAGACATTCATGAGCCTCTACCGCGCAGGCCTGCCGATTGAGAGAGCCGCCGTGGACTCGATGAAGATGTAGCGATCGCGAAGAAACCAGGGGGTGCGGCATGGAGATATGCGGTGCCCCTTTTCTGTATAAGCCCGCCTGATTGAGGGAAAGATAGTGAGTGGAGGAGATATGGATGGAAAAGTTGAAAGCGGTAGTGCTGTATCCCTGTGACGATGCACAGCGGGTAATGATGGAGGAAACGGCAAAGGATCGCTGTGAGCTCCTGTTTGTCCCGCCGGATATGAGCTGTGAGGAGCGGCTGCCGATTCTTGAACAGGCAGACGTGATTTTCGGAGAGCCCGAGATCAGCGAGATTCTGCAGTGTCCGAAGCTCCGTTGGGTACAGATGAGCTGGGCGGGGACCGACAAATATACAAGAACCGAAGGTTTTCCGCGCGACAGGGTACAGCTGACCAGCGCGAAGGGCTGTTACAGTGTGGTGATCGCAGAATACATTCTTGCCGTATTGCTGGAGCTTTGCAGAAATCTGAAGCAGTATGCCGAAAATCAGGGAAGGCAGCAGTGGAAGAAACTGGGAACGACCACCCTGCTTTATGGAAAGCGCGCGTTGATTCTCGGAGCGGGGGATATCGGCACAGCCACCGCCGGACGGCTGCGGCCGTTCGAAGTCTATGTGACCGGTATGCGTCGGACGGAGCGGAATTATCCGGACTGTTTTGACCGGATGATTACCTTGGAAGAGCTGGATCAGGAGCTGCCGCAGGCGGACATCGTCATTGCCAGCCTTCCGGGTACGGCACAGACGGAAGGACTGCTGGATGGCAGGAGACTTCGCCTGATGAAGGAAGACGCACTCCTTGTCAATGTGGGCCGCGGCAGCCTGATTGATACAGATGCGCTGGTGAAGGTGCTGGAGGAAGGACATCTGGGCGGAGTGGCGCTGGATGTGGTGGCGCCGGAGCCGCTTCCGGAGGATCATCCGCTCTGGAAGTTTGAACGCGTCGTGATCACACCGCATGTCGCAGGCCAGAGTTTTGGCCTGTGCAAGGATACTGAGAATCGGATTATACAGTTGAGCTGCCGGAATCTGGAACGCTATCTGGACGGAAAGAAACCTGAAAACCTGGTTGATTTTGACACTGGCTACAGTTCCCTGTAGTTTATTCTGAGGAGGGATGTGAAAAATGGCAGGACGAAGATTTTTACTTATCATGATGCTGGCGTTGATGCTGGCGGCGATTGGCGGCTGCTCTTCCGGCGGAGGCACGTCGTCTGACAGCCAGACAGAATCCGCAGGCTCGGCGCAGACGGGAGAGGAAGCACGCTCGGTTCTGGCAGGAACGATCAGCGGAATCACAGACGGCGTCTTCACCGTCACGGATCAGGATGGCATCCCCTACGATTTTTACTTTGAGGGAGAGGCGCCGGACGGTCTGGAGGACATCACGGAGGGCGCATATGTGAAGGTTGTCTACACCGGGGATCTGTCCGAGACGGATGGTTTTGATGGTGAGGTTGTGTTGGTGGAGGAGCAGTAGGAAGCATTCTCACAAAAAAATGAGAAAACCCGAAAAAAGGGCTTGCTTTTTTCCGGGTTTTCTCATATAATAACATTCGTTGAACACATAGGGCTATCGCCAAACGGTAAGGCAACGGACTCTGACTCCGTCATTTCCAGGTTCGAATCCTGGTAGCCCTGCTCGAAAGACCCCGGCAGTGAGGACTGCCGGGGTCTTTTCTCTCTGTTGGCATTGTATGAAGGTACATTTTTACGCGGACCGGAATGTAATAAAGAAGGTAAAGACATTGCGGTAAGCGGAAATTATCAGCGGCGCATGTGCCGGCAGAAAGTGAGGAAGATTATGAGCAGCAAAGGAATTGACGTATCGAGCTATCAGGGCGTGATCAACTGGGGGAAGGTCGCTGACGCGGGCGTGCAGTTCGCGGTTCTGAAGGTGGTTCGGAAGGATCGGAACCCGGATAAACAGTTCGAGAACAACTGGGCAGGTGCGGCGGGGGCCGGCGTGCCGGTACAGGGTGTGTACAACTATTCCTACGCAGTGACAGTTGCAAAAGCGAGGCGGGACGCAAAGGCCGTGCTTGGTATTCTTGCCGGGCGCACGCCGATGGTGTGGCTGGATGTGGAGGACACTGTCGTGAAGGGACTGGGACAGACGCTGGCGAAGATCATCAACGCATACGGAGAGATCATTACAGCAGCTGGCTGCCGCTTCGGCGTGTACACCGGGCTGAGCTTCTACAATTCCTATATCAAACCGTATGCGGATCGGATTACCTGTCCGTTCTGGATCGCGCGCTATCCGGGCAGCGCTTCCATGAGCATTACGGCAGATCCGAAAGATTCTGAACGTCCCCGGATCGTGCACGATCTCTATGGCTGGCAGTATAGCCACAAGGGGCGCGTAGCCGGTGTCAGTGGTTATGTGGATCTGAATGAATTCTATATAGATGTTGAGATGGGGAAGGCGACATCGTCAGCTATGACCTATACCGTCAAATCCGGCGATACCCTATCTGCAATTGCGAAGAAGTATGGCACGACAGTGAGTGCGATTGTGGCGCTGAACGGCTCGATTACAGACGCGGACCGGATTTACGTGAACCAGGTGATTCGGGTGAAGTAACCGAATCCTGTTTTTCACCCCGGACAGCTTTGCCTTCGCCTGCGCGATCTGTTCGTGAACCTGAGATCTGCAGAATGCAGAAAATTCAGGCCATCGGAATGGTGACGACTGAGAATATGTAAGAAATATCAGACTTGCACTTCTTCCCGGGAATGGGTATAATAGGCGGGTACTACAAAAGACAGTTTTGCAAGGGGATACGAGTATTATGAAAAAAGTAGTGAAGTTTGGCGGAAGCTCTCTGGCGAGCGCGGAACAGTTCCGGAAGGTCCGGGACATTGTCCTGGCGGAGGAGAGCCGCAGATATGTGGTGCCCTCGGCTCCGGGCAAGCGTTTTAACGGCGATACGAAGGTGACGGATCTTCTGTATCAGTGCTATTACGCAGCGGCGAACGGCGAAGATTTCAGCGGACTGATGAAGCAGATTCGCGATCGCTACGAAGAGATCATAGAGGGCCTGGGGCTGACGCTCTTCCTGGAGGAGGAGTTTGAGAAGATCGCGGAGAATTTCCGGGAAAGAGCGGGCAGCGACTACGCGGCTTCCCGCGGAGAGTATCTGAATGGCCTTCTTCTGGCGTCTTACCTGGATTATCCTTTTGTGGATGCGGCAGAGGTGATACGTTTTGACGAGAAGGGCGAGTTTGATGCGGACACATCAAACCAGATGCTCGGCGCGCGCCTTGCGGATATGCCGAACGCGGTGATTCCGGGTTTCTACGGTTCCTACGAGGACGGCAGGATCAAGACTTTCTCGCGCGGAGGATCCGATATTACCGGCTCGATTGTCGCCAGTGCCGTGGGGGCGGATCTCTATGAGAACTGGACGGACGTCTCCGGCTGTCTGGTGGCTGACCCGAGGCTGATTCCGAATCCGGCGGTGATTGATGTCATCACCTACAAGGAGTTAAGAGAGCTGGCCTACATGGGGGCGACTGTCCTGCATGAGGACGCGATTTTCCCGGTGCGCAAGGCAGGGATCCCGATCAATATCCGCAATACGAATCGTCCGGGCGACAAGGGGACGATGATCGTGGCGAGCACCTGCCACAGACCGGATTACACGATCACAGGGATTGCCGGAAAGAAGGGATTCGTCGCTGTCAATATTGAAAAGGATATGATGAACAGTGAGATCGGCTTCTGCCGTCGGGTGCTCTCGGAGTTTGAAAAACAGGGCATCTCGATTGAACATATGCCCTCCGGGATTGACACGATGACTGTGATCGTGCATCGCGATGAGTTTGAGGCGCACGAGCAGCAGGTGCTCGCGGGCATCAAGCGGGCGGTGAACCCCGATTATCTGGAGGTCGAGGGAGACATTGCGCTGATCGCCGTGGTGGGGCGTGCCATGAAGTCCACGCGCGGCACAGCTGGCAGGATCTTCTCCGCGCTGGCACATGTCAATGTGAACGTAAAGATGATCGACCAGGGTTCCAGTGAGTGGAACGTGATTGCGGGCGTCCGGGATGCGGATTTCGAGAAGGCGATCCGGGCGATCTATGATATTTTCATTAATACACAGCTCTGAAGAATGTCTTAAATTTTTGTGAAATTGCGCTATTTTATGCGCAGATGTGATATACTCACCCGTATAGACATAGTAAGCGAGGGACAGCATGGTTACACGGGAAGAGTTTTACATGGACTCCGTCGACCGGATTCACATGATACACGGCTACCGCTGGTACGATCCGCAGACTGACACGAAGGGTGTACTTCAGATCGTTCATGGGATGCTGGAATATATAGGACGATATGACAGCTTTGCCACGCAGATGGCGGAGGCAGGCTATTTTGTGATCGGACACGATCACCTGGGGCACGGCGATTCGGTGAACAGTCCGGAGGAGCGCGGCTGCGTCGGGGAAGACGGCGCTTCGCTCTGGCTCCGGGACATTGGGCGGGTACGGCGGACAGCGGCGGCGAATATGCCGGATGTGCCGTATATCATGCTGGGACACAGCATGGGTTCCTTCCTTGTGCGCCGCTATCTGATCTACCGCGGCTCGAAGGTAGACGGGGCGATTATCATGGGGACCGGTCAGCAGCCGGCTTTCCTCGCGGGGCTGGGTCGTCTGGTCGCGAGTGTCAGCATGCTGGGTAGCGGCAGAGACGGCAGGAGCCGTCTGCTGGATCAGATGACCTGCACCGGTTATGCGAAGCGCTTCCCTGACAATGCGCGGACGGGGAGCTGGCTGAGCCGCGATCCGCAGGTGATGCTCGATATGCTGCAGGATCCCAGGATGGGTTTTCAGTTTTCGCTGGGGGCTTACGAGGCCCTGTTTCAGACTTTTCAGGAAGTTGTTACGCCGCGCGCGGCGGCCCGGATGCCGAAGGAGCTGCCGATCCTCATCCTCTCAGGAGAAGAGGATCCGGTTGGTGAGAATGGAAAGGGACCGCGCCGTTTTGAGGCGATGCTCAGGGAGAGCGGCATGGAGGATGTGCGCTGCATGATTTATCCGCATGGGCGGCATGAGCTTCTGAATGAGCTGAACAAGGAACAGGTGATATGTGATATAAAACTCTGGTGTGCGGATATCTGTGTTCACAGCGCAGCCGGAAAATCTGGGAGATGATGAAGATGAAAAGATGGTTATCGTTGTTTACAGCTGTGGTGATGCTGGCGACCCTGCTGCCGACCGGAGCTCTGCGCGCGGAGGCTGCCGGGACGGCTGTGCTGGCTCTAGGCGCAGATCTCAGCGATTCGGAACGTGAGAGCGTCCTGTCACAGATGGGGATCACGGAGGAAGAGGCGGCTTCCTATGAGACGATCTATATTACAAATGCCATGGAACACGAGTACCTGGACGATTCGCTGGGCTCCACGGTCGTCGGTACGCGCGCGCTCTCTTCTGTGCTGCTGATACCGCAGGAGAGCGGCGTGGGACTTTCGGTGGAGACGCATAATATCAGTTATTGTACGGTCGCCATGTACCGCAATGCGCTGCTGACAGCGGGTGTGAGTGATGCGAAGGTGATTGTAGCTGCGCCGTTTTCCATCAGCGGCACGGCAGCTCTGATCGGGGCTGTGAAGGCATATGAGACTTACAGCGGTACGGAGGTCAGTGACGAGGCCTTTGAGGTGGCGACGGATGAACTGGTGCTGACCGGAGAGCTGAGCGAGGAACTGGACTCAGAGGAGATATCAGATCTGATTGCCTATCTGAAGCAGCAGGTCGCGGAGCAGGGACTGGATGACCCGGATAAGCTCACGGAGCTCGTATCGCAGGCGGCTGCGGAGATGGATCTGGAGCTGACGGATGAGCAGATTTCGCAGATCGTGAATCTGCTGTTGAAGCTGAATAATCTGGATATTGACGTGGACACTCTGGTGTCGCAGGCGCAGGATCTGTACAGCAAGATAGAATCCCTCGGGATTGACATAGACAGCGAGAAGGTCGGGAATTTTATCACTCGTTTCATATCGTCCATATGGGATCTGATCCAGAGCTTTCTCTCAAAGTAAGCGTGATCAGTCTTCCTCTATAACGTGAAATTCCAGATAATCAAAATCAATGTGCTCGACGAAGCTGTCCTGCCGGAAACGGGTTCTGGCATGACGCTGAAATTCTCTGATATTAGAGTCGAGCCAGATCGGTTTTCCAAGGTCAAAGGCGCTGCAGATCTCGTCCAGCGCCCGGAAAACCTTGTGTGTGCGTGTATCCAGGCTATCGTCGCAGATCGTGATATCTTCACGCAGATGATTGTCTTTTATGATTTTTCCCCATATACGGAACATGGAACGCCCTCCAAACGCTTATTTTAAGAGGAAGTATAGCGGTTTTGGACCATGTTGTAAAGAGGCGGATCTAAGCAGGAGGTAAAAAAGAAAATGGCGGAGGAGATGAGTATCCGGGAATATATCCGCAGGAAACCGCGGGAGGATGGTTTTGAGACGGCTATGTTTATCTATCAGTCTGCGCTGGATCAGATGAACAGTCGCATTGAGGTGCTGAATGGCGAGCTGAATCATGTATATTCTTATAATCCGATCGAATATGTGAAATCGCGCCTGAAGACGCCGGAGAGTATCATGAAAAAGCTCCGGAAACAGGGACACGATGTCGGTATCGATGATATGATCGAGTATGTCAATGACATTGCGGGCGTACGGATCACCTGTTCCTTTTTCTCGGAGATTCAGTTTCTGGCGGCGATGCTCGCGCGGCAGGATAATCTCACTGTGCTCAGCATCAAGGATTATCTGGGTCATCCGAAGGAGAGCGGATACAAGAGTTATCACATGCTGCTCCTCGTTCCGGTCGCGCTGACGGATGCGGTTGTTCCCACGAAGGTAGAAGTGCAGATCCGGACGATGGCGATGGATTTCTGGGCCAGTCTTGAGCATAAGATTTATTATAAGTACGAAGGAAATGCGCCGGACTATTTTGCGCGGGAGCTTCGCGAGTGCGCTTCGATTATCTCGAAGCTGGATGCAAAGATGATGTCGCTGAACGATGCGATGAAAAAGATGGATGGCGAATAGATGAGGAGTGCCCCGGCAATACGGATGCCGGGGCTATTATGAAAAAATCTGTCTATCTGCTTTTGAGAATTCAATCATTTCTGATCTGAGAACACTATAGCAGTAAAATGTGAATAAAATATGAATAATCTTTTAATATAATGTAAATTCTAAACAAAATCCAACGACAACTTCGAAAAATAATGTGCAAAATAGATAAATAAAGATAGCAAACCGCGAGCGGGTCATCGTGCTTGTTGTCAAAAATAACAAAAGGTGCTATGATAGAGCCGTACAAGGAGGAGGATTTTAGATATGGCACTGACCAAATCACCTGTCTATGTGATCGGGCATAAGAACCCGGATACGGACTCGATCTGCTCGGCGCTGGCCTATGCAGAGCTGAAAAACAGGCTTGAGGGCGGCGGATACTGCGCAGCGAGAGCCGGACAGATCAACCAGGAGACACAGTATGTACTGAATTTTTTTCAGGCGCAGGCGCCGGTCTATATACCGGATGTCATGACGGAAGTAAGCGATATGGAGATCCGCCGGACAGAGGGAGTATCCGGAGAGATATCCTTGAAAAAAGCCTGGAATATGATGCGGGAGCAGGGTGTCGTGACACTGCCGATCACGGAAGGGCAGAAGCTGCAGGGACTGATCACGATCGGCGATATTGCCAACGCTTACATGGATGTATATGACAACTGTATCCTGTCCGTGGCGAAGACTTCCTACCGGAATATTCTGGAGACCCTGGATGCGGAACTGTTGATCGGCGATATCGACGCGATTTTCGACCACGGCGATGTCGTCATTGCAGCGGCGAATCCGGACGTGATGGAGGACTTTATCCACGAGGGGGATATGGTCATCCTCGGAAATCGCTACGAGTCACAGCTCTGCGCAATTGAGATGAACGCGGCATGTATCATTGTCTGCATGAATGCAAAGGTCTCGAAGACGATCCGGAAGCTGGCGCAGGAGCATGGCTGCAGCATCATCGTGACGCCACATGACACCTTTACGGTGGCGCGCATGATCAACCAGAGTATGCCGATCTCCCATTTCATGAAGAGAGACCGGCTGATCACGTTCCGCGTGAATTCAAAGACAGAAGATATTCGCGGGATCATGGGTGAGAAGCGCCACCGCGATTTCCCGATCCTCGATCTGGATGACAATTATATCGGCATGATTTCCCGCCGGAACCTGCTGAATCTGCGCAAGAAGCGCGTAGTGCTGATGGATCACAACGAAGCGGGACAGACGGTGGATGGTATCGGCTATGCGGAGATCCTGGAGATTATTGACCACCACCGGATCGGCACGCTCGAGACGCTCGAGCCGGTCTACTTCCGCAATCAGCCGCTCGGCAGTACAGCCACGATTGTCTATCAGATGTATCAGGAGAATGGGGTGGAGATCCCCAAAAAGATCGCGGGTCTTCTGATGGCGGCGATCATCTCTGACACGCTGATGTTCCGCTCTCCGACCTGCACGGCGGTGGATCGCGCGGCGGCGGAGGAGCTTTCCGGGATTTGCGGCGTGGAGATCGAAGAATTTGCGATCGACATGTTCAGCGCGGGCAGCGATATGAGCTCCCGCAGCGCAAAGGAGATCTTCGAGCAGGACAAGAAGAAATTTGACGTCGGCGAGGTTTCCTTTATCGTGTCCCAGATCAACAGTATGAACTCCATCGAGCTGGGCGAAGTGAAGGAAAAGCTCGTGCCTTATCTGACGGAGCATTTCGAAGACCTCGGCGTGGATATGTGTTATGTGATGCTCACGCATATCGTGAAGGAGAACACGGAGCTGCTCTGTTTCGGCTCCGGCGCGGAGGCGACGGCAGTCGAAGCGTTCCAGCTGAAAGAAGACGCGAAACCGCTCGTCCTGAAGGGACTTGTGTCGCGTAAGAAGCAGCTGATCCCGAGTCTGGTGACAGTGCTGCAGAAATAGACTGCAGCGGTTCCGAACAGCAGGCCTTTCGAGCGCCTGCTGTTTTTTGTTGAGAAAAGATATCATTAATTTCTGGATTTTCGCATAGAGTTAGTTGACTTTAACAAAAGTTAGCTATATAATACTGCATGTAAATGATAGTCGTTTTCAATAACATGCCTGCGATCAGGAGAAAAGAGGGAGCATATGGCAGTAGCACTCATGAGCATTGGTGAAAAGCGCGTGGTGAAAGGTGTGCGCGGAAAAGACGAAGTGATCCGCCACCTGGAGGACATGGGCTTTGTGGCCGGCGCGGTCGTGGAATGCGTCGCGGATACCCCGGGAGGGAAGATTCTTCTCGTGAAGGGCGTACGTGTTGCGCTTGATAGAGGGCTTGCGTCCAAGATCATGGTGGCCTGATGGGAACGGCAGGAAGGAGAACAGTATGCAGACTTTGAGAGAAGCAAAGGTAGGGAGCACGGTGAAGGTCGTGAAGATCAGCGGCTCCGGTCCGATCAAGCGCCGTATCATGGATATGGGCATCACGAAGGGCGCTGAGATTTACATCCGCAAGGTGGCGCCGCTCGGCGATCCGGTCGAGGTGACGGTCCGCGGATATGAGCTGTCTCTGAGAAAAGAGGATGCACAGATGGTGGAGGTCGAGTAGACCATCAGAATGCTGCAAAATGCAGCTTATTTTTAAGAATATTGGTTAGAAAAAGCCAACCACGAGGAGGAAAAAATGGCGATGAAAATTGCACTTGCCGGCAACCCGAACTGCGGCAAAACGACTCTGTTCAACGCACTGACCGGCGCGAACCAGTACATCGGAAACTGGCCGGGCGTTACCGTTGAGAAGAAGGAAGGAAAACTGAAGGGACATTCGGATATTGTCATCACGGACCTTCCGGGTATTTATTCGCTTTCTCCGTATACGCTGGAGGAAGTGGTAGCGAGAAACTATCTGATCAATGAGCGCCCGGACGCGATCCTGAATATCATCGACGGGACGAATCTGGAGCGTAATCTCTACCTCTCCACGCAGGTGGTGGAGCTGGGAATTCCGGTCGTCATGGCGGTCAACATGATGGATCTGGTCGAGAAAGCCGGAGACAAGATTTACATTGACAAGCTGAGCGAGCAGATGGGCTGCGAGGTCGTCGAGATCTCCGCACTGAAGGGCACCGGTATCACGGAGGCCACGGAGAAGGTTGTCAAGGCTGCAGAGTCAGGAGCGGCGCAGCAGATCGTACATAAATTTGATAAAAAGGTCGAGGACGCGCTGAACTCCATCGAGGAAAAACTCGGAGACAGCGTAGCGGAGGCGCAGAAGCGTTTCTTTGCGATCAAGCTCCTCGAGAACGACAGCAAGATCGCGGAGCAGATGAAGAGCGCGCCGGACGTCTCCGCGGAGATTTCTGCTATCGAGGAAGCCTTCGACGACGACTCCGAGAGCGTGATCACGAGCGAGCGCTACGAGTATATTTCTTCTATAATAGGAAGCTGTATGAAGAAGGCAGCGGGAAATAAGGAGAAGCTCTCCACGTCGGATAAGATCGACCGCATTGTGACGAACCGTATCCTGGCGCTGCCGATCTTCGCGCTGGTTATGTTCCTGGTCTACTATATCGCGATGTCCACGATCGGCGCGGCGGCGACTGACTGGACGAACGACAATCTGTTCGGCGACGGCTTCCATCTCTTTGGTATGGGCACGGCGCAGTACGAGGAAGTTTCCGAGGAGTACGGCGGAGCGGCGGAGATCGTGAACGGTTTCGCGGCGGACGCCGGAGTGGATGAGATCGCGGACGCACTCGACGAGGAAGCGGATGAGTATGATCCGGAAGCAGCAGCGGGCGTGGTGACGGAGCTGGTCGCCATGTACAGCGCCGGTGATATGATTACCTATGAAGTAGAAGATGAGGAGACGCTCGAAATCTCCGAGGAGGAAGCCTCCTATGAGGATCTCACGGAAGCGGCCGCGGTCCTGGAAGCATATGGCTATGAGTCACCAGACCCGGCGGATTATGGCACTTTCATCCCGAGTATTCCGGATGCGATCGCCGGTGCGCTGGAGTCTGTGAACTGTGCAGAGTGGCTCAGCGGTCTGATCCTTGACGGTATCGTCGCCGGTCTCGGCGCGGTGCTCGGCTTTGTGCCGCAGATGCTGGTGCTCTTCTTCCTGCTGGCGATTCTGGAATACTGCGGGTACATGGCGCGTATCGCCTTTATCCTTGACCGTATCTTCCGCAGGTTCGGCCTGTCCGGAAAGTCCTTCATCCCGATGCTGGTCAGCATGGGCTGCGGTGTGCCGGGTATCATGGCGAGCCGGACGATAGAAAATGAAAAAGACCGTAGGATGACGATCATCACCACGACCTTCATCCCCTGCGGCGCGAAGGTGCCGTTCATCGCGATGATCGTTGGCGCGTTGCTGGGCGGCAATCCGCTCATCGCGACGGCCTGCTATTTCATGGGCGTGGCGGCAGTGATCTGCTCCGGTATTATCCTGAAAAAGACGAGCGTCTTCGCGGGCGATCCGGCTCCCTTTGTAATGGAGCTGCCGGCCTATCATATGCCGACGATCGGATCGATCCTGCGCAGCACCTGGGAGCGCGGCTGGTCCTTCATCAAGAAGGCCGGTACGATTATCACCCTGTCGACGATCGTGATCTGGTTCACGACCTACTTCGGCTTTGCTCCGGACGGATTCCGCATGCTGGCTGAGGAGGAGATCGACTACAGCATTCTGGCAACGATCGGCAACGCGATTGCCTGGATCTTCATCCCGCAGGGCTGGGGCAACTGGCAGGCGGCAGTGGCCTCTATCACAGGCCTCGTGGCGAAGGAAAATATCGTCGGTACGCTCGGCATCCTCTATGCGAACGGTGAGGGCAGCGTGTGGCAGAACATGGCGGCGGCCTTTGGCGGGACCAGTGGCAGCACGATAGCGGTCGGCTACTCCTTCCTGCTCTTCAACCTGCTCTGCGCACCGTGCTTTGCTGCGATGGGCGCGATCAAGCGTGAGATGAACAGCGCGAAGTGGTTCTGGATCGCGATCGGTTATCAGTGCGGCCTGGCCTATCTGGTGTCCCTGGTCGTATTTCGGATCGTCGGTCTGTTCACCGGCGAGTGTGGATTTGGTATCTTTACAATTATTGCAATCGCGATTATCATAGGATTTATCTATCTGCTGTTCCGGCCGATGCCGAAGGAAAAGAGCAGCAGAGTGCAGGCGAAAGGAATGGCGAAGGCGTAATGGGAACTCTGGTAGTAGGTCTGGTGGTCCTGGCCATAGTGGCGGCGGCAGTTCGCAGCATCTGGAAGGATCACAAGTCCGGAAAAGGCTGCGCAGGCTGCAGCCATGGCTGTGGAGGCTGCTCGAAATGCGGGACGACGAAAGACTGATCCGCGTTGCGCGGGAAAAGGATAAAATACTGGATCTGTTTCGCAGCCGCGGCATGCGGATCACGAAGCAGCGCAGGCTGATCCTCGATATCGTATTTGAGCAGGAGTGCACGAGCTGCAAGGAGATCTACTACCGCGCCGCGAAGCGGGACAAAAATATCGGCATTGCGACCGTCTATCGCATGGTAAATGTACTGAGCGAGCTCGGCGTGTTCCGCACGAACACGCCCTACCAGCTCGACCAGGCCTACCAGGAGAAAACGCGCGGCTGCCGCGTGATCCTGAAGAATCAGCGCGAGGTGGAGCTGAGCAGTGAGGAGCTGATCGGTGCGCTGACCGAAGCGCTGAAGAGGAAGGGCTGCGAGGGCAGCCCGGAGGTCGAGCGGGTCGTGCTGATGTAACGAGACCAGATAAACCGGGGTATATTGACAAATTTCCAGACAGAAAGTATACTTTGCTTAACGGGGCAAGGATGCCATCCATATCGGTTTGGCAGCTTGCCCCGAATCTATTTCACAGGAAATACACTGTGTTTCCAGAAGGAGGGAATGTATGCAAGTGAATCTGACTGTAACGGTAATCGTGGTCGCCTACCTGCTGATCATGCTGTTTATCGGCTGGTATTCGTCACAGAGGATCAAGTCGAATACGGATTTCATGGTCGCCGGGCGGCGTCTGGGACCGCTTCTGATGGCGGGAACGCTGGCTGCCACGGAAATTGGCGGAGGCAGTTCGCTGGGTGTCGTGCAGAATGGTATGAGCGGCTATGGCCTTTCATCGTCCTGGTACATCATTACGATGGGCTTTGCCTTTGTGATTCTGACGTTTCTCGCACCGAAATTCCGTGAAGCGACCGTGAAGACGGTGCCGGAATATTTCCGCCGGCGCTATGGGAAGAGCGCAGGTCTGGTCACGGCGATCATTATGCTGCTGCCGCTGGTAGGTCTGACTGCAGGCCAGTTTATCGCGTCGGCTGTTATTTTATCGACCATGCTGGGCATCAGCTATAAGCTGGCTGTATTGGTTGTCGCAATTGTCGTCATCCTTTATTCGGTGATGGGCGGTATGTGGAGTGTGACGCTGACCGATTTTGTGCAGGTGTTCCTGATTGTGATCGGCATGATCATCGCCGTTCCCTTTGCCATCAATCTGGCAGGCGGCTGGGGCAATGTCGTGGCGAATGTGCCGTCGGAGACCTTCGGAATGCTGTCCGGGTATTCGATTTCCGATATTATTTCGCTCACCGTCATGTACGTGGCAACCTTTACGGTCGGCCAGGAAGCGGTGTCCCGCTACTATTCTGCGAGAGACGGCAAGGCGGCGAGACAGGGCTCTATCCTGGCGGCGCTTGTCAACTTTATCTATGCCTTTATCCCCGCGGTACTCGGTGTGATCACGCTGGCGCTGATCAATATGGGAACCTTCAGCGCGGACGATTTCGCGGATGTGGGCGCACGTTATGCGCTGCCGGTGCTGGCGATCGAAGCGCTGCCGGCGATCATCTGCGGTATTCTGTTTGCGGGTATCATTTCGGCGACGATGTCCTCCTCGGATTCCGATCTTCTGGGAGCAGGAAGTATCTTTGCGAATGATATTTACCGCGCGGTTCTGAAGCCGGAGGCGACGAACGAGGAGGTCATGAGGGTCACCAAGATTGTCATGGGTATCGTGGGTATCGCGTCCATGTTCATCGCGATGTTCAATACCTCGAGTATTGTAAATCTTCTCATGTTCTGCTTCACGCTGCGTGCGGCAGGCGCCTTCTTCCCGTACGTACTTGGGCACTACTGGAAGGGAGCGTCTCTTGCCGGAACGATCGCGGCGCTGATCTCCGGTTCGGTCGTGGTCATTTACCTTGACAATTTCGCGGGCGGCAATCTGTTCGGCATTCACTTCAGCCAGACGATTGTTCCGGGCCTTGTCGTGGCACTGATCTTCTTCCTGGTATTTTCGAAGATCTGCCCGCCGAAGGAACTGACGACGGAGCTTGCGCCGGAAGAGGACTAAATTATTGCAATAATCAGTTATGGGGCCACTGCATTTTGCGGTGGCCCCTGTTTTTCCCACAGCTTCAGGGGTTTTGACAGAGAGCAGCATTATCTGGTACAATAAAATAAGTGAAACCGGGGAAGGAGCGCTGCGGGGATGCCGATCAATAAAAGGAAGCTGCCGGTTGGAATTGAAGATTTTAAAGAAATCCGGACGGCAGGATTTTATTATGTCGATAAAACGGGTCTGATCAGGAACCTTCTGAATAACTGGGGGAAGGTGAATCTGTTCACGCGTCCCCGTCGTTTCGGGAAAAGTCTCAACATGAGCATGCTGAGATATTTCTTTGAGCCGGGAGATAACAGGGAGCTGTTTCAGGGACTGGAAATCGAAAAAGAGAAGCAGCTCTGTGATGAATATATGGGTAAATTTCCTGTAATCTCGGTTTCTTTAAAGGGTATTAATGCACCCTCATTTCAGACAGCATTTCATATGGCGGTAGAGACTGTTAATACAGCAGCGCGGCGTTTTCAGTATCTTCTGGACAGCGATCGTCTTTCAGAAGTTGAGAAAAGTACTTTTCAGGTACTGCTGGGGAGAGATATAGACGAGTCCTTATTGTACAGCAGCCTGAAAATTCTGTCTGAATTACTCATGAAACATCATGGAAGTAAGGTCGTCATTCTGATTGATGAGTATGATGTACCACTCGCAAAAGCATATGAGAATGGTTACTATGATGAGATGGTATTCCTGATCCGCAATCTGTTCGAACAGGTCCTGAAGACAAATGAAAGCCTGCAGTTTGCCGTACTGACCGGATGCATGCGGATATCCAGAGAAAGCATATTTACAGAGCACTTTGGCTTTGCCGATGACGAAGTAAAAGAATTGCTGAAATCATACGGTCTTACAGAATACTATACAGTAATGAAAGAATGGTACGATGGTTATTTATTCGGGAAAACTTCTGTATATTGCCCGTGGGATGTCATTTGCCATGTGAGAAAACTGAGGGCAGATCCGGATGCGTTGCCAGAGAATTACTGGGTTAATACGAGTGGGAACGATGCAGTGCGGCGGTTTATCAGGGAATCGGATAATAGCGGCAGTACAAAGCGTGAAATCGAGCGGCTGCTTGCAGGAGAGGCAGTTGTGAAGGAAATTCATCAGGAGCTTACTTACCGTGACATGTATTCTTCCATGGAGAATATATGGAGCGTTCTTTTTATGACCGGATACCTTACGCAGAGAGCAAGGCAGGAAGATCATCGCTTTGAACTGGTTATCCCGAACCGGGAAATCCATTCCATCTTTGCGACACAGATTATGGATCTCTTTAAAGAAAACGTGAAAAAAGATGGTGAAGGTGTAAAATGCTTTTGCGAGGCATTGAAGAGAGGTGATGCGCCAGGAGTTGAAAGCCAGTTTGGCGCTTATCTGAGGAAAACAATCAGCCTGCGGGATACATTTGTGAGAAAAGAGAAAAAAGAAAATTTCTACCATGGTATTCTGCTGGGCATTCTGGGAGCAAAGGAATCATGGGCTGTCTCGTCAAACAGTGAATCCGGCGACGGTTACAGTGATATCCTGATTGAGATTATAGAGGAAGAGACAGGGATTATTATAGAGGTAAAGTATGCTGATAACGGCGACCTGGAGGAGGCGTGCCGGAAAGCGTTGACTCAGATTGAAAAACAGCACTATGATGAAAAACTGCAGGATGATGGGATTGACCATATTCTGAAATATGGAATCGCCTGCTATAAAAAGCGGTGCAAAGTAATGTTGGCGTAATCTAAAAATCCCCGGCCAGTACAGCCGGGGATTCTTGCGTGTCTGTAACTATCTCGCGTTCTGATAGATCTTGATTACATCATCCTTATAAAGGAGCTGGAAGCCGCCGATCGAGCCGCCGCCGACCTGCATGCACTTCTCAGCCATATCTTCGATCTGCGCATCGGTCGGGCTGATGCCAAGCTCTGTCATGCTGATCGGCATGCCGATCTGATGGCACCAGGCTTCCCAGGCTTCGATACCGGCGATCGCCGTGGCCTCGAGGTCGTGGAAATTCTCCGGGACATCGAAGACTTTCACTGCGAACTGTGCGAAACGTGCCGGGTTCGTCTTATAGACGTATCTGGCCCAGCTTCCCCAGACTGCACAGAGTCCGGCGCCGTGCGCGACATTGAACATGCCGCCCAGCTCATGCTCGAGCTTGTGCGTCGCGAAGTCGGTGACGCGTCCCGTGCCGGTCAGTCCGTTGTGGGAGAGGCTGCCTGCCCACATGAGCGTAGCGCGCGCCTCGTAGTCCCGCGGATTTTTGATCGCAGCCTTCGCGGCTTCCCGTACCGAGACGAGGAGTCCTTCGGCAATCCGGTCGGTCAGCTCGACGTTCGGCGTGTTGGTGAAATAGCGCTCCATTGTGTGCATCATGATGTCCGAAGCGCCGCTTGCTGTCTGATAATCCGGCAGTGTATAAGTCAGTTCGGGATTCATGATCGCGAATTTCGGGCGTGCACAGTCGTGATTGTAGGAACGCTTCAGGCCGCCGTCCTCGATCGTGATGACCATGGAATTGCTGGTCTCCGAGCCCGCCGCGGCGATCGTCAGCACGCTGCCGATCGGGGCGATCTTATCCGTGGTCTTTCTCTTCATCAGCAGCTCTTCCAGTTCGAAATCATTGGCCAGAGAATAACCGATGCCCTTTGCGGTGTCAATGACACTGCCACCGCCGACCGCGAGCAGGAAGTCGACGCCCTCCGCCTTTGCGATGCGTGTGCCTTCCTTCACCAGGCCAAGCAGCGGATTCGGGACGACGCCGCCCAGATCAACATAGCTGAGACCGGCGTCGGTCAGGCTCTTATGTACCCGGTCAAGCAGTCCGGTCTTCTTCACATGCCCGCTGCCGTAGACGACCATGACCTTGTGGCCGCCCCAGGCCTTCACTTCCTCGCCAACTTTGGTCTCCGTGTCCTTCCCGAAGATAACCTTGGTCGGGGAATGGTATTCAAAATTTATCATGGCAGAAACCTCCTCCTGTTATTTGCATTCAGTATAACACTTTTGATGGAAAAATCCTACATTGAATTGACTATAGAAAGATATCCCTGTAAAATAATCGGCAGGAGGGAATCCATGTTTTTCGATAATTTATATCCAGACCGGATGGTGCGCTCCGTCTATGACCTGGACTGGGAGGCCCTTTCCGGGACATACCGGGGCGTTCTGTTTGATATTGACAATACGCTCGTGCCGCATGGAGCGCCTGCCGATGCGTGTGCGGAGTGCCTGTTTGCAAGGCTCCATGCGCTCGGTATGGGGACGATGCTTGTCTCGAACAATGGCGAGGAACGGGTGCGTCCATTTGCCGTGCAGGTGGGGGCAGGCTATGTATATAAGGCTGGAAAGCCGAAGACGCGCGGATATCTGGAGGCTATGGAGCTTATGGGAACGGTTCCGGAGAATACGCTGTTTGTCGGCGACCAGATTTTCACGGATATCTGGGGAGCGCGCCGCGCGGGCGTGTTCTCAGTCCTGACTGATCCGATCGATTCTTCGACGGACGAGCCGCAGATCGTCGTGAAGAGGCTGTTGGAACGACCTTTTCGGCGGGTGAGGACGAAACCTGTGATAATGTAATGAGTTCGTAACACATATTCAATATTTGACTGCTATAATCAATTATCAGATTCATATACTGTATAGAGCAGGGAAGTGATAATGTGAAAAAATGGACAGTATATATTGTGGTGCTTGCCAGTCTTGTTTTGCTTGCAGGCTGTGGAAAGCAGGAGACCGGCTCTGAGCTTCTGACTGAGACGCAGGAGACGGTAGAGCTGGCCGAGGAGCCGCTGGAGCCGGTCGTTACGGAGACTTCGGAAGGGATTGCCCTGCACATCTACTGCGGGGACGAGCTGGCGGAAAATATTGTGCAGACGACCGCCTATGTGGAGTCGGTGGATGAGGAGACGGTCATGGAAGAGCTTCTCGCGGCGCTGGAGATCGGCGAGGAGGTAGAGCTTGACAGCATTTCCTTCGGAACGAATCAGGGCGGGGACCGGGTGATCATGCTGGATTTCAATCAGGCCTTTGCCGATTATGTGAAGAAGCTGAGTTCCGCCGGAGAGAACATTGTGATGGGAAGCGTGACCAACACGTTTCTGGACTGCTATCAGTGCGAGCTTCTGCTGGTGACCGTCGAGGGAAAGGTGCTGGAGACGAACTATAATGTCTACGAGGAATACCTGGAGTATTATCCTTACGTGGAGTCGGCTTACCGCGTCGTGACAGAGCTTCTGGAGACGGAGGACGGCGTGTCTATCTCCTGCCCGCAGATCGAGGGCCTGGGGGATGAGCGGATTCAGGAAAAATGGAATGAGATCATGCTGGCGAATGAGCAGATGGCCGTAGAAGGCTGGGGAGGCGGCGGGACCTATACCGTTACGTATACGCTGAAGACCATGACCACGGATACACTCTCGATCCTGATGGACGGGGTGTTTTCTGACGGCTCTTACGATGAGCAGACTTTTAAGTATACTTACAATATTGACCCGAATACCGGCGGGAGCATCCGGCTCGCGGATCATGTGGACGTGGAACTCCTCGCGGAGAATATGTTCGAGGGAAAGGGCTATTATGTGGACGAGGCGCTTGCGCCGTATTTCCTGGAACGGATCCAGAGTATTTACGAGAGTCCTGACAGTCTTGCGCGGTCGCTGGAGGGCTACGACTATGTGGAGGATGGCAGCGATCCCTACGGCTACTCCTATCTGGAAAATGGGAAAGTGTGGCTCTGCATGGAGGTGCCGCACTCGATGGGCGACTATATTGAGATCGAACTTGACGCGCAGTGAACATCAGTGCTATACTTTCTTTTAGTTATGGAAAAAGGAGATACAACCGATGAGTCAGGAAAAGGTAGATCGTTATAAAGAGCAGAAGAGGAACCGCAAGGCTATTGCAGCCAAAAAGAAGAGAAACTCGCTGATCGCACGCTGCTGCGCGGGCGTTGTCGCGCTGGCCTTCGTCGGCTGGCTTGGTTATTCTGCGGTGGATTCTTATCAGACAAAGCAGAACAGCATTCCGATTGAGGCGGATGTCACGGCGCTGGACGATTTCCTCAGCGAATATGGCGTGACCGATTGATGACGAAAAAAAAGAGGGCGTTCCCGGACTGACGGGAACGCCCTTTCGCTTTGCAGTTTTATTTCGCAGCATCCTGCTCTTTTACAGAGGCGAGCATCTGCGCGCGCACCTTCAGCGGCAGACCGAACAGCGTGATGAAGCCGCTCGCGTCGTGGTGGTCGTACTGATCGCCGGTCGTGAAGGAGGCCAGCGACTCGCTGTAGAGGCTGTAGGGGGAGGTGGTGCCCGCCTTGATGATGTTGCCCTTATAGAGGCGGAACTTCACTTCGCCGGTCACATACTCCTGCGTGCTGCTCACGAAAGCGCGTACAGCGTCGCACAGAGGCGTGAACCATTTTCCTTCGTATACGATCTGGGCCAGCTTATTGCCCATATCTTTCTTGGTCTCCATCGTGGCGCGATCGAGCACAAGCTCCTCGAGCTGCGCATGCGCCTCCATCAGGATCGTTCCTCCCGGGGTCTCGTAGACGCCGCGGGACTTCATGCCGACGACACGGTTCTCAACGATATCGACGATGCCGACGCCGTGCTTTCCACCAAGAGTATTCAGTTCGCGGATGATGTCGGCGACCTTCATCTTCTTCCCATTGATCGAGGTGGGTACGCCCTTCTCGAAGGTCATCGTCACCAGCTCCGGCTCGTCGGGAGCCTTCTCCGGGGTCACGCCGAGCACAAGCATATGATCGTAATTCGGCGCATTGGCCGGATCCTCGAGCTCGAGGCCCTCATGGCTGATGTGCCAGAGATTGCGGTCACGGCTGTAGCTGTGGCTGTGGTCAAAGGGCAGGTCGATGCCGTGCTGTTTGCAGTACTCGATCTCGTCCTCACGGGACTGCATCTTCCAGACGTCCGTCATTCTCCAGGGAGCAATGATCTTGATATCGGGAGCCAGCGCCTTGATGCCGAGCTCGAAGCGGATCTGGTCGTTGCCCTTGCCGGTCGCGCCGTGGCAGATCGCGGTCGCGCCCTCCTTGCGGGCGATCTCCACGAGTCTCTTCGCGATCGCCGGGCGGGCCATCGAGGTGCCGAGCAGATATTTGTTCTCATATACGGCGCCCGCCTGCACGCAGGGCATGATGTAATTTTCCGCGAAGTCGTCGTTGATATCCTCAATATATAATTTCGTCGCGCCGGAGAGCTTCGCGCGCTCCTCCAGGCCGTCCAGTTCGTTCCCCTGCCCGCAGTCGATGCAGCAGCAGACAACGTCATAGTCAAAGGTTTCCTTCAGCCACGGGATGATGGCGGTCGTGTCGAGCCCGCCAGAATAGGCCAGAATTACTTTTTCCTTCATAATGAGATTCCTCCTGAGATTGTATATGTGATGCTTAAAACACTATACAACAATGAAAAACAGATTGCAAGTGAAAGATTATACATAAATTTTGGATTTTTATAAAAATATATTGCATAAATTTAATAATGAATGTATAATTATGCAATGCTCCGGCGGGAAATTATACTTTACTTTCTATTTTAATTGGTTTATGATAGGAAAGTCCCGGCAAAGGGGCAGGATTGAGAGGTATACAAAAGTGATAAAAGCGGGAATTATCGGGGCGACCGGCTATGCCGGAGCGGAGCTGGTGCGGCTGCTGCTCGGTCACAAGGATGTGGAGATCGCGTGGTACGGCTCCCGGAGCTATGTGGATAAAGCCTATGCGTCGGTCTACCAGAACATGTTTCAGCTGGTGGATGCGAAATGTCTGGACGACAATATGGAGGCGATGGCGGACGCGGTGGACGTGATCTTCACGGCGACGCCGCAGGGCTTGTGCGCCTCCCTCGTGAACGAGGATATTTTAAATAAGGTAAAGATCATTGACTTAAGCGCAGATTTCCGGATCAAGGATGTCTCGGTCTATGAGAAATGGTACGGCACCCGGCACAAGGCTCCGCAGTACATCGGCGAGGCCGTTTACGGTCTTTGCGAGGTCAACCGCGAGGCGGTGAAGAAGGCGCGTCTGATCGCGAATCCGGGCTGCTATCCGACCTGCAGCTTCCTTTCCGTGTACCCTTGTGTGAAGGAGAGACTGATCGATCCGAATACGCTTATCATCGATGCGAAGTCCGGCACTTCTGGTGCGGGCCGCGGGGCGAAGGTGGACAATCTCTTCTGTGAGGTTAATGAGAATATCAAAGCTTACGGGGTGGCTTCCCACCGGCACACGCCGGAGATCGAGGAGCAGCTCTCCTACGCGGCGGGCGAGCCGGTCGTGATCAGCTTCACGCCGCATCTCGTACCGATGCAGAGAGGCATTCTCGTGACAGCCTATGCGTCGCTGAAAAAGGACGTTTCCTATGAGGAGGTAAAGGCTGTTTATGATAAATATTATGGAAATGAATTTTTCGTCCGTGTACTGGATGAGGGCGTCTGCCCGCAGACCCGCTGGGTGGAGGGCAGCAATTTCGTGGATGTGAATGTTAAGATTGACCCGCGGACAAGGCGCATCATCATGATGGGCGCGATGGACAATCTGGTCAAGGGCGCGGCCGGCCAGGCGGTGCAGAACATGAATCTGCTCTTCGGTTTCGACGAGGCAGAGGGACTGCGGATGCCGCCGCTGTTCCCGTAAAAGAGAGGAAACGATACAATCATGGATATCCGTGTGATGACCATAGACGATTATGACAAACTATACGAGCTCTGGATGACGATTCGCGGCTTTGGTATCCGCAGCATTGATGATTCCCGCGAGGGTGTGGAGCGCTTCCTCAGAAGGAATCCGACGACGAGCGTTACGGCCTGGGAGGGCGAGCTGCTGATCGGCGCGATCCTCTGCGGGCACGACGGCAGGAGGGGCTGCTTTTACCATGTGTGCGTGCGCAAGGGTTATCGGCGCCGCGGCGTCGGAAAAGCCATGGTTGTTACCTGCATGGAGGCGCTGCGCCGGGAGCAGATCAACAAGGTGTCGCTGATCGCCTTTACGAAAAATGACATCGGAAACGCGTTCTGGAACAAGATCGGCTGGACGAAGCGGCAGGATCTGAACTATTATGATTTTACGCTGAATGAGGAGAATATTACCGCATTTATCGAGGAGGATGACACATGAAGATCATTACGGGCGGCGTGACCGCCGCGAAGGGCTTCGCGGCCGCGGCTGTGGAGGCTGAAATCAAATACCAGGGCCGGAAGGATATGGCGCTCATCTACAGCGAAGCGCCCTGCGTGACGGCCGGTACCTTTACGACGAATCTCGTCAAGGCCGCGCCGGTCAAGTGGGATCAGGCGCTTGTATACGGCGGACAGCCCGTGCGCGCCGTCGTTGTAAATTCCGGCATCGCGAACGCCTGCACCGGAGAGGAGGGCTACGGCTACTGCCGGAAGACTGCCGAAGCCGCTGCGGCAGCGCTGGATATCCCTGCGGATTCTGTGCTGGTAGCGTCCACGGGCGTGATCGGCATGCAGCTTCCGATCGACCGTATCGCGGCGGGCGTCGTGAAGCTCGCGGATGAAAAGCAGTTTACGGAAGAGGTCGGACTTGAGGCCGCGCGCGCGATCATGACGACCGACACGAAGCCCAAATATGTCGGTGCGGAGGTCATGATCGGCGGCAAGACCGTCACGATCGGCGGCATGTGCAAGGGATCCGGTATGATTCATCCTAACATGTGCACGATGCTGAGCTTCCTCACGACCGACGCCGCGATCACGAAGGAGATGCTGCAGAAAGCGCTCTCCGACGACGTGCAGGATACTTACAATATGGTCTCCGTGGACGGAGACACCTCGACGAATGATACCCTGCTGCTGCTCGCAAACGGCCTGGCCGGAAATCCTGTTATTTCCGCAGAAGGGGCAGACTATGAGACCTTCAAAGAAGCGCTTCACTACGTCAACACTGAGCTCGCGAAAAAAATAGCCGGCGACGGCGAGGGCGCGACCTGCCTCTTTGAGGCAAAGATCATCGGCGCTGAGTCCCACGCGCAGGCGAAGATCCTCGCCAAATCGATCGTCACCTCAACGCTGACCAAGGCCGCGATCTACGGCCATGACGCGAACTGGGGCCGCATTCTCTGTGCGATGGGCTACTCCGGGGCACAGTTCGATCCCGGGCGAGTCGACCTCTGGTTCGAGAGCGCCGCAGGCAAAATCAAGATCATCGAGAATGGCGTCTCGACCGGCTACAGCGAAGAACTCGCCACAAAAATCCTCTCCGAAGATTACGTGACCGCCATCGCCGACGTCAAGATGGGCAGCGAGACCGCCCTCGCCTGGGGCTGCGACCTGACCCATGAGTATGTGAATATCAATGCGGACTACCGCAGTTAAGGAGCTGACATGAGAGAAGATTATGAGAAATATATGGAGAAGGCGGCCGTCCTGATCGAGGCGCTGCCCTATATTCAGAAGTTTAACCGGAAAATTATTGTCGTCAAGTACGGCGGCAGCGCCATGATCGACGAAAACCTGAAAAAGAGTGTGATCAGCGACGTGACGCTTCTGAAGCTCGTCGGCTTCAAGCCGATTATCGTTCACGGCGGCGGCAAGGAGATCAGCAAGTGGGTCGGGAAAGTCGGCATGGAGCTGCGCTTCGTCAATGGCCTGCGTGTGACCGACGAGGCCACGATGGAGATTGCCGAGATGGTTCTGGGACGCGTGAACAAGAGCCTCGTGACGATGGTGCAGGAGCTCGGCGTCAAAGCCGTCGGCATCAGCGGCAAGGACGGCGGCCTTCTGAAGGTACACAAGAAATACTCCGACGGACAGGATATCGGCTACGTCGGAGAGATCGATGAGGTGAATCCGAAGATTCTCTACGACCTGCTGGAGAAGGATTTCCTGCCGATCGTGTGTCCGATCGGTCTTGATGAGAATTTCGAGACCTACAATATCAACGCCGATGACGCGGCCTGCGCGATCGCGCGCTCGGTGAAGGCCAATAAGCTTGCATTCCTGACCGACATCGAGGGCGTGTACCGGGATTTCAATGATAAGGATTCCCTGATTTCCGAGATCTCCGTCAGCGAGGCGAGAGAGCTGATCAGCGGCGGGACGATTGGCGGCGGCATGCTTCCGAAGCTCGCAAACTGCATCGATGCGATCGAGGCGGGCGTATCCCGCGTTCACATCATAGACGGGCGTATCCCGCACAGCGTACTGATGGAAGTATTTTCAAACCGGGGCGTCGGTACGGCGATCCTGGGAGACGGAGAGGAGAGATTTTATCATGAGTAATCCGTATATTGAGCAGGCGGAGGAGGCCATTCTCCATACCTACAACCGTTACCAGATTGTGCTGGACCACGGGGAGGGCGTACATCTCTACGATGTAAACGGCAAGGAATATCTGGATTTTGCGGCCGGCATCGCGGTACAGTCGCTCGGCTACAATAATAAGAAATATACGCAGGCCCTGAAGGATCAGATCGACAAGCTGACCCACATCTCGAATCTGTACTATTCGGTTCCGATGATGGAGGCCGCGCAGAAGGTGAAGAAGGCCAGCGGCATGGAGAAGGTGTTCTTCACAAACAGCGGCACCGAGGCGATTGAAGGCGCGCTGAAGGTCGCACGGAAATATTCCTATGGAAAATACGGGAAGGATCGCTATGAGATCATTGCGATGAATCACTCCTTCCATGGCAGGAGCATGGGCGCGCTCTCCGTGACCGGTAACGCGCACTACCGCGAGCCTTTTGAACCGCTGATCGGCGGTGTGCGCTTCACGGATTACAACGATCTGGAGAGCGTGAAGGCGCAGGTGACGGACAAGACCTGCGGAATTATTCTCGAGACGCTGCAGGGCGAAGGCGGCATCTATCCCGCCACGGAGGAGTTCCTGAAAGGCCTGCGTGCGCTCTGTGATGAGAAGGACCTGATCCTGATTCTTGATGAGATTCAGTGCGGCATGGGTCGAACCGGTTACCAGTTTGCCTGGCAGGAGTACGGTGTGGAGCCGGATGTGATGACCTGCGCCAAGGCGCTCGGCTGCGGCGTGCCGGTGGGCGCTTTCGTCGTCGGAAAGAAAGCAGCGGAGAGTTCGCTCGCTCCCGGAGATCACGGCACGACCTACGGCGGAAATCCCTTTGTCTGCGCTGCGGTGAGCGTGGTGTTCGATCTTTATGAAGAGGAACATATTCTGGAAAATGTCCGTGAGGTCGGCGCGTATCTCACCGAAAAACTGGATGCGCTCGTACAGAAATATGATTTCTTCGCGGAGCGCCGCGGTAAGGGGCTGATTCAGGGCATCGAGGTGACGGGCCGCCCGATCGGTGAGATCGTGAGCCGCGCACAGGAGGAAGGCGTGCTTATCATCACGGCGGGCAGCAATGTGCTGCGATTTGTGCCGCCACTCGTGATCACGAAGGCGGACGTGGACGAGATGGTTACAAAGCTGGAGAAAGCTTTATTGTAAAATATAGAAAGGATATCGCATGAAAATACCATGGAAAAAGCCGCTCATTGCACTGCTTGCGCTGATGTTTCTGGCGCAGTGCATCCACTCCGCCCTGGAAAACAGGCCGGTGGAACCGGAGCTTGTGGAAGAGCAGCCGATTCTGGTCTGGTATACCGATCCGGAGCTCCAGGAATATATGGAGACGACGGCGGCTGAGGCAGCGGAAGCCTATGGCATCGAAGTGAATACCGGGCTCGTGTCGGAGGTGGATTACATCGAGACCATCGGTGAGCGCTCCATGGTAGAGGAGATGACCGGGCCGGATCTCTATGTCGCGTCCAGTTCTCAGCTTGAAAAGGCCTATCTGGCGGGACTGGCGTCCCGGCTGGATGATGACGGCATTGCGGAGGAATATTCGGAGAAAGCAGCCCATGCCGTGACTTATGACGGCGAGACGGTGGCGCTGCCCTTCTACATTGAGACCTGCTTTCTCCTGTATAATCGTTACTACACGGAGGAGGCGCCGGCTACGATCGATGACATCCTGACCTATGCGGAAGCCTTTGAGTCAGACGATGTGACCTCTCTGGTGGAAAACATTTTTGCATGGAACGTAGCCGATGTAATTGACAATTATATGTTTCTCGGCGCCTATACCGAACTGGGCGGCGAGGACGGCGACGATAAGGAGCAGGTGTCGCTTGATCTGGAAAAGATTGAAGAGTGCCTGAGTTATTATCAGAGCCTGAACGAATATTTCGCAATTGACGCGGACACGGTCACCTCCGATGATGTGATTCAGGATTTCATCGACGGCAGGACCGTCTTTGTGATTGCCAATGTCGCCATGCTTGCACAGCTCGATCAGGCGGTGGAGGCCGGAGAGCTGCCGGAATATCCGACAGAGCGGACGGTGACGGATGAGAATGGGGAGGAGACGACGGAGGAATTCTCCTATGAGCCTTTCTACGCGGCAGCCGCGCTGCCGGATCTGAGTTCAGAGCTTGCGTCACGGGGTCTGTCCGTGACGAACTCGATCGTGGTAAATCCATATTCGGCGAATACGGAGATGGCGGAGGCTGTTGCCCGCTATTTCACGGAGGACAAGGCGGACGAGCTTTACAGTATGGTTGGAAAGCTTCCGGCATATCGAAACCTCGCGGAAGATCCGACGCCCGCCTGGGAGGCAGTCTGCACGGCCTACGATGCGGCGGCGGAGACGCCGAAGATCATCGAGCTCTCCGATATGTGGCTGAATCTGGAGGCCACGCTGGCCGATATCTGGCGCGGCGAGGATGCGGGAGACGAGATCGCGGAATTCGCCGGACTGCTGGAGAGCCGGCTGGACTGAGGACATGGAAAAAGCATAGAATCCGGCCATATGGGAATACTTTCAGGAAAGAAGGAGGTTTCCCTATGGTCGGAATTTTTATTGCCCTGATATCCGGCGCACTCATGAGTATTCAGGGCGTTTTCAACACCGAGGTGACGGAACAGAGCAGCGTCTGGGTTTCCGCCTCGTGGGTGCAGTTTTCGGCGCTGCTGACCTGTCTGGCGATCTGGGCGGCTTTCGACCGCGAGGGTCTGATGCATGTTGTGCGGGTTACACCGAAGTACATGCTGCTCGGCGGCGTGTTCGGCGCGTTTATCACCTATACGGTTATTCAGGGCATGTCTGCTCTCGGCCCGGCGCGCGCGACGATGCTGATCGTCATCGCGCAGCTTGCGGTCTCGTGGGCTATTGAACTCCTGGGTCTCTTTGGTGTGGACAAAGCAGAGTTTTCGATTCGGAAGCTGCTCGGCCTTGTGGTAGCCGTGGCAGGAGTCGTAGTGTTTGAGTGGGAAAAATAAAAAAAGATTCCCTTGTCTTTTCTGTTCGGGTCAGTTACAATGGAGACGGACACAGAAAAGCTTTTCTCCGGAAAGGAGAGAAGCGTGACATATAAGAGAATCAGAGATTTGGCTGTATTCGGTCTGGCACTGCTTCTGAGCATGAGTCTGTCCGGATGCAGTTTTTCTTTTCTGGGTTTCCGCGTGGGAAAGAGCGAGGACTTCGTGTTTTACTGCGCGGAGGAGGTCGAAGGCAGCCAGGCGACGGCGGTGGAGTCTGCTCAGGCGAGCGATGGATTTGGTGAAGCGTGGGCAGCGACAGAAGGAAGTGCGGAAGGCACCGGCGGAGAGTCCGCCGACACTCGCGTGAATATCAACACTGCTGACCGCGAGGCGCTGATGAGTCTCAATGGCATCGGCGAGAGCCGGGCGGATGCGATCATTGAGTACCGGGCGCAGAACGGCTCTTTTTCGAGTCCGGAGCAGATCATGGAAGTCTCCGGCATTGCGGAGGGCATTTACGCAAAAATCAAGGATCAGATCAGAGTTCAGTAAGGAGGGGCATGATGGCACAGAGAATACTGGTGGTGGACGATGAAAAGCTGATTGTGAAAGGAATCCGTTTCAGCCTCGAACAGGACGGTATGGAAGTGGACTGCGCCTATGACGGGGAGGAAGCGCTGGAGAAGATACGTGCGAACGAGTATGATCTCATTTTGCTGGACGTGATGCTGCCGAAGCTGAATGGCTTTGAGGTGTGTCAGCAGGTGCGTGAGTTTTCCAGCGTTCCGGTTGTCATGCTGACAGCGAAGGGCGACGATATGGACAAGATCCTCGGCCTGGACTACGGCGCGGACGATTACATTACAAAGCCTTTCAATATTCTCGAAGTCAAGGCCCGGATCAAGGCGATCATGCGCCGGACGAAGAAGAAGGAGCCGGAGAAGGAGACTCTTCGGGTAATCGATAAAGGGGATCTGCACATGGACTGCGAGGGGCGCAGGATGAGCATTGCCGGGAAGGAGATCAATCTGACGGCAAAGGAATTTGACCTGCTTGAGCTGATGGCGACGAACCCGAATCGCGTGTACAGCCGGGATCATCTGCTGAATGCCGTGTGGGGCTATGATTACCCGGGCGATGTGCGGACCGTGGACGTGCATATCCGCCGCCTGCGTGAGAAGATTGAGCCCAATCCGAGCGAACCGAAATACGTACATACGAAATGGGGAGTAGGGTACTACTTTAATGTTTAAAAATTTCAAGGTTAAAGGAAAATTTTTCAGAAGCCTGAATTTCCGTATCATGCTGTTTCTGTTCCTTTTTGGTACTCTCAGTGCAGCTCTGACGGCTGTCGTACTTCGCGTGTTCTATGAAAGGCAGGCGCTTACCCAGCTTGCGGATGAAGTCCGGAATCAGTGCCAGATTCTGTCGACTCAGATTGTCAGCGCCGATTATCTGCATGAGCCGGAAAATGAGATTTTGGCCGGAGACATCAGCCAGGTGGCCACGCTCTATGACGGGCGGATTATCCTCATCGACGACAATCTTGTGATTGTAGAGGACACCTATGATTTTGAGGAGAGCCTCACGATGGTGGCGGAGAATGTCATCAAATGTTTCCGGGGCGAGACGGTTGAGGACTATGTGAGCGGCCGCTACATTCAGATCACGGTTCCCATCACCTGGACAGAAGGGGAGGAGACGACGATCGTCGGCGTCATTCTGGCCAGCGCATCCACAGACAATATCTATATCAGACTGGACGAGTTTGAATTTTCAGCGCAGATCTGCGTCCTGGTCATTGCCTTCTGCTCGCTTTTCCTGGCGATTCTGCTTTCGCGGCTGCTCGTAAAGCCGCTGCGTCATATGAACCAGTACATTGGGGATATGCTGGACGGCATGCTCGAGGATAATATGAATATTCACGACTGTACGGAGGTCGAGATGATCTCGGACTCCTTCAATCTGATGCTCGCGAAGCTGCGCGTCATGGAAGAATCCCGTCAGGAATTTGTGTCGAATGTCTCGCATGAGCTGAAGACCCCGCTGGCCTCGATGAAGGTGCTGGCGGACTCGCTGCTGGCGCAGGAGGACACGCCGAGGGAGCTCTATCAGGAATTCATGGGAGATATTGCCAGCGAGATTGATCGGGAGAATACGATCATTTCTGATCTGCTCACGCTGGTGAAGATGGATCGCAAGACGCCGGAGCTGAATGTGGAGACGGTGGATATCAACGAATTTCTGGAGCAGATACTCAAACGGCTCAGGCCGATTGCAGAAAAGGAAAATATTGAGGTCGTCTTTGAGAGCAATCGCAGCGTCAGCGCGGAGATCGATCCGACGCGCCTCTCACTCGCCTTCACGAACCTGGTCGAAAACGCGATTAAATACAACCGTAATGGCGGCTGGGTGCGCGTGACGCTTGACGCTGATCACAAGTTCTTTTATGTGAAGGTCAGCGATTCGGGTATTGGCATCCCGCAGGAATCGCTGGACTATGTATTTGAACGCTTTTACCGTGTAGATAAATCCCATTCCCGGGAGATCGGCGGGACAGGTCTTGGGCTTGCTATCACGAAAAGTGCGGTCGTGGCACATCGCGGTGCGATCAAAGTGCAGAGTACCGTCGACGAGGGGACGACCTTCACAGTGCGGATTCCGCTGAAATATATTGTGTAGTTGAGGAAATCTTGATGAAGAAACGGGTTTGGCTCTTTGTCCTGCTGTGCGCGGCGCTGCTGCTGGCCGGCTGCTCCGAGCGCAGAGAGGAGGAGGAGAGCGGATATAAAATATGGTACCTGAATCAGGATGAAACCAGTATTTCTTATGAGTACCGGGAGCTTCAGGCGAAGACCACGGAAGGTATGGTCAGCGAAATGCTGGAACTTCTGCAGGAAGATCCGGTTGACGAAGAGCTTGTAAGTGCGCTTCCGGAGGAAGTGCGCGTCCTGGACAGCACGCTGGAGGGTTCCAGGCTCAGCCTTGATTTTTCCGGTGAGTATTCGGCGATGGAAAAGACGCGGGAGGTACTGGGCAGGGCAGCCTACGTGCGCACATTCTGCCAGCTTCAGGGTGTGGAATATGTGAGTTTCCTGGTGGATGGAGAATCTTTAACTGACACGAATGGCGTGTTGATCGGTTACATGAACGATGAGCAGTTTATTGAAAGCGCAGGCGAGGAGAGTACAGTCTATAAGACTGCGGAGCTGACGCTTTATTTTACCAATGAGGCGGGAGACGCACTGGTGGCCGAGCAGGTCACGATGGAGTATAACAGTAACATTTCATTGGAAAAGCTGATTGTGGAGGAACTGATTTCCGGCCCGATCTCGGAGGGGCTGTATCCGATGATACCGCCCGAGACGAAGCTGATCAGTATTTCGATTAAGGATGGCATCTGCTATGTGAATCTGGATGAAACCTTCCTGGAATCTGTTTATAATGTCGCGGAGGCTGTCCCGATCTACGCGATTGTCAATTCGATTGTGGACAATACGGATGCCGAACAGGTGCAGATCAGCATCAACGGCGAGACGAACCAGCTCTTTCGCGAGACGATCAGCTTTAATACGATTTTTGAGAAGAATGAGGAGCTGATAGAAGAATGAAAGAAAGGCCGGCTGCCTGCGCGGCGCTGGTGCTGTTTCTGCTTCTTCTGCTTCTGCCGGCAGGGCTGCTGAAGAAAGCGCCGCCGGTCACACAGAAGCAGACGGGGCGGATCACAGGCCGGGTCGCCAGGTGGTCCATAAAAGACGAAGGCATGCAGCTTGATCTGGTGAACTGCCGGATCCAGGCCGGGGAGGGCACTGTTTGTGCCGGTCATATCCTCGTATATCTGTCGGACGCGGCCGATTATCCGGTCGGCGCGGATCTTTCCTTATCGGGAACCATTTATCCAGTTGAAGAAGCTACAAATCCAGGACAGTTTGACAGCAGTCTCTACTATGGAGCGAAGGGCATTTCCTGCAGTGTTTTTGCGGAGAATGCGCAGATTCTTGCGCTGCATCCCGCGCCGCTGCGTGAAAAGCTCCTGCAGTTGAAAAAACGTCTGGGTGAGGTCTACGACACCGTGCTTGATGAGGAGGACGCCGGCGTCATCCGGGCAATGGTGCTCGGCGAAAAGAGCGCGCTGGATACCGATACCAGGAATCTATATCAGAGAAACGGGATCTCGCATCTGCTCGCAATCTCGGGCCTGCATATTTCACTGATCGGGATGGGATTTTACCGCATTTTACGCAGGCTGAGCGGGCATTATCTTCCGGCGGGTATCCTTTCCATTCTGCTGATTGTGGCATACGGCTTCATGACCGGGGCTTCGGTCTCCGCCCTGCGCGCTGTGATCATGTGCATACTCATGGTGACGGCGGATCTGGTCGGCCGAAGCTATGATATGCTGACGGCGATGGGCGCCGCGGCGATCGTCCTGCTGGTCTCGTCGCCGCTGAACAGCACGCAGAGCGGCTTTCTGCCCTCTTTTGGAGCAGTGCTCGGTATCGCACTGTTTTCCCCGCTTCTGCGCTTATATCGCCCGAAGCAGGGAAGAGTTTTTCAGGCGCTGGGGGTCAGCCTGTCCGTGCTGGCTGTGACCTTTCCGGTTTTATTGTGCGCGTTTTCCGAGTATTCGCCATATTCTACTCTTCTGAATCTGCTTGTCATTCCGCTGATGAGTGTGCTCATGGCAGCGGCGGTTCTCTGCGGCCTGTCAGGATTATTTTCACTTGTCCTGGCACGGATACCTGCGCTTCTCTGCCATCTGATTCTGCTGTTTTATCGGAAGATGGGAGAGCTGTGTCTGAAGCTCCCCGGTTCGGTGCTGCCAATCGGAACGCCGCCCGGGTGGAAAATTGTGCTGTATTATATTATGTTGTGCGTGGCGCTTGTCCTGCTTTACCGGGAAAAACGCAGGAAAAAATACAGCAGAAAGCCGGAAGAATTCTGCCCGGGACGCCGTGTGCTTGCGGCCAGTGCGGCACTGCTCGCACTTCCACTGTTGCTGATCTGTGTCCGGATCCATACCGGACTGCAGGTCACGATGCTGGATGTCGGGCAGGGAGACGGCATTTTCATTCGCAGTCCGGACGGCACGACTTTTCTGATGGACGGGGGCAGCTCGGGTGTTTCCTCCGTCGGAACGTATCGGATCCTGCCCTATCTCAAATATGAGGGGGTCGGCAGGCTGGACTACCTCATGATCTCTCATATGGATTCCGACCATATCAGTGGGATCGAAGAGCTGCTCGCGGACAGTATGACGCCGGGCGGGATAGATATCGGAGCGGCAGTACTGCCTGAAATCAGTGAGAAGGATGAAGCTTATCAGGAGATGGAGGCGCTGCTCGGCGAGGCGGGTGTGGAGATTCTCTACATGCAGACCGGCGATGTGCTGGCCTCGGAGAAATTTTCCCTCACCTGTCTCTGGCCTTCCCCGGAGGCAGATTCAGACGACCGGAATGAGCTCTCACTTGTGCTGCTGGCGGAGTATCGGGATTTTGATATGCTGCTCACCGGAGATATTGGGGAGGAGACGGAAAAGGCGCTGCTGGAGGCAGGACTTCTCTCCCGGGTTGAGGTGCTGAAGACCGCTCATCATGGTTCCGCTTATTCTACCTCGGCGGAATTCCTCGAAATCGTGCGTCCGACGGTCAGTCTGATTTCCTGCAGCGCTGCCAATACTTACGGGCATCCGTCGGAGGAGACGCTTACGCGGCTTGAAGCCGCGGGCAGCACAACTTTTATCACGAAAGACTGCGGCGCGATCAGCGTGCGGGTAGAAAGCACTGGTATTTTCCGCGTGGATACGGTACAATGACAGCATGAAAATGCTGATGGAAGATATCAAAAATAAACATTTCAAGAATATTTACCTGCTCACCGGCGAGGAGCTCTATCTGCGAAATCAGTACCGGCGGCGACTGCGCGATGCGCTGGCGGATCCGGACGACACGATGAATGTGACAGTGTTTGAGGGAAAAAAGATCAATCCAAACGAAGTCATCGACCTCGCGGAGACGCTGCCCTTCTTTGCAGAGCGGCGCGTGATTCTGCTGAATGACAGCGGCTTTGTGAAGAATGCCTGTCCCGAGCTGGCCGATTATATGGCGTCGATTCCGCCGAGCACCTGTCTCATCCTGACCGAGTCGGAGGTGGACAAGCGCAATCGTCTTTACAAGGAGATCAAAAAGCATGGCAGGGTTGTGGAATTCCAGCGACAGGACGAACGGACGATTACGCGCTGGGTGCTGGGGATTCTGAAGCGGGAAGGAAAAAAAATCACAGAGGAGGCGCTTCAGCTCTTTCTTGTGCGCAGCGGTACCGATATGCAGAATATCGAGCAGGAACTGGAGAAGCTTCTGAGTTACACGCTGGGGCGGGACGAGATTCTGCCGCAGGATGTGGAGGCGGTCTGCACGGAGCAGACCGAGGATCGCATCTTTGACATGGTGCGTGCCGTCACAGAGAAGAAACAGGAAAAGGCGCTCTCCCTCTATGCCGATCTGTTGCTGATGAAGGAGGCTCCGGTCAAAATCCTGGCCCTTGTTACCAGGCAGTTCAACGGACTTCTGCTTCTGAAGGAACTCTCTGGCAAAGGCCTCGACCGCGCCGCGCTCGCGAAGCAGACGGGGATACCGGCTTTCCGAATCGGCGAATCTCAGGCGCAGGTGCGGGGCTTTGGCAGGGAGGAACTGCGCGGAATTGTGGAGGATTGCGTGAGGACCGACGAGCTCATCAAGACAGGACAGCTTGCAGACCAGATCGGGGTAGAGATGCTGATCGTGAAATACAGCAGATAAAAAAAAGAAGGCCGGCATGACGGTACCGACCTTCTTTTTTGATTTTATCCTTTATGAAGCCATCTCATTGACGGCTTTCTGCAGACGGGAGATCTTTCTCGAAACAGTGTTCCTGTGATAGACTCCCTTGGAACCGGCCTTGTTCAGCGTGGAGATCGCTTCTTTCAAAGCGGCCTTCGCGGCTTCCTGATCTTTCTCGTCAATCGCAGCGTAGACCTTCTTCACCATGGTCTTCACCTTCGACTTGATCGCCTTGTTCTTTGCGGTTCTGGTCTCGGTAACCAGAATTCTCTTCTTCGCAGACTTGATATTAGCCAACTCGTGCACCTCCAAATTACTTTAAACGCTCACTGCTGTTTTACATGCTTCCTGAAAGCGAGACACGGAAAAGCTTTGCATGGAAACACACGGATATATTTTAGGTGAAAGAACTCCCGTTGTCAATACATAAAATACAACTTTTGGGAGAAGTTAAGGATAAAAGTGTATAACCGGGAGTGAGAAAATGGAACGGATGCGGGTGCGGACCGACCTTGCGTTGGAGGCAAGGGAGAGCTTCGAGGGGAGCGAAACGGAGGTTCACGGCGTTATCGTGGAGGAGGAGTACGATGAGGAGCGCGATATCCGGGTAACGCGGGTGAAGATTGAATCTGAGCGGGGCGCGAAGGAAATGGGAAAACCGGTGGGAAATTATCTCACGCTGGAAGCGCCGGGCATGGCTTCTCCGGATGAAAATTATCATCGGGAAATATCGGAGTGTCTGGCATCCTGCCTGCTGGAGCTGATGGGCGAGCCGCGTGCGCGTTCCATCCTGGTGGCGGGACTGGGAAATCGTGATGTGACGCCGGACGCACTGGGGCCAAAGGTAGTCTCCAATCTGCTGATCACGCGGCATCTGATTCATGAGTATGGAAAGGAGGCCATGGGAGGCAGGGAGGCGAACGCGATCAGCGGTATCGTGCCCGGCGTCATGGCGCAGACCGGGATGGAGACTTCGGAGATCATTCAGGGAGTTATTGATCAGACAAAACCGGATCTTGTGATTGTGATCGACGCGCTGGCTGCGCGCAGCACCCGGCGCTTAAGCCGTACAATTCAATTGACGGATACCGGTATTCAGCCGGGATCCGGTGTCGGAAATCACAGGGGAAGTCTCACAAAAGAGAGCCTGGGTGTTCCGGTCATTGCAATCGGCGTGCCGACGGTTGTGGAAGCGGCGGCCATTATTTACGATGCACAGGGAAGCTGTGAGCGGATGCCGCCGCATCTGAACGGCATGTTTGTAACTCCGAAGAACATCGATGAGATGGTCCGCCAGCTTGGCTTCACAATCTCAGAGGCGCTGAATATCGCTTTCTTTCCGCGGACATAAGGCTATGTCCGGGCGCATAAAATGAAGCGGTGGGGATGCGTATGAGACAACAATTAACCGGGCTTGTCAATCGGCTGCTGTGGATCAGTTTCCTGGCGGCCGGTTTTTATATTCTTTTTGCCGGCGGACAGAAATTTCTACATGATTCTCCGGAAGAACTGCTTAAGGAGGAATCCGGAAGCATACAGCGCGCGCTCAGCAGAGAAGCGACGCGCTTCCTGTATCCGGTTTTCTTTTACGCGGGCGAGGGGGAACCGGAGGATGCCGCGCTCTTCTCCCGTTATGTGGACTGGGTGCTGAAGATGCATCCTCTGACAAAGCTGAGCTATGCAGCGGAGGAGGGGGCGTCCCAGAGCACTGTGACCTGGGAAATGCTTATAAGCGGCGGCAGTAACGATGAGAATGAGCTGGATGAGACGGGAGAGGAGTATGACCTGGCCTCGATGGCGGAAGAGGAGAATGCGCTTGTTTCCGTTTATCCGGAACAGGAGCAGCCGACCGAAACCGGGGAGAGCACCGCAGCGTCGGCCGGACAGATCTACAGTCTGGAAGAACTGTCGGATTTTGATTATCTGCTGGGCAGTTTCTATACGGTCGAGTCGAACACGATGGTCACGGAAGCGGATCTGAACGCGGAAAAGCTGCTGGCGAAGGATATGACAATTGATAAGGATGCGGACGGGCTGCAGATTCTGATTTATCACACGCACTCGCAGGAGGGCTTTGTCGATTCGGTCCCGGGTGATAATTCCACGACGATCGTAGGGGTTGGAACTTATCTTGCAGAATTGCTTGAGGAAAAGGGATACCAGGTTCTGCACGTGACGAGCGTCTACGACCTGATTGATGGAGAGCTTGACCGCAGCGAAGCCTACAGCCGCGCCGCGGAGGAGATCAGCGGTATCCTGAAAGAGTATCCGTCGATTCAGGCAGTGATCGATCTGCACCGGGACGGCGTTGACGAGGGCACACGTCTCGTGACAGAGATAAACGGGAAAATCATGGCGCGTTTCATGTTCTTTAATGGCTTAAGCCGGACGAAGAACGGAAACATTGATTATCTCTACAATCCTTATATTGAAGACAATCTGGCGTTGACGCTGCAGCTCAAGCTCCAGTGCGAACAGTATTACCCCGGGCTTTCCCGGAATATTTACCTCAAGAGCCTGCGCTACAACCTGCATCTTTCCGACAAGGCGCTGCTGATCGAGGCCGGAGCACAGACCAATACGCTGGAGGAGGTGATGAATACGATGGAGCCGCTGGCCGACGTGCTTGACCGGGTGTTCGGATCCTGAAAAATATTGTCGAATTTTTAGAGAATATTTAGATTCATGTTGGCGGGGATATGCTATAATCCGTATAAAGCCGATCTGAAGGAGAACTGCGCATGGCCGTCACTGTAGTGCCGATGAAAGGGAAAATGCAGAATACAAAAAAAGCCCGGGAAGAGCGATCCGGAAAACGGCATGGTACATCCGGGACGAAGACTGCCAGAGACATTGTCAGGGAGAATGTCTGCACCTATTTTAACTTTATTTTTGCTTTTCTGGCGTTGCTGCTGTGTCTGGTCGGAGCTTTTCGGAGTCTTACTTTCCTGCCCATTATCATTATAAATACACTGATTGGCATAATTCAGGAGCTGCGGGCGAAGAAGGTTCTGGATGAGATGAATATGCTGGGCGCGATCCGGGCGACTGTCGAGCGCGACGGGGAGAGCCTTGTGATTCCGGTTGATGAACTGCGGCGCGGCGATCTTATGCTCCTGAAAGCAGGAAACCAGATCTGCGCGGACGGCCAGGTGACGGAAGGAGAGATCCAGGTCAATGAGGCGCTGCTGACCGGTGAGTCGGACGATGTCACGAAGCGGCCGGGGGACAGGCTGATCTCCGGCAGTTTCGTGGTATCCGGAGAATGCCGCGCCAGGCTGATTGCCGTGGGCGAGGATTCTTATATCTCCAGGCTGACGCGTGAGGCACAGTCCATGGATGGAAAGGAGCAGTCTCAGATGCTGCGCTCTCTGGACGGTATTCTGAAGTTTGTGGGCGTTGCGCTGGTGCCCATTGGAATTGCGCTGTTCCTGCAGGGCTATTATGTGAATCACGAGACGCTGGCGGACAGCGTCACTTCGATGGTAGCAGCACTGATCGGGATGATTCCGGAGGGGCTGTACCTGCTGACAAGTGTAACGCTTGTAGTCAGTTCCATGCGTCTTGCCCGCAGGAAGGTACTGCTTCATGATATGAAGAGCATCGAGACGCTGGCGAGAGTCGATGTCCTGTGTGTGGACAAGACCGGAACGATCACGGAGAATACCATGGAGGTGCGGGATCTGATTCCGGCGGAAGATTATAACGCGGACAAGCTGCCGGAACTCTCCGGAATTCTGGGAGATTTCGCGGCCGCCATGAGCAGCGATAACGTTACCATGCAGGCGATGAAGGCGTATTTTCAGAAGCGGGGAGGCCTGCATGTGAGAAAGGTCGTTCCTTTTTCACCCGTCTATAAGTACAGTGCCGTGGCCTTCGAGGAGGGCTCCTATGTGCTGGGTGCGCCGGAGTTTGTGCTGCGGGATGGTTTCGTAAAGGTAATGGATACCGTGGAGAGCTATGCGGGACGTGGACATCGTGTGCTGGTCCTGGCGTCCTATCCGTCGGAGCCGGATGGTAAGGTACTCACGGAGGCGGCGATTCCGCTTTGTTTTATCCTGTTGTCGAATCCGGTGAGAAAGACGGCGGCGGAGACCTTCGCCTACTTCGAGGAGCAGGGCGTGGAGATCAAGGTGATCTCCGGCGATACACCCCGTACGGTCTCGGAGGCGGCGAAGGAGGCGAAGATTTGCGGAGCGGAGCGATATGTGGATGCGACGACACTGGAGACAGCACATCAGATTGAGACGGCCATGCGGGAGTATACGGTCTTTGGACGGGTCACGCCGGAGCAGAAACGGCAGATGATCCGGGCGCTTCAGCATCAGGGACATACGGTCGCCATGACCGGGGACGGCGTCAACGATGTGCTGGCGCTTAAGGACGCGGACTGCAGTGTGGCGATGGCTTCCGGCAGTGATGCTGCCGCGCAGGCGTCCCAGGTCGTGCTGTTGGATTCGGATTTCTCCTGCATGCCGCAGGTTGTGCTGGAGGGACGCCGTGTGGTCAACAATATTCAGCGTTCTGCGGGACTGTTTCTTGTCAAAAATATTTTTTCATTTTTGCTCGCTCTCTTTTCCCTGATCACGGTCTATACTTATCCGCTGGAGCCTGCGCAGATCTCCCTGATCAGTATGTTTACCATCGGGATTCCGGGTTTCTTCCTTGCGATGGAGCCGAACAGGGAGCGTATCAGCGGGAGTTTTCTGAAAAATGTCTTTGCAAAGGCACTTCCGGCCGCAGTTACCGATACGCTTGCAGTGGCGGCTCTGGTGGTGTTTGGCGATACCTTCGGTGTGGCTTCGGACGACATCTCCACTGCCGCGACGATGCTGCTCGCGATCGTTGGGTTTATGATCCTGTACAGGACGATCAGTCCGCCCACGCGCTTTCAGTGGGTCATTTTCATTGGGTCAATCGCCGGACTCCTGCTGTGCAGTTTTTATCTGCCGGAGCTCTTTTCCCTGAGCGGCATGTCGGTGAAGTGTATCATGCTTTTTGTCCTCTTCTCCATTGCGACGGAGCCAGTGTTCCGTTACCTGTCTCTGCTGGCGGACAGAGTTCGCTCACATTGAATTCAAAATGGAAATAATATGGAAATAAAATGGAAATAAAACGGTTGACAGGCGCGCTGCCTTGCATTACAATACAGTAAAAGGAGGTGTGCATGGATGACAGTAGAGGAGATGCGGAAGAGGAAAAAGGAGCTGGGGTACACGAATGAGATGATTTCCGAGTGGTCGTTTGTGCCCCTGGGGACGGTACAGAAGATCTTTTCCGGTGCGACAGAGTCGCCGCGCTATGAGACGATGCGGGCCCTGGAGCGGGTGCTCGACGCGCCCTGGCTTGCAGAGAAGAAGCCGGCCTCGGACAGCCTGATGCTTCGGGAGTCGGCCCCTGCTTTCGGTGTCACGCAGCAGAAGGTGCAGGGAGAATATACATTGAAAGATTATTATGAGCTGCCCGAGGAGCGTAGAGTAGAGTTGATTGACGGTGTCATCTACGATATGGCGGCACCCTCATCGGTTCACCAGATTCTGATTTCTGAGATCTGGAGCGTGCTGCGGGAGTATATCCGGGAAAAGGGTGGGAAATGCATGGTGATGGTATCCCCGCTGGACGTGCAGCTCGACCGCGACGATAGGACGATGGTGCAGCCGGATGTGGTTGTCGTCTGTGATCGAAGCAAGATCATCCTGCGCTGCATCTACGGCGCGCCGGATCTTGTTGTGGAGATTCTCTCGAAGTCCACGCGGAAGAAGGATATGTTTGTCAAGCTGAACAAGTATATGAACGCCGGCGTGCGGGAGTACTGGCTTGTCGATCCGAAGCAGAAGCGTGTAATCGTATACCACTTCGAGACTGATGATTATCCGGCTATTTATGGCTTCGGTTCGAAGATTCCTGTGGGCATCTTTGACGGGGACTGTGAGGTGGACTTTCAGCAGATTTATGAGTATGTGGAGTTCATGTATGAAAAAGGAGAGGTGGAGTAGGATGATGTTTTGAAAAATTTCACAAAAACCCGACCATTTTCATTGTAAAAATTGAAAATATAGACAAAAGATTATTGACAATCGCTTCACAGTGTGGTAATGTTAGCATAGAAGTTGAGCACAGATAACTATATCCAGGAACTGAATATCGTGCGCATGAGATTGGAGAGCGAAGATGATTTGTGGAAATGCCACAGATTTCTTCGCTGTATTTATGCATAGAAGAAAATCCTTTTTAAATAAAGGCGGGGAGAGTAATGAGAAAAATATTTCAGGATGCGTTGGTGGAAAGCTCCGTCATTGCGGCGATCAAGAGCGACGAGGGACTTCAGAGATGCCTGAAGTCTGAGAGCCGGATCATCTTTATTCTATATGGCGACATCTGCAATATATCCGATATTGTGAGCAAGGTAAAGAAGAGCGGAAAGATTGCGCTCGTCCATGTGGACCTCATCAATGGATTAAGCTCCAGAGAAATCGTAGTGGATTTCATAAAGAAGTATACCAGTGCGGATGGTATTATCACCACCAAACCGGCTCTTATCAAGCGCGCGAAAGAGCTGTCACTCTGCACAGTGCTTCGTATATTTGCTCTGGATTCTATGGCATATGAGAATATTGAGCGGCAGGTGCGATCGGCCGGCCCGGATGTCATAGAAGTTCTGCCGGGAATGATGCCCAAGATCATAGCCCACATCTGCAGACAGATTCCCACCCCGGTGATTGCCGGTGGACTTGTCTCGGAGAAAAGAGATGCGGTGGAGCTGCTGAATGCAGGGGCGATCTGTGTGTCCACTACGAATTCCGGACTCTGGAAATAGTCATGTAAATTATGATAAGACAGGAGGCAGTGAAAGAATGGAGACAAGACCGTACGTATCATGGCAACTGATGAATGATTTCCTGACCGATGCCTTTGAGGGATTTGGCGTTCCGCGGAAGGACGCAGCGCTCTGCGCTGACGTGCTGCTGGAGAGCGATCGTCGGGGCATTGAGAGCCACGGCTGCAATCGCTTCAAGCCGATTTACATTGACCGCATCAAGGCAGGAATTTTAAACCCGGTGACGAAGATAGACATTGTAAAGGAGACCCCGACGACTGCAGTGCTGGATGCGAATGACGGCATGGGGATGGTTGCGGCCCGGAAGGCCATGGAAATCTGTATTGAGAAAGCGCATAAATATGGCACAGGCATGGTGGCGGTACGCAATTCCTCTCATTACGGCATCGCCGGTTACTGGACATCCATGGCAGTTGCTGAAAATATGATTGGCATGAGTGGTACGAATGCAAGGCCGTCCATTGCGCCCACATTTGGCGTGGAAAATATGCTCGGCACAAATCCGCTTTCCTTTGCCATGCCGAGTGACGAGGCCTTTCCGTTTTCGATCGACTGTGCCACATCGATTATCCAGAACGGCAAGATCGAGTATTATGCCAGAATCGGCCATGATACCCCGGCCGGCTGCGTGATCGACCGGGACGGAAAGGAAATGACGGACAGCGCACAGATCATAAAAGATATCCGCAGCGATAAAGCAGCGCTCGCACCGCTTGGTGGTATTGGCGAGACGCTTGGCGGCTATAAGGGTTACGGCTATGCGACTGTGGTGGAAATCCTTTCTGCCGCTTTGCAGTCGGGTATTTTCCTGAAGGCGCTGGAAGGAAAGAATGCGGATGGCTCCATAAGGCCGTATCATCTGGGGCATTTCTTCATGGCGATCGATACGGAAGCCTTCATGGGTGCAGACGCTTTCAAGAAAACCTGCGGGGATATCCTGCGCGGGCTTCGGGCTTCGAAAAAAGCCCCGGGACAGGAACGCATCTATACGGCGGGGGAGAAGGAATATCTGGTATGGCAGGAGCGGAAGGATAAAGGCGTACCTGTCAATGAATCGGTACAAAAAGAAATTCTGGAGGTGCGAAACGAGCTTGGACTGAGTTACCGTTTCCCCTTTGAATAAAATACCGAAGCGATAAGGAGGGAATTCGATGCCGAAGTATATCATGGCGCTGGACGCCGGTACGACGAGCAACCGCTGTATTATATTTGATAAGGCAGGCACGATGATCAGTGTTGTACAGAGGGAATTCACGCAGTATTTTCCGAAGCCGGGCTGGGTGGAGCACGATGCGAATGAGATCTGGTCCACCATGCTGGGCGTGGCGGTGGAAGCCATGCTGAAGGCGGGAGCAGAGGCGGAAGATATTGCCGCCATTGGCATCACGAATCAGCGCGAGACGACGATTGTATGGGATAAGAATACAGGAGAGCCGGTCTGTCACGCGATCGTCTGGCAGTGCAGGCGTACGGCGGAGTACTGTGACACGCTGAAGGGAAAAGGGCTGGTAGATACATACAGGCAGAAGACCGGTCTGGTGATCGATGCCTATTTTTCCGGCACAAAGCTGAAATGGATACTGGACCATGTGGAAGGCGCGCAGGAACGTGCGGAAAAAGGCGAGCTTCTCTTCGGAACAGTGGAAACCTGGCTGATCTGGAAGCTGACCGCCGGACAGGTGCATGTGACAGATTATTCAAACGCCTCGCGGACGATGCTGTTCAACATCAATACCCTGGACTGGGATGACGAGATCCTCGCGGAGCTTGACATCCCCCGGTGTATGTTGCCGGAAGCGAAGCCGAGCAGCTGTGTGTATGGCGAGACGGCGCCGCAGTTCTTCGGAGGGAAAATCAGGATAGGCGGTGCAGCAGGCGACCAGCAGGCGGCGCTGTTCGGGCAGACCTGCTTTGCGCCGGGCGATGTAAAGAACACCTACGGTACGGGCGGATTCCTGCTGATAAATACGGGCAAAAAGCCGATTTATTCGGAAAATGGTCTTGTGACCACGATTGCCTGGGGAATTGACGGCGGAGTGGATTATGCGCTGGAGGGTTCGGTGTTTGTGGCCGGAGCGGCGATTCAGTGGCTGCGGGACGAATTGCGCTTCATCGACTCAGCCGCGGATTCGGATTATATGGCGCGCAAGGTGAAGGATACTGCAGGGTGCTATGTGGTTCCCGCTTTCACGGGACTCGGAGCGCCTTACTGGGATCCGTATGCCAGAGGTGCGATCGTGGGCCTGACCCGCGGCGTCAATAAATACCATATCATCCGCGCGACGCTGGATTCGATCTGCTACCAGACGAATGATGTTCTCCGGGTTATGCGGGAGGAGGCGGGCATCAAGCTTGGAAGTCTGAAAGTCGACGGGGGAGCCAGTGCCAATGATTATCTCATGCAGACGCAGGCGGATCTGAGCGATATTCCGGTGCAGCGGCCATCCTGCGTGGAGACGACGGCACTCGGAGCGGCCTATCTGGCCGGACTGGCAGTCGGATACTGGGAGAGCCAGGCAGATGTGGTCAAAAACTGTTCGATTGACAGAATCTTCACCCCGGAGATCACGCAGGAAGAGCGGGCCGTGCGCCTGAAAGGCTGGGAAAAGGCGGTGGGGCGTTCCTTCCGATGGGAAAATGACTGAGCAGAAGGAGAACATACTTTATGGAAGAAAAGCTTACAGTGGCCCAGAGAAGTCTGAAACTGCATGAGGACTGCAAGGGGAAGATTGAGATACACGCGAGGGTTCCGGTGAGGAATAAGGATGACCTGTCGCTGGCCTACACGCCGGGTGTCGCGCAGCCCTGTCTGGAAATTCAGAAGGATATTGACAAATCTTATGTCTATACAAATCGCTGGAATACCTGTCTCGTGGTGACGGACGGCAGTGCGGTGCTCGGCCTTGGTGATATTGGCCCGGAGGCGGGGATGCCTGTCATGGAAGGAAAGTGCGTACTCTTCAAAGAATTTGGAAATGTGGACGCGTTTCCACTCTGTATCAAAAGCCATGATGTGGATGAGATTGTGAATACTGTTTATATGATTTCCGGGAGCTGCGGCGGCGTGAACCTGGAGGATATCTCGGCTCCGCGCTGCTTCGAGATTGAGCGAAAGCTCAAGGAAAAATGTGATATTCCGATTTTCCATGACGATCAGCACGGGACCGCTGTCATCACGCTGGCGGGACTTAGCAACGCCCTGCGCCTGGTCGGAAAGAGGCTGGAGGATATCCGCATCGCTGTGAACGGGGCGGGCTCTGCCGCAATAGCGATCACAAAGCTTCTGCTGAGCGCCGGCGTGCAGGATATTACGCTGTGCGACCGTACGGGCGCCATTTATGAAGGACGCAGGGAAGGTATGAATCCGGTCAAGGAGGAGATGGCGAAGGTCACGAATCCGGACAGAATTCAGGGAAAGCTATCCGATATCGTAAAAGGAGCGGACGTGTTTATCGGGGTCAGCGCACCGGGCAGCCTGACGACGGACATGGTGCGCACGATGGCGAAGGACGCCATTATCTTCGCCTGCGCGAATCCGACGCCGGAGATTTTTCCGGACGAGGCGAAGGCCGGAGGCGCAAGGGTTGTGGCGACCGGGCGCAGCGATTACCCGAACCAGATCAACAACGTGCTCGCGTTTCCGGGCATCTTCCGCGGCGCCTTCGATGTGAGAGCCAGTGACATCAACGAGGAGATGAAGATCGCGGCGGCCAGGGCGCTGGCCGGACTGATCTCTGACGACGAGCTTTCCGAGGATTATATCATCCCGGCGGCCTTCGATCCGCGCGTGGGAAAGGCAGTCGCCACGGCGGTGGCGGAGGCCGCGAGAAGGAGCGGAGTAGCGAGGATATAGGCTTTGATAAAACGTGAAATATAATGAAGTTTAGGGGAGAGGGGGAATAAGCGGATGAATAAGTGAGAAGGATTAAGAGATTACAATCTGGATAAATCAGAAACAAAAATCATATGATAAAGGAGAAGGAACGTATGAATGAAAAGAAATTGGTGAAAAATCCTAAGTTTTGGCTGGTTATCTCTTTGTGTCTGTGCCTGTTAAGTTCTGTAGTTGCATCCTGGGCACAGTCGTCGTTTGGAACGGTACGAGTAGAGGATATGAGAGTTGTAGTGGATGATGGCTATGTGATCAATGCGGAGATTTATATTCCGGAAGGAGCATCAGCAGAGAATCCATTGCCGTTAATTGTTATTTCGCACGGGAGCTATAACAATCTGGATCATCAGGATATCAATGCGATCGAGCTGTCGAGAAGGGGTTATGTCGTTATTTCCAGCGATGCATATATGCATGGCTCTTCATCCGTGTATGTTAATTCGGAGGACTCTTATCTGAATATGGTTCACCTGATCGAGTATGCCTGCGCATCCTACAGCTTTATTGATACGGATTCTATCGGCGTGTCCGGTCACTCGATGGGAGCCATGATCGCAAGCGCAACGGCAGAATATTACTTCAAGCAGGAAGCTCTTGGTCTTGGAGAAAACAGACTGAAGGCCATCCTGAATGTGGGATATGATCCGCAGTATGAGCCATACTCTTTTGAAGGAGCAGATGGAGAGACGGATCTCACAATCAACTGGGGCGTGATTGCGGCTAAATACGATGAGTGGTTTTTCACCGCCGACACGGGTAATCCTGCAGATTATCTGGAAAGCAGTTATGCGATCAGCTTTATTAATCAGCTTGATGGCGTGGATATCTCCGGATCGGTCGAAAATGGGAACATTTACAGTGGCACAATCGATGGAGAAGAGTATATCCGTGTAATTTATCAGAATACAGAAATTCATCCGCTGAATCACTTCTCGGCGGCAAGCGCGGCCAGCCAGGTAGATTTCTTTTATAACGCACTTGGCGTACCGAGTGGATATGATTACCTGGATCCGGGCAATCAGATATGGCAGATCAAAGAAGGCTTTAACCTGGTAGGGCTGATCGGCATCTTTATCTTCCTGGTTGCTTTTGCGGCTACTATTATGGATACGGTTCCGTATTTTGGAGAACTGAAGGCAAAACAGGCAGTTCCCTGCGCGCCGGCGCTGAGCACTGGAAAGAACAAGGCGACATTCTGGATTACTTATGCAATCAATCTTGTCATACCTGCATTGCTGGTGGTTCCGGTCGCCTATATGTGGATTGGCCAGTCCGCATGGGTGCCATCCACTGTAACGACATGGTTCGGTGAACCGAATACGAATGAACTTGCGGGCTGGACTGCTGTTGTGGCTATATGTATCCTTGCAGTATTTCTGATTTCCTACAAGGTATTTGGCGCAGGCAAGGGTGTGAAGGGTATTCCTGAGTACTGGGGTGTCAAGACTACGGTAAATAAGGTGTATCGGAGCCTGATGCTGGCTCTGCTGACAGTGGGTGTGGCGTATGTTATCCTGTTTACATCAGAATTCTTCTTCAATGTGGATTATCGAATCTGGGTTGTTGATATGAGAATCTTTACTGCGAATAAGATACCGTTCTTTATTGCATATGTACCGGCATTCATGCTGTTTTATCTGGTTAACTCTCTTCTTGTCAACGGTGGAAACCGTGTTGAAGGGATGCCGGACTGGCTGGTCACTTTGATTAGCTGCATTTCTAACATCGCCGGTATCGCAGTGCTGATTTTCATTCAGTACAGCCGCCTGATCGGAAGTGGAGTCTTTACGTTTAATTCGATGCGTATTGTCAATCTCTTCCCATTGATCGTGCTGATTCCGATTGGCACAATTATTGGCCGCAAGCTGTTTAAGATTACAGGTAGTATTTATGTAGGCAGCTTCATTGTGTCGATCCTGTATACCATGATGACGGTGGCGAATACGATGGTCATGGCGTCTGTCATGGGGTAATAAAAGCATAATATGACAATGAGTAATAAGTTGGAGAACGCGCCCTTCGGTGCGCGTTCTCTGGCTCTTAAATGAGACAGCGCCGGGCCTTGCAATTCATGGTTGAAACCGCCTGGATAGAAATGCTATAATCTTAATATGGTGACTGATATGGAAAAGCGGAATGGAATAAAAAAATATAATAATTTTGATTTACATTTTCGCTTTGAAAGGAAAAGGGAATCTGTAAATTTCCCGAATGCGGAGTATGTTCATCCGCTGAAACAGGATCTTGTGCAAAGGCTGCAGACTGATTTTAAAGAAGATGCGAATATAAGGACAGTGATCGTATTCGGGAGCAGCGTGGAATTTCGCTGCAACAGTTTTAGCGACCTTGATCTGTGTATTGAACGCAGCGAAAGTAGTAAGTTTTTTCATTCTAAAAGTGAAGAGCCAGGCGAAAGAATCGACATTGTTTATGCGGACTGCATGGGAGAACGGTTGCGCCAGGAGGTTGAAAAGAAGGGAATCGTTGTCTTTGACAGAGAGGGGCTTTATGTGTGATATCAGACTTTTCAGAAGAGCATATATGGATTACTGCGCAGCGGTAAATTTATTGAAAATTCCGGAAAATGACGAATCCTATCTGAACAATGTGGCGTACCATCTGCAGCAGTCTGTTGAAAAGACTCTGAAAGCATTCCTGGAGTGTGTGGGTGTGACTGTGCCAAACACGCATGATATTGATAAGCTGGTACGCATGTCACGGGATAATGGGTCCAGGGTTATTCTGACGGAATGGGTTAAGGAGAAAGCAGATATGCTTACCCGTTGGGAAACTGACACGAGATATGACATGGATTATTATGTCGAACTGGAAAGGATCCAGGAAGGAGTCGCCGGAGTACGAGAATTTCTTGAACTGAACGGACTAAAAAAAGAACTGAGGGACGAGCTGCTGGACTCATCCGTTATGGAGAGGCTTCGCTCTTTCTTTCCGAAGGATTATGATCCGAAAGACGATTTCGAGTGGAACTGTCTTTACCAGGTTTTTTCAAAGCGGTTTTGAGCGCTGTGGGAGGGCGACGATCACTGTTTCCCGCCTGAATTCGCCAGATCGCTTAAACCTCAAAAAGGAGCGTGAGCCGTAGTGAATACCTATGACAGAATCTATGAAGTTGTGAAGCGGATTCCCCGGGGCTGCGTCGCCTCCTATGGTCAGGTGGCCGCCCTCGCGGGCAACCGCCGCTGGGCGCGGGTCGTCGGCTATGCGTTGCACGCGAACCCAGATCCGGAGAATATCCCCTGCTATCGCGTGGTTACGAAGGAGGGCAGAGTGTCAGAGGCCTTTGCCTTCGGCGGGGGGAATGAGCAGGTCCGTCTTCTTGAGGCGGATGGGGTTGAGTTGAAGGATGGCGTTGTTGATATGGAGAAATATCAGTGGGAGACGCCGTGGATCTGGTAAAAAGTTTAGAGAATCATCCATTATTTTCTAGCACTCAAGTTTGACGAGTGCTAGAAAATGTGCTATATTGCATATAACAAGTTCACAAAAGAGGAGGATTCTCATGATTACAGTTCCTTATTATAATATAGTAATTGTCCCGGATATCTATCTGTACTTTCAGAATAATTATTTCCAGAAGATTACGGAGCGCGACGCACAGCCCGGTGAACAGGTCATTTTCCTGATGCTGAAGGAAGACAAGAGCCGTGAAGAGATGCAGGCGGACGATTTCTATCCGATCGGCATTACCGGCAGGATTGAGGCGATTGACAAGGAAGGCAATGTAAAGGTCATTACCGGCAGTCGTGTCAATATCGACACGATCGCGACGACAGGCGAGCGTATTGTGGTGACGATGTCGGAGCGGCAGGATGTAGTGGATATGACGCCGGACGAGATCGAGAAACATTTTGAGGCAGTGAAGACGGCTTTCCTGAATCATATCCAGAAAACCCAGTTCGGACTGCTCGCCCGCAACTACGTGATGCAGTGGGATTCGCTTGGGGAGATGACCGCGACACTGTCTTTCATGCTTGGCAATACCAACGAAGAAAAATACGCGATCCTGGCGGCGGACACCACCTCGGAGCGCATCTCGCGTATGGAGAAGGCGGTCTACGAGTACCTGGAGATGGAGAAAGTAAAGAAGGAGGCTGCGGACGCGCAGGCGAGTTCCAATGAGCAGAATTACCGGGAGCAGGCGATTCGGAAGCAGCTCGAGTTTTTGCAAAAGCAGCTTGATGAGATGCATCCGGAAAGTATTTCCGATGTGAGAAAGTTTGAGAAGAAAATAGAAGAATCACAGATGAATGATACGGCCCGCGCCGAGGCGATGAAGGTGCTGAATCGCATGAAGCAGGAGGGCCAGAACAGCCATGAGTATGGCATGCTGTACGATTATCTCGATTTTGTGACTTCGCTTTCCTGGAAGAAGGAGGAGATCCCTCCCGTTGACCTGAAGGAAGCAGAGCGGATTCTCGATGAGGATCACTTTGGCCTGAAAAAGGTCAAGAAGCGCATCATTCAGCAGCTTGCGGTGATGACGCTGAACCGGAAGCAGGCTGGTTCGATCCTGCTCTTTGTCGGAGCGCCGGGCACCGGAAAGACAAGCATCGGACAGAGTATCGCCAGGGCACTCGGCAGAAGTTACGTGCGTGTGAGTCTGGGCGGCGTGCGCGATGAGGCGGAGATCCGTGGGCACCGCCGCACTTATATCGGCGCGATGCCGGGACGTATTATGGAGGGGATCAAGCGCAGCGGCGCATCCAATCCGGTCATGGTGCTGGACGAGGTGGACAAGCTGGTGCGGGACTACGGCGGCGATCCCTCGAGCGCGCTGCTCGAGGTGCTTGACCCGGAGCAGAATAATACCTTTACGGACCATTATATGAATGTGCCCTATGATCTTTCCGATGTGCTGTTCGTCTGCACGGCGAATACCACCGATACGATTCCGGAGCCGCTGCTGAACCGTATGGAAGTTATTCAGTTCCCGGGCTATACGGCGACGGACAAGTTTCAGATTGCGAAGAAGCATCTGCTTCCGCGTTCCATGAAGGATATGGGTATCAAAGCGCAGAGCCTGCGCGTTTCCGACGCTGCGCTGCGCGCGATCATCTCTGACTACACGATGGAGGCCGGGGTGCGCGGCTTAAAGAAGCAGCTTGATACGCTCTGCCGTGTAGCGGCTGTCCGCCTGGTGAAGGGGGAGAATAAGAGCGTCTCCGTCAGCCCGAAGCGGCTGCGTGAATTCCTTGACCAGAAGCCGATTCCGCATGACCAGCGACTTGAGGAGAAGCAGCCCGGCGTGGTGACCGGTCTTGCCTGGACCAGCGCGGGCGGGGACATCCTCTTTATCGAGGCTCTGTTTACAAAGGGTGAGGGAAAGACAGTGATCACCGGACAGCTTGGCGATGTCATGAAGGAGTCGGTGCAGATTGCAGTCAGTCTTGTAAAGAGCATGTATCCTGAGAAGGCAGAGCTATTTGAGGAAAATGACCTCCACATCCATGTACCCGCAGGCGCAGTGCCGAAGGATGGCCCTTCCGCCGGTATCACGCTGACCACGGCGCTCGCGTCGCTGGTGAGCGGGAAGGCGGTCTCGCCGGACATCGCGATGACCGGTGAAGTGTCGCTGCGCGGCTTTGTGATGCCGATCGGCGGTCTGCCGGAGAAGCTGATGGCGGCGCAGAGGGCGGGGATCACTACGGTCTATATCCCGTGGGAGAATAAGGACGATCTCGACGAGGTAGCGCAGGAGGTGAAGGACAGTCTGACGATCATTCCGGTTCACAGGGTGTCGGCTGTACTGGAAAAAGTAATCTGATATTCACTTCCAGCCGGTGACAGAGGCATATTTACCGGACGGCTTCGCACCAATGCGGGGTCGTCTTTGCGTCTGCGTAAAATAGCGCCGTATTGCCTGTCGACGGATTTTTGTCCCGATGAAGACAGCCTTGCCCTCCGAAGCGGGCTCTGCACCGGACATGGTATATCTGCCGTCCACTGCGTCAAAACGCAGCCACTCGCTGCCTGCCCTGACGCAGCCCTTCGCGCGCACGACTCCGCCGAGTCCGCCGCGGATGAGGCGTTCGAGCAGCAGGAGCAGCATTTCCGGCGACTTCATCTCTGCTCCGCTCATGGAAAAAGTGTCGGGAAGCTCATCGCTTTCCGGCTTTGCCTCAAGATGTGAGCCGTCATAGCCATGCTCAAGAAGAGCGAGCCATTCGGCCTTATCCATGCCGGAATAGTGTTCTGCAAGCACCTGCCCGGCCGGATGGAGCGCTTCGATATCCTGCCGGATTTTCTGCCGTTCCTCCAAAGATGCGTTCTCCAGCTTCGATACGAAGACGGTCCGCGCTTCGCGGATCTGGTCCTTATAGATCTCCGGATATTCCCGCAGATTACTGTAGAAACTCTGTCCGTCCAGGATCGCAACCGGTGCGAGCAGAGTGATCCGTTCATATTCGATCTGCTGCAGGTTTGCGATGATATTGCTCAGCATACCGACGCCGGTTGGCTCGACCACGAGGTATTCCGGGTCGACGGTATTTGCGATTGTCAGTACGGAGGCCGCGAAATCACCCTTCGTGGAGCAGCAGATGCAGCCCTCGGTCAGCTCCCAGATATTGACTTTCCCGATGCTCTGTGTGTCGTCCGCACGCAGGACATCTCCGTCCACGCCGACCTCGCCGTATTCATTTTCCAGGATGGCGATCTCGCGGCCCGTATGTTTTGAAAGGCTCCTGATAAATGTCGTCTTTCCCGCACCGAGAAAGCCCGATACAATCAATATCTTCATGCCATGACCTCCAAAAAGAGAGAGGAAGTCCGGCAGACGGTTCCGCCGGACTTCGTTTAAGAGAGTGTTTACGCTTCGATCCTTACCACCGGCTTGATGAGATCCTTCGGCTTGTCGCGCATCAGGAACAGCGCCTCCTCGAGATGCTCCCAGCCGTCGAAGACATGGGTGCTTAAGGGAGCGAGATCGAGCTTGCCCGCAGAGACCAGCGCGCTCAGCTTCTCCATGCGCAGGCGTCCGCCCGGCATCAGTCCGCCATTGATCTGCTTGTGGCCCATACCGACGCCCCATTCTACGCGCGGGATGTCGATCACGTCGCCGCTTCCCAGATAGTTGACATTGCCGATTTTGCCGCCGGGCTTTAAGCACTTCACGGCCTCGGCGAAGGTCTCCACGCCACCGCCCGCGATGACGATCTTGTCAACGCCCTTACCGCCGGTCATGTCGAGCACCTGCTGGAAGATCGGGCCATTTTTATAACTGACGAAATCCGTTGCGCCGTAGCCTTTTGCGGCTTCCACGCACACCGGGCGGGTGCCCACCGCGATGATGCGGGAAGCACCACGCATATTCGCGCCGGCTACGGACATCAGACCCACCGGGCCGATGCCGATCACCAGGACTGTATCGCCGAACTGTACGTCGGCCAGCTCCACACCGTGGAAGCCGGTCGGCACCATATCGGAGAGCATGCAGGCGTCGACGGTGTTGATGTTGTCGGGGAGCAGGGCAAGATTGCCGTCCGCGTCGTTTACATGGAAGTATTCGGAGAAAACGCCGTCCTTAAAGTTGGAAAATTTCCAGCCGGCGAGCATGCCGCCGGAGTGCATGGAGTAGCCGGCCTGCGCTTCCAGAGAATTCCAGTCGGGAGTGATCGCAGGTACCAGCACACGATCGCCGGGTTTGAAGTCCTTCACGAGAGAGCCGACCTCTACGACTTCGGCACAGCCCTCGTGTCCGAGGATCATGTTGTGGCGCTCGCCGATCGCGCCTTCCCAGAGTGTGTGAACATCGGATGTGCAGATCGCCAGCGCCAGCGGTTTGCAGATGGCGTCGAGCGGCCCGCAGGCGGGGCGATCCTTCTCGATCCAGCCGGATTCTCCGATTTTCAGCATTGCGTAACCTTTCATGTTGTAGCCTCCTTTTCTTAATGATTTTACAATGTAAGTTTTCATGAATGATTGTTAAAAATTTATCATTCATTGTAAATATTATAACATTACAGACAGATGACTGTCAACCCATTAAATGAGCAAATATTTTCAAGCTTTTCATACGACGACAAAAGAGGTATAATGAAATGAAAGTTTCCGGAAAGGGGAATTTATACAAATGAAAGAAGAAGTCAGGAAGGTCAAACTTGCGTCGCCGCGAATGGCGGCCAGCGCGGGAGATACCCGGAATCTTGCGCTGCGGATGATGAAAGAGGCGCTGGATGAGGAGCGGGAGGCGATATTTGCCGCGAACCAGGCAGATCTGAAGCAGGCGGAAGCGGACGGCGTGGCGGCTCCGATCCTGAAACGGCTGAAATTTGATGAAGGAAAGCTGCGGGACGTAAGCTCAGGCATTCAGGATCTGATCGCCATGGAGGATCCGCTGTTTCAAACGCAGCTTTGGCGGGAGCTGGACGAGGGACTGGTTCTGAAGCGTGTCTCCTGCCCGATCGGCGTGATCGGCGTGATTTTTGAAGCGAGGCCGGACGCGCTGGTACAGATTTCTGCTCTGTGTATAAAGAGTGGAAACTGTGTGATTTTAAAAGGCGGCAGCGAGGCCCGCAGGACCAACAAAAAGTTATTTGAGGTCATCAGCGCGGCCGTGCGGAAAGCGGGCCTGCCGGAAAACTGCATGATGCAGCTGGAGGACCGGTCGGAGATCCGGGAACTGCTCGACTGCCATGGTCTGGTGGATCTTCTGATTCCCCGCGGGTCCAATGCTTTTGTGCAGTACATTATGGATAATACGAAGATACCGGTGATGGGACATGCGGACGGCATCTGCCATATCTATGTGGATAAGGACGCGGATTTCGAGAAGGCGGTTCCGATCATCGTCGACGCGGAGACGCAGTATGTCTCTGCCTGCAATGCAGTGGAGACGCTGCTGGTGCACCGGGATATCGCACGGGTGTTTTTGCCGGAACTGAAGGCTGCGCTGGATGAAAAAGGAGTTGAGGTCCGGGGCACAGAGGAGGTTGCGGCGATTATCCCCTGCAGCGCTGCGACAGATGCAGACGACTCTGCGGAGTATCTGGATTACATTCTCTCTGTAAAGCTCGTGGGGGATGTGCAGGAGGCCATCGACCACATTAATTACTTTGGTTCCCATCACACGGACAGCATCGTGACGGAAAATCAGGAGACGGCGGAGCTGTTTATGAATCTGGTGGATTCTGCGGGCGTTTATCAGAACTGCTCCACCCGGTTTGCGGACGGTTATCGCTACGGTTTTGGCGCCGAGGTGGGCATCAGCACCGGAAAGATACACGCCAGAGGGCCGGTCGGCCTGGAGGGACTGCTCAGCTACAAATATCGGCTGTACGGAAACGGACAGATCGTGGGAGATTATGCATCCGGGAAGAAACAGTTTCATTTCCGGGATATAAAATAAAACAGTGCAGGAAATCTTACATCAGGAGGAGCAAAAATGCTTGAATTACAGGATATATGCTTTCAGGCGAGCGATGATCCGAAGGAAAAGGGCATTCTGAAGCATATCAATCTGAAAATTGACGACGGTTTTGTGGCGATCACAGGACCGAACGGAGGAGGAAAATCCACGATGGCGAAGGTCATCGCGGGCATTATCACGCCGACGTCCGGCAGGGTTCTGTTTGACGGAGAGGATATCACAGAGCTCTCGATCACGGAGCGCGCCAAAAAGGGGATCAGCTTCGCATTCCAGCAGCCGGTCCGTTTCAAGGGGCTCACGGTGCGCGATCTCATCGATCTGGCTCATGGGGAGCCGCTGTCGCTCAACGATTCCTGCAAATATCTGTCAGAGGGAGGACTCTGCGCGAAAGATTATATTAACCGCGAGATCAATGCCTCTCTGTCAGGCGGAGAACTGAAGCGCATCGAGATCGCGATGGTGATTGCGCGGGGCACGAAACTGTCGATTTTCGACGAGCCGGAGGCAGGGATAGATCTCTGGAGTTTCAATAATCTGATCCGGGTGTTTGAGGCGCTGCGAACCAATATCGACGGCTCGATCCTGATCATTTCCCATCAGGAACGGATCCTGAATATCGCGGACCGGATCATCGTCCTGGCGGACGGAGAGGTGCGCGCGGAAGGCGCACGGGAAGAGATTCTTCCGCAACTTCTGACAGACGGACAGGCCTGCAGTACGCTGCTTAATAAGGTTGTTTAGGAGGTGGAAGAGATGGATCAGCTTCAAATGCATATGCTGCAGATGGTGGCCGACCTCCACAGCGTTCCGGAGGGAGCCTACAATATTCGTGACAATGGGGCGCTCGCGGGGAGAAATACGACCGCGAATATTGACATCGTGTCGAAAAAGAATAAACCGGGCATCGACATCATCATAAAGCCGGGCACGAAAAATGAAAGCGTGCATATTCCGGTCATCGTCAGCCAGAGCGGACTCAAAGATCTGGTATACAATGATTTCTATATCGGGGAGGACGCCGATGTGACGATCGTAGCGGGCTGCGGGATTCACTGCGGCGGCTCGCAGGACACGGAGCACGACGGGATTCATGAGTTCCATATTGGGAAGAACGCGAGGGTGCGTTATGTCGAGAAACACTATGGAGAGGGCGAGGGCACAGGCGGACGAATTCTCAATCCGACCACGATCGTCCACATTGACGAGAACGGCTACATGGAGATGGAGACGACACAGATCAAGGGCGTCGACTCCACGATCCGGGATACTTCTGCGGACCTGAAGGATGGCGCGACACTGATTATCAAGGAAAAGATCATGACCCATGAGAAGCAGTATGCCGAGACGAACTTCGAGGTGGATTTAAATGGGGTGGATTCGCATGCGGATGTGGTGTCACGCTCGGTGGCGAAGGGCAGCTCCAGCCAGGTCTTCAATTCGAAGATTCGCGGCAACAATGCCTGCTATGGGCATACGGAGTGCGACGCGATCCTGATGGATGAGGGACATGTGAATGCGGTACCATCCCTCGAGGCGAATCATCTGGATGCGAGTCTGATTCACGAGGCTGCCATCGGAAAGATTGCAGGAGAACAGATTGTCAAGCTGATGACACTCGGACTGACGGAGGCTGAGGCAGAGGAACAGATCGTCAACGGATTTTTGAAGTAGAGGTATCAGTATGCCAAACAGGGAAAGCCTGAAGGACAGCGTATACAACCGGATCATGGAGGATATTTTCTGCTTTGAGTACCAGGCGGGTGATATTCTGAACGAAAAGGCGCTCATGGAGAAATATGGCTGCAGCAAGACTCCGGTGCGGGAGGCGCTGCTCTCGCTCTGCGACGATCAGGTTCTGAAAAGCATACCGCGCTATGGCTATGAGATCATCCGCCTGACTACGGAGGATATCAACGAGATGATTCAGTTCCGCTTTCTGCTGGAGGGCGGGATGCTGCGCTACAATTATGAGCGGCTTTCCGAGACACATTTTCGGAAGCTGGATGAGATCAATGCGCTGATCCGTGAGAATTCCGGCGATGTGTGGGCGCACTGGCAGTATAATGCGCAGTTTCACCAGACGCTGATCGGGTTCTGCGGCAATGAGTATGCGCTCGAAGTGCTGACCCGCTGTATGAACCGGCTGAAGCGCGCCTATGCGCAGTTTTACTGGGGAAAGTGGGCGCAGAGCGTGCCGCCGGTTGACGACACGCGGCACCATATTGACATACTGAATGCCCTGAAGATGGGGAATCCCGAAGAGGCGCAGCGCTCTCTGGCGCTGGACCTGAACGATTTTGGCGGCCTGAAGGTATCGCTGCCGGTATGACTGGAGACGGAATGATTAAGAAGATAACGCTGTTTTTCAGCGTACTGTTGCTTACCGGTATCGTCTTCTTTTTCTCGTGTGAACGGGAAACGGAGCCGGAGATGTTGGCGAGCGGATCGTACGCAGGCGAAGTACGCCAGGCGCAAAAGCTTTATAATAATCTCAGTCAGACGCTGGATTTCTCCAGGGTGCAGCTGTGCTTTAAGGGAGAGCTGCTCTCCTGCGATGAGGAAAGCCTGACCTGGTATCTGCCGGTGGATATGGACAGCGACGGCTGGGAGAGCGGGAGCTTCACGAGTATGGACGGGGAGATCTCCATTCTCCCGCTGGAGGACTATACAACTTATGAGAAGTCAGAGATCGTGGCCTCGGGTCAGTCGATCCCTTTTCTGGCCTTCAGTGAGCCGGAGGGGTCCTGTATCGTGGTGCAGGTCGTATTTACCGGCCTTTCTGTCGTGCGCGTTGAGACGAACGCGGATCTTGACGTAGATACGGTATTTGCGGGGAGCATTGTCTTTTACGAGGCCTGCGGGCAGACGGACTGGACATACTCCTCGGTTTTTGAGGCTCACGAGCGGGGGCAGACCAGCCGGGCCTATCCGAAAAAGGGCTACCGGGTGAATCTGGTCTCAGTCACATCTGCCGGCATCAGCAATAAAAACAAAATGTCCGTCCTGGGCATGCGCAGCTCCGACAGCTGGATTTTTTACGAAATCTACAGCGACGGCACAAAGGTGCGGGATAAGTTTAATATTGAGCTGTGGAACCGCTTCGGCGCAGAGGATACCTCCTATGATGCGCATTTTGGGACGAATATGGAGTATGTGGAGCTCGTCGTCAACGGCGAGTACCGCGGATTATACGGAATCATGGAGCCGGTGGACAGCACGCAGCTTCAGATCTCCGATCAGGAATATCTCTATAAGCGCACTTTTTCCCGGGCGCTCTCCACGGAATTGCTCGACAGCTATACGACGGAGGAGTATCTGACCGTTCTTGGCACAGAGCTGAAAGGTTCGGATGACGCCGGAACCGAATATGACTGGCGCTGTTTCCGATCTTATGTGGAGCTCGAGGAGGAAACCGATGACGAGGCTTTTGCAGGCAGAGCGGAGGCTCTGCTTGATATGGATAATATGACGGACATCTGGATTTTTGTTCAGATGATCTACGGTGAGGACAATATTTATAAGAACATGTTCTACGCGTTCAAAAAGGAGACGGACGGTTATCGCATGTATCAGGTGCCCTGGGATCTCGACCTGACCTGGGGGAATGTGTATACGGATGACGCGGAGCAGCTCTACGTCACATCTGCGCCGGAGCTTGCCACGGAAAAGCTCAGCTGGCCTTTTGCTGATCGCCTGATTGCGCTCGACGCGGGCGGCATACAGAAAAAGATTTCTGAAAAATGGGAGGAGCTGCGCGGGACGGTTCTGTCCGATGAAAATATGGAAACGCTGCTGGAGGAATGTATTCACGAGGTACAGGATTCCGGCGCATTTGCGCGCGATGCGGCGAGGTGGCCGGACAGTGCGCATGACGGCGACTACAATACATTGAGGGAGTATATGGAGACGCGTCTGGATTTTCTGGATGCAGAAATAAAAAATATGGATGATTGGATACAGGAATGAAACAATAATAATATAAAAATAGAAGGAGAGACGAATGCAGAAAAAGATCTTTGGTCCATCACTCCCGGAAAACCAGTATCGGCATGAGTTTAAATACATCTGCTCCTACGCGCAGCTCCGGGTGATCGAGGCAAGGCTGAACGGGCTGATTGCCCATGATTCTCACGCAGGGCCGGATGGTGTCTACAACATCAGAAGCCTGTATTTTGACGATTATCAGGATCGTTGCATGCAGGAAAATGAGGCGGGCACAGGCCCGCGTGAGAAGTTTCGTATCCGTATTTACAATCACAGTCCGGAGCGCATTTCACTCGAACTGAAGCGGAAAGAGTGCGGAAAGACGCAGAAGCTCCAGTGTCCGCTCACGGAGGAGCAGTGCCGGGCTCTGATGGCGGGAGAACTTCCGGAAATATCGAAGGACTCGCCGCCGCTTTTGTGTAAGCTGGGACTCGAGATGCGCACGAGGCTGATGAGGCCGAAGGTAATCGTGGAGTATGAGCGCACGCCCTATGTATATCCGCTGGGCAATGTGCGGATCACGCTGGACGAGAATATAAGTTCATCGGGGAGAATCGACCTGTTTCTTACGGATCAGATTCCGCTCAGGCCGATTATGTCGATGGGACAGCACATCCTCGAAGTCAAGTATGACGAATATCTGCCGGATTATATTTATCGGACTGCGCAGCTGGAAAATCTGCAGCAGACGGCTTATTCCAAGTATTATCTGTGCAGGCGGTACGGAATTTAGAAAACAAGATGGATAAAGGAGAAATACATATGGTAGGATTTTCAGATATTTTTAAAAGTTCATTTCTGGAAGGATTCACGAGTATGGACATCACGACCGCGAAGATCGCGGCGACACTTTTCATGACTGCCCTGCTCGGTCTCTATATTTTTGCGATCTACCGGCTGGTGACCAGGAAGGTCTTCTATTCCAAGAACTTTGCAATCTCCCTGACGGCGATGGCTCTGATCACAGCGGCTATCATTCTGGCAATGCAGTCCAATCTGGTCATATCTCTTGGTATGGTCGGCGCGCTGTCCATTGTCCGTTTCCGTACCGCGATCAAGGATCCGATGGATCTGGTTTTTCTGTTCTGGTCAATCAGCGTCGGCATTATCTGTGGCGCGAGCCTTTATGAAGTGGCGCTGATCACATCTGTCGTGGTGACGGTGTTTATCCTGGTGCTGGACATGCTTCCGGTGGCCAAAGTACCGGCGATGCTTGTTGTGAACAGTTCCGTGATGGATTCAGAGAAGGAAATCCTGGAGGCCGTCGCACGTTACACGAAATCATACAGGGTGAAGTCCAGAAATCTTTCCAAAGATCGACTGGACATGGTGATAGAGCTTCGCGTGAAGGATGAGAGCGCTCTCGTGTCCGAGGTCGCCGCGCTGGACGGCATGATCAGCGCATCCCTGATCGCACACGATGGAGAGGTTACCTTTTAAATATGAAATCTGACTATGCAAAGCGCGGCTATCATTACGCGAAAAGCTATGGCGTAGGAAAATTATATTTTAAGGCGCGGGAGAGGCTGGAGAGAAACAGTCTGGAAAAGGATTATCAGGACTGGCTGTTTGCAGGACGGCCGTCCGTCCGGGAGAAGGAACTGCAGAGGGGCCATCGGTTCCCGTACAGTCCTCTGATCAGCGTGGTGGTGCCCCTTTACCGTACTCCGGAGATGTTTCTGCGGGAGATGGTGGAATCGGTGCTGGGGCAGACCTATGGAAACCTGGAACTCTGTCTTGCGGACGGCAGCGGTGACGACAGCCTGGAGTCGGTATTGAGCGGCTATATGAACCAGGATTCCCGCATTCGTTACAGGCGCCTCCCGGAAAACCTCGGAATCTCCGGTAATACCAATGCTGCGCTCGGTATGGCGACGGGTGAATATGTCGCATTGCTGGATCATGACGATGTTCT
>MSHD01000008.1 GCA_001941045.1 Lachnospiraceae bacterium Zagget2
TCAAATTCAATCCGGAATGTCCCACCCTCCGCGTGGATCTTTGTCACGCCGCAGTTCTGATGCACTCTGCCGCTCCAGAAATCTTTCAGCGGCAGATCCTGCAGGCCGGAAAGGATCCCGCGAATTGCCGCGCCATGCGTCGTCATAAGGAAGGTCATTCCCTCGTTCTTCGGGTCTTCCATGACACTGCGCACAAAATGCAGCGTTCGCTCCCGCAGATGCTGAATCGACTCGCCGCCCGGTGCGGTACGGTAGTGCTCCGGATCTTCAAAAAAGCGGGGGAAATCCGGATCGGGAATATTGTAGCCTTCCTTCTGACAGATCAGACCCTCATACTCGCCAAAACTGATCTCCTTAAGGCCATCTGTCTCAATGATTTCAATCTGCCGGTCTCCCCGCACAATTTCAGCTGTCTGCCTTGCGCGGGTGAGCGGACTTGTATAGATACGGTCAAAGGGAACTTCCCGCAATCCCTCCGCCGCCCGCTTCGCTTCCGCGATGCCATTCTCATTCAGCGGAATATCCGCAATTCCCTGCAGTCGGCGGATCCGGTTCCATTCCGTTTCCCCATGACGCATCAGATAGATATCCATAATCTTCTGTTCTCCTCCCTGTTTATCTCTGGCCACATTCCTTGCATACTCCGTACAGGATTGAGTTCCTGCACTGCAGAGAAAAGCCATGATCCTTCTGGATGTGCTCTGCAATCTCCTTCATAAAGTCGCAGTCCAGATGATAAATACGCCCGCATTTTACACATTTCATATGAAGATGCTCCTGGCAGTGCCCGTCCCGGTCGACATACTGATAGAGCGCCTGCCCGTTCTGTTCGGACGTGTAGCGCAGCACCGTACCATCCTCCTCGAGCCTGTCAAGGTAGCGATAGATGGTCGTGATATTGACCGGGCTGTCCTGTTTTCGCAGCATCGCGTCTATCTCGGAAGCAGTCAGCGTCCTGTCCCGGCTTCCTTTCAGAATCTCCAGTATCTTCCTGCGACTGGCCGTCGCGTAGGATGTCTTTCCCGCCATCATATTCCTCCCATCAGAAGCTCTATCACCAGGCCCCAGAATACACCGAGTATATAGAGCGTCCCGATGATCCTGACCGTCTGCCTTCTGTCGCGATTCTGGCGCAGCAGTACGAGCAGTCCGACTCCCGCATTTACCAGCAGTCCTGCCATCGCCGAACCCAGGCTCAGCACCCCTGCAAGATAAAGCTCCGTAAGCACAACCGACGAGGCACAGTTCGGGATCAGTCCAACCAGTGCGCACACAAACTGCCCCAGCACCGGCACACCGCCCAGCAGCCCTGCGAGCGCCTCCTCGCCAATCAGAGCGATCACAAGATTCAGCACAAAAGAAACAAGCAGGATGTAAACAAATACCTCCGCCGCATGCCGCAGAGCGCTCAGCGCCAGTCGTCCGCGGCCGCTCTGCTCATCATGACTCTGATGGGAATGTACGTGTGCGCTGTCCTGTCCTTTTCGTTCGTCACGAATCACGAGATCCACGAGGAAACCGCTCGCCATTCCGACGACCGCCTTGATCGCGAGCATTTTCCCAATCAGCCCCGGTGCTGCCGCTTCCGAGAGCAGTACCGGCAGCATCTCGTCCGAGGTGGACAGGTAAACTGCAAAAAGCGTCCCGAGTGTGATCACACGGCCAGCATACAGACTTGACGCCGCCGCTGAGAAACCTCACTGCGGAAGCAGACCGAAGAGCGCCCCCCAGAATGGTCCGGAACGCCGGGCGGCGCCGAGCCGCCTGCGCCCTGCCGCGCCTGCCCGGTGTTCAAGCAGCTCGATCAGCAGGTAGGTCAGGAACAAAAAAGGCAGGAGCCGGACGCTGTCCTTCACGGTATCTATGATAACATCAAAAAGCATCTTTGTCATTCCCTTCGCATATTTTGCAAATAATTTGCATTTGCAAAACATTTGCGTTTTATTATACAGACTTCTTACAGAATGTCAAGTTCCTGAATAATTTGGCAGAATATTGTTTTTCTGTCTGCACATACTATGACTGCAACACCAAACAGAAGAACAAAGGAGGAATTTCTTATGTCAGGTTCTACGAATAAAGCGTCCGTTCCGGAGGCGAAGGGCGCCCTCTACCGTTTTAAGTATGAGGTAGCAAGCGAGATCGGCGTGCCGTTGAAGGACGGCTACAACGGCGACCTTACCGCGAAGGAGAACGGATCGGTGGGCGGTTATATGGTGAAGAAGATGATCGAAGCCCAGGAGCGCCAGATGGCGGGCAAATAGACAGTTCCACAAAAAGACCTCCGGCGGCCCGTGCGGCTGTCGGAGGTCTTTTGCATTTTCCATAAATTAATCAATCGAAAGTCCTGCTTTTTCGAGGATCTTCGGAACGTTACGCTCCGCGCCGATCGCCATGATATGTACGCCGTCGCAGATGCCCTCTTCCTTGATCTTCGCGATCATCTCAGCGGCCATCTCGATACCGAGCTGTGTCGGCAGGCCCTTGACGCCCTTCTCCTTGCCCTCGGCGGCAGCTGCGGCGAGACGGTCGATCATGTCCTGCGGCACCGCAATGCCCGGAACATTTTCATTCATATACTTCGCCATACCGGCGGCTTTCAGCGGAATGATACCGGCCATGATGTGCGTCTTGATACCGGCCTTGTCCACCTCGTCCATGAAGCGCTTCAGGCTGTCGAGATCAAAGATACCCTGCGTCTGGATGTACTGCGCGCCCGCGTCTACCTTCTGGCGCAGCTTGTTGATCTGCAGGAACTGCGGCTCATAGACCGGCGTCACCACCGCGCCCTTGTAGAAGCTCGGCGCTCCTCCATCGATATCGTTGCCGCCGCAGTCCTTTCCGGTGATCTCCATCAGGGAAAGCATGTTCAGGATGCCGACAGAATCCAGATCGTAGACCGGCTTCGACTGGCTGCAGTCGCCGACCGTCGGATGATCGCCGGTCAAAGCCAGCATCGTGTCAATGCCAAATGCCGCCGCAGAGAGCATATCGCCCATGATTCCCATACGGCTGCGGTCGCGTCCCGTCACCTGAATGATCGGCTCAAGTCCGGCCTGCTTCAGCTTGATGCAGAGTCCCAGAGAAGAGGCCTTCAGGCAGGCAGACTGCATGTCCGTCACGTTGACGCCGTGCACCTTGCCCTTCAGGAGCTCCGCAGACGCCATCTGTTCTGTAAAATCATATCCCTTCGGGGGAGCCATCTCCACGGTAATACCAAATTTCCCGCTTTCCAGCGCATTCTTTAACATTCCCATCACTTATTCCCCCTGATATTGATTGTTCTCGGATAGGCGACCTTCTCATAACCCTTATCATCGCGCCGCTTCTCGAGCAAGTCGAGCTTGCCAAGGGCTTCCAGGCGCTTGTAAATCAGGATCCAGGCACAGTCGTTCTCCGGATTGACCTCGCACTTGCCGTTCTTCGCGCCGCCGCAGGGGCCGTTCACGAGCGACTTCGCACAGCGGGTGATCGGACAGATGCCGCCGGTCGTGCCGAGCATGCAGTCGCCGCACAGATGACAGGCCTCCTCAAACAGGCCGAAACGCACCGCCTCGCCGAGGAACATCGTATTATTCGACGGATAGACCGGCACCGGGCTGTGGTTCGCCGCCACCTGTACGCCGTCGCCGCAGGACATGCAGACGACCGCATCCGGACATTCCTTCGTCAGCTTCTTCATGGCTGTCTTCACGCCCATATTCATGCAGCAGTAATCCGCCATACCGGTGGCCACTACGGTCTTGCCCTGCGACTCAAGATACTCCTTGAGCGCCTTAACCTCAGGCTCTCCGCCTGTCGCGCAGGCCGTCGCGCAGCTGCCGCAGCCGAGAATTGCGATCTTCTGCGCGTCACCGATCATGGCCATAAGCTCTTCTATCGGTTTTTTCTTTGTGATGATCATGATGCCATCTCCTTTAGTTTTATATGATTTTTATATTTTAGTACAAGTCCCGTTTTTTTTCAATGCACATTGTGAAGAATTTCGCAATTACTTTTATTTGATATCTTCCAGAACGCGGAACGTGTTTTTATATGTAAACTGATCGATCTGATCTTCGCTGAAACCGTCCATCAGCAACGCATCATAAAGTCTGTCGAACATGCTGCAATCCTTGATTTCCATATCACCCCTGATTCCATCCAGATCCGAGCCTATACCAACCACCTGCACCCCTCCGACCCGGTAGGCATGACGAACCATTCGCACCATATCTTCTATGCGACTTTTGTGATTCACATTCTCTTCACGAAGAAACTCCGGGCAAAAATTCAGACCCATCACGCCACCCTTTTCGGCGAGTATGCGAATCATTTCATCCGAAAGATTTCTCGGATGCCGACAGACCTCCCTGCTGTTGGAATGCGTCGCGAAAAACGGCTTTTTTGATATCTCTGCAACATCATAGAAACCACCGTCAGACAGATGACTCACATCTATCCCCATGCCGATATCATTCATATACTCCACAGCTTCCTTACCAAACGTAGTCAGACCTTCCCTCATAACTCCTGCTTCCGTACTGTTCGGCGATCCAAAACAGTTTTTGAAATTCCAGGTCAACCCCATTACCCGGACTCCTTCTTCATAACACTGCCGGATTCTGCTAAGAGAACCCTTTACAAAGCCGCTGTCTTCTATCGAGAGCAGCGCGCTCATTTTCCCCTGTGCAGCGTTTGCCCGGATGTCCGCAACGTCCACGGCCATTCCTATTATATCGCTGTGCAGTTCCATATTATAATGAAAAAGTTCTTCGCAGCGCCGGATATATTCTCCATCCGGAAGCGGCTCCATCTGAAAACCTCCGCGATAGGCATCCTGCGGAATAACAAAGATCGCAAAAAACTGCGCCAGCACGTCACCCTGACACATCCGCGAAATATCCACCATGGCATCCGGCAAGTGCAGCATATCCGTCTGTGTTCCCTGACGCAGCATAACGTGCATAAGCGTATCACAATGCATATCAATGACTTTCACCGGTCATCTCTCCTTCCTCTTCTATGGAGCCAAACAGCTTTCTTAAAACAAATATAGCGGCCACGGCCAGCGAAGCCTCCGTTATTGTGACGGCATAGCCAAGCCCATAGACCGAAAAAACAGCATTCAGGATTAGAAGCGCCGGAATCTCAAGCACGATCTTGCGGCAGACAGCGAATATGAAACTGATACTACCCCTGCCACATGCCTGATAGATACCCACGCCAAGAAAATCGATCCCCATGAAGGGAATAGAAAAGCACATGGCACGCAGGAAAGCAGTTCCATATCGGATCGTGTCCGCCTCCTGTATAAACACTCCAATAAACTGCACGGCAAACGTGTAATAGCCAAGCGCCATCAACACCATAAATCCCATCGTGATTTTAAGTGTGAAAACAAGGCATTCCCTCATCCTCCTCGCCCCATGGCAGGCATAATTGTAACCCATGAGAGGCATAATGCCCTGTGAGACACCCATGCCAATATACATGGGAATCATGTTCAGCTTCTGGGCAATTCCCATAGCAGCAACGGCGGAAGCCGAACCGACGGCTGCAACAAGATTGTTCTGGATCGTCATACCAGTCACATTGAGAAGATTCTGGATGCTGGCCGGTATCCCCACCGAAAAGATTTCCACGGCAATTACCTTCGTGGGACGCTCCCTGTGGGGATCAACGCAGACAAAGCTTCTGCCTTTCCGGGCATAGACGAGCATCAGGAAATAAAGAAATGCGGCACAGTTGCTGATAAATGTGGCAAGTCCGGCTCCCGCCGCGCCCATATTAAACCCAAAGGGAAGAATAAAGATCGGATCAAGTATCATGTTCAGGATACATCCGCTCATCGTGCCGATGCTGGCGTGCAGCGTTGAACCTTCCGAGCGAAACATATTCGCCATGACGACATTCATGATGGCGGGGATCGCACCGCAGATACCTGTCCAGAACAAATATTCTCCCGTAGCAGCCAGCGTGTCTGCCTCCGCCCCCAGAAGCTTAAGAAGCGGACTTCTGAAAAGGAAAAGGCAAAGAGAAATGGCAGCAGCACAGATCAAAGCGCAGTGAAATCCAAACGCGCTGATGCGCGTGACGGAGTCGTAATCCTTTCTGCCAAGGCCACGGCTCATAGCAGTGCCGGCTCCGACTCCAAAGAGATTGTTAACCGCATTGAACGCCAGAACTACCGGAGCAGCAAGCGTCACGGCAGCATTCTGCACAGGATCGTTAAGATATCCTACAAAATAGGTGTCGGCCAGATTGTAGAGTACCATAACCAGACTGCTCAGAACCGTGGGAATGGCCAGCGTCATGACCGCGTGTGGAATAGGAACATGCTCAAACAATGCTGTCTTTTCTTCATCCGCCGATACCTGCGCCATTACTGCTGTCCTCCCATGATTCTGGCATTCTGCCTGTTTTTATGTATTATAATTTATTTTGTGGCATTGTAAAGAAAATGGAATCAACGCTTATCTTTCAGTCTTGTAATATAATCAGGATGCGCCAGAAATGGTCTCGACATTCCAAAAAACTGCACCCTGCTCTCCGCACAAATTACCTGCATGTCCTCAACGCTGCGGACTCCCCCGGTCAGAATCACCGGGGCATTGATTCTTTCCGCAAGTCGCTCTGCCGCCTCTCGATAGTAAGCGCCTTTGTATACTCTCGGCTGCCTCATGCCGCTTACCTCAATCGCGTCAAGGCCACGCATGGCCAGCTGCTCTCCGTTCCAGAGAAAATCCTCAGTAGACAGCCCATTCTCAAAGCCATCCGTACAGTCCAGCTTCATCCAGACAGGATAAGCCGGTCCTACTGCCCCACGGACAGCATCATATACCTCTCTCACAAAGCGAAAACGATTCTCCCTGCTGCCACCGAAAGCGTCAGTACGCTGATTAAAAACGGGACTGAGGAACTGGGACAGCAGGCAGCTATGAGCACCGTGAATCTGTACTCCGTCAAAACCTGCTCTCTTCGCCCGGACAGCCGCCCGGGCAAACAGTCCCGCCACCTCCGCCATATCGTCCACGTCCATCTGACGCGGAACCAGTCCTGAAATTGGGTTCCGGATCGAAGAAGGCCCCAGGATTTTTGCCTGTTCCGGGAACGCCTGGGCGCTGGATGACCCATGTACGAGCTGCATGACAATGCTGCCGCCTTCCGCATGAACGGTCTCTGTAATTTCCTGATAAGCAGGAATCAGCCCGTCCCTGTCCATCATCAGCTGATACCCGGAGGACTTCTCGTAATCAGCCACGGATGCCAGACTTGTAATGATAACGCCCACCTCATTTCTTGCAAGATTCAGGTATACCTGTCTGATTGTCTCCGTGGGAAAGCCATCCTCCGTTGCCTTTCCCTCCGCGGTAGCCGAGCGGATAAAATGATTTCGTGCACTGACCCCGCCTATCATCGTCGATTCAAATAGATCCATCGCTGTATATCCCCCATCCGAGAATAAAATTATATCTCCACCACCTATGCAGATACGGTGGTGGAGACATGGTATTATTTAACCGCTATAGCTTCAATCTCACACAGGGCTCCTTTCGGAAGATCCTTCACTGCAAAACCGCTGCGAGCCGGTCTGGAAATGAAGTATCTGCTGTACACTTCGTTGAAAGCCGCAAAGTCGGAGATGTCCGCCAGAAAACAGGTCGTTTTGATCACCTTGTCTAAACCTGAACCGGCCGCTTCCAGAATCGCGTCCACATTGAGGCAGCTCTGCTGTGCCTGGGCAGTGATATCATCCGGCATCGTTCCGTCAGCCGGATTGACCGGCAACTGACCGGATGTTACAATAAATCCATTTGCCTCATATGCCTGTGAATATGGGCCGATGGCGCCGGGGGCATTTTGAGTGTCGATAACCGTTATCATTCGTTTCTCCTTTTTCTACAAATTCTGTTTTGTGAAGACATATTTCTCCATACGCCTGCATGCCTCCTGCATACGCGAAAGCGGCGACGCCATATTAAGGCGAATATGACAGGGGCCATTGAAATCACGACCATTCTGCCAGGCCACACCCACGTCCCATCCGGCCTGCAGGACATCAAGGATATTCCTGCCGGTTTTCTCGCAATACTTCGTAAGATCAGCAAAAAGCATATAGGTACCCTGCGGCACGGTCACTTCGATACCGTCAATGCTGTTCAGATAATTCGCTACATACTCACAATTTGTATGAAGTACTTCACGCAGCTCGTCCGTCCACTCAGCGCCCTCTTCGCTGTAAGCGCCGATCAGCGCATGGTACGAGAGCACATTCTGTTCATTGTAGTGCGTATGGCCCATCCTTGCTCGCAGAAAATCGTTATAGATAATATGGTAGCTGCTCACCAGCCCGGCCAGATTGAAGGTTTTGCTCGGCGAATACACTGCCACTGTATGGTTTCTCGCCCAGTCATTCACCATCTGTGTCGGAATATGCTGATGTCCGCTATACGTCAGATCCGCCCAGATCTCATCGCTGACGACATAAACATCGTTATCCTCGAAAATTTTCAGGGCGCGTTCAAGCTCCCAGCGCTCCCACACTCTGCCTGTCGGGTTGTGAGGGGAACAGAAAATCGTCAGATGAATATTATTTTCTCTGATCTTCCGCTCCATATCGTCAAAGTCCATGCGGTAAATACCGTTCTCATCCTTTTTGAGCTCGCTGTACACGGAAATTCTTCCGATTGCGTCCACATCATACTTGAACCCAACGTATACGGGGCTGTACATCAGCACTCTGTCCCCCGGGTTTGTAAATTTTTCTACAACCGTCGCCACGCAGCCATGAACGCCGTTCTCGTACCCAATGTGTTCTTTCTGAAGCCCCGTGACATGATTGCGCTTTTCCTGCCAGTTGATAATGGCGTTATAGTACTCATCCTTCTGCATAAAATAGCCATACAGCGGATGCCGAATACGTTCCTCCAGCTCTTTCGTAACTGACGGCGCAGTGGCGAAATGCATATCCGCCACCCACATCGGGATCTCGTCAAATCCTTCTTTTGCAGGCTTCGGCGTATTCCCGGTGGGATCCTCCAGCGCCAGCATATCCAGCGCTGAAGCGTCCTTATTTTTTCTGTCAATGATTGAGGTAAAATCGTACTTCATTTTATAGCCTCCTTTACTCCTGCTCCGCGGCGAGCGCTTCTTCAATCACGTTCTTACGGTTCTCCTCCAACTGTTCTCTGCTAACCCAGCCTTTCTTCAAGGTGATGGCTGATGCGCCGAACAGAATGACCAGCTCACAGACGCACATAATTGTCGCTTTCGTGTCCATGGTGACAATCCAGTTGTACATGACAATAATAGAGAATACGCCGCCTGCCAATGAAAAAAGGTTCCACAGCCATCTGGGATATCGGATTCCCCTGTTTTCCCACTGTTCTGGATACTTATCCGGAATACGCAGGCATTTGAAATTTAAGTAGATCGTCATAATCATCGAAGGAACCGTCACATTGCCAACAATGCCTTCAATGTCGATACCGGTAATAATCGGGATCAAGGAAACACAAAAGATAATCAGATTGATGATCCATGGATAACCACCCTTGGTTTTCTTTGTGATCGCTTTGGGAATCCAGCCATCCTCTGCAACCTTCTCAATCGGATACGGCAGGGCTGACAGGACGGCCAGCAGCGTGGACGAGATGGCGAAAATACCGCCGCCAATCACAAAAAACAAATAGGGGCCGTGCGGCATGATTGCTTCCGCCGCTACACTGATGTTCTGGCCCGCGATCTGATCATAAGAAACCGCGCCGGAGGCCACATAGCCCATAAAGAAATAAATGATCGCTAGCAAACCCGTGCAGATCCAGGACGCCAGAGGGATCGTCCTCTTGGGTTTTTCCGTCACAATGGAAAGACCAAGGTTTGCCGCAGTACCCGAACAGGCCCAGGACATCACAGAGACAGCTGTAAGCATACCCCCGATTCCGGCAATCATAAATTCACCGTCCGCATTCGAGAAAAATTCTGCCGGGTTCACCTGTGGGATTCCATAGAACAAAAACAGTACAATCGCAACGATAAGTATAACTACAGTAAAGTTCTGGATTCGCGCCAGAATTTTAGCGCCCTTCACCGTACATAAAAACGCAAGGGCAAGCACACCCACCTGAAACAGTTTCTCGAAATTCGCGATTTGCGGCCAAAGCATCTCCGCAAACTGCGTAATCGAGATCGCATGGCTTGACAACACCAGGGAAGTGGCAATTGTCATCCAGGCAGAAACTCCGGTCAGCAGGGGTGGAAACTCCATGGCTCTGACAGAATAGTCTCCACCTTTCAGGACAAATAGAGAACCAAACGCGTTATCATACCAGTACGCCAGTACCATAAAAAGACATCCGACTGCACACACCAGCGCAATAGAGCGACCCGTGTAAGCAATTCCATAACCCATCATAACAAAGATTCCTGTACCGATGGCTGATCCGAGAGCCATTCCGATATGGTTCATCAGACCCAGTTTTTTTGACTTATCCATTTTTCTCTCCTAACTCCATAAAGTTGCAGTTTTATCAGTATCTTCCGGACATGCTTTCTCTCAGACGGTATTGCGCGGTATCGACTTCTTTGCAGTCCTCTTTATTCAGTTTTCCTGATTCCCTCCTTCTGTTTTTTATTTAGCAGCTAAATATTATCTATCTCTATTCATAGCACAACACGTGATCAAAGTCAATATAATTTTTATTGAAATTAAGATGTTTTTTCACAAACTTTAAATTGTTTTTATTTCTTTTCCATTTCATTATTATTTAGTAATTAAAATAACCCCACCGTCCTGATGACATGTGGGGTTACCTTTTGCAGATTTTAAACAATTATTTTAGGCAAGCAGCTCGTTGTAAGCATGAAGCACTTTATAAAACGCATCAATTTCTTCCAGGCTGCATTTTTGAAGCAGATCATGCAGAGTCTCTGTGATATCGAGATTATCAAAAATCTTATGAGCTGTGGCAAGCTGCTGTCCGCGCTCCGTCGCATAGAGATGAATCGTCTTGGCGTTCCCCTTCTCTTTCTCCCGGGTGATCAGCTCTCTTTTCACGAGTTTTGACACTGTCTGAGACACCGCGCCCAGAGTGCGCCCCCACAATTTGGACGCCTCTGTCACGGTAATACCCGGATTGTCGGCGATCATAGTGAGAATATGGACCTCTACCATCCCGATCATTTCTCCTGTTCCATAATCACGGGGGGTGTTGATGTATTCGCTGTATCGGATTACAAATTTATAGACCTCATCCGCCCGGACGCTCAGCTCTTTATACACGCGGTCAATCTCCGCCTTATTGCTGTAATTTTCCATAAAGACTCCTTACATGATATCGGATTGTCAGCTAACCATAGGCAGCATTATCGCTGACAGGCATTATGATACCATACTTTTTTCTGTTCGTCACGGGTCTTCCGCAGTTTCATCCTCCAGCACCAGCGCTTCCTCCTTCTCAATTCCCAGATAGGGCAGAATATTTTCAAAAATGTCCCGTACCACCGGCGCGCAGACCGTGCCTCCGTAATAGGTTCCCTGCGGGTTGTAGACGATGCAGAGCGCCAGCACCTGCGGATCGTCCGCCGGAGCGAAGCCCAGGAAGGAGGAGATGTACTTGTTCGCGCTGCGCGGCAGGGTCTGGGAGGTCGCGGTCTTGCCGCCGATCCGGTAGCCTGGGATGTAGGCCTTGTTGCCGCCGCCCTCGGAGACGACTTTCTCCAGGATCTCGCGCATCTGGGCAGAGACCTCCTCCGTCACGATGCCGTCCGTCTCCTCATATTGGAAGGTCTTCAGCACATTTCCATCCTGATCCTCGACCGCCACCGCGAAGTGCGGCGTCACCCGGCGGCCCCCGTTGATCACGGAGCTCGCCATCACGGCGAGCTGCACCGGCGTGATCTGGAAGGACTGTCCGAAGCTCATCGTCGCGAGCTCGACCTCACCGATATTTTCCGGCTCGTGCATGATCGTGGAGGCCTCGCCTGGAATGTCGATGCCGGTCTTCGTGAGCAGGCCGTAGTCGGTGAAATACTGGTAGTAAAGCTCCGCGCCCATCTTGAGGCCCATCGTCATCAGGGCGGGATTGCAGCTGTGCTCCATGGCTTCGGTAAAGGTCTGCGTCCCGTGTCCCGTCGTCTTCGCGCAGCGGATTTTCCGGTCCTCGACAATCTTATAGCCGGGGCAGGAGAAGGTGTCACTCAGAGTGGATGTGCCCGACAGGAGCGCCGCCGAGGAGGTGAAGATTTTGAAAGTGGAGCCCGGCTCGTAGGTGTCATTGACGCACTGGTTGCGCCACATCTGATTGAGCGCGTCCTGATATTCCGCGTCCGTCATCGAGGAGCTATCCTCCCCGGTGTTCAGCGTGTAAGGGTCGTTCAGGTCGAACTCCGGCGCATTGACGCAGGCATAGATTTCTCCATTCTGCGGGTTCATGATCAGGATCGACACATAGTCGGCTTCCTTCGCCTCCAGAAGCTTCAGAGCCTCCTGCTGTGCGTAAGCCTGAATGCTGTAGTCCAGGCTGAGCACCAGATTATTTCCGGGGACGGACTCGACACGCTCCTCCTTCGCGTTCTCGATCTCGATGCCGCGGGCGTCAGTCAGCGTCAGAATGGTGCCGGGAATGCCCTCGAGATACTCGTCATATCTGACCTCCAGGCCGATGATCCCCTGATTGTCGCTGCCCGTGAAGCCGAGCACCTTGGAGGCCAGCTCACCGTAGGGATAATAGCGCTTGTAATCCTCGTCGACCTTCACACCCGCGTAACCGTAAGCGCGGATGGCATCTCCGACTTCAATATCTACGTTGGACTTGACGCGTTCAATAGAGCTGACCTTTTCCACCCGCTTTCGCGCTTCCTCTTCGCTGATTCCAAGCTCCGCGACCAGCATGGCGATCACGCCCTCGGGGTCCTCAATCTGGCTGTGGATGACAGAGATTGTGCAGACCGACTCATTGTCCGCCAGCACAGCGCCGTTCTGGTCGAGAATCTGTCCGCGCGCGGCCTTGACACTGCGCTCGCGCTCATGCAGGTCCTGTGCCAGCTCCTGGTAATATTCCGACTCAAAGATCATCAGATGAACGAGCCGCCCGACGAGCACAAGCATCAGCAGCAGACAGATGGCAAAAACCAGCACGATTTTCTTTCTGTGAAAGGTCTTACAGCGCAAAAAGACACCTCATAAGATCCATTTTTCTATCTTATGAGGTGTCTGAACTTCTTATTCTATCCCTACTCTGTCGGGTTCTCGTCCTCATCCTCCGACAGCGCGTCCTCCGGCTCCACATCCACCAGATTATCATTGACCGGCGTGTCGCCGAGCACATCGTCGGAGTCCTCGGTCTCCGAATCAGGCATTGTCACCGTCTCACCGGTCTGCGGATCGACCAGCGTGCCATCCTCGGTCTCCTCTTCCGTCTCTTCGCTTTCTTCCGTGCTCTCCTCTTCCTCCGCTTCGATCTCGTCCAGCAGATCCTCCGGAATCTCTTCCGTCTGCGGAATATTCAGGTAGGGCAGAGCCTCCTCCATAATATTCTTCCAGATCTCAATCGCGTAGGAGGCGCTGGACTGCTTCTCCGCGTTCGGCTCGTCCACGATCACATAGAGCACCACCTGCGGGTTGTCCGCCGGGGCGAAGCCGATGAAGGAGACCAGATAATTGGTCTTATCTCTCGGAATCTTCTCCGCCGTTCCGGTCTTGCCGCCGAGTGAGTAACCCGCGATGCGCGCGTTATGTCCGGTCGGCGTATTGCCGTTCGCGTCATCGTCCCCGTAGATCGTCTCATAGAGATACCGCCGGAGGATTTCCGAAGTTTTCGATGAAATCGGTTCGCGCAGGACGGTCGGTTCGATTGTCTCTATCGTTCCGCCGTCGCTGTCGAGAATCTTACTGACCACGTGAGGCTGATAGTAGTAACCGCCGTTAATGCAGGAACAGAAAGCCGCCGCCATCTGGACCATCGTCACATTATAGTTCTGCCCGAAGGAGTTCGTCGCCAGGTCCGTGCTGCCCATGATCAGGCTGTTCTCACTCGTCGCCATACTCTCGGAATAATAGATGAGGCTGTCTGTCCTCGCCTCGCCTGGCAGATCAATGCCTGTCCGCAGCCCCAGATTAAACAGGTTCTGATAAGTCGAGAAATTATCGATGCCCAGCTTCGACGCGATCTGCATCAGCGCATCGTTGCAGGAAAAGGTGAGCGCACCCTGCAGATCGATAATCCCGTGTCCGGAACGGTGGGAACAGTAGATCGTATAGCCTCCCACCTCCTGATAGCCGTCGCAGAGGAAGGTCTCCCCATCATAGACCGCTCCGGTCTCAAGCGCCGCCGCGATCGTCAGCGGCTTCGCCACAGATCCGGGCTCGTAGGTGTCGCTGACACAGTAATTTCGCCAGAGCTCGTTGAGCGCATCAAGCCGCTCGTCCTCCGTGAGCAGCGCAGCTTCCTCCTCGGTGTAAACGCCGTTCGCCACCAGATCGTAGGGGTTGTTGAGGTCATAGGTCCGGTTGCTGGCCATCGCCAGGATCTCGCCGGTGTTGGGATCCATCATGATCGCCGCAGCCGTCGAGCTTCCGTCGCCCTCGCGGTAATTGTCCGTATATTTTTCCTGGAACTCAGTGATCGCTTCCTCCACGATACGCTGCAGCGTCACATCGATCGTGGATACAACGCTGTAACCATCCACAGCGGCCTGTACCGTCGTATCCTGCTCCATATCTTCATTGAGATAATTATAGCTGCGCCCGTTCTCGCCATTCAGAATGCTCGAGTATTCCTGTTCGATGCCGTACTGTCCTACGTCGCCGGACACCGTATAGCCGATCACATTGCAGGCAAGGGAGTCATACGGATAGGTGCGCACATAAGTATCTTCCATCCAGACGCCCGCGATGCGGCTGCCATCTTCGTCTGCGAGATCCTCAAATTCCTGCACCTCGTCCTTGCTCAGTTCCTTCGCGAGCACAACGTAATGGCTGCTCTTCTTTTCCTCCATGATGGTGTCCAGCTCGCTGCGATCGAGGCCAAAACAGTCCACCAGCGCCTGCAGCGTCGGTTCCACATAATCGTCCTCAGCGTCCTCATCATAATATTCCCAGAGTACGCCCGGATCCAGGATTACGTTGTACTTCTTTTCGCTCGTCGCCAGCACGGTTCCGTTCCGGTCATAGATGTCGCCGCGCTTGTAGGGAAGCGTCGTGCTGTTCGTGTCCTGCTGAGAGAGCACCCGCTTCGTGTACTGATCTCCGCTGACCCGGTTGATGTAGACCAGCCGTACAATGATGCCCAGCAGAATCCCTATGATGATCACGAAGAGCAGCGCCAGCTTTCGCTTCATCTTCAGCGTTATTTGTTGTCTTTTTGTCAGTTTTTTCTTTCTTCGGGGCACTGAAATCTCCTCTTATTTACTCTGTCGGGATCTCCCCGTTCTGTCTCACATAGTCGTCCGTCCCGCTGTCATACAGAATGACCTGGGACGAATCCGCGTAAACCATGCCCAGCTCCTCCGTCGCAACCTCACGGATATACTCCAGATCAACCGCAGACATGATACGCGTATAATAATCATCGTTCTCTGTCCGCAGCTCCTCGAGTTCCGATTCCAGAGAGGAAATATTCTTCACTCTGCTGGTCGTCTCCGCCTGCAGCTGCAGATAATTGACACAGGACCACATCAGCAGACAGGCCGCTACAATGAGAAAAAAGGTATAAATAATATTGACATACTGTACGCTGTTTTCTTTCGTCTGCCGGTATTCCCGCCGCCTGGGCCGTTCGCTCCTGCGCGGTTCCTCCTGCGGCTGCAGTCTGCGTACCGTATTCCCTTCAATCGCACTGCGACCTCTCCTCGCTGCCATGTTTCAGTTCCTCCCTTTATCCGTTTCTTCCCTCTCGAAGGCGCGCAGCTTCGCGCTCTTGGAGCGGTTATTCTCCCTCAATTCCTCTTCGCCTGGAAGAATGGGCTTTCTCGTAAGTACTCTTCCTTTCGGCTTCTTCCCGCACACGCAGACCGGAAAATCCGGAGGGCAGGTACAGGGATGCTCATTCTTCCGGAATGCGTTTTTCACAATCCGATCCTCCAGAGAGTGGAAGGTGATCACGCAGAGTCTTCCTCCCGGATTCAGAAAATCGATCAGATCATCCAGCGAATCTTCGAGCACCTCCAGCTCCCGGTTCAGCTCGATCCGGATCGCCTGGAAGGTCTGCCTGGCCGGATGCCCCTTCTGCATCCGAACCTTCGCGGGAATCGCCGCCTTGATGATCTCCACGAGCTCTCCCGTCGTCTCGACCGGTTTTACTGCCCGTGCCTGTACGATGTGCTTCGCAATGTTCTTTGCAAATTTATCTTCCCCGTAGTCACGGATGACACGGTATAATTCCATCTCACTGTAGCCGTTTACAATGTCCGCGGCCGTCCGCTCCTGCCGCTGATCCATCCGCATGTCGAGCCGCGCGTCCTCCCGATAGGAAAATCCCCGTTCCGCCTCGTCGAGCTGATAGGAGGAAACCCCGAGATCCAGCAGAATGCCGTCCACACCGGATACCCCTCTTTCCTCCAACTGTGCCCGCAGCTGCTCATAATTCCCATGGATGATGGTCACGCGCTCTTCAAAGGGCTTCAAACGCTCCGTTGCCGCCGCGATCGCCGCCGCGTCCTGGTCAATCCCGTAGAAATGACCCTGTTCCGTAAGCCTTCTGCATACCTCGAAAGCATGTCCACCGCCGCCGAGCGTTCCATCGGCATAAATCCCGTCAGGCCGGATGTGGAGCTGTTCGATCGTCTCCGCGAGCAGTACGGAGTAATGACTGAATTCCATAGGCTCCGCCTCACTCTCTGCCGCTTAAGTAGTTCAGGTGGCTCGCGATCGTGTCCATATCGCTGAAATCGGCGTTCTGCTTCCAGCGCTCCTCGTTCCAGATCTCGATGTGATCGAGCATACCTGCCAGCAGCACGTCCTTCTCCACTCCCGCGAACTCTCTGAGTGTCACAGGAAGCAGGATGCGCCCCTGCTTGTCCAGCTCACAGGTGCAAGCTCCGGCAATGATAAAACGGGTGAAAAGTCTCGCGTTTTTATCCGTGAGCGGGAGCTTCTTCAATTCCCCGACGTAGGCTTCCCAGCTGTCCATCGGATACACGAAAAGACAGCCATCCAATCCCCTCGTCACCACAAATTCCGAGCCGAGCAGCTCACGGAATTTCGAAGGCATGATCAGCCTGCCCTTGGGATCGATCGTATGCCTGTACTCACCCATGAACATGCGCGTCACCCTCTTTCACGGGGCGGAAATCCTCCACTTTACTTCACAGCAAAACCACTTTCCACCACTTTTCACCACCAATACGTCCATCATACCCCGTTTTTATGGAAATTGCAATAGAAATCTAAAGAAAGTCTGAAGAAAATGTTACCATTCACCGTGGCAGGGGAGCCGCGCATAAAAAAAGCTGACAGGCTTTTCCTGTCAGCTTCTCTTTTCGTATTTTATCTATTCTTCGGTATTGGACGGCTATGCCGCACGCGCCCTTCGTCTTCCCAGAATAATCAGTATGGCGGATCCCACGATCATCACCGCCGCCAGCAGCTGGGAGACCGGAATGCCGGTCGAGCCGATCGTGAGCTGGTCAGTGCGCAGCCCCTCGATCCACACCCGCCCGAGGCCGTAACCCAGCAGGTAGAAGCAGAAAACCTCGCCGTCGAAGCGCTTCTTCTTCCGATACCAGTAGAGGAAGCAGATCACGCCGACGTTCCACAGCGACTCATAGAGAAAGGTCGGATGCACCTGGATGAACTGCTCTCCCGCGATCACCTGCACGTTCGCCCACATCTCCTCCGTAATCTCGTGGGCGCGCACCGCGCTCACCGGCAGCTGCATCGCGAGCAGATTGTCCGTGTAGCCGCCGAAGGCCTCGCGGTTGAAGAAATTGCCCCAGCGGCCCAGGATCTGCCCGGCTACGAGGCCAAGACAGGCCGTGTCCAGCCGCAGGCCAAAGTTGTATTTCTTCACCCGGCAGTAGATATAGATGCTGACAACCGCGCCGATCACGCCGCCGTAGATCGCGAGACCGCCCTGACGCAGGTTGAGAATGCTGAGCAGATTATCCTTATAATTATCCCACGAGAAAAACACATAATATGCTCTGGCGCAGGCAATTCCGGCGATCACACCGATGATCACCATGTCGATGTAGCTGTCCGTGTCCTGCCCGGTGCGCTTCGCCTCGCGCTCGGCGAGGGTCAGCCCCAGCAGAATCGCACAGCCGATGATGATGCCGTAGTAGGCGATCTCGAAGCCGAAGACCGAGACGGATTTGCCCACGTTGTTCAGATAAATTCCCAGGTTCGGGAAATTGATGGACATGTTCATAGTGCTTCACCCTATACATTGAATAAAAATTCTATCACATCGCCGTCCTGCACGACGTACTCCTTCCCTTCGCTGCCGACCAGACCTTTCGCGCGGGCGGCGGCGATCGAGCCGCAGTCCAGCAGATTCTGGTAGTTCACGACCTCCGCGCGGATGAAGCCGCGCTCGAAATCCGAGTGAATCTTTCCGGCGGCCTGCGGCGCCTTGGTACCCTGTTTGATCGTCCAGGCGCGCGTCTCCTTCTCTCCCGCCGTCAGGAAACTCATGAGACCGAGCAGACGATAGCTGGCCTGAATCAGCTTGTCCAGACCTGACTGCGCGATGCCGAGATCCTCGAGGAACATCTTCTTTTCATCCTCCTCGAGTTCGGAAATCTCCTGCTCGATCTGCGCGCAGACGACGAAGACCTCACTGCCGCTCTCCTGCGCGTAAGCACGCACCTTCTGCACACCCGCATTCGATGCAGCGTCGTCCGCCAGATCATCCTCCGAGACATTGGCCGCGAAGATCACCGGCTTGCAGGTCAGGAGATTATAAGAATCCAGCCAGGCCTGCTCGTCCTCGTCGCGGATATCCGTGAAGCTCTTCCCCAGCTTGCCCTGCTCGAGATGCCCTTTCAGTCGTTTCATAAGGTCGAGCTCCTTCGCGAGCGTCTTGTCATTACGCGCTCCGCGGACGCCCTTCGCGATTCTCCGGTCGAGGATCTCGATATCGGAAAAAATCAGCTCGAGGTCGATTGTCTCGATATCTCGCAACGGGTCGACGCTGCCATCTACGTGCACAACGTTCGCCTCCTCAAAGCAACGCACCACATGGACGATCGCATCCACCTCGCGGATATTTGCGAGAAACTGGTTGCCCAGGCCCTCACCCTTCGACGCGCCCTTCACGAGGCCCGCGATGTCGACGAACTCGATGACTGCCGGGGTCACCTTCTGCGAGTGGTAAAGCGCCGAGAGCTTTTCCAGCCGCTCGTCCGGCACGGCCACCACGCCCACGTTCGGGTCGATCGTGCAGAAGGGATAGTTGGCCGACTCGGCGCCCGCTTTCGTCAGAGAATTAAAAAGTGTACTCTTGCCCACGTTCGGCAGGCCGACGATTCCTAGTTTCATACTTGTATTTACCTTTTCAGAAAGCCCTGATTTTCAAGGGTTTCCGCCTTCCTCGATATTTTATTTACATGATAATTTTGTAGACGTCGTTAAACAGGATCACAACCATCAGCCCCATGAGCAACACGAAGCCGACGAAGTGCACCATGCCTTCCTTCTCGGGCGGCACGGCCTTGCCGCGAATGACTTCAATGAGAAAAAACAGCAGCCGTCCGCCATCCAGCGCCGGGATCGGCAGCAGATTCATGACGCCGAGGTTCACGCTCAGCAGAATCGCCATCATCATCATGTTCAGCGTCACATAGTACCAGCCATCTGATCGCGATTCCTCATAAGTCTCCCCGATCGCACTGACAATGCCGACCGGGCCGGACATATCATTCAGGCCCACCTGCCCCCTGACCAGCATCGCGAGACTCTGCACCGTCGCTTTCAGCCAGTAGCGAACCTCCGCGGCGCTGTAGCCCACGACCTCCAGGACATTTCCCTTTGTGCGCACGCCGCTCTTCTGGAAACCGTAGAGGTAGCTGCCACTCTCACTCAGCTGCGGTACAAGTGTCACAGTATAGACCTGCCCGTCCCTCTTATATTTCACCGTAGTCGTCTCTCCCTGATGGAGGCTGCTGTACAGGCTCACCTCGCGGTAGAGGTACGTGCGGCTGCCGCCGATACTGATGATCTCATCACCGTCCTGCATCCCCGCTTCCGCCGCGGGATAGCCTTCCATCACGCCGATCACCGTATCGTCGTATCCCACGCCTCCGATAATGAAGAGCGCCAGAAGATAGGACAGGATAAAGTTAAAGACCGGCCCGGCGGCCACGACCGAGATCCGCGTCCAGACTGACTTCGACTGAAAGGAATCCTCGCGCGGAACGCCTTCCGTCTCCTCTCCGTCCTCTCCCTCCATCATGCAGGAGCCGCCGAAGGGCAGCAGCTTGATACAGTAAAGCGTATCTCCGACCTGCCTGCTCACAAGCCGCGGTCCCATTCCGATGGAAAACTCATTGACCCGGATCCCGCCCCGCTTCGCGAGGAGGAAATGTCCCAGTTCGTGAACGATAATCAACAGGCTGAAAATAATCAGCGCCAGAATAATACTCAATCTACCACCTGCTCTCTATCCTCTCATAGACCGATGCTTCAGTGTCCAGAATCTCCTCGACTGTGGGCGCGGGCTTCACCTGATGCGCTGCCATACACTCTCCGATAATCATCGGGATATCGAGAAATCCGATCTTCCGCGCGAGGAACTTTGCCACCGCGCGCTCGTTGGCCGCGTTGTAGACTGTCGGCATCGTTCCTCCGGCAGCCGCCGCGTCGAACGCGAGCCGCAATCCCGGGAAGCTCTCCATATCCGGTTTCTCAAAGGTAATCTGCCCCAACGTCCAGAAATCCAATCGTTCGCCTGGCAGATGCCGGCGTTCCGGATAATAGAGCGCGTACTGGATCGGCAGCTTCATATCCGGCGTGCCGAGCTGCGCAATCACCGCTCCATCCTCGAACTCCACCATCGAATGGATGATGCTCTTCGGCTGCACGACGATCTGGATGTCCTTCGGCTCCACGCCGAAAAGCCAGCGCGCCTCCATCATCTCCAGCCCCTTATTGACCAGCGTAGCCGAGTCGATCGTAATCTTGCGCCCCATTGACCAGTTCGGGTGCTTCAGCGCATCCTCGACCTGTACATTTTCAAGCTCCTCCTTCTTCCGTCCGCGGAAGGGACCGCCCGAGGCGGTCAGAAGTATCTTTTTGATCTGCTCTCTGTTTTCCCCATTCAGGCACTGGAAGATCGCGCTGTGCTCCGAGTCGACCGGCAGAATCCTGACGCCACGCTCCTTCGCCAGCGGCATGATGATATGCCCCGCCGTGACAAGCGTCTCCTTATTCGCCAGAGCGATATCCTTCCCGGCCTCCATCGCCGCGATCGTGGGACGAATCCCGATCATGCCGACGATCGCCGTCACGAGAATCTCCGCCTCCGGCTCCGTCGCAATCTCAAGAAGACCGTCCATGCCGGATACTATCCGCACGGGCAGATCCGCCACGCGCACTTTCAGTTCCTTTGCCTTCTCCTTCGTCCACATCGCCGCAAGCTTCGGTCGAAACTCCCGGATCTGCGCCTCCATGCGGTCAACATTGGAACCTGCCGCCAGCGCAGTGACCTCGATATCGCCATTATTTCTCACCACCTCAAGCGTCTGTGTCCCGATCGAACCGGTGGAGCCCAGTATCGCTATCTTCTTCATCTTCAGCCTACTCCTTTATCCTGTCATCCCTGCTGTAAAAACCCGTCTCAGCCTGCCACCAGCAGCGCCAGCGTGTAGATCAGCGGGGCCGTCACGATCACACTGTCGAATCGATCCAGAATCCCGCCGTGCCCGGGGATCAGATTACCATAGTCCTTGACGCCGTGCTGCCGCTTCACCGCTGAAGCTGCCAGGTCCCCGATCTGTGACGCAATCGCCCCGATCATACAGATCAGCGCATAAACTCCCGCGTAACCGCCGAGCAGGCCTCCGTAAACTGCGCCCAGAATCCCTGCGCCGACGACGCCGCCGACCGCGCCTTCGATCGATTTCTTCGGGCTTAAGACCGGCGCCAGCTTGTGCTTTCCAAACAGCATCCCCACGCAGTAGGCACAGGTATCGCAGCCCCAGGCACACAGGAAAATCAGCCAGACAATATAAAAACCGCGTTCCAGCATTCTCGTCTGATAAATAAAGCTCAGCATGACCGGCACGTAGACAATCCCGAAAAAGGCTGCCATGACCGTCGTTGTGTCGTACTTCGGAAATGTAAATACATAGACTGCCATGATCGCCAGAAAGGTTACCGGCAATACCAGCCAGATTTTCTCCGCTCCGAAACCTCCGCAGATCACATAACACATCCACTCCCAGGCCGCAGTTCCGATCATGCCCACGTACCACAGACCGCTGCGCGGGCCGATACCAAAGACCCGGTAAAACTCATGCAGACCGATAAAGCCCGCCGCCGCCGTGAAGATCCACAGCGGCCAGCTCCCATAGTAACAGGTCACAAGCACCAGTACAACCAGAACCGCGCCGCTCAAAAGTCTCTTTAAAAATGACGTCACGTCTCCTTCACCCCTCCATAGCGGCGGTCCCTTAGATTATACCGGTCAATCGCCTTCTGAAGCTCCGCCTTGTCGAAGTCCGGCCACGGCACCTCCGTAAAATAAAATTCCGTGTAGGCGAGCTGCCACATCAGGTAATTGGAAAGTCGCAGTTCCCCGCTCGTCCGGATCAGCAGACCCGGATCCGGGATCCCCGCCGTGTCGAGATGCGCGGCAATCACATCCTCCGTGATCTCCTCCGGGGCGAGCCCCTCCGCCGCGATCTTCCGCACCGCGCGACAGATCTCATCGCGACTCCCATAATTGATCGCGATCGTAAAATTGAGCCCGTCCTGATCCTTTGACTCCTTCTCAAGCTGCGCGATACTCTGCTGAATATCCGCGTCAAGCCCGGTCTTGTCGCCGATCACACGCACCTTCATATGGTTTTTCTTCGCCGTCTTCACGCAGGTCTTCATATAATTGCGCAGCAGCGCCATCAGCGCATCCACCTCGTCCTTGCTGCGCTTCCAGTTCTCCGTGGAAAACGCATAAACCGTCAGGTACTTGATACCCATATAATATGCGTCTTCACAGATCTGCTTCACATTTTTTGCACCCTGAACATGCCCGTAATTGCGCGGCATCCCTTTGGCCTTCGCCCAACGTCCGTTTCCGTCCAGAATGATCGCCACATGCTGCGGAACCGCCATTTCTTCTATCCTCCCAAAAACAGCTGTATAATATATTAGGCTGCCGCCAGGGGCGACAGCCTCGAATCCTATACGGTCATAATCTCCTTCGACTTCTCCGCAACCGCTTTGTCGATCTCACCGATATACTTGTCTGTCAGCTTCTGCGCCTTCGTCTCCAGAACCTTCTGGTCGTCCTCGGTCAACTCGCCGCTCTTCTTCAGCTTCTTGAACGTCTCGTTCGCATCCCTGCGGATATTACGCACCGCAACCTTCGCGTCCTCGCCCTTCTTCTTGACATCCTTGGAAAGCGATTTTCTGCGCTCCTCGGTCAGCTCCGGGAAGACCAGGCGAATCGAGGAACCGTCGTTCGTCGGGTTGATACCGACGTCGGAACCAGCGATCGCGCGCTCTATCGGCTTGATCATATTCTTCTCAAAGGGGCGGATCTGAATCACCCGCGCCTCCGGTACGGCGATGTTCGCAACCTGCTGCAGCGGCGTGGGCATGCCGTAATAATCCACGCGAATCTTGTCGAGCACATGCGGATTCGCCCGGCCCGCCCGGATCGCGGCGAAATCCTTCATCAGCACGTCGTAGGTCTTCGTCATCCTGGTCTCATATGGCTGTAATCTTTCTTCCATCTTAAATAATCCTCCCTTATACGGTCACTTTCGTCCCCGAAAATGTCCCTTTTACTGTGTTTACAATACTGTTTTCCCCGTTCAGCCCGAATACCAGCATCGGCATCCGGTTCTCCATGCACATGATCGAAGCCGTCAGATCCATCACGCCGAGCTTACGGTCGATAACCTCCTGAATCGGGATCTCGTCGAACTTCTTCGCCTGCGGATTCAGCTTCGGATCGCTGTCGTAGATACCGTCCACTGCCTTCGCGAGCAGGATCACATCCGCCTCAATCTCCAGCGCCCGCAGTGCCGTCGTCGTATCCGTCGAGAAGTACGGATGACCGGTGCCTCCCGCAAAGAAAGCGACTCCGCCGCTCCCCAGGAGCTCCACCGCCTTATCCTTCGTGAACTGCTCCGCCATCGGTCCCATGGCAAAGGGGGTAAATACCTTTGTCTTCATCCCCACGCTGCGAAACATCTCCGAGACGTAGATACAGTTCATGACCGTCGCCAGCATGCCGATCTGGTCGGATTTCGTCCGATCAATGTTCTCGCTCGTCCGTCCGCGCCAGAAATTGCCTCCGCCGATGACCACTCCTACCTCAATGCCCTCATCAACAAGCTCCTTCACCTGGGCCGCTACGCCGAGGCAGGTCGCCTCGTCAAAGCCCGTGTGACGCTCACCCGCGAGGGCTTCGCCGCTCAGTTTTAAAAGTACACGTTTCATATCGCACCTCTGTCAAGTCCATAACTTGTGACCATCTTACCATACTATGTAAATTTTTTCAATCCATTCCTCACAGCTCTGCCGAGTCCAGTACAATCGTGAACGGCCCGTCGTTCAGGAGCTCCACCTTCATATCCTCCCCGAACTCGCCCTTCTCCACGACCGGAACCTGCTCCCGGCATTTCGCGAGGATATACTCGTACAGCCCGTTCGCCATGTCCGGCGCGCCCGCATGGATGAAACTCGGGCGATTGCCCTTACGACAGTCCGCGTAGAGCGTGAACTGCGAGATCAGCAGCAGCTCGCCTCCCACTGCGGCGAGGTCAAGATTCGTCTTACCGTTCTCATCCTCAAAGATGCGAAGACCGAGCAGCTTTTTCACCATCCTGTCTGCGATTTCCTTTGTATCGTCTCCCGACACGCCGATCAGAACCAGAAAGCCCTTCCCGATCTTCCCGATGGTCTGCCCTTCCACAGTCACCGAAGCATGCGTGACGCGCTGTATCACAAATTTCATTGCCATATCCTCCTGCTATTATTCCCTCAGGTCGACGCCCCGCGCGCGCAGCTCCTGATAAAGCCGTCCGACCGGCAGCCCCACGACATTGTTGTAATCGCCTTCGATGCCCGACACATAAGCCGCGAAAAGCCCCTGTATCCCGTAGGCCCCAGCCTTGTCCATCGGCTCGCCGCTGCGCACGTAGGTGCGTATCTCCTCCTCCGTCATCGGAAAGACATGCACCCGGGTCGTTTCCGCAAAGCTGAGCGGCTCCTGTCCATCCACGAAGAGCACCGCGACGCCGGTCGCGACCTCATGCGCCCTGCCCTGCAGAAGCCGCAGCATGCGCACGGCGTCCTCCTCATCCTTCGGTTTTCCCAGAATCTGCCCGTCCACGGCCACAACCGTGTCGGCTCCTATGTAAAGATCGCCGGATACCTTTCCGGCCACCTCGCGCGCCTTCTGCATCGAGAGCTCCCGCACGACCTCCTGCGGCACATCCGTCGTGAGCTTCTCTTCTCCCTCCGCCTTGTGCACCTCAAAGGAGACGCCGATCTGCTTCAAAAGCTCCCGCCTGCGCGGCGAACCGGAGGCCAGTATAATCTTTTTCTTCATCTTTATATCACCCGTTTCCCTATTTTAATGCAGAATCTCCGTCGCGTCAATTTTTTCCAGCACTTGTAAAGGCAAAGAGTGATCTGTTACAATGAGACTGATGAAGACGAAACTTTTGAAAATACTGCGTGAAAACCGAATTACCCTCGCCCTGCTCCTGCTCTCCGGCCTGCTGCTTTTCTGCGCACGAACTGTGGGCGGCTTCGCGGAGTGGTATGCCGCGCACATCTATCCTGTGTGGGTCAATCTCTTTGGGCGTTTCTTCGGGCTCTTCCCCTTTTCCATCTCAGAGCTGCTCCTCTATGTTCTGCTGCTTGCGGTGCTGTTCGATCTGTTCCGGACGCTGCGTAGAGGACCGCGTGCGCTTTTATCCTGGCTGCGCCACCTGCTCTTTGCCGCCTCCATCCTGCTGCTCCTCTTTGTCCTGAACTGCGGGATCAATTACCAGCGAGACTCCTTTTCACAGAAGACCGGCATCACGGCAGGCTCTTACAGCACACAGGAGCTGGAAGCACTCTGTCTGTGGCTCACGGAGGAAATCAACGCACGCGCCTCGTCCGTAACGCACGACGCGGATGGCCTGATGCTGCTGACATCGGAAGATGCCGGGCAGCTCGCCGCGGAGGCGATGCACGGGCTCGGCGAACTCTATCCGGATCTGCAGGGCTATTATCCGCAGCCAAAGCCGGTGCTCTTTTCCAGAATTCTCTCCCTCGAGGGGCTGACCGGCATCTACTCCGCCTTCACAATCGAGGCGAATTACAATCAGGATATGACCGCTTACAACCTTCCCTTCACCATGTGCCACGAGCTCTCCCATCTGCGCGGCTTCATGCAGGAGGAAGAGGCAAACTTCATCGCCTTTCTGGCCTGTGAGAACGCCGCGCAGGCGGAATTTCAGTACAGTGGCTATCTGACTGCCTGGATACATGCCACCAACGCCCTCTACCGCGTCGACCGTACGGCCTGGCAGGAGGTACGCGCACTTCTGTGCGAAGAGGCGCAGGCAGATCTCACCGCAAACAATCAGTACTGGGACGCATACGAAGGTACTATTTCAAAGGTTTCCGAAGCGGTCAACGACACCTATCTGAAGGTAAACGGGCAGAGCGACGGTATCAAAAGCTATGGCCGCATGGTCGACCTGCTGCTCGCCTGGTGGGCGGTGGAATAACAGAAGGGATTTTTGTACGCTGCCAGTGCACCCAGCTCTTCCTGAATGCGCAGGAGCTGATTGTATTTAGCATTCCGCTCCGCACCACGCGGCGCGCCCGTTCGGATCTGTCCCGCTTTGCAGGCCACCGCCAGATCTGCGATCGCGTCCTCCTGAGTTTCTCCGCTTCGATCGGAAATAATCGCCCGATATCCGGCCTCCTGCGCCATATCGATCACATCAAATACTTCCGTCAGCGTACCGATCTGATTGGGCTTTATGAGGATCGCGTTCGCCGCGCCCAGTTTTATTCCGCAGGAGAGTCTCTTTGTGCTGGTTGCAAACAGATCTCCTCCGACAAGCTGTACACGACTGCCCAGCCGGGAAGTCATAAGCTGCCAGCCGTCCCAGTCTTCTCCGGATAAGCCGTCCTGAATGGAGACGATCGGATACTCATCCGCCAGCTCTTCATAATAGCTGACCATCTCCTCCGTACTGCGACTGATATTACAATCTGCTTTTCGTCCTTCTCCCGGGAATTCATAGCGCCGTGTCTCCTCATTCAGGAGATTGCCCGCCGCCGCGTCCAGCGCGAAAACAACATCCTCTCCCGGCGTGTATCCGGCTTCCTCCACCGCTTCTTTCAGATAAAAGCACGCCTCCGCAGTGTCTTGCCCTTCTTTTGCCAGGATCAGCTTCAGCTTATGGAAGACCTCCACGCCCATCCTGAGCCCCTCGCGAAAACAGCAGGCGCCGACCGGCATAATCATAAATTCCCGGAAGTCCAGAGAATTCTTTGACCGAACACCTCCCCGGAGCATACGCATCATCGGCACCGGAAGACAATCGGCGCGCACGCCGCCCAGGTAGCGATAGAGCGGCAGGCCCAGCGCAGCGGCGGAAGCCTTCGCCACCGCCAGCGATGCGGACAGAATTGCGTTTGCTCCCAGATTTGACTTATTCTCCGTGCCGTCCGCGTCGATGAGCAGGTGATCGATATATCCCTGATCCAACGCGTTTTCGCCGAGCAGCGCGTTCGCAATCTTCGTGTTGACGTTCGCAACCGCCTTCTCTACGCCAAGCCCCAGATAGCGCTCCTGCCCGTCTCTGAGTTCCAGCGCCTCGTAACGCCCCTTAGGCGCTCCCGACGGAACAGACGCTCGCGCCCCGTGCACTCCGTCCAGCACCACCTCCGTCTCCACCGTCGGATTTCCGCAGGAATCCAGAATTTCCCGCGCATAAATATAGGTAATCGGCAAATAGCGATTCATAAAAAAAGAACCTCCCTCTACTTTCGGTTTCCCTTAGTATAGGCAGGTTCCTTTGTTTTATTCTTTTACTCTTCGACCGCCGACAGGTACTGCGTCATCACGTAGCCCTCGAGGTCATCCTGCTCGATGCAGCGGATCTGTACCCAGTCCTCAGAGGTATCGCTGAGCACTTCTACCTGTTCGCCCTCCGTCAGCTGCGTCAGCACGTCGCCATTCGTGCTGCCCTCGCTGCGGACATTGAGGCTGCTCGTATTCGCCTGCATCGTTACCGTGGTCTCTTCCTCAGCCTCGGCTTCCGTCTCCTCGGTCTCTTCCGTCTCCTCAGGGACCTCCTCGACTTCCTCTGTCTCTTCTTCCCCGGTCTCTTCCGTCTCGCCTTTGATGACCAGTTCTGCATCCGCGTCAGCGCTCTCCTCCGTCTGTACGCTGCTGCTTCCACTGTCCCGGTTCATGAAAATATGGACTCCGAATGCAATCACAGCCACCAGGACCAGTGCCAGAACCACGCCAAGGATGATCATCTTCCGGCTGTCATCCTCGAGATCCCAGTCATAACGATCGTCATCATCATCGTCCTCGTCGTCTTCATCTTCGTCGTCATACTCGTCATCTTCATCATCATCCTCGTCCTCATCGGATTCCTCTTCCGGTTCCGGCTCCGGGACGACACTCCGCAGCGGCTTCTCCTCACTCAGATCCACATCCGCGACAAAGTACTCAAACTCGTCCTTTTCGGCTTTCGCAGCCATGTTCACACCGGCGGCCGTCGCTGCGCGCGTGAAAAGATCGTCCACCCAGTCCGCTTCGGATGCCGCAAGGATCTCGGAAGATGCCCCGCTAAGGAGCGTAGCCCAGCTTCCCAGCCAGGCGGAAATGTTCTCCGGCTGCTTTTTCGCCAGTGCAGGCAGCAGGCTGTCCAGCTTTCCAAGTTCCCCTTCGACCTTCTCCGGTGCAAGTCCGAATATCGCGGAAATCTCCTCTGCCGTAAATCCATCCTGCGTATTCATCACCAGCAGAATCCTGTGAAGCAGCGGCAGCGCCGCGGGAACCTCCGCAAGCGCCCCTTTCCCTTTCAGAGAGCCGCCCTTTCCCAGAATTTCCAGGAGTTTGTGATAATCTTTGCGAAGCTGGCGATAATACTGCTGCCAGAACCACTTCTCGGCATCCGCAGATACTGCAGCCTCTGCCGCCGCGCCAAAGAGCACGGTGTAAAACTCCTCCATAAATGAGAGCGTCTGTATCTCATCCTGCATGATCAGGAGCGTCCGGCAATAGACATCCTCATAAGTAGCGTCAAAAACCCGTTTGCAGCTCTGGCCATCGCCCTCTTTCAGGACTGCCAGCGCACGTTTTCTCTCAAGTATCATAAGAATCTCCTACTTTCTTACAATCAACGATTTACCAGTCATCTCAGTGGGCTGTAGAAGCCCCATCATCTCGAGCAGCGTCGGAATAATATCCGCAAGGCAGCCGCCCTCCCGCAGTCCATAAGACGAATCCGCATTGAACAGAATAAAGGGAACCGGATTCGTCGTGTGAGCGGTGAAAGGCTCGCCCGTCTCGTAATCTTTGAGCTGTTCTGCATTTCCGTGATCCGCGCAGAGGAACATCTGTCCGTCCACTTCCTTCAGTTCCTCTGTCGCTCTGCCGACGCATTCATCCACCGCCTCAATCGCCTTGATCGCTGCGGCCTCCACGCCCGTATGTCCCACCATATCCGGATTCGCGAAATTGATGATGATCACGTCATATTTCTGAGAGCGGATCGCCTCGCACAGGCGGTCACAGACCTCATAGGCGCTCATCTCAGGCTGCAGGTCATAGGTCGCGACCTTCGGCGAATTCACGAGGATGCGGTCCTCACCGGGATTCGGCTTCTCCACGCCTCCATTGAAGAAAAAGGTCACATGCGCGTATTTTTCCGTCTCAGCGATGCGCGCCTGCGTAAGGTTCTTCGACGCCAGGTATTCACCAAAAGTATTGACGAGCTTTACCTTCTCAAAAGCAATGATTGTATTCGGGATCGTCGCATCGTACACGGTAAAGCACACATAGGTGAGGGTGAGCTTCTTTTCCCGCTCAAAACCGCTGAACTCGTCGGCGCAGAATGCTCTCGTAATCTCCCGCGCGCGATCCGGCCGGAAATTGAAGAAGATGACAGAATCCTTATCCTGAATCGTCGTCACCGGCTTCCCATCCTCCACGACCACGATCGGCTTCACAAACTCATCGTACACGCCCTCTGCATAGGAATCATTCAGCGCGCAGACCGGGCATTCGGCCTGCACTCCCTCGCCCTTCGTCAGCGCGCGATAGGCCTTCTCCACACGGTCCCAGCGATTGTCGCGGTCCATCGCGTAGTAGCGTCCCTGCACCGTCGCGATCTTTCCGACGCCGATCTCCTTCATCTTGTCGCGGAGCTCCTTGACGTAGCCCTTGCCCGAAGCAGGCGGCGTATCGCGTCCGTCCAGGAAGCAGTGCACATACACGTTCTCAAGGCCATGCCTCTTTGCCAGCTCGAGCAGACCATACAGATGTGTGTTGTGACTGTGCACACCGCCGTCGGACAGAAGACCGTACAGATGGAGTGACGAATGGTTCTTCTTCGCATTCTCCACTGCGGTGAGCAGCGCCTGGTTTTCAAAAAATGTGCCGTCCTCAATCTCCTTTGTGATGCGGGTCAGCTCCTGGTAAACGATCCGGCCGGCGCCCATATTCATGTGGCCGACCTCGGAATTGCCCATCTGACCATCGGGCAGCCCCACGGAAAGTCCGCTCGCATAACCCTTCACAAAGGGGCACTCCGCCATCAGCCTGTCCATCACCGGTGTCTTTGCCTCGGCGACGGCATTGGCTTCCGCCCGATCGTTCAGGCCATAGCCATCCAGAATCATCAGCACGGTTGGTTTCTTGCTCATTTATTTTGTCTCCTTTATCTACATTGAACCCATTAGATTTTATTTTACATGAAGCGCCGCAAACATGCAAGCGCTCCGACCACATTTGACAGATTTTTCATAATTAGATTACGATTGCGCCGGTACCCGCGGCAGATCCGGGTGCTCGCCCGACCAGCCAAACTGCGGCAGCGCCAGCAGATAATCCATATCTTCTTCGGTAATGACAAGTTCGGGAAGCGAAAGATTCATCCTCATCCGCTCCTGTGTGCTCGCCTTCGGAATCACGGCAATATCCTGCTGCAGCAGGAAACAGAGCAGCAGCTGTGCCGGTGTGACCGCATATTTCTCCGCCATTTTTCTGATAATCTCATGATCCAGGATGCGCCGTCTCCCGAGCGGGCTCCAGGCCTGCGGCTGAATTCCATTCTCCCTGCTGAATCGAACCGCCGTCTGCTGCATGTAACCCACATGCAGCTCCAGCTGATTCACCATGGGCCTGACCTCAGCGCCTGCCAGAAGATTCTTCAGATGATGCGGCAGGAAGTTGCTGATGCCGATCGCACGCACCTTTCCCTCTTTATAAAATTCCTCGAGAGCCTTCCAGCTCTCCAGATCCAGTTCTTTCCAGTCCTTCGTCTCCGGATCCGGCTTCGGCCAGTGCAGCAGAAAGAGATCAAGGTAATCGGTACCCAGCCTCTCCAGCGAAGCCTCAAAACTCTTCTTCGTCGCCTCGTAGCCCAGATTGGTTCTCCATACCTTCGAGGTCAGGAAAATATCCTCACGCCGAATGCCGCTTTTTCGAATCGCACGGCCTGTCTCCTCCTCATTTTCATAGGCCGCAGCCGTGTCCAGCAGGCGGTATCCCGCGTCAAGCGCGGCGAGAATCGCACTCTCATCGCCTCCATCTGTGCTTTTATAGGTGCCATAGCCGATCCTGGGCATCCGGATGCCATTTGACAGGGTAAAATACTGATCCATTTTTTCTCCTCAACGGGATGCGAAAGTCGCCGCGAAACACAGGCAGTGCATGCATTTCGCGGCGCTCTCAATCCGGGAATTCTGTTCTTTTATTTCCAGTTCACAATCTTGCCGAAGTCCGGCTTCAGCGCAGCGCCGCCCACCAGGCCGCCGTCGATATCCGGCTGGCTGAACAGATCCGCAGCTGTCGCAGCGTTCACCGATCCGCCGTACTGGATACGGATCGCCTCTGCAGTCGCCTCGTCATAGATCTCAGCGATGCAGTCACGGATGCCCTTGCAGACTTCCTGCGCCTGCTCCGTCGTCGCGGTCTTTCCGGTACCGATCGCCCAGATCGGCTCATAAGCGATCACCGCTCTCTTCGCCTGCTCCGCCGTGATGCCGAGAAATCCGATCTTCACCTGCTGGCGGATGAAGTCCATCGTCACGCCCTGCTCTCTCTGCGTCAGAGTCTCGCCGCAGCACATGATCGGGGTGATGCCGTGCTCAAAGGCCTTCAGCATCTTCTTGTTCACGGTCTCGCTCGTCTCCGCAAAATACTCTCTGCGCTCGGAATGACCGAGAATGACGTACTTCACACCGATATCGGTGAGCATGTTCGGGGAGATCTCGCCGGTGTAGGCGCCCTTCTCCTCGAAGTACATGTTCTCCGCACCGACCTGGATGTTGGATCCCTTTGCGGCCTCGATGACCGGAATGAGATCGATCGCCGGTACACAGAACACTACGTCCGCATCGTCCGTCGCGACCAGCGGCTTCAGCGTGTTTACCAGCTCCACCGCCTCGCTGGGCGTCATGTTCATCTTCCAGTTTCCTGCAATAATTTTCTTTCTCGCCATGATAGTATCCTCCTTTTATTTTACTCCACGTCGTCGGCCGCCGCTACGCCCGGGAGCGTCTTGCCCTCGAGGAATTCCAGAGAAGCGCCGCCGCCGGTGGAGATGTGGCTCATCTTGTCTCCAAAGCCAAGCGAATTCACCGCTGCCGCGGAATCGCCGCCGCCGATGATCGTCGTCGCGTCCGTCTCGGCCAGGGATTTCGCAACTGCGATCGTACCCTTCGCGAGAATCGGATTCTCAAACACACCCATCGGTCCGTTCCAGACGACCGTCTTCGCACTCTTCACGGCCTCAGCGTAGAGCTCCTCCGTCTTTGAGCCGATATCCAGTCCCATCTTGTCCGCCGGGATCGCATTGCTCGGAACGATCTCCACCGCAATCTCAGCGTCGATCGGGTTCGGGAAATCGGCCGCGATCGTCGTATCAACCGGAAGCAGCAGCTTCTTGCTGAGCTTCGCAGCCTTGTCCATCATCTCCTTGCAGTAATCGAGCTTCGTATCGTCGACCAGAGAAGTACCGACCTCACAGCCCTGCGCCTTCAGGAAGGTGTAGGCCATGCCGCCGCCGATGATCAGCGTATCGCACTTCTCGAGGAGATTGGAAATCACATTCAGCTTGTCCGCGACCTTCGCGCCGCCCAAGATCGCCACAAACGGGCGCACCGGATTCTCCACCGCGTTTCCGAGGAAATCGATCTCCTTCTGCATCAGGTAACCGACCGCATTCTCGCCGCCCTTTGCCTTGATGAACTTCGTCACGCCCTCCACGGACGCATGCGCTCTGTGAGAGGAACCGAAAGCGTCGCAGACATAGAGATCCGCAAGATCCGCCAGCTCTTTACTGAATTGCTCGCCGTTCTTCGTCTCCTCCTGCCCGCGAAAACGGGTATTCTGAAGGAGAATCACATCTCCCTCCTGCATCTGGGCGACCGCCTTCGTCGCTGCCTCGCCGGTCACGTTATAATCGGAAATAAATTTTACTTCTTTGCCGAGCTTCTCCGAAAGCCGCTTCGCCACCGGAGCCAGGGACTCTCCCTCATTCGGGCCGTTCTTCACTTTCCCGAGGTGTGAGCAGAGGATCACCTTTCCCCCATCCGCGATCAGCTTTTTGATCGTCGGAAGCGCCGCGACAATACGGGTCTCGTCCGTGATCACACCGTCTTTCAGCGGGACGTTGAAATCACAGCGGACCAGGACACGTTTGCCCTTCGCGTTGATATCATCTACTGTCTTTTTGTTCAATGCCATAATATAGCCTCCATTTTTAGGAAATCGGAAAAAAGGTCCGGTCCCGAAGACCGGACCTTTTGAGGTCTTGAATACGGGGCGCCACATCGCCGTGCCGCACCTCGATTCCGCTTCGCTTCATCTCGGTCGCCGGGCTGCGCCCTATGAATGCTGCCATGCCAAGCTGCTTTTGTGCAAGCACAACGCCGCTTGTCCTGTCACCATTCGCACGGCTTAAGCCAACTCCGCAAAGTACTTGATCGTGCGGACCATCTGGGAAACATAGGAGTTCTCATTGTCATACCAGGAGACAACCTCTACCTGCGTCTTTCCATCCGCAAGCGGGGAGACCATGGTCTGCGTCGCATCGAACAGAGAACCATATCTCATACCGATCACGTCGCTGGAGACGATCTCATCCTCGGTATAGCCGAAGGACTCGGTCTGCGCAGCCTTCATCGCCGCATTGATCTCTTCCTTCGTCACAGCCTTGTCCACAACCGCGAACAGAAGCGTGGTGGAACCGGTCGGGGTCGGCACGCGCTGTGCTGCGCCGATGAGCTTTCCGTTCAGCTCGGGGATAACCAGGCCGATCGCCTTTGCAGCGCCGGTGCTGTTGGGAACAATGTTAACCGCGCCCGCACGGCTCCTTCTCAGATCACCCTTTCTCTGCGGTCCGTCGAGGATCATCTGGTCGCCGGTGTAAGCGTGAATCGTGCACATGATACCGGACTCGATCGGAGCCAGGTCATTGAGAGCCTTCGCCATCGGTGCGAGGCAGTTCGTCGTGCAGGACGCTGCGGAAATCACGGTGTCTTCCTTCTTCAGACTCTTGTGGTTTACATTGTAAACGATGGTCGGAAGATCATTTCCGGCCGGAGCGGAGATGACAACCTTCTTCGCGCCTGCGGTGATGTGTGCGGAAGCCTTTTCCTTCGATGTATAGAAACCGGTGCACTCAAGCACAACGTCCACATCCAGCTCGCCCCACGGAAGCTCCGCCGCGTTCGCCTTCGCATAAATCTTGATCTCTTTTCCGTCGACAATGATGGAATCCTCGGTCGCGGATACGGTCTCAGCCAGAGCATACTTACCCTGTGAAGAGTCATATTTCAGAAGATGTGCAAGCATCTTCGGAGAAGTCAGGTCGTTGATCGCGACGACTTCATATCCTTCAGCGCCAAACATCTGTCTGAATGCAAGGCGGCCGATACGTCCAAAACCATTGATCGCTACTTTTACTGCCATGTTTCATTCCTCCTGAAAATAAAATGGATATAATGTGTAACTTTCCTGACCTGCAAAAGATTGTCAAAAAAGTACCAACCACAGTCAACCGTTACTTATTCTACCTGTTTTGCCAAAAAATATCAATAGCAAATCGAAAAGATTCTTATTTTTCTTTTTTCTCTTCCGGCAGAAGGATATTCAGCAGGATAGCGACAAACGCAGTCGGCACAATACCGGAGCCGCCAAAGATCAGCGTTACAAAGGTCGGCATGTAGCTGAGCACGGCCGTCGTGCTGCCGATGCCATAGCCCACGCCAAGCGCGATGGATACAATCGTCGTCGTGCGGACGTCGACGCCGTTCTTTGTGATCAGATTGATGCCGCTGACGATGATCGACGCAAACATCATGACCGCCGCGCCGCCCAGTACACTCTGCGGCATAATATTGACGACCGCCGCCAGCTTCGGGCAGAGACCGCAGAGGACCAGGAAAATCGCGCCGATGCCGAGTGCGAAGCGGTTCACGATACCGGTCATGGAGATCAGGCCCACATTCTGGCTGAACGAAGTATTCGGCAGTACGCCAAAAACCGAAGCCAGCGCAGAGCCAAGTCCATCGCAGATAATACCGCCCGAAAGCTCAGAATCCGTCGGCTCACGGTGCATGCCGCCCTCGATCGCGCCAGAGATATCGCCGACCGTCTCCACCGCCGTCACGACAAACATGATCATGATCGGGACGATTGCCGTCGCGTTAAACACCATCTTCACCGGCATGATCGCCGGAATTGCAAACCAGGAAGCCGATGCGACGCTGCTCCACTGCACTACCCAGGAATAGGTATACTCTGCGCCATCCGCATTGATCCCGGTCGTCGGAAGCACAAAGCCGAGGATTGTCGCCAGGATATAGCCTGCAATGATGCCGATCAGAATGCAGGAAGAACTCGCCATGCCCTTGCAGAAATGCTTGGCAACGATGATAACAATCAGCACAAACAGCGCCAGCAGAAGGTTGACCGGGGAGCCGTAGTCCGCGTTTGAGCTCCCACCGCCAAAATAGCCGACGCCGACACTCAGCAGGGAAAGACCGATCGCCATCACGACGCAGCCGGTGACCACACTCGGGAAAAATTTTCGCAGAGGCTTCAGACAGAAGCCAAGCACGCCCTCAAAGAGGCCTCCGATCAAAGTCGCACCCATAATCGCGCCATAGGCATAGACGCCGCCGCCCAGGGTATTCGCCACACTCGTAAACACGCCTATGAACCCTGAGCTGGTGCCCATGATAATCGGGACTTTGCCGCCCATCGGGCCGATCGCATAGAGCTGAATCAACGTCACAACGCCTGCAATCAGCATCGCGTTCTGCAGAAGCGAGATGCGCAGCGCCGTGTAATCGCCGCCCGCGATGCCTCAGACTCCCATGATCACGATGATCGGCGTCAGATTTCCGACGAACATCGCCATGACATGCTGCAGACCCAGCGGAATCGCCTGTTTCAGTGGGATACGCCCCTCGAATTCATACGGGCTGCCGGTGATTTCCTTCTTGTTTTCATCCATAATGAAGCCTCCTTCCGGGAATAAAATAGAACGATACATTTAAGAAAAGACGCAAAAGCACGTTTTACTGCTCTTGCGTCTTTGCATGAAAACATTGTAAGGAAAATCACGAAAAATGTCAACTGTTTTCCAGATAATCCCAAGCGAACTGCGCGAGTGTCCCGCTGCCGGTCCAGAAGCTGTCCTCGCAGGGCGCGTACTGTGGATTGTGCAGGTAATAGTCGTTTGGCCCGTCGTCATAGCGCTGGCTGTGCTTGATGTGGACACAGGGAATCCGCTCCGCGAAGTACGCGAAGTCCTCTCCCACGAGATCTGCCTCTGTCTGGATCACGACTCTCTCCGGCCCGACGATTCTGGCCGCGGAGGCCTTCGCAATTTCAAGGAGCTCCGGGTCCATGCGCGTCTCCGGTACGCCGTCCGTCATTTTGCACTCGCAGCTGCCTCCCATACTCTCCGCTACGGATTTACAGATCGTCGCCATGCGGTCGAACATCCACTGATTGCGCTTCTTGTCGAGGGAGCGCAGAACGCCGCCGATCGTAATATCTTCCGCAATCCGGCCCACGGAACCGCCCTTCACATAACTGACGGAGATCACGGCGGGCGTCGCCGGGTTCGTCTCGCGGCTGATCACGCCGTAGAGCTGCGTGATCGCGGCGGCCTGCATGAAGATCGGATCGACCGCCTTCTCCGGGTGCGCCGTGTGTCCTCCCTTTCCGATAAATTTCATTTCGAAGAAAGAGCTGCAGCCAAAGGCCGGCATTCCATTCGTCACCGAGATGCTGCCGCAGGAAAAGCCGGGCGCCACAAGGTTTGGCATTCCGTGAATACTGATGCAGGCGTCGACCTTCGGGGCTTCCAGTACACCCTCCTCGATCATGGCCTTTGCACCCAGATAGAGCTCCTCTCCCGGCTGGAAAATGACTTTCACCGCGCCGTTTAAGGATTCTCTGTTTTCGAACAGCAGCTTTGCCGCGCCCAGCCCCATCGCCGCGTGCGTATCATGCCCGCAGGCATGCATATTTCCGTTGAGAGAAGCAAAGGGCAGATCCGTCTTTTCCTCCTCCGCGAGAGCATCAATATCAACACGGATACCGACACAGCGGCCGGTATCCTTCCCATGGATCGTGACCGCGAGGCCTGCGCCTTTCACCATCGGGCGGATATCCTCCGCAGGAATCCCGATCGCTCTCAGGAACTGCGTGATCTCCCCTGCGGTCAGGAATGTCTCATTATTCAGCTCCGGTATCTGATGCAGACGCCTTCTCCACAGCAGAAGCTGCGGCTGCAGCGCCTTTGCCTGTTCTCTGAAATCCATTTCGCTCTCTCCTCTTTTCCGGTGTCGTTGTATTACTTATACCGACGGTCTTCTTCGACTGAACATCCGCGCCAGGCCGCCTTCCGAGGTCTCGCGGAAGCTCTGATTCATGCTGATGCCGGTCTCGTGCATCGTCTTGACAACGAGGTCGAAGGAAATCCGCTGTGTGTCATGCAGGAAATAGGCCAGATTGCAGGCGTTGATCGCCCGCATCGCCGCCACCGCGTTCCGCTCGATGCAGGGCACCTGCACGAGCCCGCAGATCGGATCACAGGTCAGACCGAGATGGTGCTCAAGCGCGATCTCTGCCGCGTACTGAATCTGTTCCATGCCCAGTCCCATCAGATGCGATGTCGCCGCGGCCGTCATCGAACAGGCTGTGCCGATCTCCGCCTGGCAGCCGCACTCCGCGCCCGAGATCGAGGCATTGTGCTTGACCAGATTGCCGAAGAGACCTGCCACCGCCAGTGACTCGAGGATCTTCCGCTCATCGAGATGGCGGCGATCCTTCATATAATAAAGCACTGCAGGCAGAACGCCGCAGGCTCCGCAGGTCGGCGCCGTCACGATCGTGCCGCAGTCCGCATTCTGCTCGCAGACCGCATAAGCGTAGGCCGACACGTAACGAACTTCCGTCACCTGCGGCACCTCATTCGGCGCAGGATTCTCATAGAGGATCTTTGCCTTGCGCGCGATGCCGAGTCCTCCCGGCAGGGTTCCCTCCGCATTTAATCCTTCATGGATGGAATTCTGCATGGCCTCCCAGATCGTCGCGAGAAAGTCCCAGATCTCCTCGCCCTCGTTGAACTCCACATATTCCGCGAGCGTGCAGTTCCAGAGACGGCACTGCTGTGCGATCTCCGCCAGCGAATTTTCCGGATAGACTTCCAGCTCCTCGATTCTCGCCGGATCTTCCTCCTCGCCGACGACGTGGATATCCCCGCCGCCGACTGACTCGACCCAGAGCTTGCTGACCACCTCATCGCCCTTCCACGCCTCGAATTTCATCGTATTCGGGTGAGTCAGCCGCTCCGGCATATCCGTGCGGAAGATGATCTCCGTCGGGGTCGGCTCCAGCACTTCCCGGAGGACTCTGTCCGTCCCGTGCCCCTTCCCCGTCTTACTCAGCGAACCAAACAGCGAAACGGTGAACCGCTCCGCTGTCTGATTATCTTTCAGAAATAATTTTGCCGCCCGCTCCGGCCCGATCGTATGCGAGCTGGACGGGCCTTTTCCTATTTTATAGATCTCTTTGATGGACCGCATCGCGCCGTCCTCCTACTCGTCAATGATTTACCGGATCTTCCGTCCTTCCAGGTAGTAGCGCTTCTCCTGCGCATGCCCCATCGAGAAGGTCTTTCTCGGAAGCGCGCCGTCCGCGACCACACCGCGGAAAAGCTGACTCTTCTCCATCGGCGGAAGCAGGAAACCGATCGCGCCGTCTGCCTTTGCGAGATTCACAAGCGTGTCGTCTCCATGGATGTAGTCGACCTCGCCCGCATTGTGGGAGAGATACTCATCGAGGAATCCCTGCAGCACGCCGACTGTGAGCTGACTTTTCGCCGGGTCAAGGTAAACGGTGCCGCTCTTCGCTCCCGCATACCAGGTCACAGGATAGCCGCCCTCCGCGCAATAATCCGCTTCCAGCGCTTTCAGAAGCGCCGCCGGATCCACGCCGGTCACAATGCGGTGAATCGGCTCAAAGACCTGCGCCTCGTCGTGAATATTTTCCAGTTCCACGAGCGCCCAGCGGGCCGGATTATTCGAGAGATCCTCGCCCGGATGCGCGCTTTTAAGTTCCTCGTAGCAGGCCTTCGCCGTCGCCAGAGAATGATTGCCGTCGCCGACTGCAAAGAGCACCGGCGTTCCCTTCAGTCCTTCGTATTTTTCCCCAATCGTCTCCGCATATGCGTCAAGTCTCGCCTCAAAGTCCGCGAGCACCTTTCCGTCTACCAGCCAGCCATTGATGTGCCCGCCGCCCTGCATCAGGTCAAAGTCGTAGAGCTTCGGCAGCGTATCCTTCAGAGCGCCGATCGGCTCTATCAGCAGCTTCTCATGATCGTCGCAGAGCATCAGAATATGCGGCAGCTCGATCGGTGCATTCCGCCGCACACGCATGCGCGGAGGGATACGCTCGACCACCGTCTTCTCCGTCGCGCGGATCGCCGAGGTCGAGCCCTTGCTGTAATCATAAGCGTCCAGATCCACCTTGCCGATCAGGCCCTTGCGGATGGAACCATTCAGCAGCGTGCGCTCCACATAGACCATCGCATTCTCGCAGGTCCGGAATACACCGTCGTCCAGGTATTGTTTCATGGTGAGATTGATCTTACTCACCTTCTCCTCCTCGTCCGACGCGCCAAGGTCGGCCTCCGGCAGAATCAGATTGACCGTGGATGGCTTATCTCCGGCGATCTGACGTACTTCCTCCCAGTACTCCGGCTGGGAAGTGAACTGATCGCAGGCGATCACGGACCATGCCTCGCAGGATGTCCCCTGCGGAAGCAGAATATCAGCAGATGAAAATACGCTCATGAATGTACCTCCTGGTTGAATCTCTGTATTTTAATTTTCCGCCGCAAATGCCTCGATGATGTCCACCAGCTCCGCGCCGATGCGCTTTGAGGCTTCCTTTGTGCCCGCGCCGATGTGCGGGGTGCAGCTCACTGACGGATGGGACGCCAGCTCCCAGTTCGGGGTCTTCTCGCTCAGCCAGACGTCGAGTCCTGCCGCGCGGACCTTGCCGCTGTTCAGCGCCTCCAGAAGGGCCGCCTCGTCTACGTTCGCACCTCGGGAGACATTGACAATCACCACGCCGTCCTTCATCTTCGCGATACTCTCTACGTCGACCATCGGCTTCCCGTCATTCGGGGCGCAGAGGACGATCACGTCGGATGAGGAAATCATTTCATCCATCGGGACAAAGTGCATTGTCTCGCACTCGCAACCTTCCGGTTTGTGGCGATGTACACTGGAAAGAACATTCATTCCCAGCGCCTGCGCCTTCTTTCCGACCAGCTGTCCGATCCGGCCATAGCCGACGACGCCCATCGTCTTACCCTCGAGCTCGAAGCCCTTGGAATAAGCTTTCTTCTCCCAGCGTTCCTGCCGCATCGTACTGCCCGCGATCGAGATTGATCTTGCGCAGGAGAAGAGAAGCGCAATCGCCAGCTCCGCCACCGCATTCGAGGAAGCCCGCGGCGTGTTGCGGACGGTGATGCCGTTCTCCTCGGCATACTTCACCGCAATATTGTCCACCCCGACTCCGGCGCGGATGATCAGCTTCAGGCGGCTGCCCTTTGCCTCATCGATCTGCGGCTCTTTGATCTTCGTCGCCGAGCGGATCACGACCCCGTCAAATTCCCGCAGAGCCGCCCCCAGCTCATCCGCCTCATAATACTGTTCTACTACCTCAATGCCGTCATTCCTCAGCTTCTCGACAGCACCTGCATCCATACCGTCAGTTACCAGAATACGCATAAGAATCCCCCCTTGTCAAGTGTTCGTTTATGAGTTCTCCGCCTCAAATTTCTTCAGGCACTCCACCAGCGCCACAACGCCCTCCTTCGGCATCGCGTTGTAGATCGACGCGCGCAGGCCGCCGACCGAGCGGTGTCCCTTCAGATTGTCGAATCCCGCCGCCTTCGTGCAGGCGACCACCTTCGCATCCAGATCCGCATCGCCGGTGACAAAGGTGACGTTCATCAGGCTGCGGTCCCCTTCCACAACCGTCCCCTTGAAGAGCTTCGAGCTGTCAAGAAAGTCATAGAGCACCTTCGCCTTGTCCTCATTTCTCTTCGCCATCTCCTCCAGGCCGCCGATGGACTTCAGATACTTGAAGACCTTGCCGCAGGCATAGATCGCCCAGCAGTTCGGCGTGTTGTACATGGAACCATTGTCCGCATGCGTCTTGTACTGCAGGTAGATCGGCAGATCGGTGAGATCATCGCGGATCAGATCTTCGCGGATGATCACGACTACCATGCCGGCCGGGCCGACGTTCTTCTGCACGCCCGCGTATATCAGGCCATAGTCGGAAACGTTGCAGGGCTTCGACAGGAACATCGAGGACTGGTCAGACACGAGAATATGGCCCTTCGTGTTCGGCAGCTTCGGATAAGTGGAACCGTGGATCGTCTCATTCTCGCAGATGTAGACATAGTCCGCATCGTCCGGAATATCGAGGTCGGAGCAGTCCGGGATATAAGAATAATTCTTATCTTTGCTTGACGCGGCGACGATCACTTCGCCGACCTTCTTCGCCTCGGCGATGGCCTTCTTGGACCAGGCGCCGGTCTCGATGTAGACGGCCTTGCCGTTCTTCATCAGGTTCATCGGGATCATCGAGAACTGCAGCGTCGCGCCGCCCTGAATGAAGAGCACCTTATAATTGTCCGGAATCCCCATCAGATCTCTTAAGTCCTGCTCAGCCTCGTCGAAGATCTGCTGATAGACCTTCGAGCGGTGAGACATCTCCATCACGCACATGCCCGAACCGCGATAGTTCATCATCTCATCGCGAATCTCCTCCAGCACCGGCTCCGGCATCATCGCCGGGCCTGCAGAAAAATTGTACGTACGACCATACTTCATAAGAAATTACCTCCTGCTTTTGAATTTTTTATTTTAACAATCCTGTTCGCTCATTGAACTCACAGATCAGCTCATCCAGATCCTTTGCCTGCGCGTGAACCGCATCCCAGGTGCCCTCGGTGTCGTACCAGAGCGCGTTCAGCTCTTCGCTCGTCTTGCCCTGCTGCTCGACCCAGGTGTAATACTTGAGGTTGTGCACACGCTTGCGGTCGGCGTAGGTCATCTCCATCAGATTGTCGGTCTTCAGGTTCAGGATATGGAGATTGTGATCCAGGCGCGCCTCGTTCACATCGTAGGCGCCGTACATCTCGTTCAGCTCATTGATGCGGCTCTGGTACATGACCGCGGAATCGGTCAGAACGGTCACAACGACGTCCTTCTCGGTGAACTCGTAGTACTTCGCCATCTTGATGCAGCAGAGCATATTCGCGATACCGGAGATGCCGAGCCAGGTCAGCTTCTCGATCAGCTCATCGTCGAAGCCGAGTGCTTCCTTCATGTACTTCTGTCCTTCCGGCGTGTTGAAGAGACGGAGCAGTCTCTGCGAATCTTCGTCGTCGATCGCGATCGCCATGTCGGAGTTCTTTACATTATGAATCCACGGGATATGCTTGTCGCCGATACCCTCGATGCGGTGTCCGCCGAAGCCGTTGTTCAGGATGGTCGGGCACTGCAGCGCCTCGCCGACGCCCAGCTTCATGTGCGGATGCAGCTCCTTCAGACGGTCGCCCGCGGACATCGTCCCGGCGGAACCGGAAGTAAAGCAGGCGCCTGCAAGCCTCTGGCCCGGCTTCTTAATCGCATTGTAGACATCCTCCAGCGCGTTGCCGGTCACATTGTAGTGCCAGAGCGGATTGCCCATCTCCTCGAACTGATTGAAGATCATATACTGCGGATCCTGCTTCAGCTCGTTCGTCTTGTCGAAGATCTCCTTCACATTCGACTCGCAGCCCGGCGTCGCGATAACCTCCGCGCCGATCTCATGCAGCCAGTCGAAACGCTCCTGGCTCATCTCCGCCGGCAGAATCGCCACACCCTGCGCGCCCATCAGACGGGAGTTGAAGGCGCCGCCGCGGCAGTAGTTGCCGGTAGACGGCCAGACAGCCTTGTGCTTCTGCACATCGAACTGCCCGGTCACGAGACGCGGAGCCAGGCAGCCGAAGGAAGCGCCGACTTTGTGACAGCCGGTCGGGAACCACTTGCCGACCATCGCCACGATGCGGCAGGGTACGCCGGTCAGCTCGCCCGGCAGCTCCACATAGTTCGGAACCTCCTGGAAAAGTCCGCCGGATTCCTTCGGCTCATTCTTCCAGGTGATACGGAACAGGTTCAGCGGATTCACATCCCAGAGTCCCACATTCTTCAGCTTATCCTGAATCTTTCCGGGGATTTCCTCCGGATGCTGCATCTCGTGAATCGTCGGGATGATAATGCCATTCTCCTTTGCGTTCTGAATATTCCGCTCAAGAGCGGCCTCATTTTTTGTCAGATCAATCATAGATGGATAACCTCCTGCTGTTTTACTGTTTTATCTTATGCTTAAATTCTATAAGAAAAGAATACACACGTCAACGCTGCACTAAATCAGGCAAAAAGCGCCAGAATCCAATCAATATGATAGATTTCTGGCGCTTTTCTGAATTTTATTGCTATCAAAATGATAACGCATCTATCTATTTGATAGTTTTGTCGATTCTGAGCTTCTTCTGCTTCCGATAAAAAGTCGCGACACCGATCCCCATCATCCGTGCCAGCTCCTCGTTCGACACGCCGACTGCCCGCTGATACTGTAGCGCGCGGCGAAAGGTATCCTCTTCCAGCTTCTGAAGATTCAGACTGTCATTCGTCCACCCCGGATCTTCCGGCCGCACTCTCTGCGGCAGAAGATCAGCGCTGATCTTCCCTTCTTCCCGCTGCATGTTCACGACATACTCCATCGCGCTCTTCAGCTCCCGGATATTGCCGGGCCAGTCGTAGCCTTCCACGGACTCCCAGAAAGCCGGCTCGATGTCCGTGATCTTTTTGCCAAGTGTCCGCGCGCAGCCATTTAAAAATTCCATCGCGAGCGGCCGCAGATCTTCCTTGCGCTCCCGCAGCGGCGGGATCTCGATCGGCAGCACGTCCAGCAGGTACAGGAGTCCCCGGTGAAAACGCCCCTTCGCGCAGAGCTCCGCAAGATCCGCACTCGTCGAGGCGATAATGCGGAAATTGAGCTTTCTGCTCTTGCGGGAGCCGATGCGCTGTATCTGGCGCCTCTCGAGCATCGGCAGCAGCTTCTGCTGAATGGCCATGGGAAGCGCATCCACATCATCCAGAAACAGCGTGCCTCCCGATGCGGCCTCCAGGCGTCCCGGTCTGCCGCGGCTGCCCGCGCCGCCGCTTCCCGCCACACCAAAGAAATACTCCTCGGTCTGCTGTGCCGGAAGCATACCGCAGTCGATCCGCACAAAAGGCTTATCCGCGTAGGCGCTCTGCTCGTGAATGGCCTGTGCATAGAGTTCCTTGCGGAGTCCATCCTCCGCATAGAGAAGCACGTTGGACGGTGAGAGTGCGGAACTGCGGATACGCTCGCGCACCTCTGTGATCTGCTGTGAAATTCCCTTGATCTGGGAAAAAGCCGTCGGCTGCTGTTCCCTGCGCCGCAGCGCTTCATCATCCCCAAAGATCAGCACGCGGTCAAAGTGTTCGACGCTGACCTGATAGAGGCTGCCCGCAACGCAGCAGCTTTCTTTTCCGCAGGTCAGACGGTAGACGTCCATCTGGCCGAGCTTCTCACCGGTCGCTTCAATGCCAACCGGCTGCTCACCCAGCTGATAGAGTCGGTCCTCGATCAGCGTCCGTCCCGTGCGGTTGAGCTTTTGTATATTTCCCGCACTGTCCATCATCAGAATGCCCAGCGCGGTGCGGTTCAGCGCGAAATCCATCATGGAGAGCAGCTCCTGATTCCGCTCTGCCTCCGTCTGCTGCAGTGCCTCAAAGGCAATCAGATTTGCGATCTGTTCGATAAAAGCAAGGTATGCAGCGCTTTCTTTGCGTATTCTCTCCCACTGTTGCCGGTCGTCGCTGACAAAACCGATCACGCCAAGCACCTTTCCGTTCGCAACGATCGGTGCAAGCATCTGCGCGACATCCCTGCAGGTCTCGCGCTCCTCGCAGCGGCGGCAGGCCGGATGGCCTTTCGGATGCGTCATCATCTGCGGCTGTCCACTGTCGATCGCTGCCTGCAGAATATGGCCGCTGAGCTCCAGACTCTCGCCGACGCTTAAGCCCACACTCTCGCCCTTGCTCACAATGCGGATCATCTGATCGTCCACCACGGTGACCGGCATCTGCACGAGCTGGGAGATCACTTCCGCGTAGCGCTCGAGCGAGGGCAGCATTTTATAGAGAATGTTCTGCTCCATGGCCACCTCCGCCTACGAAACTGTGATCCCCTTCTCCGCAAAAGCCTGCATCAGGCGCTCCATGTCCCCCGGAATCGAGATCGGCTCGCCGCAGGAGCGGATCGCATTCTCGACATCCTTGAGTCCATTGCCGGTGACGACGGAGACGACCGTCGCGTCCGCCGGGATCTTCCCCTGTTCGCAGAGCTTCTTAAGGCCTGCCGTGCCGGTGACGCCGGCAGGCTCGCCGAAGACGCCGCAGGTCGAGCCGAGCAGCTTCTGCGCCGCCATGATCTCCTCATCGGAGACATTCACCGTCAGGCCCTTCGACTCCCGGATCGCCATCAGCGCCTTGTCCGCGTTGCGCGGGACGCCGACTGCGATGGAATCCGCAAGCGTATTTTCCTCCATCGGATACCAGTCTTCGCCCGTCTCAATCGCACGGTTCAGAGGGCAGCAGCCGCTGGCCTGCGCAGAGATGAGGCGCGGCAGCCGGTCGATAAAGCCGATGGCATAAAGATCTTTCAGCCCCTTCCAGAGACCGGCGATCGTGCAGCCGTCGCCGACCGAGATCGCGATGTAGTCCGGCACCTGCCAGTCGAGCTGTTCCATGATTTCGAGTCCAACCGTCTTCTTTCCCTCGGAAAGATAGGGGTTGATCGCCGCGTTGCGGTTGTACCAGCCCCACTTGTCGATGGCCAGCTTCGAGAGCTCGAAGGTGTCCTCGTAGGAACCCTGCACCGAGATTACCGTCGCGCCAAAGGTCATGAGCTGCGCGACCTTGCCCTTCGGTGCGCGGGACGGCACAAAGATGTAAGTCGAAAGTCCCGCGGCAGCCGCGTTGCCCGCAAGGGAGGAAGCCGCATTGCCGGTCGAGGAGCAGGCAATCACCTTCGCCCCGGCCTCGCCCGCCTTGGCGACCGCCATCGAGGAGGCACGGTCTTTGAGCGATGCGGTCGGATTGAGGCCGTCGTCCTTCACATAGAGCTTCGCAATGCCGAGCTTCTCCGCCAGCCGCGGCTCCTCATAGAGCGGCGACCAGCCGACGCGCAGCGGCGGCGCGGGCGTCTCCTCCTCCACAGGGAGCAGCTCGCGATAGCGCCACATGGAGCGCTCCGATCTCGCCGCGAGCTTCTCCTTCGTCAGAGTCTCTTTGATATAATCGTAGTCATACACAATGTCGAGGATGCCGCCGCACTCACAGTTCGTCAGATTCGGAACCGCTTCATAGGTTCTGCCGCAGCGGACACACTTTCCATATTTCACATTTTTCATATAATCTGCTGTCTCCTTCCACTGACACCTACAGGGCATCAAAAATCAAGATATTCTATGCTCAGCGTTCCTCGCGGAAATACGAGGTGCCCAGGCTCGCCGGCGGCTGATTTTCCGGCTTGTTGCGGCGGCTGGTGAAAACCAGCACGATGATCGTCACGAGATACGGGAACATCTTGAAGACTTCCTGCATCGCACGCGACAGGCCCGGCACATAAATGTAGAGAATGTACAGCGCACCGAACAGGATCGAACCCCAGATCGCGCTGCGCGCATTCCAGAGCGCCATGATGACGAGTGCGATTGCCAGCCAGCCGCGGTCGCCGAACCCATTTTCGATCCAGGTGCCGCCGAGGTAATCCATGACATAGTAGAGACCGCCGAGTCCCGCGATGGCCGCGCCGATGATCGTCGCCGAATACTTATAGCGCGTCACATTGATGCCGGCAGCGTCCGCGGTCGCCGGACTCTCTCCGACTGCCCGCAGATTCAGGCCCTTCCGGGTCTTCGTCAGGAACCAGGTGATCGCAAAAGCCAGGATGATGGAAAGGTAGGTCAGGAATCCATAGGAAAACAACAGCGGCCCTATCACCGGGATCTCAGAGAGCACCGGTATCGTCGTGCGGAAGGCCTCGCCCGTCGTCTTCACGGAGATCTGGCCGACGCCGCCCGCGAGCTTCGAGAGCGAACCGCCGAAGAAATTGCCGAAACCGGTACCGAAGGTCGTAAGTGCAAGGCCGACCACATTCTGATTGGCACGCAGACTGATCGTCAGGAACGCGTAAATCAGACCTCCCAGCGCGGAGACGACAAGCGCCATTGCAAAGGCGATCAGGAGTCCCACGAAACCATTCGGGTTCTCCACGGAATTTTCATAGAAAAAGGCGCCCATCAGGCCGGATACGCCGCCCATATACATGATACCCGGGATTCCCAGATTCAGGTTTCCCGACTTTTCAATCAGGATCTCGCCGGAGGCGCCGAAGAGAATCGCGATACCCTGGCCAATCGCCTTCTGGATAAAGGTTAAAATCAGATTCATATTCTCATGCCTCCTTCTGCTTTTTGCGGAATTCCAGTTCATAGTTGATAAAGAACTCACAACCGATCAGGAAGAACAGGATAATACCCGTAATGATATCGGAGGCGTTCTTGTTCAGGCCGAACTGCGTCGCGATCTGGATCGCGCCCTGCTGCATAAAGACAAGCAGCGCGGAGATCAATACCATGAAGAAGGGATTGAACTTCGCCATCCAGGCCACAATGATCGCCGTGAAGCCGCGCCCGTTCGCCGTACTCGTCGAGATCGTATGTCCCGCGCCGCAGACGGTCACCATACCCGCCAGGCCGCAGATCGCGCCGGAGATCATCATCGTGCGCTTAATCACGCGCTTTACATTGATGCCGGCGTAGCGGGCCGTGTTCTGGCTCTCGCCGACGACAGCGATCTCATAACCCTGCTTGCTGTAAGTCATATAGAAATACATCAGCACCGTAAAGATCAGCACAATGATCACATTCAGTATGTACGAATTCCCGGCGATGGACGGGAACCAGCCTTTCTGTGAAGCGGAGTTGATGATGCCGACGGTATTGGAACCGGCAGGATTCTCCCAGAAGACGATACAGAAGGTGACGATCTGCATCGCGACATAGTTCATCATCAGCGTGAAGAGCGTCTCGTTCGTATTGTAGCGCGCCTTAAAGAACGCAGGAATGTAACCCCAGATAAGACCCGCCAGCATGCTGGCGACAAAGATGATCACCAGCAGGACAACGTTTGGAAGGAGATCGCCCAGATAAATCATCAGCGCCGCGCTCGCAAGGCCGCCCATCAGCACCTGTCCCTCCGCGCCGATATTCCAGAAGCGCATCTTGAACGCCGGCGCGAGGCCAACCGCGATCAGCAGCAATACCACTGTCTCGCGAACCGTCACCCAGGCGCGTCTGCCTGTGCCGACCGCCCCGTCAACGATACCGGCGTAGACCTGCAGCGGATTCTGCTGCGTCACAATCACAATAAAAACAGCGCAGACAACGAGTGAGAGGAGGACTGCCACCAGGCGGACCAGAACCGCCTGCTTCAGGGAGACGGTGCTCCTTTTTTTCATTCGTACCAAAGGTTCTTTATGGTTCATTTACCGCTTCCTCCTTTCCAATCGTACCGGTCATCATCAGTCCGAGCTGCTCCTTGGTCGCGCTGCGCGCGTCCACTGTCCCGGCTACCCTGCCGCCCTGCAGCACCAGAATGCGGTCGCAGAGCTCCAGCAGCACATCCAGATCTTCTCCGACGCAGATGACCGCCGCTCCGTTCTCCTTCTGTTTATTCAGGAGATTATAAATCGTGTAGGAATAATTGATATCAAGTCCGCGCACGGGATAGGCCACCATGAGCACCGTCGGATTCGAGGAAATCTCACGTCCGACCAGCACCTTCTGCACATTGCCGCCCGAGAGACGACGCACCGGCGTCGTGACGCCCGGCGTGACAACCTCGAGCTCCTCGATAATCGTCCTGGCGAGCTGCTCCGGCGTCTTCCGGTCTGTGACCAGGCCCTTCCCATTCCGGTAGCTTCGCAGCATCATGTTATTTGTAATATCCATCGAACCGACCAGTCCCATGCCCAGCCGGTCTTCCGGCACAAAGGACAGACGCACGCCCAGATTCCGGATCTCGGTGACGCTTAAGGAATGGAGCGCCTGCGGCTCCCCACCCGGCGGATAGTACCAGATCTCGCCTTCCTCCATGTGCTGCAGTCCTGCGATCGACTCCAGCAGCTCCTTCTGGCCGCTGCCGGAGATTCCGGCGACGCCGAGGATCTCGCCGCTGCGTGCGGCGAAGGATGCTTTGTTCAATGTGACGGTGCCTTCTTTGTTCCGGCAGCTGACGCCCTTCATTTCCAGACGGAGCTCGGAATTCACCGGCTCGGAACGGTCGATATTCAGGCTCACCTTCTCGCCGACCATCATCTCGGTCAGAGAGGGGATCGTCGCCTCGGAGGTCTTCACCGTACCGATGTATTTTCCCTTGCGCAGCACGGCTACGCGGTCCGAGATCTCCATGACCTCGTTCAGTTTATGTGTAATGATGATGATGGATTTCCCATCATCCCGCATATTTTTCAATACCTGGAACAGCCGCTCTGTCTCCTGCGGCGTCAGCACAGCGGTCGGCTCATCCAGTATCAGGATCTCCGCACCGCGGTAGAGTACCTTGACAATTTCGACCGTCTGCTTCTGCGAGACGGACATATCATAGATCTTTCTGGCAGGATTCATGTCAAAGCCATAACGGTCGACAAGCGCCTGAACATCGGCCTCGACCCGGCTCATACCCTGTCCTTTTTCCGCAGGCAGCCCCAGCACAATATTCTCTGCGGCCGTAAAGATTGGGACAAGCTTGAAATGCTGGTGAATCATGCCAATACCCAGGTCGAAGGAATCCTTCGGCGAGCGAATGGTCACTTCCTGTCCATTTACAAAAATATGTCCCTCATCCGGAAAATAGATACCGGAAATCATATTCATCAGCGTCGTCTTGCCGCTGCCGTTCTCACCCAGGATGGCGAGAATCTCCCCCTTCTTAAGGCTCAGGTCAACGCTGTCATTTGCTACAACCTCTCCGAACCGTTTTGTCACGTTTTTCAGTTCTATCGCATAGTTCGTGTCCACAGGCAGTACCTCCTATAAAGAGAGGCAGCGGAACTGCTTACCCCGCAGCTCCGCTGCCCCATGCTTCCTTTACTGCTTTTTACTTCTCAGTAATTCCGTCGATGATATATGCAAACGACGGGGCCGATGCAAGCTCAGACTCGTGATAGTATCCATCGTATACATAGGTCTCATCTACCAGCTCCTCACCATCCACTGTGAAGGTAGAGGTATCAAACACATGCAGGCTGCCGTCCTTGAGCGCAGCTTCCGCCGCGTCTACCGCTTCCTGCGTACCCTCGGCGACAATGTCCTCGTTGAGGTCGGTGATCAGCACCGCGCCCTCCGCATAACCGGCTGCCCAGTCAGTTGCAATCGACTCACCGTTCAGCACGCAGCTGATCGCGTACTCATAGTAAACCTCCCAGTTATTCGTGGAGGAAGTAAGAGCGACGCTCGGAGCCACAGAGGTCATGTCGATGTTGTAGCCAACGCAGTACACGCCGGCATCCTCACAGGCACTCGGCGCGCCCGACGTATCCGCGTGCTGACTGATCATGATGCAACCGTCCGCGATCAGAGCCTGCGCCGTCTCATTCTCAAGAGAGATGTCCGCCCAGCTGTTCGTGTACTTCACTTCCATGGTCACGGAGTCCACAATGCTCTTTGCTCCAAGATAGAAAGCCGTAAAACCGGAAACCACTTCCGCATAGGGATACGCGCCGACGTAGCCGATCTTCGCCTCATCCTCGGTAATCTCGCCATTGTCGATCATCTCCTGGATCTTCATGCCGGCAACAACACCGGACACATAACGGGCCTCAAAGATGTAGTCAAAATAGTTGTGTACATTGTCCAGTCCGTAGCTCGCCGCCTGATAGCCGGTTGCATGGCAGAACTCGATCTCCGGATACTCGCTCGCCGCCTGGAACAGATAGTCCTCATGGCCGAAGCTCGTTGCAAAGATGATGTCGCAGCCCTGCTCCTCAAGATCCACCGCCGCGTCATAGCAGGACTCGTCCTCCGGGATGTTCGTCTTCTCGATGATCTGATCGGAAGAGAGGCCAAGCGCCTCGGCTGCAGCCGCCACGCCATTGATATGCGATGCGGAATAACCCTCGTTCTCATCGCCGACATAAATCACGCCGATCGTGATATCGGATGCTGCAGAAGCCTCAGCGGTGTCCTCCGTCTCCTCCGCAGCTTCCGCTTCTTCCGTGTCCTCGGATGTCTCCTCTGTGACTGTGTCGGACGAGCTGTCGCTCGAACTCGAGCTGGAGCTGCCGCAGGCGGCAAGGGACGCCGTCATGGCCGCACAAAGAAGAACTGCCAACAGTTTCTTTTTCATAGTACATTCCTCCTTTTCTTTTATTCTGCCCAAAGGCTCCGATTAGTGAAAAAGGCACTTTGTCTATAAAAAACAAGCGCCTTCGTCTGTCATCACGTAATCTCCTCTGTTATGCAGGGTCCTCAAGGGGCAGAAAAATTTTACAAATAAATTATAGCAGACTTTCAGAATGATAGCAAGAAAAAAATCGGAGCTGCAGCCCTATGCCAGGTAACGGTCGCAACATGCCTGCGCGGCCCGCGCCGTTGCCACCTCGTCGATACCGACAAGCTTTCCGTCCCTGACAACGACTCTTCCGTTTACAATCGTGCAGTCTACCGGGCCGCGTACGCCCACCGTGGCCAGCACGGAGCCCGCGTCATAGCAGGAGCCGACCAGCTCCAGACGACGCTCATCGATCAGGAACAGGTCCGCGCATTTGCCGACTTCCAGTGATCCGATATCGTCCCTCCCCAGCAGCCTGGCGCTTCCCCTGGTCGCGATTTTCAGGATATCATATCCGGAAGGCGCCGCTTTGCTGGAATTCAGGCGGTGAAGCAGATAGGCAATGCGCATCTCCTCCATCAGGCTGGAACCGTCATTGGACGCCGACCCGTCAACGCCCAGCCCGACCGGCACGCCCAGCGCGAGCATCTCCGGAATCCGCGCGATACCGCTCGCAAGCTTCATATTGGAAACCGGACAGTGGCAGACTCCGGTTCCAGTCTGCGCCAGGAGCTTCAGTTCTTCTTCATTAAAATGAATTCCGTGAGCATACCAGACATCGTCGCCCACCCAGTCGAGCGTCTCCATAAAGGCCAGCGGCCGCAGGCCTTCTCGCGCAAGCATGTAATTTTCCTCATCTTTCGTCTCACAGAGATGCGTATGAAGCCTCACCCCATATTGCCGCGCCAGCTGCGCACTCTCCCGCAGAAGATCCGCAGAAACCGAAAACGGCGAACACGGCGCCAGAACGATCTGCCGCATAGAGCCAAAGGAAGCGTCATGATACGTCTCGATCAGCTTCATCGAATCCTTCATGATCTCGTCAACGGTCTGCACAACACTGTCAGGCGGCAGACCGCCGTCCTTGACGCTCAGATCCATGCTGCCGCGGGAACACTGCATGCGGATGCCCAGCTCTTCCGCCGCCTCAAGCTGCGCGCCGATCAGATCTCCCGCGCCCGCCGGAAATACATAGTGATGGTCAAAGCAGGTCGTACAGCCATGCTTCATCAACTCTCCCATTCCGGTCAGAGAAGAAAGGCGTACTACATCTGTATCAAGATTTTTCCAGATCTCATAGAGCGCCTTCAGCCAGTCGAACAACTCCAGGTTCTGCACCTGGGGCAGATTACGTGAAAACTGCTGATACAGATGGTGATGCGTGTTGATAAGCCCCGGATAACACAACATATGGGAGGCGTCGATCACCTCGTCCGCCCGGATATCAGGGCAATGGCCTATCGCCTTTATGACGTTGTCCTCAATATAGATATCCACGTCCTTCAGAATCCGATCCTTGTCGTCGCAGGTGACAAGCTGCGCAACATTCTTGATCTTTAATGTTTTCATTCAGAAAAACCTCCCAATCACACTGCCGCGAAAGTAAAAAGCGCTGCGGGCCATATTCTCAGAGCCCGCAGCGTTTTTCTTCCGAAACTGTTTTTACTGCATAAATGTCTCGTCAATCATCTGCTGGATGTAATCGGCGTATTTCTCCTGCACATCCTCCGGAACGAGATCGCTCAGCTCTCCCGCGTACAGGACACCGTTCTGCAGATTGCCGTAGAGAACCTCGCCGCCAAAGGTCCCTTCCTCAATCGCGGTAAAGCACAGAGCAATCAGAGAAGAATTGTCCGTAACCTGAGAACCGATAATGCACTCGTTCTGTCCCAGATAATCCGCCGGCTGCGCGATATCATAAACCGTAACCTCGCCCTGCGCGGTATTATACTCATCGATCGCCTGGCGCGCTCCGGAATCCACCGCAGAGGCATCGCCAAAGAATACATCCGCCCCCTGCTCGATCATGGCGTTCGCAAACTCAATACCCTTGGAAGAGTCGTCATAGGAATTCGCATAGACAGCGTCCAGCGCTGTAATCGTATTGCCCTCCTGCTCTGCAACATAAGAAGCCGCCTCGCAGAAACCCGTATATTTCTGGAGCGTTGTCGTCAGCTCCATGCCGCCGATAAAGGCAATCGTGCCGGTCTCACTCATCAACCCTGCCAGCGCGCCGGCAATCCAGCCGATCTGTTCCGCATCAGGAAGCAGCGAGGTAACATTGCCATTCACTGCATCTGCCGGCGTATCCTCAGAACCGTTCAGCAGTGCGAAGGCCACATCCGGATACTCCTCAGCTACCTGCAGCACCGCATCCGTGTACTCTCCACCCGGAGCGTATACCAGGTCAAAGCCCTCGTTACAGTATGCAACCATCGCGTCATAGTAGCCGTCCTGCGAAAGGCTGTCCGTATAGGACATTTCCCAGTTCGGATATGCCTCTCACGCAGCAACCAGTTCACTGTAGCAGGCTGTTCCCCATCCACCGTCGTTGATACTGGAGTTGAGGATAAACGCAACCTTGTAGGTTGCTGCAGAATCTGACGCAGAGGCTTCCTCGCCCTCCTCCACGGTCGCTTCCTCCGTCTCTGCGGAAGATGCCTCCTCCGTCGACGAAGACGAGGATGAGCCGCAGGCTGCAAGGCCAAGCGCCATTGTAAGCGCCAGCAGAACAGATAGTGCTTTCTTCATCATAATAAGTTCCTCCTTTAAAATAGTTTATATAACAACCGGAATACCGGTTATTACCGATCAGCGTTCTTCCTTCCGATAGGGCTTACCGTTTGCCTGCGGTCCCGCCTTCCGGGAACCGACAACGGTCAGCACAAGAATGGTAGCTACATAGGGAATCATCTGGAAAAACTGATACGGAATCCCTATATTCAGAACCTGAAGGCGAATCTGCAGGGCGTCACAGAAGCCGAAGAACAGGCAGGCCAACAGCACGCCGCCGCCCGTCCAGCGGCCGAAAATCACAGCAGCCAGAGCGATAAACCCGCGGCCCGAGACAATCCCCTCCGTATAGGTCGTGGAATAGCAGGTCGTGAGGTAAGCTCCTCCGATCCCGGCAAGCGCGCCGCAGATAACGCAGGAGAGATACTTCGTCCGAATCACCGGTATGCCAAGCGTCGCCGCAGCCTTCGGATACTCGCCAACTGCCTTATAATTCAGGCCTGCCTTACTTTTTCCGAAGAAAATGCCCGTGAAAATCACCAGTGCGACTGCAAGATAAACCATCGGCGTCTGATTGAACAGCAGCGTGCCCAAAAATGGAATGTCCTTGAGCACCGGAATACCGATCCCCTGCATCAGCGTGATCTGCATCAGCGAGCTGCCCTCCCCGAAATACACGCGGTAGATAAACGAAGCAAGCGCAGGTGCCAATAGATTGATTGCCATACCGTAAACCGTATGGTTCGCACAGAGCGTCACTGTCGCATAGGCATAAATCATGTTGATCAGAATACCGGCCAGCGCGCCGCAGAGAATTCCGAGCCATGTATTTCCGGTGAGATAAGTCAGCATGAAACCGGCCAGCGCACCCACAGTGGCCAGACCCTCCAGGCCAATATTGACCATGCCTGCCCGCTCTGAGTAAAGCTCTGCCAGTGCGATAAACAGCAGCGGAACTGCCATGCGGATGGCCGCCAGAATAAGATTGGTGACAAAAGATATACTCATGCGTTCACTTCCTCCTTTCCCTTTTTGGAGAAAAGACGCAGACGGAACGCCTCAAATTCCGGAAGCTTTGTCAGCGCCATTCCGGCAACAGAAAACACAATAACCAACGCCTGAATGATATCGGAAACGCTTGTAGGAACGCCGGTCGATACCTGCATGGAAGTCGAGCCAACCCGAAGTGCCGCAAAGAAAATCGCCACAATAATCGTCGCAATCGGGTGCAGCTGTCCAATCAACGCAATCGCCACGCCGTCAAAACCATATCCGGAGCCATAGCCATTGATCAGCCGGTACTGCGTACCAAGAAGATCTGATGCTCCGCCAAGGCCTGCAATCGCGCCGGAAACAATGAAGCTTATCAATATATAGCGCTTCACCGGAAACCCGTTAAAGCGACTGGCCGTCATATTCAGCCCAACCGCACGCAGCTTAAAGCCGGAAGATGTCCAGTACAGAAAGTAATAAAGAATCAGCCCTACTGCCAAAGCGATGATCAGTGCCCAGGTGAAACGCATGTCCGAAATGACTCTGCCCAGTTTCAGAGAATCGTCCACCGAAGGCGTCTGGGGCATATTGGCATCCCTTATCCAGCTTGTATAAATAACACCCATAAACAGTGTTGCCACATAATTCAGCATGATGGAGATGATCATCTCATTCAGCCCGCGGGTGATCTTCAGGATACCGGGGAGCATTCCCCAGATGCCGCCTGCAATAGTTCCGGTGACCAGAGCCGCCAGAATTCCAGGCAGGCCGGTCAGTCCAAGGCAATGCACCACACAGAATCCTGTCGTAGCGCCCATCAGGAACTGTCCCTCGCCGCCAAGATTATAAACACCGCATTTATATGCGAAGCAGGCACACAGGGATGTAAAAATCAGGGGTACCGCCTTATTCAGCGTCGTCCCGACACTGGCCGATGTGCCAAAGGCTCCCTTGAACAGCGCGTACATAGCAGTCAGCGGATTTGCACCCAGACCAGCCATGATGATCGCTCCGATCAGAAACGCCAGCAGGATGGAGAGCAGCGGAACCAGAAACGTCGTCAGAGATTTTCTAAGTTTTTCCATTCGTCGCACCCCCTTATCTTCCGGTCATAGCCAGGCTTATTTCCTCAACAGGAGGATTCTCACCGGAAAACTCTCCCATAATCTGCCCTTCAAACATCACCAGTATCCGATCGGACATCTCCAGTATCTCGTCAAAATCCGCACTGATCAGCAGAATGCCGACTCCTCTGTCACGCGCGGCAATCATCTGATCGTGCACAAATCTCGTGGCTCCGATATCAAGTCCACGCGTGGGATGCGCCGCCACCAGCAGTTCCGGTTCCGACTCCAGCTCCCTGGCCAGAATGACTTTCTGCTGATTTCCTCCTGAAAGGCTTCGAACATCCTGCTCCACCGAAGTGCAGCGGATATCATATTTTTCCGTCAGGTTTTCAGCGTAGGAGCGTATCTCTTTTTTCTTCAGAAACATCCCCTTCCCACGGCTGAACTGCGCCGAATCTGTCAGCTTCAGTATCAGATTGTCGGAGATCGGCATATCGCCGATCAATCCCTGGAGGTTGCGATCTTCCGGGACATGAGAGACGTTCCTCCCGATAAAGGCGGAAGGATCGCTGACAGAGATCTTCTCTCCCTTGATCTCCAACGCTCCCTGCTCCGGGCTGATCACTCCTGTGACCACCTGAGCCAGCTGTGTCTGTCCATTTCCGTCCACCCCGGCGATTCCAACGATTTCGCCAGCCTTTACCTCGATCGAAACGCCCGCGAGACCATTATGTTTGGAATGTTCGTGATATTTTACTTCATTCAGTTTCAGTACGGTCTGTCCGTCTGATTTCGTTTTCTTCTCATACTGAGAACCGGCGAGTTCATGACCGATCATCAGATTAGCCAGCTTCTGAGCATCCGTCTCGTTGCGCTTTACCGTTGTGACGACTTCCCCGGCCCGCAGGACCGTGATGCGGTCAGAAATTCGCAGTACCTCGCGCATCTTATGACTGATGGAAATAATGCTCTTTCCCTCTTCTGTCAACTTCTGTATGATGGCAAAAAGGCCCTCCACTTCAATATCGGTCAGCGCCGCAGACGGCTCGTCCAGAATCAGCAGCTCCGCGCCATGATACAGCGCTTTCAGGATTTCCACACGCTGCTGTGCGCCAACCGATATTTCTGTAATCAGCTTGTCCAGCTCCACATCCAGCCCATAACGCCCGGCAAGAGCCTCGATCTCCGCACGTCTTGCGTCCCGGTCGATAAAAATTCCACCGGAATTTTTATCTCCCAGAATAATGTTTTCGAAGACGGTCATCGCCTCCACCAGCATAAAGTGCTGATGCACCATACCAATGCCAAGCCGAACTGCCTGACCGGGAGATTCAATACGCTCTTCTTTCCCTTTAAAAAAAATCTTTCCTTCTGTGGGCTGATACAGCCCAATCAGGATATTCATCAGGGTAGATTTCCCTGCGCCGTTCTCCCCCAGCAGCGTAAGAACCTCCCCGCGGTTTACCGTAAGACAAATATCCCGGTTCGCGTAAAAGCCCGCAAACTGCTTGCTGATGTGTTCCATTCGCAGCAATTCTTCCAAGGTCTGCATCCTCCTTCTTCCGCTCTTCACGTCCAGAATTTCCTGTGCAGGGCTACGATCTCTTCTTCCGTTTCCTCCACCGGGCCGATCAACTCAATATCCTTCTGCCCCGCCGCGATCACTTTGTCTGCTCCCATGCTGAATGTGGGATTTCTGTCGTCCGCACCGGTCATTTCCAACAGCTTTCTCTCCGATATCCCATAGACGATCTTCCCAATATTGGCCCAGTAAATAGCCCCGGTACACATTGGACAGGGCTCACAGGTCGTATACAGGGTACAGTTCCAGAGCACATCCGGCTCATAGGCCGCACTGGCTCTGGACGCAAGCATCCGCTCCGCATGGGCGGTTCTGTCATGCAAATCCTTCTCAGCATTTCCCTGCTCCATCAGAATCTGTCCGTCCGCATCGACCAGAATTGCTCCAAAAGGCGTATTTCCGCATGCGCAGGCGCGTTCTGCTACTTCATTTGCTTTTCGCAGATATTTTACATAGTTCATCGGTCTTTTCCCCCTGACTTTCCGTTTACAAAATCATAAAAAGGGCGCTCTGTCTTTCCTACAAAGCTCCCTTGCTCATGCATTTTATTTTATTACACTTCGTGATTCATTGCAAGTCTCTTTTTCATCGTCTTTTCCACCGCGTTCAGAATATTTTCATAACCGGTGCAGCGGCACAGATGTCCGCTCAGAAGCTTGCGCAGTTCGTCGCGGCTGTACTCTTTCCCGCTCTCAAGGATCTCGACCGCACTCATGATAAAGCCCGGCGTGCAGAAGCCACACTGGACAGCCGTCTCGTCGATGAATGCCTGCTGGATATCGGAAAGCTCTCCGCTCGGTCCCATCAGACTCTCAAGCGTGCGGATATTCTTTCCTTCCGCCCAGACTGCCAGATAGATGCATGAATTGTAGCACTCGCCGTCGATGATCACATTGCAGGCGCCGCACTCTCCTACCTCACAGCCCTTCTTGACGCTCGTCAGCTGGTAGTCGTTCCGCAGCATGTCGGTCAGCGAGGCGCGGACATCGACCATCGTCTGACGCCTCACGCCGTTGATTGTACAGGTCACCAGTTTATACTGCTTATCAGCCATGGATCTCACCTCCCGCCAGACGGATGGATTCGCGGAGCGCGCGCCCCGCCAGTACCTGGGAAATATGTTCGCGGAAGGCCTTACTCGCCCTCCAGCTGTCTCTGGGATTAATATCCTCCAGCACCGATTTTGAGAAAATATCGATCGTCTCCTCCGTCAGCGCCTTCCCGCGGGCGTACTCCTCCGCATGCGGCGCGCGCATCGGAACAGGTCCCGCGACGCCGTAGGCAATCCGGGCATCCTCAATGCGCTCCTTATTCTCCGTGAGCTTCACATTCACGGAACAACCAAGCGTTGCGATGTCCATCGCATTGCGCATCGCATATTTAATATAGTGCCCATGATATCCCTCATAGGCCGCCTTCGGGATCAGAATCGCCGTCTCGATCTCTGCGGGCTTTAAATCTACCTTTCCGGCCCGGATGTAGAAATCTTTGATCGGCGTGCGGCGCACCCCCTCCGGTCCGGTGAGTTCGACGATCGCATCCCAGGCATGCAGCGTCGACGCAGAGTCCGCGCTCGTCACGCCGTTGCAGGTGTTTCCTCCGATCGTCCCGATATTGCGGATCTGCGGCCCTCCGACCATATCAACCGCTTCGCCGAGCACATTGATGTACTTCTGAATAATCGGATCCTTTGTAATATGCGAGAAACTTGTGAGCGAGCCGATCCGGATCGTACCGTCATCCTCCATCGTGATACCCCGCAGAGCATCAATCATGTAAATGCTGACAAGCTCCGCTCCGGCGCGCTTTCCTTCCCGCATCTGCACGAGCACATCGCTGCCTCCGGCGATGATCTGCGCCTCCGGGTGTTCCTGCAGAAGCTGTATCGCTTCGGAGACGCTTTCCGCCTCATAAAGTGCTTTCATATCATACATCGCGTCACATCTCCTTTCCTATACCAGGCCTTCCTCATGGAATCGCCGGAACAGATTGTGCGGGTTCAGCGGCAGCTCATTCACCGCCACACCGGTCGCCTGCAGGATCGCGTTGCGAATCGCGGGAGCGACCGAACAGACCGGCGGCTCGCCGAGCGCCTTCGTTCCGTACACGCTGGTCGGCTCATAGTTCTCCACGAACTCCGCCTCGAGATGCGGATGATCCATGAAGGTCGACAGCTTGTAGTCCAGCAGATTATTGTTGAGCGGCCTGCCGGTCTTCTCATCGAAGAGGAGCTGCTCCGAGAGACCGTAGCCTATGCCCATGCTCATGCCGCCGTGCACCTGCGCCTCGGCGAGCGCCGGGTTGATCAGCCGCCCACAGTCATGGACATTGATCACATTCAGCAGCGTCGCGCGGCAGGCCGGAATATCGACTTCCACCTCCGCGATCGTGCAGCCGAAGGAGTAGGCGTTGCTCTTGATCTGATAGGTGCTCTCCGCCGTCAGGTGTTCGCTGTGCGAGAGGCTGTAGAGCGCCTCCATCGCCAGTTCTTCAAGCGACATCTGTACCTGCAGATCGGTCTTCCGCACAATCATGCCGTCCACAATATCAAGGATGGCGGTCGGCATGCGCGTCAGCTCGTGCGCATAGTCGAGAATTCTTTCCTTTAATAATAATGCCGTCTGGTGGATCGAAAAGCCCGCCACATAGGTCTGCCGGGACGCGTAGGCGCCGGTGCCAAAGGGCGTGACATCCGTATCCTGACAGGAGATCACATGTACATTTTCCAGCGGAATACCGAGGGTATCAGCCGTCATCTGCGTGAAGGTCGTATCCGCCCCCTGCCCGATCTCCGTCTCTCCGACCTGTACCTGCACGGAGCCGTCCTGATTGAGCACCATCCGGCAGGATGAGGATTCGAGCGAGATCGGCCAGACCGCCGTATTATACCAGAAAGCCGCGAGTCCGATGCCCCTGCGGATCGGTCCTTCCTGTTGCGCATACTCTTTATATTTCCGGTCATAGTCCATGTAGACGCGCGCTTTGTCGATACACTGATTGTAGGAATCCGTATACAGGACATTCTTTGAGAAGGCGTCAGTGAAACCGACCGGCATCAGATTCTTCTGCCGGAATTCCAGTGGACTCATGCCAATCGCTTTCGCCACATCGTCCGTGTGGCTCTCGAAGAGGAACATCGCCTGCGGAATCCCATAGCCGCGCATGGCTCCCGCTGCGGGCCGGTTCGTGAATACCGTGTAAGAATCCGCGTCCACATTCGGGCAGGGATACATCTGTGGAAACGCGCCCATGCCCTTCGCCGCGATACTGTGACCGTGGGAGGCATAGGCCCCCTGATTGGAGAAGAGCTCCAGCTTGCGCGCCGCGTAAGTACCGTCCGGGCGTACCCAGGAGATGATGTGTCCGCGGATTGCATGACGCACACGATTACAGACGAAGGTCTCCTCGCGCGTGCAGTCGAGCTTCACACGTCTGCCGCCGACCAGCGTGCAGAGCCAGGCGCAGAGCGGCTCATAGAGCACATCCTGTTTATTTCCGAAACCGCCGCCGATGTACGGCTTAATCACGCGTACCTTTCCCCAGGGAATGCCGAGCGCCTGCCCGACCACGCGCCTCACAATGTGCGGAATCTGCGTGGAGGCCGTGACAACAATCCGGCCTTTGTCCATCTCCGCATAGCAGATAAAATTCTCAATATGACAGTGCTGAACGGTCGGCGTATCGTACCAGCCCTCAACTTTGATAAGTCCGGGCTCTTTACACGCCTCCTCATAATTGCCGTTCCGGATACTTGTATGTTTTAAAATATTGTTCGGGAAAGCTTCATGCAGCTGCGGTGCGCCGTCCTCCATCGCCTTCTGCACATCGAGTACAAAGGGATACTCCTCGTACTCCACATGGATCGCACGGAGCGCCTGCGCCGCCGCGACCTCATCCTCTGCGACGACCGCTGCCACGTCGTCCCCGTAGAGACGCACATGCTCATTCAGCATCAGCCGGTCGGCCACGTCCTGATGCGCCGGGTCGGTTGACCAGGGATGTCCCGCTGTCGGAAAATAATTCTTTGGCGCATCGAAGCAGGTCACAATTTTGACGACGCCCGGTATCTTCTCTGCCTCTGAGCAATCGATCGACAGGACTCTCCCATGCGCGATCGTCGAGTGCAATACCCGGGCCACCAGCGATTTTCCGCACAGATCGTCAGTATACTTTGTAATCCCGCACACCTTGTCATGGGCGTCCACTCTTTTTACGCTTTTACCGAGTACGCTTCCCTTTTCTTCCATAAGCCACCTCACTTTTGCAGCTCTTTGCCTGCCACATATTTTGCCTTGACATCCTGTTCCTGGTGCAGATAAATGAACCGTTCCAGACGGTCCGGAATCCTATATTCACGCGGGTCCGCAATCCGGCTGTCGTCAAGCACAACCGCGTCAAACTCATAGCCGGGCTCAAAGCTGCCGACTTTTCCGAAAAATGCGCCTCCGCCCTTTGTTCCCAGATAGAAGGCCTCCGCCGCGCTTAAGGGCCGCAGGCTTTCATCCACGAGACGCCAGCGAAGCTTTGATGCCTGGATCGCATGCATCATCGCCGTGAAAATACTTAAGTCCGCTCCGCCCGACACGTCGCTCCCAAGGCCGACCCTCAGCCCCTCCTCGAGGAATCGCCGCACCGGCGCGATGCCGGAACAGACATTCATATTGGACTCCGGACAATGGGCGATGAAGACGCCATTTTCCTTCATACGCCGGATCTCCCGCTCATCGGAGTAAACGCAGTGCGCCATAACGGTGGGACAATCCACGCCGAACAGGCCAAAGCGGTCATAGGCGTCGCCATAGAACTCTGCCTGGGGACAGAGCTCCTTCACCCACTCGATCTCGCTTAAGTTCTCGGAGAGATGCGACTGCAGTGGTAATTCATAGCGCATCTGAATCATTTTCAGATTTTCCATCAGCGCGTCCGTACAGCTCGGCGTAAAGCGGGGCGTCAGAATCGGCTTCGTATTGCGATAACGCTTCCGGCAGTCCTTCACCCATTCCACGGTCTCCTGAGCGGAAACCTCCGCACTCTCCTCGCACAGGTAGTCCGGTGCATTCCGATCCATATTCACCTTGCCGACCATCGTGTGGAGACCGGAACGCTCCAGAAGATCCATCAGAATCTCCGTCGCCGGGACATGCACCGTGGCGAAAATGCAGGCGCGTGTCGTCGCGCTCCTTCGCAGATCATCGACAAAAACCGGGTATCGTTTCCGCGCATAGTCTGTGTCTGTGTATTTTGCCTCTTCCGGAAACGTATAATGATTCAGCCAATCCAGAAGCTCGAGATCCATATGCATACCGCGATAGGAATACTGCGGCGCATGCACATGCAGGTCGACGAGTCCCGGAATGATCAGCTGATGGCCAAAGTCCTGCAGCGGCGCTCCGGCAAAACGTTCCGGAAGCCTCTCATAGACACCGGCGACAAGGCTGTCCTCACAGACCAGGAAGCCCTGCTCAAGAGTCGTAAGCTCTCCCAGACTTTTACTATAACAGATATCTCCTTTTAAAACAATTGTCGATTGTTCCATAAAATCTCCAATTTTATTATTTTTTTGCCGGACGTTTCTTTTTCGCGTACGGTGTGTTTTCAAGTGGAAGTTTCGTCTGAAACTCTCCGTTCAGTCTCTCATATGCGCCCGCGATCGCCGGAGCTGTCGGAATGGAAGTGATCTCTCCGATGCCGATTGCACCATAAGCCTGCTCAATGCCCGGTTTCTCGACAATAAGCGCCTGAATCGGCGGTACCTTATCCGCCTTCCACAGACCCAGCGTCCCGAATCTGGACTTTGGCTCGCCGTTTTCGAGAACGTACTGCTCAGTCAGTGCATAGCCCATGCCCATCACGACGCCGCCCTCAATCTGCCCCTCCACGCTCTTCGGATTGACTGCCTTTCCGACGTCGTGAGCGGCCACCATCTCCTTGATCGTGCCGTCCTCATTCAGTACACACATCTGCGTAGCATAGCCGTAAGCCACATGGGATACCGGATAGGGAACGTCCGCTCCCATCGGGTCGGTCTTTGCCAGATATTCTCCGTAAAACTCCTGTCCTTCCAGCTCCTTAAGTGTATGCTCCTCCAGCGCCTCCTTTAAGAGCTCTGCCGCTCTCCGGGCCGCCTCGCCGGTAACCAGTGTCTGCCGCGAGCCGGAAGTCGTGCCGGCATCCGGCGCGAGCGAAGTATTCGGTCGGAAGTACGCAAGCTCATCCAGCGGAAGTCCCGCGGTCTGCGAGACAATCTGTGTCAGCACCGTGCCAAGCCCCTGTCCGATGCAGGATGCGCCCGCGTGAATCTGCGCCCTGCCATCCTTCACCAGGATCCGGCAGCGTCCAAAGTCCGGCAGACCCACGCCGACACCCGCATTCTTCATCGCGCAGGCAATCCCGACATAAGGCTCCCGGTCATAAATCTCTTTCACGGCCTCCAGTGTCTCCACGACTCCGGTGGAGGGATCCGCGATCTGTCCGTTCGGCAGTACCTGGCCGGGGCGGATCGCATTGCGATAGCGAATCTCCCAGGGCGTGATGCCGACAAGCTCTGCCAGCTGATTGAGATTCATCTCGGAGGCGAAGCAGGTCTGCGTCACGCCGAAGCCGCGGAACGCGCCCGCGGGCGAATTATTTGTATAGACGGCCTTGCCGTCGATGTCGATCACCTGGAAATTGTAAGGGCCCGCCGCATGGGTACAGGCTCTCTGCAGCACCGGCCCGCCGAGCGAAGCATAGGCGCCGGTATCCGAGACGACGACTGCCTTCATCGCCGTGAGATGCCCTTCTTCATCGCAGGCAGAGGTGACATCCATCCACATTGCGTGGCGCTTCGGATGAATCAGGATACTCTCCTTACGCGTCAGCTTCACCTTCACGATGCGTTTCGTCAGGTAGGCGATCAGCGCCGCGTGATGCTGCACCGTTACGTCCTCCTTGCCGCCGAAGCCGCCGCCGACCAGCTTATTCTCCACGATAACTTTTTCCGGCGGAAGCCCCAGCATCAGGCAGCACTCATGCTGCGTGTCGTAGACGCCCTGGTCGCTCGAGTAGATAAACACGCCGTCGCCAAAAGGCATCGCGACCGCCGCCTCCGGCTCCAGGAAAGCGTGCTCCGTCCACGGGGTCTCATAGTGATGGGTCACCTTATATTTCGACTGCGCGATCACCGCATCCGCGTCGCCGCGGACCAGATGCTCGTGCGCCAGAATATTGCCCTGCCCATGCACCCGCGGCGCGTCCTCCTCCATCGCCTCGAAGGGATCGAGCACCGGAGGAAGCTCTTCATACTCCACCTCGACAAGCGCCTTTGCCTGCTCGAGAATCTCCGGCGTTTCCGCCGCCACCAGGCAGATCGCGTCGCCCAGATAGTGTGTCTCTTTCCCGACCGGAATCATCGTATCCCAGTCCTGCACGAGATGGCCGACCTTGACGCTGCCCGGAATATCCGCCGCTGTGAAAACGCCGACGACGCCCGGCAGGGCCTTCGCCGCCTCCGTGTGGATTGCAAGCACCCGCGCCCTGGGATAACGGGAACGCACCGCGCTGCCGTAGATCATGCCGTCAAGGTAAATGTCGTCCACATATTCCCCGGTGCCGAGCGCCTTCTCCCGCGCATCGATCCGCTGCATCGCCTGACCGACCGTCACGACGCCTTCCTCATCCACCGCAGAGAGATTTTCACGGAACATCTTTGCGCTCAGCAGAATCGCTTCGATAATCTTCTTATACCCTGTACAGCGACAGATATTATTCTTGATCGCCGCCGCCACCTCAAGCCGGGTCGGATCCGGATTCACATCGAGCAGGGCCTTCCCGGAAAGCACCATCCCCGGGATGCAGAAACCGCACTGCACCGCGCCGACCTTGCCAAAGGCATAGGAATAGACCTCTTTTTCACGTTCCGTCAGTCCCTCTACTGTGACGATTTTCTTTCCTTCCAGTTTGGAAAGCGTCTGAACGCAGGCACGCGCAGCCTTCCCGTCGATCAGCACCGTACAGGTCCCACAGGCTCCCTCGCTGCAGCCATCCTTGGCCGCCGTCAGATGAAGATCATCCCGAAGGTAGCGAAGAAGCTTCTTGTCCTGCTCTGCCGTATACAGTTTTCCATTAATATTCAGTGTGTACATGGCTGTACACCTCCCGACTGAGCAAAAATCTCAGTGCTTTATATAGATACCACGATTGGCCCGCAGAATCTTTCCATCCTCCGCAGCCAGTTCTCCCCGCAGGAACACTTTTTCCGCCATTCCTCTGATCTTCGTGCCCTCGAGCGGACAATATTCCGCAGCGGAGAGCTGATGATGGGCGCTGAGCGTCCACTCTTCCTGGGGATTCCAGACGACGATGTCCGCGTCGCTCCCCGGCGCGATCACGCCCTTCCGCGGATAGAGATGGTACTGCTTCGCCGGATTTTCCGACAGGTAGCGGCACATCTGCTCCGCCGTCAGTCTGCCCGTGCTCACACCGTACTGCCAGATCAGCATGGGGCGCTCCTGCGCGCCCGGCATGCCGCAGGGCGTCTTTGAGAAATCCTTCTCCCCGGCCAGCTTCTGCTTCGGTGTAAAGCTGCAGTGATCGGTCGCAATCGTCTGTAATTGATCTTCCGAGAGCGCCTGCCAGAGCACCTCCTGATCAGAAGTCTTCCGCAGCGGCGGCGCAATCATGTAGAGCCTGCCCCTGCCATCCGGCAGGGAATAGCGACTGTCGTCCATGACCAGGTACTGCGGACAGGTCTCAACATAGACTGTCTGCCCTTCCGCCCGGGCTCTCTCGATCTCGCGGTAGCCCGCCGCCGTGCTCAGATGCACAACGATCACCGGTGTATCGACGCATTTCGCGATCTTCAGAAGGCGGGCGACCGCTTCGGCTTCCGCCTCGGCTGGCCTGGTCCAGGGATAATCGCTCACATCCAGCCGGTTTCCTTTCTCCTGCAGCACCTCCGCAAGCCGCGCCTGGATGATCCCGTGGTTCTCACAGTGTACGCCGACCAGACCGCCCAGCTCCTTCACACGCGTCAGAATCTCATAGAGGGTCTGATCGTCCACGCGGTTGTCGTAGGTGAGGTAAACCTTGAAGGAGGATATCCCGCCTTTCACGATCTCCTCCATCTCGCGGCTCACCGCCTCGTTCCACTCGCCGATTGCCATGTGGAAGGCATAGTCACAGGAGGACTGACCGTCCGCCTTGGCGTGCCAGTGCGCAAGCGCCTCCGAGAGCGTCTCGCCGCGCTCCTGCGTCGCAAAGTCGATGATGCAGGTCGTACCGCCGACAAGCTCTGCCTTCGTGCCGGTGTCAAATTTGTCCGCCGTGATCGTGCCGGATACCTCGAGCGCCATGTGCGTATGCGCGTCGATGAAACCGGGGAAGAGCAGCCGTCCCGTGACATCCGTCACCTCGGCGTCCGCCGCGTCCAGATTTTCTCCCACTGCGAGAATCTTCTCTCCATCAATCAGAACATCCTGTTTTTTCTGCCCTTCAGCACTGACGACCGTACCGCCTCTGAGTAATCGCTTCATAATCATCCTTCTTTCTTAGATAAGGTATGCGTAATCCTTACATACCGCCTCGATCAGCGCGCGCATGCCCTCCGCGGGCTGCTGCCCTGAGGAGCCCTTCGTCCAGACATACTCGCTGCCGAAGAGCCGTACCCTGCAGCTGAGCGGCTGAAGGTTCAGCACCGTGAAGCCATCGTTCTTGCTCTCCTTCATATCCTGCTCACAGGCGAAGAGCGTGAATTTGTCGAGATAGGGCGCGCTCGCATAGGGGCAGAAGCTCTTACAGTTCCCGCACTCGTTGCAGAGATAGTCCACATGGATGATCTGCGCCATCTCGAAGCCCGGCACCTTCACGGAAATGTTCGCGCGGTTCGGACAGACATCGACGCAGTTCTCGCAGACCGTCCGGCAGCTTAAGCACCGTGCGGAATCCGGCAGCTCTCCCGGCTCCGCGAGGACGCCCTTCTTCGCGCGGATACTCTCCTTCGGCGCGTCCACCGCGCAGTCTCCGGATACATCAGCTCCTACAATCGCCTCCGCGGCCTGCTTCGCCTGCGCCATCGCTTTTACGACAATCGATGGACCATAGAGGCCGTCGCCGACCACGTAGACGTCCGCGACGCCTGTCTCCAGCTTTTCATTCACGCGCGCGCGGCCCCGGCTGTCGACGGCGATGCCGTTCTCCTCGTAGAATCCGGTCGGCACCTTCTCACCGACCGCTGCGATCACGGTATCCGCGGGGATCTCCACCACCTCATCGGTCTCGACGACTCCGGCTCTCCCGGACGCGTCTGCTTCCCCGAGCGCCGTCACATGGCAGACGAGCTTTCCGTCCGCGATCCGCAGCGGAGCGAGCAGCTCCCGGAACTCCACGCCGTCCTCCAGCGCGAGCAGAAGTTCATGCTCATCCGCCGGCATATATCTTTTTGTTCTGCGGTAGACAAGGTAGACATGCTCGACACCGGAACAGCGCTTCGCAGCGCGCGCCGTATCCATCGCAGTATTTCCGCCGCCGATGACGACGACCTGTTTTCCAAGGTCAACCTGCCCCTTCTTTGCATTGAATTCTTCAAGGAAATCGAGCGCGTTCGCCGCCGTCTTTCCCTCCAGAGTCAGACTGCTCCGCTGATAAGCGCCGACCGCGAGCACGACCGCATCAAAGCCTTCTTTTTTCAGCTCTTCAACTGATTTTATTTCTGTGTTATAGAAAATATGTACGCCGAGCTTCGTGAGGAAGGAAGCGTCCTTTGCAATCACACTGTCGTCAATCCGGAAATCCGGGATGATCGCGCTCACAACGCCGCCCAGACGGTCGCGCTTCTCATAGAGCGATACCTCCGCGCCCGCTTTTGCGAGATAATAGGCCGCCGCCATACCCGCCGGGCCTCCGCCGACGACCGCAGCCTTCACGCTGCAGCTTCCGGTCACCTTGAGCTCCGCCAGAGCCTTCTCATACGCATTCTGCGCGCAGACGAGCTTGGTATCGCGGATCTGTACCGGTGTCTCGTAGAAATTCCGCGTGCAGCGGCTCATGCAGGGATGGGAACAGATCGTCCCGGTGATGAACGGCAGCGCGTTGCGCTCCTGGATGACCCGCATGGCCTCCTCATATTTTCCTTCCCCGGCAAGCAGCATGTAGGTCGCCACGTCCTGATGGATCGGACAGCCGTCCTCACAGGGAGCGGTAAAGCAGTTCAGAATCGGTACGGACTCCTCGCTCTTGCGGCTCCCCGGCAGCTTCGCCGGCTTCACATGATGCCGGTCAGTCCTCGCGTCCTGCGCGACCTTCTTCAGTGCCGCGACATCGATGCAAGTAAAGGGCTTCACGCCCATCTCCCCGAGATTTCCCGCAATCTGCGTAAGGCGCTGATAACCGCCCGGCTTCAGGATCGTCGTCGCGACCGTCACCGGCCAGACGCCGCAGCCCACGATCGCATTCATATTGAAAGCATCCGCACCCCCGGAGTAGGAGATGCGCAGCTTTCCATCAAACTCCTCCGAGAGCTTCGCCGCCAGGGCGATCGACAGCGGATAGAGCGACTTGCCGGACATATACATCTCCTCACTCGGCAGCTCATTCGCCTTCACATCCACCGGGAAGGTATTGGTAATCTTCACGCCGAAATCCAGGCCCTCGCGCTGCGCGAGATCCCCCAGGCGGTGCAGCATCGGCACCGCGTCCACATACTGCAGATCGTCCTCAAAATGGAAACGTCCGAAAGCCACATAATCGTAGCCCATGCCGTCCAGCACCTCGCGCGCGAAGTCATAGCCGAGCAGCGTCGGGTTGCACTTGATGAAGGTGTGCATGTGCTTCACCTCGAGGAGATAGCTCGAGATGCGCTCGATCTCCTGCGGGGGACATCCGTGCAGCGTCGAGAGCGTCACGGAATTGCAGATATGGGGAGAAATACGCTCGATATCCTCCTTCGTCACATTTCTGAACGCATCCGCATGCGCGAGCAGCCAGTCCCTGCACTCCTTAAAGACCGGCGTATTCTCCGCATTCTTCATATTCTCAATAAAATTGTCAATCTTCGGGGACTGGATGCCCTCGAGGTCATAGCCCACGCTGATATTGAACTGGAAGCCGTCCATAGCTCCCAGCCCGAATTCCTTCGCGATCACGGAGAGGACGAACCAGGCCTTGATATATTCGTCCTGCGCCTGCTCCACATAGAGCTCGGTCGACCACTCGCAGTTGTAACACTCGTCGTCCGCCTTGATGCAGGGCTTATTGACGCAGGCCGCCAGCTCCGGGCCGTCCATGATCTGCACGGTCTTCAACTCGAAGAAGCGCCCTCCCGCGTAGTAGGCCGCGATAATGTTCTGCGCCATCTGGCTGTTCGGCCCTGCGGCCGGACCGATCGGTGTCTCCAGCTTCCGTCCGAAGAGCTCCAGCGCCTTCTCCGGCTTCGCCTCGTAGGGACGGCGCACGCCGAACACGGTTCCTTTTGTATCATGCTCCTTCAATACCCAGGTCATCAGCCTCGCAAAGGACATACAGGTCATCACATCACTCATATCTTTTCCTCCTCTCAGAATCTAACCATTGATACTCTTCCAGAGTTCCGCGGAGGACTCGCGGCACCTCGCCATCACTTCCTCCACATCCGCCACGAGGACCTCGCGATCCTTCATCAGTACCTTTCCATTCGCCACCGTCGTCACTACATCGTGCCCGCTCATGCCAAAGAGAATATGACTGTTGATATTGTCGGCGCCAAGATGCGTCGGCGGGTCATAGTCGGCGACGATCACATCAGCCGCCGCACCCTCCTTCAGCACGCCAAGCGGAGCCTTGAAATATCGGTTCGCGATCTTCGCATTATTCTCAAACAGCATCTCGGGCACCTCACCCCAGGCGGCGTTCGCGTCGCAGAGGTGGTGCTTGTGCAGGATATTCGCCACCTTGTAGGACTCGATCATGTCGTGCGTATAACCGTCCGTACCGAGGCCGGTCAGTATCCCGCGGTGCACGAGCTCCATTGTCGGCGGGCAGCCGCAGGCATTGCCCATATTGGACTCCGGATTGTGCACGACCATCGTATCCGTCTCCTTAATCAAATCCATCTCGTGGGGATTGATGTAAATGCAGTGGCCGAGCAGGGTCTTCTCCCCGAGCACGCCACAGTCCATCAGACGGTCAACGATGCGCTTGCCGTGCTTCTTCAGACAGTCGTGCAAATCCTCGATGCCCTCTGCTACATGGATATGATAGCCGACCTCATCCGGCTTCCGCGACGCCGCGTAGGCAAAGGTCTCGTCAGAGATCGTGAACTGCGCGTGCATGCCCATCATGGCCGCGATCATATCGCTGTCGTCCGCCAGCGCATATTTGATAAATTCTGCGTTCTCGTCGACGGCCTCCTTCGCCTTATCCATGCCGTCGCGGTCGGAAACCTCGTAGCAGAGGCAGGCGCGCACGCCAAGCTTCTTTGCCGCGTCCGCAATGCGGAAGAGGCTCCCCATGATATGGCCGAAGCTCGCGTGGTGATCAAAGACGGTCGTCACGCCGCAGCGGATGCCCTGAATCAGCGTATCCATCGCGCTCCAGTAGGTCTGCTCGAGCGTCAGCTTCCGGTCGATCGTCCACCACTGTCCGTCGAGAATATCGAGAAAGCCTTTCGGATTATAGCCCTTGATCGAGAGTCCCCGCGCCATCGCGCTGTAAATATGTTCGTGTGTATTAATGAACGCGGGCATAATCACGCCCCCTTTGGCGTCGATAAAGTCCGCGTCCGTGTATTTCCCTCTGATCGTCTGTGTAGAGCCGAGCTCCCGTATCCTGCCTCCGTCCATCACGACAGCACCGTCCTCATAGAACGGATGTGCAGCATCCCTTGTCACCAGCCTGCCATTTCCGATTACCAGCATGGGTTTCCCCCCTTTATTCGGTTTTTCTACTTTTTTCCAAAAGATTTTTGGTGATTTTTAATAAAATCCTTCTTTCTGTTTTTTATTCTATCACCAATCCTGCCTAATTGCAATGCGGTTTGCAAAAATATTTTTGCCG
>MSHD01000009.1 GCA_001941045.1 Lachnospiraceae bacterium Zagget2
TGGAGACGGAGCAGCCGATACCGAGCCGGTTCCAAATTGCATCCCGCATAGCGGATGATGCCTGCGTGTCGCACCATAGTGCGTTTGAATTTTACGGCTATGCCAATCTGGTGGTTTTTGATGTATATTTCACGATGAAAAAGAAAGTGCGCCCTTGCGACTACGATGGATTACATTATCAGCCTGTAAGATGGCGGGGCGGCACAGGCATTGTGGAAATGAATAGCGGAGTGCGGGTAACGTCACTTGAACGGACTGTAATAGACAGCATAGCCGATTTCACAAGAATAGGAGGATTGGAAGAATTTCTGCGCTGCCTTGTCCTGATACCCTCCCTTGATGAGAAAAGGCTTCTCGAAACACTGAAGATGCATGGCTTAGGACAGCTATACCAGAAAGCGGGGTATATCCTTGAGGCATATAAGGACGAGCTGGGTTTATCGGATGCATTCTTTCATGAATGTATGACAAAGTCATCCGCAAGCAAAACCTATCTGTTTGATAAGCAGAAAGATTTTGCGTTCCATAAAAAATGGTTATTGTATGCTCCTGCGGATCTGAAGAAACTTATTGATAAGGGGGCAGGTGATTATGACGGAGTTTGACCGTATTTCGCTGGGGAGACAGGCGAAGGAATTGGGATTTGTCAGAGATACTTTTGAAAAGGTGTGCAGGCTTGCCGATGTCCTGTCATTCATGGAAAGCGATACCTTGCTGTCAGACAGCCTTGCATTGAAGGGAGGCACGGCAATAAACCTGACGGTATTTAATTTGCCGCGCCTGTCCGTGGACATAGATATGGATTATTCCCGAAATGTGCCGAGAGAAGTTATGCTGCGGGAACGGATTCAGATAAACAGCCGTATTCAAAAATACATGGCTGCTATGGGATATAATCTTAGCCCAAAATCAAAACAGTATCATGCACTGGATTCTTTTGTGTATGAGTATGCTAATGCAGGCGGGATGAAAGACAATCTGAAAATTGAGATCAACTATATGCTTCGGTGCCATGTGTTTCCGGTTAAGCACAGAACAGTGCAGCTTCCATGGAATGAAAAGAAAATCACCGTGTGCAGTGTTGATCCGATGGAGATTTTTTCTGCAAAGGTTGTCGCATTGTTCAACCGGGCTGCGGCACGCGATTTGTACGATATATTCAATTTGCAAAAATGCAGACTGTTTGATGAATCACAGGAGACTATATTCAAAAAGTGTATTATATACTATTCTGCCATTGCGTCAGAGGTGGCACCGGAGCATTTTGACTTTGACAGGATAAGTGAAATTTCAGCACGGAAAATAAAAACGGATTTAAATCCTGTGCTGCGCAGGGCGGAACATTTTGACCTTCCAACTGCTCAGGAACAGGTGGAGGAATATCTTAAAGGAATCCTCTTGCCGGAGGGAGACCTGTCATTCTGGGATGCGTTCGCAAAAGGCGAATACAAGCCGGAACTACTGTTTGATGATTCTGAGTTACTGACGAGGATTGAACGGCATCCGATGGCTTTTTGGAAGTGCGAGAGAAAAGGGGGTTAAGTATGGAGTTAGAAGAATTGTTTTCCTACAGGAGAAGCACCAGAATGTATGAAAAGCAGCAGATCACGGAAGAACAGCTGCAGAAAATCCTGGAAGCAGCTCAGAACGCGCCGTTGGCGGTGGGCAATCGCCCCAAAGCGCGGCTGACCGTCGTGCAGGAACCGGAGCTGTTGGATGAAATCCGTAAGTGCTGCCAGACAGAATCGCGAAAGAATCCTGGCGTGATCCGCGATTCCCTTTATTGTGCGCCCACATTGATTCTGGTCTCCGAGACGAGCCTGTCCGAGGACCGGATTGAATTGTGCGACGCCGCCTGCATTATTGAAAATATGATGCTGGAGGCGACCAGTCTTGGGCTTGGCTGTTGTTATATCTGGGGTTGTCTGTCAAAGCTCCGTGCAAACCATGTGCTGCTTAAAAAGCTGGATCTGGAGGAAGGCCAGGTGATTCTCTCCGGTTTTATATGTGGGATGCCGGTGAAACCGCTCTACGCCAAGAAAAGAGAAGCAATTTCCGTGGTAAGGCTATAGTCAAAATAGGCCCTTTCAGCAAAGTCCAGCAGGAACTGCTCCATTTTCAGCTGAATCAGATAGGGCTGGACCGGATCGTGATGCGCTCCCATAATTCTCATGGGAATCCGATGGTAAACGTTTGTTGAAAGCAAAATATCCGCTTCAATATTTCTCTTCGTTATAGTCTCTTCACGGGAGTCGGTTCTCTGTTCCGCCGAAATTCGGTCGGTGTCAGCCCAAGCGTGGCGTGAAACATCGCCGTAAATTTGGACTGGCTCTCAAAGCCGACGCTGTCCGCAATATCCAGTATGGAAAGATTCGTCTTTGCCAACAGTTTTTCTCCTCGTCAATTCGCTTATCCTTAAGATACTCGGAGATATTCTGTCCGTAAACAGCCCGGAAATAATTCTTCAGGCTGGTCGCGCTGATTTCCATGTCATCTGCAATACTGGCAATTGTCTCTCTGTTCTTTAAATTGGACGTGAGCATTCTCAGTATATAGAAGGTATGCAGCCGCAGGAGGCTCAGATATGGAAGATGTGGCCAGGGCGCAGGGAAAACAGGTAGATGCGGCGCTGCTGGAAGAGCGCCTGGGAATCCCCGTGATCTCCTTTGTGGCTGCGGATCTGAAGCGCTATGATGAGCTGAAAGACATCATTCAAAACGCGTTGCCGTCCGCACCAAAACTGAAAACCGAACCGTGCAAGGATGGGCAGGAGTTTTCCTGGATCGCAGGTCGCCATGCCTCTTATGGGAATCTCGCCTTTTCCATGTCCGGCTTTGTCTTCGGCGTCAACTTTGTGTTTGTCTTTCTGGAGGATGTCGGCTACATAGCGAGAGTCATTGACAATTATGGACAGCGCCTGCTGACCATCGCCTTGACCTGGGCAGTTCCCTGTGCGGCGATCTGGTCTGTCATTCCGGTTCTGGCGGCGTATTTCTTTGGCTCTGGCGCTATGCTGGTCGTTGTGGGAATTCTTGCGTATATGATGCTGATGATTTTTATGATAGCAAAGGTCTTCGGCAGGAAGCTTTCCCCCGCAGAAACAAGGACGGGACTCATTATGGAGCTGCCGCCTTACCATAAGCCTCACTGGAAAAACATTCTCTATACCGCATGGATCAGAGCAATCGATATATTTAAGCGGGCGCTGAAAACAATCTTTCTGATTTCACTGATTGTCTACCTGCTGACCTTCTCCCTCTCCGGAAATGTAGAGGACAGTCTGTTGTATCACATCGGCACCTTCATCGAACCAGTGACCAGATTCTTTGGCATGGGATGGCAGACCTTTATGGCCTTTATCGCCTCTGCCTTTGCAAAGGAAGCGGTACTGGGTGTACTTAATGCGGTGTTCGCAGGAGGAGGAACCCTGCTCGCCGGCACCTTTCAGGCAAAATCCTTTGGGGTCGATTCCAGTATGCTGGCGATGGTCATGCCCACAGTGATTTCCAAAGCGGAAGCCCTGGCGTTCCTGTTCGCCGTTTCTTTCAATGTGCCATGTGTGATGGCTCTGTCCACAACCTACAGAGAAACACATTCGATCAAGTGGACCTTGCGGCTGGCGCTGTTTTTCACAGGGAGCGCCCTGATATTATCCTGTATCATCTACCATGTGGCGGGAAACTTTTTGTGATGTTGCGATTCATGAACGGTGACAGATTTCTTCGCGATTAAATTTTTTTGGCTTTTGTGGAGCAAGTGCGGGGCGAATGTGCTGCCCCCTCATTTGCTCCATCATTTTGCCATGCATGCGAAGGAAGCTGCCGGTGGCAGGTTCCGCAGCTTTGCGATATGTCGTCGCCCAGTGATGTTTAGTTTAGTATGTAATCGTTCAGGTTTCGCATTGATTTCTCATCTCGCATCTGTTACAATATGGGTTAGCCAAGGCTAACGACTGATAAAGGGGAGAGAATGGCATGAACAAACACGAGGAAATCAAATCTGCGTATCAAGCATTGGGTAAAGAAGCAACTCTCTATGATGGCATGATCACCTGTTCTACCCTGCTGGGCAAAGCCGTATGCAGACTGGTGTGGGATATGGGGCAGACAGAAACCGATGAGTATCTGCTCCGTGCGCTTTCCGGTATTCCGGAGGATTTCTCCGGTTCGCTGCTGGAGGTGCCGGTAGGTACCGGCGTGCTGACTATGCCGGTCTATCAAAAACTGCCTGATGCAAGCATCACTTGTCTGGATTATTCCGAGGACATGATGTCCCGTGCGCAAATAAGGGCGAAACGGGACGGGCTGCCCCATGTCCGCTTTCAGCAGGGGGATGTGGGAAATTTGCCCTTCCCGGACGGCAGCTTTGACATCGTACTTTCTCTCAATGGATTTCATGCTTTTCCCGATAAAGAAGCGGCTTATCGGGAGGTGTTCCGGGTCTTAAAGCCCGGCGGTTGTTTCTGCGGTTGCTTTTACATTTCCGGGGAAACTGCCCGGACAGATTGGTTCATCCGGCATCTCTATGAGCCGAAAGGGTTCTTCACTTCACCCTATGAAACAGCGGACAGTCTGAAACAGCGGCTGGAACAGCAGTATGAGGCAGTAGAGTTTAGCACTGTGAAATCCATAGCTTGTTTCACTTGCCGGAAAGAGGCGTGACCAATGAGCGTGTCCATTTATGTGCTTGAGTGCGTGATTCTATGCGCCGTGTTCGGCGTGTCCATTTTTGGGATGCTATTGGTCAGCCCTGTGTCCTTCATCGGTGATTACCCGCCGGAAATTCAGGCGCAATACTATTCCTCACAGCACAAGGAAGCGGCAAAGGAAAAGATGACATTCCTCACGATCCTCCGGAAAAGCATCGCTATCATCGCATTTTTGTTTCTATTTGCGTGGATGGCGCATCAGGTGGGAGCGGAAACCTTTGCGGAAGGACTTCTGTTTGTGTATGGCTACATGATTGTGCTGGCAGCATTTGACACCTGCTTTCTCGACTGGGTGCTGTTTGCCAACATCAAACGGGTACGCCTGCCGGGGACGGAGCATATGGACAGGGAATATCACCAGAAATGGTTCCATGTGAAGGTCATGCTGCCCATGCTGCCGGTTTTTGTTGTGGGAGGGGTTATCATTTCCCTGATGATGACGTGGATTTGGTAAAGCGATGGGGAGAGAAAGTTTAGAGATGAATAAAAAGATATGGGACATCTATGCCCCGATTTATGAAAGGGCCATGCGGGGCGACCGCAAGGCTTATGGCCTGATGTACGAGCGCATCCCTCAGGTCATTCAGGGTATGGACGTGCTGGAGGTCGCCACAGGCCCCGGCCTGCTGGCAAAGCACGTTGCCCATGCCGCAAAGAAAATGATTGCCACGGATTATTCCGATGGAATGATCAAAGAGGCGAAGAAGGGCAGTTATCCGGAGAATCTGCGCTTTGAGGTGGCAGACGCAGAACATCTTCCCTATGGAGACGATTCCTTTGACGCAGTGATTATCGCCAACGCCCTGCACATTGTTCCGAACCCGGAGAAAGCGCTGCGGGAAATAGACCGGGTTTTGAAGGATGACGGGCTTCTGATCGCGCCGAACTTCGTAAACCATCAAAAAGGAGCCGTCAGCGCCATATGGTCGAAGATCATCAGTATCGCCGGCGTCAAGTTGGAGCATCAGTGGAGTAAGGCGGAATACCGGGCATTCCTGGAAGCCAACGGCTGGAAAGTGGTAATGCTGGAGGAAATGTCAGCCCGGATCACGCTGGCCTATGCGGAGTGTATGAAGCAGAGTGGGGTGGAAAATACCGATTTGCATCACTAAACGCAGCAGGAGCGTCCATGAATTTTCTAAAGCAACCTTGCGCGACAGTTAGCTTATAACAACTATTTTCAAGAAAAGGAGACAAAAAGCAATGGAGAATCAAAAGAAGGTTTCACAGTCCACGATTCACCTCGGCACTCATGGAGAGAATTACGGAACATGGATGTCCCACCCCGTATTTTACATGATGGGCGGTTTTGCGCTTGCGGCATTGATCCTTGCCGTTTTGTCGTTTACGGTTTTCCACATTACCGCTCTTGGCATCGTATTTTTAATTGCGCTGATAGCGCTAATAGCCTTTATTGGCTGGATGGAATGGATACGCAGGCAGTATGCTTTTGGCGGCGGTGGAATGATGGAGAAGGGACATCAGACCATGCTCTCGCTTTTAGACTATGACGGAAACGGAACATTGCTGGAAGTTGGCTGCGGTTCCGGTCCCTTAGGCATTCGCGCCGCCCTGACATGGCCGCAGACAAAAGTAATTGGAATTGATTATTGGGGTACCATGTGGGATTACAGCAAACAGTTGTGCGAAAAAAATGCCGCGTCCGAGGGTGTCGCTTCGCAGTGCACTTTCCAAAAGGGTGATGCAAACAAGCTGGATTTTGCAGATGAGACGTTCGACGCCGTGATCAGCAACTATGTGTATCACAACATCATGGGCTCCGACAAGCAGGAATTGCTTCTGGAAAGCCTGCGGGTTTTGAAAAAGGGCGGTGTGTTCGCCATAAACGATTGCATGAAGCCAAAGATGTATGGTGATATGGAGGCATTTGCCCAGAAGCTGCGGGACATGGGTTATCAGGATGTGCGGCTGGTGAATATGTCGGAGCTTGTCTTCGGCTCGGAAAGCCGTGCCAATATGATGATGCTGGGCAATTCCCGTATGCTGGTGGGAAGAAAGTAAGCAAGAGAAGGACAAGGTTTTTGGCCTTTACAGAGAATATGTTGTAGGGAGAATTACAGAGCCATGCATGAATACTATCAGAAAAAATCCGCCAAATTAAAGAAGTCCATGAATGGATACCTGAAACTGATTTCTGCTGAATTGCAGCAGGCCAGCGGAAAGGATTATCCCGAGCTTCTGGAAGAAATCTGGGATTTCTATGACAAAAATCTGCTTGAGCATTTTCCCTACATTGGCGGGGATGATGTGGGCGGAACCGGAAACCTGACGGGAGCCTATTATTTCGTGGCGATGGGTGAGGTTCTGAGGAACTACGGCGTTTCTTTAGATGATGCCGGTCATTTGATGGTGCTGTCCTACGAACGAACCTTTCTGCGGATTCCGGGATTTGCCCGAAAGCTTGCGGGAAAGATGTTTAATAGTCCGAAGATGCTGAATAAAATGTTTCAGAAGAAAGATAAGCAGAATGCAGCAAATGCGGAAAAGAATCCAGGCAGCTTCGAGACGAAAACCATGATCCCGCCGGAAGAAGGGTATGAATTCAGCTATCATAACCTTGTATGTCCGTTAGCGAACTTCGCTAAAGAGCACGGTTACATGGAATATATGCCCTATCTTTGTAATCTGGACTATGTGATGTTCGGGGTGCTGGGTGCGCCGCTGTACCGTGAACAGACCTGTGCCTCCGGTGGGGAATATTGTGACTTTAAATTGAAGTCTGGAGCCCCTGTCTTGCCATATTGGCCGCCGGTGTTCAAACAGGGAGATGGCTATCAATAACCCCAAAAGTCATGTGCAGAAAGCAGAGACAGCAGTTTTGCGCTTATCTTTTCGAAGTTGTCTATCTGTATTTGGAATGGTTGAGAGTTTGGGAAAATCTGTTTAGGAGGGGAAATGCAATGGTAATAACGATTATTTCGATCCTCATGATTATGCTCGGCTATTTTCTCATGCTGTACGGTGCAGTCGGCTTTATTCAGGACAAACGACTTTTCTCCTCCGCGCCGAAAGAAAACCTGGCCGTGATTCCGGACAGGAAAGAGAGATTCAAGGGAGCGCATGTCATCGGCTGGGTGATCGTTGTGTTTGCTGTACTGCTGTTTGTCGGCGCATTTGCTCTTGGTATATGGGACGGCGCAAGAAATGGCTTCGGGCCGCTCAAATATTTCGCCCGCTTTCTCGTCATGCTCTATGGGATGGAGATTTACGACATCTTCTTTTTTGACTGGTATTTACTCTGCCGCTCCAACTTCTTCCCGCATTTTTACCCGGAGACAAAAGGCATCGTGGGACCGCAGATGTTCGGCTATAACAAGAAGGCGCATATCGTACATTTTATCGTGTATATCCCCGCCTGTGCTTTACTGGCGCTAGGCTGCGGGTTGCTATTTTCATGATATTTATGGAGCGGAAATATGAGAATCCTGATCTATGGGGCGGGCGTCATCGGCAGCCTGTACGCCGCTCTGTTTTCCAAAGTCGGTTATGAAGTTTCTGTTCATGCCAGAGGCAGACGGCTTCAGGAGCTGAAAACAAAAGGACTTTTATATCGGGACGGAGGCACCATCCAAAAGGCGGATGTGACTGTCCTTGCGCAGCTGTCGGATGAGGACTGTTACGCATTTATATTTCTGACTGTTCGTGCAGAACAGGCGGAATCGGCGCTATATGAACTGCAAAGAAATATCAGCCCAACCATCGTGACGATGATCAACACGATAAGAGATTATGCGGAATGGGAAGCGATCCATATTGTCGCCGCCGAAATTTCATCTTCTGCGGATTTGCCCGCAATTCCTCTTAAAGATCGGTCTGACAATGGTTTTCAGAAGTCATTTCGGCGATGTGTTCATGTACCGCCATGCCATGAAATCACCGGAAGAAATGAGGCAGCTGCACAGAGATTTTTATAGCTTTATTGGAGAGAGAGATGATGAAAACCTATGAATTCGGAGATAAAAACAAGCCTGTTATCTTGTTGTTGCCGGGAACCTGCTGCCACTGGAAAGCTACCTTCGGTGAGGTGATCCCTCTGCTGGAGCACAGCTTCTATGTGGTCTGCGTTTCCTATGACGGCTTTGACGAAACGGAGGACACGGTTTTTCCGTCCATGATCGAGGAAACGGAGAAATTGGAATGCTACACACAAGAACGCTTTGAGGGAAGAATCTGCTGCGCCTATGGCTGCTCCCTGGGCGGCTCCTTTGTGGGGCTGTTGGTGCAGCGGGGGAAAATCCACATCGACCATGGCATTCTCGGCAGTTCTGACTTAGACCAGAGCGGTTCCCTTGCGGCAAGCTTCAAGGCGCATCTTATGGCTCCGATTCTTCAGGGGATGCTCCAAAAAAGCAAGCTGCCGAACTGGATGAACAGGTGGGTGGAAAAGCGTCCTCCGGAGGAACGCGTCTATTTTGACAAAATGCTTTCCGTGTTCGGCATGGGAACGAAACGGATGGCCTTTGTAAAACGGGAGAGCATTTACAATCAGTTTTACTCCGATTTGGTCACGCCTCTTGATGACAAAATCAGAGCTGATGTCACGGTCGTTCACTGCTTCTACGCCACGAAGATGGGCGAACAGTACGAGGCTCGATACCGGCAGCACTTTGCTGACCCAGATGTGATCCGCCATGACTGGCAGCATGAAGAATTGCTGGTCTGCTATCCGGAGCAATGGGTAAACGAAGTTGAAAACTGTTGCGGTATATCGAAAGATAAATGAATCCACTTGTAGAGATGGAGGACAGTATGAAAATCCTGATTTCAAATTGCCAGCGCCCTGGTCAGAGCCAGCGGTATGAAGAAGCTGTTTGCATTGCCACAGGAGGAGCTTCTGGAAAAAGCGCGCAGGATGAATCAGAAACGGGGCTTCCAGATTCCTGCGAAGAAGCAGTTCCGTTACACGGAAAAGATGATTTTGGGGCAGTATCCTTGCCTGAAAATTGAGACACAGCCCATGCCGTCCAAACGGGCGCTGTTGTTTTTCTTCGGCGGCGGATACATTATCGGTCCCGATGATGGAGACATGAAGCTGGTGGAGAAGCTTGGTCATGCGTCTGGACGGGACGTATGGTTTCCCTACTATCCGCTGTGTACAGACCACAGCATAAGGGAGACCTTTGCGATGGCCTATGAAACATACCGGCAGATGTTGCAGGAATATGCGCCGGAGGATATTGCACTGATCGGCTTTTCCTCCGGGGCTGCGCTGGCGCTGGGCGTTTGTCTGCACAACAACGCACAGTCTAAACCCTTGCCCATGCCTGGTCTGGTCATTGCCTCCTCTCCAGGCAGCGTACCGTTCAGCGAGGAGGAACGGCAGAGGATGGCGGAACTGTCACCTAAGGATATTTTGGTGGATGCTGTTTTTATGACGACAGTGCGGGAAATCATGGAACATGGCGAGTCCGTTCCGGACTATATGCTCTCCGGCGTTCAGGGAGATTTTACGAACTTTCCGATGACGCATTTCTATTATGGAAGCAACGAGGTGCTATATGCCGAAGCGCCTTATTTCGCCAAGGCGTTTGAGAAATATGGTGCGCCCTGTGCATTCCACATTGGGCAGGGACTGTGCCACTGCTATCCGTCCTTTGACTTTTATCCAGAGGGGAAACAGGCGCAGGAGGAGATCATCGGCTTACTGCAAAATGACGACAATGCAGGCAAACGGGAATGATTAAAAAGATATGGGATGCTCTCGCTTTTGGACTACGACGGGAACGGAACGCTGCTGGAAGTTGGCTGCGGTTCCGGTCCATTAAGCATTCGCGCCGCCCTGACATGGCCGCAGACAAAAGTGGTCGGGATTGATTACTGGGGTGCCATGTGGGATTACAGCAAAGCTCTGTGCGAGAAAAATGCCGCGTCTGAGGGTGTCTCCTCCCAGTGTACTTTCCAGAAAGGCGATGCCAATAAGCTGGATTTTGTGGACGAGACATTTGACGCCGTGATCAGCAACTATGTGTATCACAACATCATGGGTTCCGATATGTCGGAGCTGGTGTTCGGCTCGGAAAGTCGCGCCAATATGATGATGCTGAGTCACTCACGCCTGAATTGAAAAAGTAAATTCGCATTGATTCCGATATCAAAAAGCAGGCAACAGAACTGTTCAGCGATCTTGGGCTGGATATGTCCAGTGCAGTAAACATATTTCTCCATCAGTGTATCCTTCGCGGCGGTCTTCCGTTCGCTGTCGAGATGCCTCGCTATGGCAAGCAGACTCTTGAAGCAATGGAAGAAGCAAGATGTATTTCCCGTGATCCTGAAGTCAAAGGGTATACCAGTATGGAAGAGCTTAAACGGGCTCTGGACGATTGAATGTATACGGTCAAATTCAATCGCGGACTGCTTTATTGTGTGCGCCTGGCAGCACATGTTTCTAACGGGTGTAAGTTTCACAAGAGGAGAGTACCGCATATCATTATTGCAATTTAATTTATTTCATTCCATGTGATGCTAAAAGATCGGCCATCTCGTCCCCGGATTCCTGCATCCCACGAGCGATCCATTCTTCGATCCAGCCATAAGTGCCATAAGCGATGAATGCCGTTGTGTATGCCCACATATTTTCATGCTCAGGCCTGGGGCCTGACTGCTCCAGCAATACGGCGAGGAACAAGTGAAAAAGGTCCCTCTTTTTCAGGAGCAGATAAAAATCTTTGTTGTCGCTCAGGTGCTGGAACAGGCTGCCGTAGAGGTTTACGTTTGATTCATGGCCTTGCTTTTTATATTCTGCGTCCCACTCCGAATAGAGGCTGCGAATGTATTTGAGCAGAATGTCTTCCTTACCGGAATAATTCCGGTAAAATGAATTGCGGCTGACCCCGGCATATTCCGTGATCTGGCTGACGGATATTTCACTGAATTCGCGCTGCTCAAGAAGTGTGAGCAGGGCATTTGTGATTTGTTTTTTTACATAAGTGTTCTTTTCTTCATTATTCACGATGGTACAAACCTCCCTGTTTTGCGCCATTTTTGTGCTACGTATTGATTCCGCCAAAATCGGATGGTACAATCGTTACATCATGACGATACAACTGTTACGTCACTTTGTCAAGAGAGATACTATCGTCAAAATGGGATGAGTGGAGAAAAGAAATGAAAAAAGTGTTGAAGGTAATCGGAATCATACTTTTAGTGATTGTCGCTTTGATTGTGGTGTTCCTTTTCTGGCTGACGCACAGAGACAGTTCCTTGAAGGATAATTACCGTGACAGTATAGAGGCCGGCGGCAGTATTGAAGCGGCTTATCTGGAAGACGGGGCATACGCCACATCCTATTATGAACAGAGCGTTTTGCAGGTTTTTGAGAAGTACGAGATCAGCTATCCGACAGAGCTTGAGACGGAGGACAAAACATTCCCTGTCATTGTTGTATGCAATGGGACAGGGTGGAAAGGCTCTTTGTCCACGGCGCAGCATCAGTTCTATGCTTCCTATGGATTCATCGTCATAGCCACGGAGGAAACCTATTCCTGGAATGCGTTCGGCACTGAAATGTGCATCCGTTATCTGGAGCTTTTGAATGAATATATAGATGACGAAGGAAATCCGAGCATTTTTTATCATAAGGTAGAATTTGACAATGTGGGCATTATCGGTCATTCCCAGGGAGGTGTTGGAGCAATACCACGCATGGTCTTACCGGGACTTCTGAGGACGGCTATGTTATGGCGTGGTTCATGTGGCAGCTACAGGGAGACGAAGATGCTGCAAAGGCATTTATCGGAGATGAGGCTGAACTGTTGAGCAATGCTCTCTACCAGGACGTACAAATTGATATAGACTAAAGTTATACTGTTTGCATTGCATTGTCTGAGGATTCCTCAGGCTCTATAAGAGAGGTGCGATTTTATGGGATTGGACGCCCGCGTTCGTTACACAAAAATGGTCATACAGGAAAGCTTCATCTGGTTGATTCCGAGTTGGAAAAACACAAAATTTTAAACACATATAAGTTGGAAAAACACAAAATATAGAGAAATAGAGGGTTGGAAAAATACAAAAACTATACTTGATCCGGATTTTATAGAACTGAATTTCCTGGAGAATCAGGACGCCCGGAAACTGTTTTCGGACGCCCGGGACAGCAAAGAACTGCTGTTAAGCCTTTCCGTACTTGCACAGAAAGAGCTGAAACCGGGGAAAAGCATTATTTTTCTCGACGAAGTACAGGAATGTATGGAAATGCTGACGGCAATCAAATTTCTTGTGGAAGAGGGAAGTTATCGTTATATCCTCAGCGGATCGCTGCTGGGCGTGGAGATGAAAAATATTCGTTCTGTGCCGGTGGGCTATATGGGGATTCTCGAAATGTTTCCGCTGGATTTTGAAGAATTCTGTCGCGCCAATGGAATCAGCGATGCGGTGATTTCACATGTTTATACGTGTTACGCTGAGAAAAAACCGGTGATGGAGACGGTTCATCAGAGCCTGCTGCAGCTCTTCTGGCTGTATCTGGTTGTCGGGGGAATGCCTGAGGCGGTGCGCGTATATCTGGAGACCAACAATCTGCGGGAGGTCGCCCAGGTGCAGCAATATATCTGTGAGTTGTACAGGCAGGATATTGCCAGATATGATCCGGACAACAGGCTGTATCTGGCAGAAATTTTTGATCTGAGACCCAGTGAGCTGAATCATCAGAACAAGCGCTTTATTATGAAAAATCTGAATGAGAGGGCGGTCTTTTCCAGATATGAGAACAGTTTTCTCTGGCTGAAGGACGCCGGAGTGGCGCTTCCCACCTACTGTGTCAGCGAACCGAAAGTACCGCTTGTTCTTTCCAGGGCGACCAGCCTTTTCAAGCTGTTTGCTTCCGACGTCGGCCTGCTGGCGAGTATGTATGCTGAGGGGATACAGCTTTCCATTCTGAAGCATGATAATGATATCAATTTTGGCGCAATTTTTGAAAATGCTGCGGCGCAGGAGCTGCATTGCCATGGCTTTCCTCTTTATTATTATCGCAATAAGAAGCAGGGAGAGCTGGATTTTGTGATCGAGCAGAAGGGGAGAGTGATTCCGCTGGAGATCAAGTCAGGAAAAACCTACAAACGGCATTCTGCTGTCTCCAATATGATTGAAACCTATGGAATGTCTGATGTATATGTTTTCTGCCTGGATCAGCTGAGTGTAGACGGGGCGGTCACATATTATCCGATCTACATGCTGATGTGCCTGCGAAAAGAAGAGCTGGAGGACTGTTTTTACAGAATAGACTTACCTGAGTTGTAGAGTCCGGATCAGTCCCGGCAGATTACGCCTATGCCCGCAGCCTACGCAGGAGCTTCCACCCTCCAAACAGAAACAGCAGCGCAAGATACGCGGCGGCCATGACGCAGACGCCGGCGAGCAGCTGCAGCAGCTCCATTCCGGCGAACAGAAGAGAAAGCGGACGTTTCAGGATATACACACCTCCGATCGAGAGTAATAAAGCGGCCAACGGCCTTAAGATATACGTTTCCAGTCCAATGCTTGCTTTGATATGCGGCGCGACGGCGCGGACGCCGAGAAAACAGAGGACGGCCTGGCCGAGCAGCAGTCCCCAGAGGACGGCCTCGATACCGCGCAGAGGAACAAGCAGGAGAATGCACAGAATCTGCAGCAGGATAGCCGTGAGCTGGTTGAAAAAGGTGACAGGCGTCCGCCCCAGGCCGTGCAGAATGCTGTTTAAGTTTCCAGTCAGGTAGAGTACCGGGCAGATCCAGGCAAGCGTGCGCAGAAAATTCCCGGCCAGCTGTTCCCCGAAGATGAGCGTGCCGATGCTGTCGCCGAAGACGAGGAAGACGCCCATGCAGAGAAAGCCGATCGTCAGGCCGAAGCTGATCGTGTACTCGATGGCCAGCGAAATTTTCGCGCGGTTTCCGCGCGCCTGTTCCTCGGAGATCGTGGGCAGCAGCATCGCGGAGAGCGAGGAGCTGAGGGCGCTTGGAAACATCAGGAGCGGGAGCGCCATACCGGTCAGGATGCCGTAGAGACTTAAGGCCTCCGCGGAGGAGAGCCCGGACTGCTTCAGGCAGAGCGGGATCAGCACCGCCTCCGCGCTTTGCAGGAGGGTGAGGCTCAGGCGTGTGCCGGTCAGCGGGAGCGCCATGTTAAGAAGCGCGCGGCAACCGGACAGATAATTTTTCAGGCAAGCCAATCGAAAATGGACGCCGGAGGCTGCGGTGAGCATAAAGAGGGAGGAACCGATTTCCCCGGCCAGCAGACCGGCGACCGCCAGCACCGGGGTGATCTCCATTCTGTTCTGCGCGGCGATGCCGCAGAGCAGCCAGACCGCCCCGATGCGGATGATCTGTTCGATGAGCTGTGCCGCAGCCGGGAGACCGGCTTTTTTCTTACCCAGAAAGAACCCGGCAAAGCAGCAGTGGACGGCGGAGAAGGGAAGCGCGAGTGCAAGTACCCGGATGAGCGGCTCGCAGCGGCTCTCCCGCATCAGCGTCAGCGCGATGAAGTCCGCCCTCGTCCACAGCACAAGCGATACCGCGCAGGAGGCCGTGAGCGTGAGGAGAAGTCCGGCATAGAGATAATCGCCGCCGCGCTTTTCTTCCGAACAGGCTGTGAAGCGTGAAATGGCGGTTTCGACGCCGGAACAGCTGAGCGCGTGGCAGACGGAGAAGACGGGGAAAATAAGCTGATAAAGCCCCATCCCCTCCGCACCGAGAGCCTGCGCGAGGAATATCTTATAGAAGAAGCCCAGCGTCCGGGTCAGCAGCCCTGCAACGGTGAGAATCATGGTTCCTTTCAGAAAGCCGGAGAACTGTTTCATAAGCAATCACTCATTTCAGAATTGATGCATACCGCGGTGACAGATGCCGTGAATCCTAATCTTTTTTATGATATGTAAAAAAGGGGCTTGACAGAACATAAAGCGGATGATAATATCATTCTTGAAATCCGACTAAAATACTCGGAATTAAAGCGGGGTGATAACGATGAAGCTTTCTACAAAAGGGCGCTACGGCCTGCGGGCGATGGTGGATCTTGCGCTGTATGCCGAGGACGGTCCGGTGTCGATCGCGTCGATCGCGGCCAGACAGCGCATTTCGGAGAGCTATCTCGAGCAGCTGATCGCGAAGCTACGAAGAGCGGGCCTGGTGTGCAGCCTGCGCGGAGCGGCCGGCGGCTACGTGCCGGGACGCCCCGCGGAGGAGATCTCGGTCGGCGACGTGCTGCGTGCGCTGGAGGGCAGCCTCGACCCGGTGGACTGCCCGGGACTCTGGGAGGAGAGCGGCTGCGAGGGCTCCGATGTATGCGTTACGAAGTACGTCTGGCAGCGCATCAATGAGAATATCAACCGTACCGTGGACGAGATGCTCTTAAGCGACCTCGTCGCGGAGAGCCGGAAGGTACAGAAGAAAAATCAGATTTCCGTATCAGGTTGTGAGAAGAAGGAGTGACTGGAACATGGGTGAAGAGAAGAGATTGATTTATCTGGACAACGCGGCGACGACGAAGACCGCGCCGGAGGTGGTGGAGGCGATGCTTCCGTATTTTACAGAGCTGTACGGCAATCCGTCCAGCGTATACAGTTTTTCCCAGAAGAGCAAGGAGGCGATCACGAAGGCGCGTGAGCAGATCGCTGCGACGCTCGGAGCACAGCCGGAGGAAATCTATTTTACCGGCAGCGGCACGGAGGCGGACAACTGGGCGCTGAAGGCCACGGCCGAGGCTTACCGCTCGAAGGGAAACCATATTATCACGACGAAGATCGAACACCACGCGATCCTGCACACGGGGCAGTGGCTCGAGAAGCATGGCTTTGAGGTGACCTGGCTAGACGTGGACGAGTTCGGCGTGGTGAAGCTTGACGAGTTAAAGAAGGCGATCCGCCCGACGACAATCCTGATCAGCGTAATGTTCGCGAATAATGAGATCGGGACGGTACAGCCGATCCGGGAGATCGGCGAGATTGCGAAGGAGCACGGCATCCTCTTCCACACGGACGCGGTGCAGGCTTTCGGCCAGCTCCCGATCAATGTAGATGAACTGCACATCGATATGCTGAGCTCGAGCGCGCACAAGCTGAACGGCCCGAAGGGCGTCGGTTTCCTCTATATCCGTAAAGGGGTGAAGATCCGCAGCTTCGTGCATGGCGGAGCACAGGAGAGGAAGCGCCGTGCGGGCACGGAGAATGTTCCCGGCATTGTCGGTTACGGTGCGGCGGCGGAGCGCGCTGTCCGCACGATGAAGGAACGCACGGATAAGGAGCGCGAGCTTCGCGATTATCTGATTGACCGCGTGCTGAAGGAAGTACCATACACGAGACTGAACGGGCACCGCACGAAGCGCCTGCCGAACAATGCGAATTTCAGCTTTCAGTTTGTCGAGGGCGAGTCGCTGCTCATTATGCTGGATATGGACGGAATCTGCGGCTCCAGCGGTTCTGCCTGCACCTCCGGTTCGCTCGACCCCTCGCATGTGCTGCTCGCCATCGGCCTGCCGCACGAGATCGCGCACGGCTCGCTGCGCCTGACCCTGAGCGAGGAGATTACGAAGGAGGACATCGATTACGTGGTGGAATCTGTCAAGAAAATAGTAGAGCGTCTGCGCAGCATGTCGCCGCTCTATGAGGACTTTATGAAGAGAAATCATTGAAATTTTGAATCGGAAAGTATCGCCCGTGACCTGAAATCCGGGTCGGTGTCAGGCGACTTTCCTGATGACCAGAAAAGAAAAGAGGAAATAAGATATGGGTGTGTACAGTGATAAAGTGATGGATCATTTCCAGAATCCGAGAAACGTCGGAGAGATCGAGAACGCGAGCGGCGTCGGTACGGTCGGCAACGCAAAGTGCGGAGATATCATGCGGATTTACTTTGACATCGATGAAAATCAGGTCATCCGCGATGTGAAGTTTAAGACCTTCGGCTGCGGCGCCGCGGTGGCGACAAGCAGCATGGCGACGGAGCTCGTGAAGGGCAAGACGATCTATGAGGCTCTCGAAGTGACGAACAAGGCCGTGATGGAGGCGTTGGACGGACTGCCGCCCGTGAAAGTGCATTGTTCGCTGCTCGCGGAGGAGGCCATCCACGCGGCGCTCTGGGACTATGCAGAGAAGAACGGTATCAAAATCGATGGACTGAAGAAGCCGAAGTCAGATATCCACGAAGGGGAAGAAGAGGAAGAATATTAAAGTGAACGGGAAGAAGGTCGTCGTCGGGATGTCCGGCGGAGTGGATTCCTCGGTGGCGGCCTGGCTCCTGAAGGAGCAGGGCTGGGAGGTCATCGGCGTGACGATGCAGATCTGGCAGGATGAAAATCCGGTCACGGTTTCGGAGAATGGCGGCTGCTGCGGCCTCTCGGCGGTCGAGGATGCGCGCCGCGTGGCGTCAAAGCTCGGAATTCCACATTACGTCATGAACTTTAAGCAGGAGTTTAAAGAATGCGTTATCGACTATTTTATGGACGAATACCTGCACGGGCGCACGCCGAACCCCTGTATCGCCTGTAATCGCTATGTGAAGTGGGAGTCGCTGCTTAAGCGCAGCCTGGAGATTGGCGCGGACTATATCGCGACGGGACATTATGCCCGGATCGAGCGTCTCGCAAACGGCAGATATGCGCTGCGAAAATCGGTTACTGCCGCGAAGGATCAGACCTATGCGCTTTATAGCCTGACGCAGGAACAGCTTGCGCATACTCTGATGCCGGTCGGTGAATACACGAAGGATGAGATCCGCGCGTTCGCAGAGCGCCTGGAGCTTCCCGTGGCGCACAAGCCGGACAGCCAGGAGATCTGCTTTGTGCCGGATCACGATTATGCCCGTTTTATCGAGGAACAGTCCGGCAAAGAAGTGCCGGAGGGAAATTTTATCTGGAAGGACGGAACAGTGGTCGGCAGGCACAAGGGAATCACACATTACACCGTGGGACAGCGAAAGAAGCTGGGAATTGCTCTGGGGCGGCCCGTTGTAGTGCTGGAGATCCGTCCGGAGACGAATGAAGTTGTGCTCGGAGAGACGACGGACGTATTCCGGCAAAGCCTGCGGGCAAACCGACTGAACTGGATGGGAATAGAGGATTTCGAAGGAGAGCGCCGTTTCCTGGCAAAGATTCGTTACAATCATGCAGGAGCGCTCTGCACAGCGCGGCGCGCGGGAGCGGACGAGATCGAATGTGTTTTTGACGAGCCGGTACGCGCGGTGACGCCGGGACAGGCGCTGGTGCTCTATGACGGAGATTATATAGCAGGAGGCGGGACGATCCTCTGATCAGCCCGCCTCTCCTTTTTATAAAGGAACTTCTGTCGGAACTCTCCTGTGGAAAGTGTAATAAGAAGAAAACCCACAGGACTTTATGAGCTCTGCCGCATCGTCAAATCTCCATGCGAGATGATCCGCCTTGTGTGCGTCGGAGCCGATCGTGATAAGCTTTCCGCCCAGCTCCCGGTAGCGAAGAAGAATATCCCGTCCCGGGTTCGGAGCGCCGAGGCCATAACGGTAGCCGGTGGTATTGACCTCCAGCGCAATATCCTTTCTGACCAGCAATCGCAGAATCTCATCGATAATTCCACGGAAAAGATCATAAGAATAGTAGCGATCCCGGTTGGGGCCATAGCGTATGACATAGTCGAGATGTCCGAAAGCGTCAAAGTTTGAGTAAGCCTCAATATTGTGCAGGCAGCACTCGAAATACTCCATATAGGCGTCGAACTCGTCGCGGTTCTTAAAGTAGGACGGATAATAGGGATCGCGGCTGTTCACCAGATGTACCGACCCGATGACGAAATCAAAAGGGCAGGAGAAGACAAGGCTGTGGTGCCTGGCGGCCAGGTAGGGCCTGAGCCCCAGCTCCACGCCGATCTGCAGGTCAATCTGCTCCCGGTATTTCGAGCGCAGCTGCTCCAGATGATGAAAATATTCCCTCGGGTCAAACTCGAAACAGACATCGCCGTCCCGGTAATCGTAATCTATATGGTCAGTCAGGCACAGATGCTCAAGACCAAGTTCAATGGCGTGCCGGATCATGGCCTCTGCCGCGGTCTCGCCGTCGCCGGAAAATGTGGTATGTACATGGTAATCAGATAAAACGGACAAAAGATTCCCTCCTGAAAAACAAACTACACATCATAATAGAGGAAGAAACACGGATTGTAAAGGATTTTTCAGGCCGGATTCAGTTCCGCCTCATCTTTCTTCAGTTCCAGATAATATTCGGCCATTCGCAGCGCCAGCGTCACTTCCTCCGGCGTATGCCGTTCGCAGAGCACTTCGAATTTTCTGCGATTCATGTCAGAACTTTTTGATTCTTCGCCAAACAGAATATAGTCAGCGCTCACGCCGCAGTATTTGGACAGCCGCGCGACGATGTCCAGGGAGGGTGTGCGCTGCCCGCCCTCGATCAGGGCCAGATAGGAGGGGGAGATGAACAACAGATCCGCAAAATAGGACTGCGTCTTATTATATTTTTTGCGGAGCGCACGGATGCGCTCGCCGATACCCTTCGGGTCAATGGAAGTATCCGTCATTTTCCTCTCCTTTTTTCACATCTTCCAGAATTCCACGTACTGTTTATAATCCTACATGTTTCTCCAGAATAAATATTACAAATAGAAAATTAATAATTGACTATATGAAAAGCTGAAAATGTGAAAATATGGTGATAAAAAAGAGGGAAAACGTCCCGAAATCCAGACGGACCCAGAAGGTAGAGAAAAAATATAGTATACCCGCCAGTGAAGAGATAACGACTAGCTTAGAATGTGATATTCCCGATAGAGAGCCTGGCGCGCATCAGGATCTCCCACCGCAAGGTGTAGGTCATCCAAACGCCCGTCCTGCAGGAGAGAATCTGTCAGTCGGGCAAAGAGGTCTTCCCCGACTGCTTTTCCACGGTTCATGCCCTGTGAAATGCCACGTTCTATCGCTTCCTGTCTCATATCATCTAATGCCTTACACATATTAAAAGTCTCCTTTCCGTCTTCTCCCTGGTCTTCTATGTATTGCTGCAGTGCATCGTCCCGCAGCAGTACTGCTATCATTCTGCCTGTTTCCTGATCAAGTCTCTTATATGCAGGTTCTTCCTGCACTTCCTGATAGAGTGCAGCTCTGTTCTGATCTTTCTGCAGAAGTCTGAGAATGTATTTAAGCGAACTTGTGCATGCATCCACATTCTTAAGATCATACATATTGATCAGATTCAGCCTGTAATTCTGAAGAAACGGTGCCAGCTGCTTCTTGTCCGCTTCTGAGATATCAAGCATTTCCGTAAGGTTTTGCGCCCCGTCCCAGGGCTTCCTTGACCAGTAGAGAATCAACATAATC